>NZ_JBVHPJ010000009.1:0-333243 GCF_055567995.1 Streptomyces sp. NPDC026246 | reverse complement strand
GGCGTTGACTTTTGGCACGCTGTTGAGTTCTCAAGGAACGGTCGCTTCCTTTGTACTCACCCTCTCGGGCTTTCCTCCGGGCGCTTCCCTTCGGTCTTGCGTTTCCGACTCTATCAGATCTTTCCGATCCGATTTCCTCGGTGCTTTCCAGGTTTCCGCTCTCGCGGTTTCCTTTCCGGCGGTTCCGACTTTATCAGAAGTTTTTGGCCGGACTGACCGACCGCATTTCCGATTCATCGGGAGAGGCTTCTTCGAATGCAGTGATTCAAGAAGCAGACAGATGCTCACTGTGCCGGTCTGGAGCTGAGCCCCACTTCCAGGCAACTGTTCGAATCTACCTCCCCGCAGTCGCCGTGTCAACGGCTCCCGTGGGGCGAAGAGGAGACTAGCAGTTGAACGGACGTGCTCGCACATCCGCCGGTGGGCGGGACGATCAAGCGGCTGTGGGGACGGTCGCACTGCGCTCCGCCGCGTCGACGTCACCGGTCTCACCGGTACGGACGGCACGACCGCCGAGGACGTAGACGTAGGCCAGGAAGGCCACTTCCGCGGCGATGCCGATGGTGATGCGTGCCCAGGTCGGGAGTCCCGAGGGGGTGACGAAGCCTTCGATGGCCCCGGAGATGAAGAGGACCAGGGCGAGGCCGATGGCCATGCCTATGGCGGCGCGGCCCTCTTCGGCCAGCGCGGTGCGGCGCGTGCGTGGACCGGGGTCGATCAGTGTCCAGCCGAGGCGCAGGCCGGTGCCGGCGGCCACGAATACCGCGGTGAGTTCGAGCAGACCGTGCGGGAGCACCAGGCCGAGGAAGGTGTCCAGGCGGCCGGCCGAGGACATCAGTCCGACGCCGATGCCCAGGTTGAGCATGTTCTGGAAGAGGATCCACAGGACCGGGAGCCCCAGGAAGACGCCCAGGATGAGGCAGAGCGCGGCCGCCCAGGCGTTGTTCGTCCACACCTGGGCGGCGAAGCTGGCGGCCGGGTGGCTGGAGTAGTACGTCTCGTACTGGCCACCGGGGCGGGTGAGGTCCCGGAGTTCGCTGGGGGCCGCGATGGAGGCCTGGACCTCCGGGTGGGTGCCGATCCACCAGCCGAGGAGCGCCGCGACGGCCGTGGACAGCAGGGCCGTGGGCACCCACCAGTGCCGTGTCTTGTAGACGGCGGCCGGAAAGCCGTGCGCCAGGAAGCGGGTGACGTCGCGCCATGAGGCACGGCGGGTTCCTGTCACCGCACTGCGCGCGCGTGCCACGAGTTGGCTGAGCCGGCCCGTGAGCTGCGGGTCGGGGGCGCTGGACTGGATCAGGGACAGATGGGTCGCTGCGCGCTGGTAGAGAGTGACGAGTTCGTCGGCCTCGGAGCCGCTGAGGCGACGCCGGCGGCGGAGCAGGGCTTCGAGGCGGTCCCACTCCGCGCGGTGGGCGGAGACGAAGACGTCGAGGTCCATCGGTGTGCCTGCTCCTCGGCTGTTCGTCGGCGGCTCGTCGTGGATCAAGCTTGTCGTACTACGGTGCGATGCTCAGCTTGGCAGACTGGGGGCTGTCGGGGGCAGGGCAGGGGAAGGGACGGCGGGCGTGAGTGAGCTGGTGACGGGCGAGGCCGTGGCGTTGGAGCTGCGGCCCGCGAGGTTGCCCAGCAGGACGCTGGCCGTGCTGCTCGATCTTGGGGCGGTCGTGGCGGTCTACGTCGCCGTGACCATCGCCCTCGTCGCGTCGACGGCCTCGCTGGACGAGGCGGCGCAGACGGCGCTGTCGATCGCGTCGTTCGTCCTGGTGCTGGTGGGTGTGCCGATCGCCGTGGAGACGCTCAGCCACGGGCGGTCGCTCGGGAAGATGGCGTGCGGGCTGCGCGTGGTGCGCGACGACGGCGGTCCCATCCGGTTCCGCCACGCGCTGGTGCGGGGTCTGATCGGAGTGATCGAGATCCTCATGACCTTCGGGGTCGTCGCCTGTATCGCCTCGTTCGTGTCGGCGCGTGGCCGGCGGCTGGGGGACGTGTTCGCGGGGACCCTGGTCGTGCGGGAGCGGCTTCCGGTGACCAGGAGCGGGTTCGTGCCGCCCCCTCCGCCCTGGCTCGCGGGGCGGTTCGCGGAACTGGACCTGTCGGCGGTGCCGGACGGGTTGTGGCTCGCGGTCCGTCAGTACCTGACGCGCATGCACCAGCTGGATCCGCAGGTGGGCTCATCGATGGCGCAG
The DNA here is from genome assembly GCF_055567995.1 of Streptomyces sp. NPDC026246. Classification (NCBI taxonomy): domain Bacteria; kingdom Bacillati; phylum Actinomycetota; class Actinomycetes; order Kitasatosporales; family Streptomycetaceae; genus Streptomyces; species Streptomyces sp. NPDC026246. The sequence continues at coordinate 331,054 of NZ_JBVHPJ010000009.1, read as the reverse complement.
CGGCTGGCGTCGGATCTCGCGGAGCGTACGGGGGCACCGGTGCCGCACGGCGTGCCGGCGGCGGCCTATCTGGCGGCGGTCGTGCAGGAGCGGCAGGTACGGGAGACCCGGCGGGCTTTCGGCAGTGGATCGGTCCCGCCCGGCACGGCCTCGGTCGCGCCCGGCGCGGGTCCCGGTGCGCCCGCGCCTCAGGGCGGACCCGGCGCGGCTTCCGTCGCTCCCGCGCCGCCGCCGGCCGCGCCCGGCGCCGAGTCCTCCGCCTTCACGCCCCCGGTCCCCCCAGGCCCGGCCCCCGTTGCGTCCGCACCGCCCGTCGGACCGGCCCAGCCGCCCGTCGAGCCGTCCCGTCCGCGGTCGGGCGGGGCGTCGGAGGACCCGGTGGCCGAGCGGCCCGGTACGGGGTTCGTGCCGCCGGCGTAGTGGTGCCCGGGGCGACCGCCGAGCAGGGGTGAGGCCCCGCCGTACCGGGCCGGGTCCGCCGGTGGTTCAGGGGAAGATAGACGGGGGCGATTCCAGGTCCTCGAGTTCGATGCCGGGAGCGGCGAGGACCACGTCGCCGGCGATGTGCACGGCGTGCTGCTCCCCCGTGTCCAAAGCTGTGACCTGGTATTCGTCCACGATCAGGGGGGCGTTGTCAGTGGGGTGTGCTTCGCTTCTCAGCAAGGTCCACGACTGGTCGACGGTGCGGGGGGCCAGGACCGGGTCCGTGAAGGCGACGAGGCGTACGCGAGTGGCTGCGGTGGAGGGGGTGAGGCGCAGGAGCCGGGCGGTGGCGACGAGGAACGCCGGGGAGGTGCCGGTGAAGGCGTGGGCGCGCACATTGCCTTCGGTGGCCTCGGTCCCGATGGGGTCGGTGCGGACCCAGGTGACGCCGTCGAGGGCGGCGCCGCGGACCTGCCAGGCGGCGGCGTGCAGTTCGAGGCGGATGGGGCGGCCGAGCTCGTCCAGGGTGAGGTCGACGGAGCCGTGGTGTTCGCCCGAGGGAGCGGTCAGCTGGGAGACGTAGCGCCAGCCGGAGGGGCCGGGGGCGCACTGGAAGTGTTCTTCTGCGAGGGGGGTGTGATCGTGCGGATCGTGGAGCGAATAGCGGCCGCGGGGCATGGGGGTTCTGGGTCCTGACGGGCTGGGCCGGTCATCGGCCGGTCGAACGGGGCAGGCCCCCCGGCACGGGGGTGCGGGGGGCCTGTCTCGGAGCTGCGGCTACCGGCCGGCTGTGCTGTTCCGTTCCCCGGTCGGGGAGGGACGGGGATCTCGGTCGCTGGAGGACCGGAGTCCCGGCCGGGAGCCGACCGGGAGCGGTTCGGCAGACGGTCAGTAGCGGTAGTGGTCCGGCTTGTAGGGGCCCTCGACCTGCACACCGATGTACTCGGCCTGCTCCGGGCGCAGTTCGGTGAGCTTGACGCCGAGGGCGTCGAGGTGGAGGCGGGCGACCTTCTCGTCGAGGTGCTTGGGCAGCACGTAGACGCCGGTCGGGTACTCGTCGGGCTTGGTGAACAGCTCGATCTGGGCCAGGGTCTGGTCCGCGAAGGAGTTGGACATCACGAACGACGGGTGGCCGGTGGCGTTGCCCAGGTTCAGCAGGCGGCCCTCGGACAGGACGATGATCACCTTGCCGTCGGGGAAGGTCCAGGTGTGGACCTGCGGCTTGACCTCGTCCTTGACGATGCCGGGGATCCTGGCGAGGCCGGCCATGTCGATCTCGTTGTCGAAGTGGCCGATGTTTCCGACGATGGCCTGGTGCTTCATCTTGGCCATGTCCGAGGCCATGATGATGTCCTTGTTGCCGGTCGTGGTGATGAAGATGTCGGCCGTCTCGACGACGTCGTCGAGGGTCGCGACCTGGTAGCCGTCCATGGCGGCCTGGAGGGCGCAGATCGGGTCGATCTCGGTGACGATCACGCGGGCGCCCTGTCCGCGCAGGGACTCGGCGCAGCCCTTGCCGACGTCGCCGTAGCCGAAGACGACCGCGGTCTTGCCGCCGATGAGGACGTCGGTGGCGCGGTTGATGCCGTCGATGAGCGAGTGGCGGCAGCCGTACTTGTTGTCGAACTTCGACTTGGTGACGGCGTCGTTGACGTTGATCGCCGGGAACAGCAGGACGCCGTCGCGCTGCATCTCGTACAGGCGGTGGACGCCGGTCGTGGTCTCCTCGGTGACGCCGCGGATCTCGGAGGCCAGCTGGGTCCACTTCTGCGAGCCGTCCGTGATGGTGCGGTTCAGCAGTTCGAGGATGACGCGGTGCTCGTCGGACTCGGCGGTGTCGGGCGAGGGGACCTTGCCGTCCTTCTCGTACTCGACGCCCTTGTGGACGAGGAGGGTGGCGTCGCCGCCGTCGTCCAGGATCATGTTGGGGCCGCCGGTGGGGCTGTCCGGCCAGGTCAGCGCCTGCTCGGTGCACCACCAGTACTCCTCCAGGGTCTCGCCCTTCCAGGCGAAGACCGGGACGCCCTGCGGGTTGTCGGGCGTGCCGTTCGGGCCGACGGCGATGGCGGCGGCCGCGTGGTCCTGGGTGGAGAAGATGTTGCAGGAGGCCCAGCGGACCTGCGCGCCGAGGGCGACCAGGGTCTCGATGAGCACGGCGGTCTGCACGGTCATGTGCAGGGAGCCGGTGACACGGGCGCCGGCCAGGGGCTGCGCCTCGGCGTACTCCTTGCGGATCGCCATCAGGCCCGGCATCTCGTGCTCGGCGAGGGTGATCTCCTTGCGGCCGAACGCGGCCAGGGAGAGGTCGGCGACCTTGAAGTCCTGTCGGTTTTCGACAGTCGTCATTGCGAGCTGCTCCTCGGGGTTGGGGCGAGGTGGGTACGGCTGGTCTGCGCGGCGGTCGGACACAGGGGTGCCCCGAAAAGAGGACACAGGCATGCCCGCGTGCGCGCAGCGCAGTCCGTCGGAGGCCCTCTCTCCCTCGGCCGGTCCGCGGTGGGACCGCCCGACCGCCATCAGCAGCGACGTCTGGCTCCGTCCCAAGCTACACCGGGGGCGGGTGCGATCCCCAGTCCGTCCGCGAACACATCGAGCCGAACATGTGCGGGAGCCGGGGCGGGCCGGACCGCCGGGGCGCACCTCCGGGCGTGCCTCGCCGCCGTGGTCCGGGTCGGGGAAGAGGACCGCCGGACCCGTCGGGTGTCCGCTGCCCTGGCCGCGAAACGCCGCAGCCCGGGCGGCGAAAGGCCGCAGGCCCGGGGCGGCGGAAGGCCGGGGGCCGGCCGGGTGGACGATAAGCGGGCCAGCCGGGGGGCGAGGGCCGGCCGTGGAGCGTCGCAGGGCTGGCCGGATGGGCGAGGCGCGGGCCGACCGGGTAGGCGAGGCGGCCCGGCCGGGAGGCGAGGGCCGGCCGCGGAGCGCCGCGGGGCCGGCCGGACGAGCGAGGCACGGGCCGACCGCGTAGGCGAAAAGCGGCCCGGCCGGGGGCCGGCGAGGGCCGGCCGTTGAGCGTCGCGAGGCTGGCCGGATGGGCGAGGCGCAGGCCGACCGCGTGGGGCGAGAAGCGGCCCGGCCGGGGGCGGGCAAGGACCGGCCCCAGACGGCCGAGGGCGAGGTGCGCGCCGGCCGGGCGGGCGGAGGCCGGCCGCGAAGCGCAGCGCGGCCAGCCGGATGAGCTAGGCGCGGGCCGACCGCGTAGGCAAGAAGCGGCCCGGCCGGGGGCCGACGAGGGCCGGCCGTTGAGCGTCGCGGGGCTGGCCGGATGGGCGAGGCGCAGGCCGACCGCGTAGGCGAAAAGCGGCCCGACCGGGGGGGGCAAGGACCGGCCGCGGACGGCCGAGGGGCGAGGTGCGCGCCGGCCGGGCGGGCGGAGGCCGGCCGCGAAGCGCAGCGGGGCCGGCCGGACGAGCGAGGCGCGGGCCGACCGCGTAGGCAAGAAGCGGCCCGGCCGGGGGCGGGCAAGGACCGGCCCCAGACGGCCGAGGGGCGAGGTGCGCGCCGGCCGGGGCGGGCCAAGGTCGGCCGTGGGACGCCGTGGGGCGCGCCGGCCGGGCGGGCCAGGGTCGGTCGGGGGACGCCGTGGGGCCCGCCGGGTGTCCGGCGGGCCCCGTGGGACGGACGCGGTGTCGTCAGTGGTCGGTGGCGTGGGGGGCCGGGCCGCCGGGGCTGGCCTCGGGGTCGGGGCCCTTGGCCGCCTCGGTCTGGCTGAAGATGTCCGGTTCGAGGTAGATGACGCGGGCGATCGGGACGGCCTCGCGGATGCGGGCCTCGGCGGCGTCGATGGCGTGGGCGATCTCGGTGGCCGTGTCGTCGTGCCGGACGGCGATCTTCGCGGCGACGAGGAGCTCCTCGGGGCCGAGGTGCAGCGTGCGCATGTGGATGATGCGGGTGACGACGTCGCCGTCGACGACGGCGGCTTCGATCTTGCGGGTCTCCTCGGCTCCGGCGGACTCGCCGAGCAGCAGCGACTTGGTCTCGGCGGCGAGCACGAGGGCGATCAGGACGAGCAGGATGCCGATGCAGAGGGTGCCGATGCCGTCCCAGACGCTGTCGCCGGTGAGCAGGGCGAGGCCGACGCCGCCGAGGGCCAGGACGAGACCGACGAGGGCGCCGAGGTCCTCCAGCAGGACGACCGGGAGTTCGGGGGCCTTGGCGTGGCGGACGAAGTCCTTCCAGGAGCGGCCGCCGCGCAGGGTGTTGGACTCCTTGATCGCGGTGCGGAAGGAGAAGCTCTCGGCGATGATGGCGAAGACCAGGACGCCGACCGGCCAGTACCAGTGCGTCAGTTCGTGCGGGTGCTTGATCTTCTCGTAGCCCTCGTAGAGGGCGAACATGCCGCCGAGCGAGAAGAGGACGATGGAGACGAGGAAGGCGTAGATGTAGCGCTCGCGGCCGTAGCCGAAGGGGTGTTGCGGGGTCGCCTCGCGCTTGGCCTTCTTGCCGCCGACGAGCAGCAGCGCCTGGTTGCCGGAGTCGGCGAGCGAGTGCACGGACTCGGCGAGCATCGACGACGAGCCGCTGAAGAGGAACGCCACGAACTTCGCTACCGCGATCGCGAGGTTGGCGGCCAGTGCCGCCACGATCGCCTTGGTGCCGCCTGACGCGCTCATTGGTTCGCGTTGTCCCTTCGTACGCCGTTCCAGGGCCGGGGCGCCGCTGTGGTGCGGCGCCCGTGGCTTTGCCCGTGCTTGACGGTGGGCCATTGTTGCAGCCCGCCGGAGCCGTGGTGGTTCAGGTCACCGGCACGGGGGGCTTTGAAACGGTCAGACGACGACGGTGGCCCGGAAGAGCGTTCCCGAACCGGACACTTCGGCCCTTTCGCCGGCCGGGACGAAGACGGAGTGACCCGGGGCCAGTTCGTGCTCGCCCGCACGGACGGTGCCGGCGGTGCACAGCAGGATCTGCGGGGTCGGACGCGTGAGGTCGCGGGGGCCGCCCGCTTCGGCGAGGACGTAGCGCGAGAGGCGGAACTCGTCGATGGGCGTCTCGTAGACCTCCTCCCCGTCCGGCGCGGCCTCGGGGCGCAGCACACCCGGGTCGGCGGCGTGGAAGCGGACGATGCGCAGGAGTTCGGGGACGTCGACGTGCTTGGGCGTCAGGCCGCAGCGCAGCACGTTGTCCGAGTTGGCCATGATCTCGACGCCGAGTCCGTCGAGGTAGGCGTGCGGGACGCCGGCGCCGAGGTAGAGGGCCTCGCCGGGCTGGAGCCGGACGTGGTTGAGCAGCATCGCGGCGATGACACCGGGGTCACCCGGGTAGTGGTGGGCGATGTCGGCGTACGGGGCGTAGGCGCCGCCGAGGCGGGTGCAGGCGGCTGCGGCCTCCTCGACCGTGCGGGTCATCTCCTCGCGGTCGGCGGTGAGGATCGCCGTGAGGACCTCGCGCAGGGCGGCGTCCTCGGGGTGGGCGTGCAGCAGGTCGACGTAGGGCTTGAGGGAGTCGACGCCGAGGCCGTCGAGGAGGGCGGCGGCCTCCAGGGGGGCGCGGAAGCCGCACAGGCCGTCGAACTCGGTGAGGGCGCAGATGAGTTCGGGCTTGTGGTTGGCGTCCTTGTAGTTGCGGTGCGGGGCGTCGGCGGGGATGCCGCGGCGCTCCTCGTCGGCGTAGCCCTCCCTGGCCTGGGCCAGGTCGGGGTGCACCTGGAGGGAGAGGGGGGCTCCGGCGGCGAGGAGCTTCAGCAGGAACGGCAGGCGGGGGCCGAACCGGGCGACGGCGGCGGGGCCGAGTTCCTTCTCGGGGTCGGCGTCGATGACCTCGGCGAGGGTGCCCCGTGCGGTGCGCGAGGGGGCGCCCGGGTGGGCGCCCATCCACATCTCCGCCTGCGGTTCGCCGGTCGGTTCGGTGCCGAGCAGCTGCGGGATGGCCGTCGGGGAACCCCAGGCGTAGGGGCGGACGGTGTTGTCGAGGCGGTCCATGGAGTTCTCTCTGCGTGTGCGGGCGTGCGGGCGCGGCAGGACGCCCCGGCGTCAGGGCGTCCCGGGCAAGATCAGGCCCTCGAGGCGAGCGCCAGGTAAACCGCGGCGAAATCCGTCATGGCGATCAGTTCCGCGAGGGTCTCCAGTTCGCCGCCGGGCTCGGGTTCGAGTTCGCTGATCGGCGTGTCGTGGCTGAGGGCGAGTTCTCGGGCGCCGGGGGCCGCGGTGAGGCCGCCGATGGGGCGGTCGCGCAGGAGCACCACGCGCGCGTGCAGGGCGGGCGGTTCCTCGACGCGGTCGCGGAAGAAGTCGTCCGGGTCGGCGCTGGCGGCGAGCGGGCCGGCGAGCAGCGCGCTGTGGGCGGCGAGGGCCTCGGGGAGTTCGGCGACCATGGCGGGGGCGCCGGACAGTTCGGCGAGGGCCGCGGCGAAGCGGCGGCCGGCGGGACCGGCCGACAGGCCCTCGGTCCACACCAGGGGCAGCGCGTCGGCGAGTTCGGAGGCCAGGGTCTTGGCGGGGTTGCTGTAGGTGGCGATGGCGGGGCCGCAGCGTTCGGCGACGCGGTCGAGGCGGTCGGCGACCTTGGCGAGGGCGTCCGGCGGGGCTTCGAGCAGGCCGGTGCGGTCCAGCAGCGCGAGGAGCGGGGTGAGCAGGGCCCACAGCACGCCGGGGGCGGACGCGGCGAGCGGTTCGTCCTGGTCGTAGGGCGCGGTCGCCATGGGGACGAACAGGCCGTGCGAGCCGTTGACGGCGTCGGCGAGCGGGGAGCCGGCGGGTGCCACCGCGACGACGGTGCAGCCGCGGCGGTAGGCCTGCTCGGCGAGCAGGGACAGGCCCGGTTCGGAGCCGTCCGGGGTGGTGATCAGCAGCAGGTCGACCGAACCGGCCCAGCCGGGCAGTTCCCAGCGCAGGGCGCCCGCGGCGGAGGCGACGCCCGTGGGGGCCAACCGCGTGACGGGGCTGCCGGCGGCGGCGAGGGTGCCGAGGAGGTCGGCCGCGTGTGTGGCGGCGGCGCCCGGCCCGGCGATCAGGACCGCGCGGGGGCGGCCGTCGGGCTTGAGGTCGTCGATGCCGGCCTCGGCGGAGTGGCGGGCCGCCGTGCGCACCCGCGCGCCGGCTTCCGCCGCGCCGCGGAGCAGTCCGCGGCGGTCCGCCCCGGCGAGGCCGTCCGGGTCGTCGAGCAGCGATTCGTCGATCATGGGCGGCAGCCTCCGGAGGTCCGTTGTGGGATGTCGTCCTACGTCGATGCCCGCCGTGCCGGGACGTCATGTGCTCCGCGGACCGCGAAGGTGCGCCCCGGGGCCGTCAGGCGGGGCGGCGGGCCTCGTCGACGAGGAGCACGGGGATGCCGTCGCGGACGGGGTAGGCCAGGCCGCAGCTGTCGTCGGTGCAGACCAGCTCGCTGTCCTGCTCCGTGAGCGGGGCGTGGCAGGCCGGGCAGGCGAGGATGTCGAGGAGGCCGGATTCGAGGGGCATGGAGGGTTCCTTCGCGGTGCGGGCGCTTGGGTCGTGCCTGGTCAGATTACCGCCGCGGGGGGCGGGGCCTCAGCCCCTGATGATCCCCAGTACCTCGTCCCGCACCCGCGCCATCGTCTGCGGGTCCCTCGCCTCGGCGTTCAGCCGGAGGAGCGGCTCGGTGTTGGAGGGGCGGACGTTGAACCACCAGTCGGCGGCCGAGACCGTCAGGCCGTCGAGCTCGTCCAGGGTGATGCCCTCGCGGTCCGCGTACGCGGAGCGGACGGCGGCGAGGCTGGCCCGCTGGTCGGCGACGGTGGAGTTGATCTCGCCCGAGCCGGTGTAGCGGTCGTACTCGGCCACCAGGGACGACAGCGGGGCGTCCTGGCCGCCGAGGGCCGCCAGGACGTGCAGGGCCGCCAGCATGCCCGTGTCGGCGTTCCAGAAGTCGCGGAAGTAGTAGTGAGCGGAGTGCTCGCCGCCGAAGAGAGCGCCGGTGCGGGCCATCTCGGCCTTGATGAAGGAGTGGCCCACGCGGGTGCGGACGGGGGTGCCGCCGTGCTCGGCGACGACCTCGGGGACGGACCAGGACGTGATCAGGTTGTGGATGACGATGCCCCGGCCGCCGTTGCGGGCCAGTTCGCGGGAGGCGACGAGGGCGGTGATCGCCGACGGGGAGACGGGCTCGCCGCGCTCGTCGACGACGAAGCAGCGGTCGGCGTCGCCGTCGAAGGCCAGGCCCAGGTCGGCGCCCTCCTCGCGGACGCGCTTCTGCAGGTCGACGAGGTTGGCCGGGTCGAGGGGGTTGGCCTCGTGGTTGGGGAAGGTGCCGTCGAGCTCGAAGTACAGGGGCACCAGCGTCAGGGGCAGCCCGGCGAGGACCTCGGGGACCGTGTGCCCGCCCATGCCGTTGCCGGCGTCGACGACGACCTTCAGGGGGCGGATCGCGGTGAGGTCGACGAGGGAGCGCAGATGGGCCGCGTAGTCGGACAGCGTGTCGCGGGCGCTGATTGTGCCCGTCCTGGCGGCGGCCTGCGGGGCCCCGGTCCCGCTCCAGCGCTCGACCAGTTCCCGGATGTCGGCCAGGCCGGTGTCCTGGCCGACGGGGGCGGCGCCCGCGCGGCACATCTTGATGCCGTTGTACTGCGCGGGGTTGTGCGAGGCGGTGAACATGGCGCCGGGCAGGTCCAGCGCGCCCGAGGCGTAGTACAGCTGGTCGGTCGAGCACAGGCCGATCTCCGTCACGTCGGCGCCCTGTGCTGCGGCTCCGCGGGCGAAGGCCCGTGACAGGCCGGGCGAGGAGGGCCGCATGTCGTGCCCGGTCGTGATGGCGCTCGCCCCGGTGACCTGGACGAAGGCCGCTCCGAAGAGCTCGGCCAGGGACTCGTCCCACTGGTCGGGGACGACCCCGCGTACGTCGTACGCCTTGACGACCTGCGACAGATCAGCAGCCACGCCCCGCCTCTTCCTGGAAAGTCCTCTCGGGCGGTCCAACCTACCCGTACCGCCCGCCGGCCCGCCGGGCGGTGGCCGCGTGGACGCACAGCCGTAACCTCAGGTCAGGGCGGCATCCGACAGGTGGCGCTGCGGTCAGTTGTCGGGCGAGCGCAGGACCCGCAGGTGACCGCGCCGGGCGACCTCCATCGGGTCGGCCGCGCGACCCCCGCCGCCTGCTCCGGCCGCCCGCTCCTGGGGGCGGGCCGCCTCGCGCACGGCGTTGGCAAGCGCTTCGAGGTCGTCACCGCTGGGACGGGCCGGGGCCGAGCCGTCGAGGAGCCGGACGACCTCCCAGCCGCGCGGGGCGGTGAGACGCTCGGAGTGCTCGGCGCACAGGTCGTAGCAGTGGGGTTCGGCGTAGGTGGCGAGCGGGCCGAGGACCGCGGTCGAGTCGGCGTAGACGTACGTCAGCGTCGCGACGGCGGGACGGCCGCAGGCGGTGCGCGAACAGCGACGTACAGGGCTCACGACGTTGGACGGTACCGCACTCTTGAGCGGGCCGCGACGACTCTCCACCAGGTCACTCCACCGTGTCGTGGCGTGAAACGCCCCACACACCCCTTCGAGTGCACCTTACCGACTGCTCGGACCCTCCCGCACCCGGCGTCGAACAGCTCCGCGAGCGGTCAAAAGCCAACACAAAAAGGTCAATTGCCGCAAAGATTCTGGCCTCGCCGAGACGCGGATGCGAACCCGAGCTTGGCTTGAACGGTCATGTAACGACATGCCGTGCAGGGCGGCCGGAACCCGCGCCGGTGACCCCGCGGTGCCGGGCATGCGGGGCCCGCGGGGACTACCCTTCACCAGTGATGGACAAGCCCGTAGCCCCCCGCACCGCCGCCCCCGGGCCCCGCCGCCGTGATCGGCACGGCCGGGGCATGCGCGGTCCGATCGCACCCCCGCAGGTGCCGCTCGCCGCGAGTCGCGCGGAGGCGTTCGCGGATCTGGTGCAGGACTCCGTGGAGCGCCTGGAGCGGCGGTGGCCGCAGCTCGCCGACATCGATTTCCTGGTCCTGGAGGTGCCCCGGCTCGACGGGACCGGCCAGACCTGGCACGACGAGGCCGTTCCGCTCGGCGGGACGGTCGGCGCGCGCGAGGGGCGTCCCGCGCGCGTGGTGATCTACCGGCGGCCGGTGGAGATCCGCACCAAGGGACGTGACGAGCGGGCTGCGCTGGTGCACGAGGTCGTCGTCGAGCAGGTCGCCGAGCTGCTGGGACTCACACCGGAGACCGTGGACCCGCGCTACGGCGAGGACCAGGACTGACCCGGCTGGTCCCCGCACCGGCCGGCCGTCTCCCGTCGCCCTAGTCCTGCAGCACCGACAGGTCCTGTTCCGCCCGCGGGACCGCGACCGTGCCCCGGTCGTCCGGGAGGATCTGGACGGTGAACGCCGGGACGCCGTCCCGCGCGGCCGACAGGGTGCGGGCGCCGTGGACCGGCCCGCCGGAGACCGGCTCGACGGTCAGCGCGTAGGTGCCCTTCAGACCGCCGGGGACCGGGGGCTCGATGTCCTGGGTGGTGCCCGCCTTGATCGTGTACGTCTTGGACACCGGGGTGCCGCCCTCGCTGCCCGCGGAGGCCGTGACCTCGACGGTGGCGGCGCGGCCGGGGGCGGTCAGGGACAGGGTGCTGCCCTTGGCGCCGTTGGCCGGGGCCGTCGCGCGCGTGCCGACGGGGCGGGAGGCCGGGATGAACGCGGTCTCCTTGCGGTCCCCCTTGCCGCGCACGACGCGCACGGCCGCGACGACCGGCACCGACTGCTGGGTCGGCGTCAGCACCAGGGAGCCCGCCTCGCCGCGGGTGACGTCGCCCAGGTCGACGGCGGTGGTCATGCCGCCCTTGACGTGCACCGTCTCGTGCCCGGCCGGGGTGATCAGCCCGGACGGGGAGGCGAGGCGCACCTTCAGGTCCGCGTCGGCGTCGCCGGGGGCGAAGGCGATCAGGCGCACCTCGGTGGCGTCCTTGGGGATGCCGGGCAGGACCAGGCTGCCGGACGGGTCGGCGGACGCGGCCAGCCAGTCGCCGCCGATCTTGTCGTCCAGCGCCTGCACGGCGGCCCCGACGCGGCCGCTGCGGACGTTGACGTGCACGGTCAGGTCGGTCTGGTCCGCGTCCGCGAGGGTGGACAGCAGGACCGGTTCGCTGGAGTGCGCCGGGACCGTGATGCCCTCCCCCACCTCGGACTTCAGCAGGCCGTCCTTGCCGTAGAGCTCGATGTCGACCACGGCCGCCGAGTCGTCCGGGTTGGTCAGGTGCACGTAGTCGGTGCGCTCGGGGGACGTGGCGGCGCCGGGGAACCAGAAGTCCGTGTCCGGCGCGGTGCAGGTGACGCCCTGCAGGCCCCGGCCCGTGCCGGCCGCGACCTCCGTCGTCTCCTGGAGGGTCCAGCCGGGGGCGAAACGGCCGTCGGCGGTGCCGACCAGGGCGGGCGCGTCCGAGCCGGAGGTGTCGCCGGTGACGGGCTTGCCGGGCTCCTTGGGGGTCAGCACGGGCTTGCCGGCCGCGTCCCCGCCCGATGCGCCGCCGGTCTTCTCGCCGTCCTTGCCGCCCTTGCCCTTCCCGTCCTCCGTGGCGCCCGCGCCGGGCTTCTTCTCGGCGGCCGCCCGGAGTTCGGCCTTGCCGCCGCTTCCGGCGCCCTTCGTGACGGGGGTGAAGGAGGTGTAGGTGGTCTCGGCGATGTCGGACGTGCTCGGCGCCGGGCACAGCAGACTCGTGCGTTCCACGGGCCGTTGGGCGGCCGGCCTGGCGGCGGTCTCCGTGCCGGTGGCGTCCGGGGCGGACAGCGCGGCGAAGCCGGTGACGGCGGCGAGCGCGGTCGTGCCGGCGATCAAGGACAGGGTCGTGCGGTTCACTGCTGGCTCCCGTCGGGACGCTCACTGCCCGTGCCGTGGGGGTACTGCTGCTGCGCCGGGTCGTACGGCGTGCCGTAGTCCTGCGGGTAGGCGGGGTCGTAGCCGGTCTGGTCGTACGGGGCGTGGCCGTACGGGGCCTGGTCGTGGCCCGCCTGAGAGGTGTCGTCGTAGGCGTACGGGTCGTACTGGCCGGCCTGGTACGGGTCGGGCTGGTACTGCTGCCCGTAGGCGTCCGCCGGGTACGCGGCGTTGGGGTACTGGCCGTTGTCGTGGCCGCCGTACTGCTGGCCAGCGTAGGCCGCCGTGTCCCAGTGGCCGTCCTGCTGCGGGGGCACGGCGGCGGGGGGCTGCGGGGGCGGGAAGTCCTCGGACGCGGGGGCCTGTTCGGCCTCGGCTCCGGCCTCGGCCTGGGCACGCAGCCGGCGGGCGCGGCGGCCCTCTCCGGCGACGGCCTGGGCCGGGACGACGGGCTCCTCGGGCAGGTCGTCGTCGATGTCGCGCCGCCGGCCGGGCAGGGCGAGCACCACCAGGACGAGGGCCAGCAGTCCCTGGGCCCACAGCCAGGCGGTGTGGCCGATCGGGTCGTCATGGGTGACATCCAGCCGGCCGCCGGAGGCGGGGAGTTCGAAGCCCTGGGCCCAGCCGTCGACGGTGGTCGGCTTCAGCGGCTTGCCGTCGAGCGTGGCGGTCCAGCCGTCGGAGGCGGTGTCGGCCAGGCGCAGCAGGCGACCGCCGGGCCCTGCCGGGATCGTCGTGTGGATGTCGACCGGTCCGGCGGCGACGGGCTGTGGGGTGCCGGTCCCGGCGGGGGCGACGATCACGGCCCGGGCGACCGACCGCTTGACGTGCCACAGCGCGCCGCTCTCCTGCCGGCTGAGCCGGGCCAGGCCGGGCGTGGCGTCCAGGACGCGGGTGACCTCGCGGGGCGCGCCCTGGTGGACCAGTACGTAGCCGACGGCGAAGTCGCCGAGCTGGCCTGCCTGGTCGGCTCCGGAGCCGGCGACGAGATGGGCGACGACCTTGTCGAGCCTGGTGTTGTCCCCCTGGGAGGCGGCGATCTCGGCGTCGCCGAGACGCGCACCGGAGCCGCGGACCAGTGTGTAGCGGACGTGGGCGGTGGAGTCGCTGTCGAGGACGAGGGTGCGGGCCTGGTCGCCGTTCGTGCCGCTCTCGTCGGCGACGAAGGCCGGGACCTGGACGGGTTCGCGCCGCTCCAGGGGCCCGTCGGCGCCGCCGATCATCCAGCCCGCGGCGATGAGCAGCGGGCCGGCCGCGGAGGCGAAGGCGATCAGGACGGCGACCGGCTGGCGCCAGCCGAAGCTCTGCTCGGCCACGCGCGAGCGTGCCCCGTCGGCGCCGAGCGCGGCGGCCGCCAGCAGGGCGATGCCGTAGACGAGGGTCGCGGGGCCGGCCCAGGCCGAGCCGTTGGCGAGGACGGCGAAGACGAAACCGGTCAGGGCGACCACCCAGGCCGTGCGGATGCCCAACTGGCGTTCCGCGCGCAGCAGGGCGGCCAGCGCCGCGAGGACGATGCCGAGGAGCATCAGGCCGCTGACCGTGCCGGGGCCGCCCGGGCTCGCGCCGAGCAGGTCCGTGGCGGAGGCGGCCGACGCCCCGAAGTCCAGCCCGGCCTCCCGGAAGAAGCCGAACGGCAGCAGGGTCAGCGACCACGGGGCGAGGACCAGCAGGGGGGTGCCGAGCTGGGCGAGGAAGCGCAGCCCGTAGGCCAGGACGTCGGAGCGGCGCAGGACCAGCAGTCCCAGACCGAGGATCAGCGCGACCGGCCACACGAGCGGGGTGAAGGCCGTGGCGATCGTCAGCAGCAGCGCGTAGGCCCAGGTGGCCCGCCAGCTTCCGCGCGTGCCGCCGCTGTGCGCCAGGCCGCCGGCCGCGATGGCCGCGCGGGCGATCAGCGGCAGCAGCACGGCGAGGACGGCGGTGCCGATGCGGCCGCCGGCCAGGGCGCCGGTGGCGGCGGGCAGGAAGGCGTAGACGACGGCCGCCCAGGCGCGCAGCAGCCGGGACTGGACCAGCGGGCGGGAGGCGAAGTAGGCGGTGACACCGGCCAGGGGCACCGAGCAGACGAGCAGGAGCGTGACGGCGAGGCCGGCCGAGCCGAACAGCAGGGAGGCCAGCAGCGCCACCAGCGCGAGGTACGGCGGCGCGGAGGAGGTGCCTCCGGCGCCGACCGGATGCCAGGCGTCCAGGTAACGCGCCCACAGCTCGGAGGAGTCGGCCGGGGCGGGCAGCAGCGCACCGCCCGCGAGGGCTCCTCCGCCGAGGAGCTGGCGGCAGGCGACCAGGGAGACGAGCAGCAGCACCAGGAACAGCACCGGGCCGGGCTTGCGCGCGACGCGCTTGAGCCGGGCGAACTGCTCGACCTCCAGGAAGTCGGCGTCGTCACCGCCGGGGCCGGACTCGACGGCCCCGCCGTGCCGTCCGGCGCCGGCGGTGACCTCCGGGTCGGAGCGGCCGACGAGGTCGCCGGCGACCTGCTCGACGGTGGCCCGCACGGTCGCACCCGGCGGCGGGAACAGCGGCCGCAGCTCGTCCTTGTCGACCTGGGGCGCGCCCCGGTCGCGGCGCCCGGCGAGGATCCGCTCGGGCCGCAGCAGGGTGCCCAGGAGACCGCGGATCTCGTCGACGGCCTGTCCGGGGACCTTGCCGACGAGGTAGGCGACGGTCCGCAGCAGGGTGCCCAGGACGATCCGCAGCAGCACCCAGGGAAGCGCGGCCGTACGCGAGTTGACCAGGAGGGTGTAGACGGCGCCGGCCTTGTCGACCTTGTGCGGGGAGGCCGCCGTGCGGCCGACGCAGTCGACGGTGCGGCGTTCACGGGAGGCCGCCTCGGCGTGCCGGACGACCGCCTCGGGGGCGATGAGGACGCGGTAACCGGCACTGTGGGCGCGCCAGCACAGGTCGACGTCGTCGCGCATGAGGGGCAGATGGCGGTCGAAGCCGCCGAGCTGCTCGAAGACGTCCCGGCGGACGAGCATGCCGGCGGTGGACACCGACAGCACGGGCCGGACGTGGTCGTGCTGCCCCTGGTCCTGCTCGCGGCGGTCCAGGCCGGTCCAGCGGCGGCCGGAGTCGGCGATGGAGACGCCGACCTCCAGCAACTGCCGCCGGTCGTACCAGCCGCGCAGCTTGGGGCCGACGACGGCGACGTCCTCGCGGCCCAGCTCGTACTCGATGTCCACGACCCGCAGGAGCTGGGCCAGGGCGTCCGGTTCGGGGGCGCAGTCGTCGTGCAGCAGCCACAGCCACTGCACCGGCTCGCCGTGCGGCAGCTCGGGCAGGTCGTAGGCGTCGTCGCGCCAGGAGCGCGTGACCGGGTCCCAGCCGCTGGGCCGCCTCAGGTACGGCAGTTCGTCCGGGGTGAGGACGGGGGCGGTGCGGTCGCACTCCTCGACGGCCTGGCCGAAGCCGGTGCGGCGGGCCAGGTGCAGCACCCGGTCGTCGCCGAGGGCGTCGGCGAGCAGCTGGGCGGAGGCGTCGGCGCTGCCGGTGTCGGCGCCCATCGCGTACTGCACGGGGCGCTCCTGGCCGAGCAGCCCGGCCAGTGCGTCGGGCAGCCAGCGGGCACCGTCATGGGAGACGAGGACCGCGGTGACCACGTGACGCGGGAACTCGGGTGTGTGGGCCGGGTCGAACGCGGCTGAGGCAGCGGTGTCGTGAGGAGCTGCCGGGTGGCTGTGCACGGACATCGAGGTACGGGCCCCGGTTCGCTGGACTGTGGTGGACGCCCGCGACCGGTGGGGGCTGCGGGGCGTCTCGGACGAGCGACCACACTATCGGCAGTCCTGCGGGGGCGGCGCGCAGCGCCTGGTCGAGGGGCGGTGGCCGGGGGACGGGCGCGCAGGTCGGCCCGCCGCCTGTGGACACCCCACGGGCAACGGGCCGTTCGGGAACGGGGGGCGGGTCAGACGGCCGCCTTCTTCAGGCGACGGCGCTCCCGCTCGGACAGGCCGCCCCAGATGCCGAAGCGTTCGTCGTTGGCGAGGGCGTACTCGAGGCATTCGGAGCGGACCTCACAGGCGAGGCAGACCTTCTTGGCCTCCCGGGTCGAGCCGCCCTTCTCGGGGAAGAAGGACTCGGGGTCGGTCTGGGCGCACAGTGCGCGCTCCTGCCAGCCGAGTTCCTCGTCCGCGTCGTCGACCAGCAGTTGCTGCACCGTCTCGGTCATGTGCGCCCCTCGTCTGTCTTCGCGTCCCCGTGATCTAGCCGTTACCGATTCCGGCTGAACGACACGAGTGAAATTACAAGTGTGCTGCTCCGGGCGAGTCAAGCCGAGATCTGCTATTGGGCCCCTTATTCACTCTGCGGAACCAAGCCCTTGCGGAAAGTGTTCAAATCACCATAAAACCTGACACACCGACAGGGCCCCGGAGGGCCCCTGTCGTCCGCGGGGCCCCTCGCAGATCTCTACGGGGAAGGACGCCCAGTCGTTCGACCTCGTTCCGACGCAGGCCTCGAAGCGAACGGGATCACATTCGGATCACGACTACGCAACGGGGTTTGTGCGCCCGGATGGACGCCATGTGTCCCGGGTGGGGCATGGACAAACCTTTCATCTGAGAGATCGACCGGATGAGGTGAACCTCATCCCACATACCGGGTGCCGAGTTGACAGTGGAGGTGTGAGCCGCTGTCCTAGTGGGCATGCTCGCGAACTTGGCATCCACCTCGACCCGCACCGCCGGGTCCCACGGTGCTGCCCGCGTTCGCTGTAGCTGTTGCTGTCGCAGCTGTTGAGCCCAACGCGCTCCGGCTGCCGCCGGGTCACCCACGACCCGGCCGCTGTTCCCTCCGCTCCCACCAGGGCACTGCTGTCGCCGCCCGCGATCCGGGCACCGGCGGCGCGACCCCCACCGACCTCCACTCCCGCCGAGGAACCACCGCACCCATGAACAGCGACAGCGACCTCCAGATCGCCGGCGACATCCTCGAAGTCCAGCACCTCCTGCAGGCCCCGCGTGAGCACCCGGCGACCGTCGCCGAGTTCGCCGGACTGGCCCGCTCCCTCGCCGCCGACCCCTCCCAGTGGGAGCACCTCGTGCGCTACGACGCGACCAGCCGCTGGTACCACCGCCTGCGCACCGGCCCCGGCTACGAGGTGTGGCTGCTGTCCTGGGTGCCCGGGCAGGGCAGCGGGCTGCACGACCACGGCCGCTCCTCCGGTGTGCTGACCGTGCTGCGGGGGGCGCTGACGGAGCGCACGGAACGGGGCACGCGCGCGTTGCGGGCGGGCGCCCAGCGCGTGTTCGCGCCCGGATACGTGCACGAGGTGGTGAACGACGCGCTGGAGCCGGCCGTGAGCCTGCACGTGTACCACCCGGGGCTGACGGAGATGCCGATGCACACCGCGCCGCACTGCGAGGCCCGGAGCGTACCGGGCGGCGTCACCGCCTGACGGCCGGCGGCGGCCGGGGGCCCGGAGCGTCCGGTGGCCATGGCCGGCGGACCGTTGCCGCGGTCGCCTGCGAGACTTGCCCCATGCGCATTGTGGTTCTGGCAGGCGGCATCGGTGGTGCCCGGTTCCTGCGTGGTCTGAAGCGGGCCGTGCCCGACGCGGACATCACGGTCATCGGCAACACCGGGGACGACATCCACCTCTTCGGGCTGAAGGTCTGCCCGGACCTGGACACGGTGATGTACACGCTCGGCGGCGGCATCAACGAGGAGCAGGGCTGGGGGCGCGCCGACGAGACCTTCCACCTCAAGGAGGAACTCGGGGCGTACGGCGTCGGGCCCGACTGGTTCGGCCTGGGCGACCGGGACTTCGCCACGCACATCGTGCGGACGCAGATGCTGGGTGCCGGGTACCCGCTGAGCGCGGTGACGGAGGCGCTGTGCGACCGGTGGCGGCCGGGCGTGCGGCTGATCCCCATGTCGGACGACCGCGTCGAGACGCACGTGGCCGTCGAGATCGACGGCGAGCGCAAGGCGATCCATTTCCAGGAGTACTGGGTGCGGCTGCGCGCCTCGGTGGCCGCCGAGGCGGTCGTGCCGGTGGGCGCCGACCAGGCCAAGCCCGCGCCGGGCGTGCTGGAGGCCATCGCCTCGGCGGACGTGATCCTCTTCCCGCCGTCCAACCCCGTCGTCTCGATCGGCACGATCCTCGCCGTGCCCGGTATCCGCGAGGCCATCGCCGACGCGGGGGTGCCGGTCGTCGGCCTCTCCCCCATCGTCGGCGACGCGCCGGTGCGGGGCATGGCCGACAAGGTGCTCGCCGCCGTGGGCGTCGAGTCGACGGCGACGGCCGTCGCCGAGCACTACGGCTCGGGCCTGCTGGACGGCTGGCTCGTCGACACGGTGGACGCGGGCGCGGTGGAGCCGGTCGAGGCGGCCGGGATCCGCTGCCGGGCCGTGCCGCTGATGATGACCGACGCCGACGCCACCGCCCGCATGGCCCGGGAGGCACTGGACCTGGCGGAGGAGGTGCGCGGCGCGTGAGCGGCGGGGAGCGGGGCGCCGGCGGGTACCGCGTGTGGGCCCCGGCCGGGCTGCCCGAGGTGACGCCCGGGGACGATCTGGCCAAGCTGATCGCGGCCGCCGAGCCGGGGCTGGCCGACGGCGACGTGCTGCTCGTCACCTCGAAGATCGTGTCCAAGGCCGAGGGCCGGATCGTCCGGGCGGACGACCGGGAGGCCGCGATCGACGCCGAGACGGTCCGGGTGGTCGCCCGGCGCGGCGCCCTGCGCATCGTGGAGAACCGGCAGGGCCTGGTCATGGCCGCCGCCGGGGTCGACGCCTCCAACACCCCCGCCGGCACCGTGCTGTTGCTCCCCGAGGACCCGGACGCCTCCGCCCGGGCGATCCGCGACGGGCTGCGGGACGCGCTCGGGGTCGACGTCGGAGTCGTCGTCACCGACACGTCCGGACGGCCCTGGCGGGCCGGGCTCACCGACGTCGCCATCGGCGCGGCGGGCGTGCGCGTCCTGGACGACCTGCGCGGCGGCACGGACGCGCACGGCAACCCGCTCAGCGCCACCGTCGTCGCCACGGCCGACGAACTCGCCGCCGCGGGCGACCTGGTCAAGGGCAAGTCGGCGGGTCTGCCCGTCGCCGTGGTGCGGGGGCTGTCCCACGTCCTGGCGGACGGCGACGGGGAGGGGGCGCGGGCCATGGTCCGCGGCGCCCGGGACGACATGTTCCGCCTGGGCACCTCCGAGGCGGTCCGGCAGGCCGTGACCCAGCGCCGCACCGTGCGGGCGTTCACCGACGAGCCCGTCGACCCCGCTGCCGTACGGCGGGCCGTGGCCGCGGCCGTGACGGCACCCGCCCCGCACCACACCACGCCGTGGCGGTTCGTGCTGCTGGAGTCGCAGGGGTCGCGGACCCGGCTGCTGGACGCCATGCGGGACGCCTGGATCGCCGACCTGCGGCGGGACGGGAAGACGGAGGAGTCGATCGCCAAGCGCGTGCGGCGCGGCGACGTCCTGCGCGACGCGCCCTGCCTCGTCGTGCCCTGCCTCGTCATGGACGGCTCGCACCACTACGGCGACGCCCGCCGGGACGGGGCCGAACGCGAGATGTTCGTGGTCGCCACCGGGGCCGGCGTGCAGAACTTCCTGGTCGCGCTCGCCGGTGAGCGGCTGGGCTCGGCATGGGTGTCGTCGACGATGTTCTGCCGGGACGTGGTGCGCGAGGTGCTGGACCTGCCGGGCGACTGGGACCCGATGGGGGCGGTGGCGGTCGGGCATCCGGCGGCAGAACCGCGCGAGCGGCCCGAGCGGGACGCGGAGGCGTTCATCGAGGTGCGGTGATCAGGGCCGGGCGGGGCCTACCCTCGTAGGGCCCGCCCGGCACCGGCACTCGCATCCAGGGACTTCACTGATGGCAGGACGATTCGCTCCCCGGCCCACCCGCACGTCCGTGCGCGGTGGCCATGTCGCCGTGGGCGGGGGCGTGCCGCGGCAGGCCGCGGGGCCGGGGCGGGTACGGGACTGGGTGCCCGACGGGCCGCTCGACCTGGGGCTGGTGCTCGGGCCGCTGCGGCGCGGGCCCGGGGACCCGACGTTCCGTGCGACGCCGGACGGCTCGGTGTGGCGCGCCAGTCTCACCCCGGCCGGACCGGGCACGCTGCGGGTGTGCGCCCACGGCGGCGGGGTGCGCGGGCAGGCCTGGGGGCCCGGGGCCGAGTGGCTGCTGGAGCGGATGCCGGAGCTGCTCGGGGCCGCGGACGAACCGTCGGCCTTCGTGCCGCGGCACCGGCTGCTGGCGACGGCACGGCACCGGCGGCCCGGGCTGCGGCTGACGCGCAGCGGGCTGGTGCTGGAGTCGCTGATCCCGTCGATCCTGGAGCAGAAGGTCACCACGGACGAGGCGTACCGGGCGTGGCGGCTGCTGGTGCGCCGCCACGGCGAGCCCGCTCCGGGCCCGGCGCCCGAGCGGATGTACGTGATGCCGGCGCCGCGCACCTGGGCGCTGATCCCGTCGTGGGAGTGGCACCGCGCGGGGGTCGACAACAAGCGGGCGTCGACGATCCTGCGCGCCGTGCGGGTCGCCGCGCGGCTGGAGCAGACGGTGGGGATGGAGCCCGCAGCCGCCCGGGCCCGGCTGGAGCTGGTGCCGGGGATCGGGCCCTGGACCTCCGCGGAGACGGTGCAGCGCAGTCACGGTGCGGCGGACGAGGTGACGGTCGGCGACCTGCACCTGCCCGGCATCGTGGGCTGGGCGCTGGCCGGGGACCGGGACGCGGACGACGCGGTGATGCTGGAGCTGCTGGAGCCGTACGCCGGGCAGCGGCACCGGGCGGCCCGGCTGATCCTGCTGAGCGGACGGGTCCCGGCGCGCCGGGCGCCGAAGATGCCCCGGTGGGACATCGGGCGGTTGTGAGGCGCGCCGGACGGGGCGGTCCGGCCGCCCCGTCGCACGAGTGGCCTACTGGTCCGAGGAGAAGCGGACCGCGCCCGCCGGGATGCGGGCGTCGCACCATATGCGGGCGCCCTCGAGCAGTTCGTTGTCGGCGCCGATCACCGCGCCGTCGCCGATGACCGTGCCGGTGAGGACCGAGCGCTCGCCCACGCGGGCCCGGGTGCCGATCAGCGAGTCGGTGACGACGGCTCCCGGCTCGATCACCGCGCCCGGCAGGATCGTGCTGCCGAAGACCCGCGCGCCCTCCGCGACGAACGCGCCCTCGCCCACCACCGTGCCGCCGGACAGCTTCGCGTCGGAGGCGACGCGGGCCGTCGGCAGCACCAGGCGGTCGCCGCAGCGGCCCGGGACGGCGGGCGACGGGGCCCGGCCCAGCACCAGGTCGGCGGAGCCGCGCACGAAGGCGGCCGGCGTGCCCAGGTCGAGCCAGTAGGTGGAGTCGACCATGCCCTGCAGATGGGCGCCCGCGGCCAGCAGGTCCGGGAAGGTCTCCCGCTCCACCGACACCGGCCGGCCCTGCGGGATCGTGTCGATGACCGAGCGGCGGAAGACGTAGGCCCCCGCGTTGATCTGGTCGGTGACGATCTCCTCCGGCGTCTGCGGCTTCTCCAGGAACGCCAGCACCCTGCCCGTGTCGTCCGTGGGGACCAGGCCGTAGGCGCGCGGGTCGGTGACCTTGGTGAGGTGCAGGGAGATGTCGGCGCCCGACGTCGCGTGGGTGTCGACCAGGGCGCGGATGTCGAGGCCGGTGAGGATGTCGCCGTTGAAGATCAGGACCGGGTCGTCGGGCCCGGAGTGCAGCCGGGAGGCGACGTTGCGGATGGCTCCGCCGGTGCCGAGCGGCTCCTCCTCCGTGACGTACTCCAGGTGCAGGCCGAGCGCGGAGCCGTCGCCGAAGTAGGGCTCGAAGACCTCGGCCAGGTAGGACGTGGCGAGGACGATGTGCTCGACGCCCGCCGCTCTCGCTCTGGCCAGCTGGTGCGTGAGGAAGGGCACCCCGGCCGCCGGGACCATGGGCTTGGGCGTGTGCACCGTGAGCGGGCGCAACCGGGTGCCCTTGCCGCCGACCAGGAGGATCGCTTCTGTCACGTGTCGTCTCTGCTTCCTGCCGGGACCGGCCGAACTGTCTTTCGGCCGGTCAGTGTATGCAGACCGTTCCGTGGCGCCTTCGCTGGCCGTGCGGCATCCCGCCCCCCTGCCCCGCATGCCCCCCGGCGGCGGTGCGAACGTGTGCTCAGCGGCCCTGGTAGTGGGCCGCCTTGGAGCGGGCCGAGCCGAGCTTCGCGTAGAGCTTCCCTCCGGGGCACTCCGTCTTGAAGCCGTCCCGGTGCCCCGAGATCACGTTCATTCGCACTTTCCTGCCCTTGCTGTAGAGGTTGCTGCCGGCCGACTTCAGCGTCGTCTTCTTCTTCGGGTTCATCCCGTGCAGGCCGAGCTTCCAGGCGCTGAGCCGGGCGACGGCCTTGACCGCGGCCTTCGACGGCTTCTTCGAGCCGTACGTCCCGAGGACGGCGATCCCCATGCTGTTGCTGTTGAAACCGAGGGTGTGCGCGCCGAGGACCGGCTTGGCCACGCCTCCGGCCCGGCCCTCGTAGATCTTTCCGCACTTGTCGACGACGAAGTTGTAGCCGATGTCCCGCCAGCCCATGCTCCTGACGTGGTAGCGGTAGATACCGCGGATGAGTGAGGGGACCTGCGAGCAGCTGTAGCCGTTGCCGCTGGCGGTGTGGTGCACGAAGGCCGCCTTGACCTTCTTCGTGTACTTGAAGCCCGACTCCCGCAGCCCTTCGTCCGCGCCCCAGCCGCGCCGCGTGACGATGGCCGGGCGGGGGCCGATGTACGGCTTCGCCCGCGGGGCGGTGGCGACGCCCTCGGCGGCGAGCGCGAAGAGCTCCTGCTCGGTCCCGGCGCGGTCGAGGGCCGCGATCTGGGTGGCACCCGGGGCGGCGAGGCCGGCGTTGGCGGCGGAGGCCTCGGCGGCCGCGGAGCTCTCGGCGGCGGCACCCGCCGTGCGGGGGCCTTCGGCGGACTGGGTCTCGTCGCCCGGGTCGACGAGTTCGAGACGGAGTCCGGCGGGGAGCGGGGGTGCGGCGGCCGCCCCGCGGGCGTCGGTGCCCTGCCCGGTGGCGTCCTGCGCCGGCTCGGAGCGGACCCGGAGCTCCACTCCGTCGGAGTCGCCCACCCACAGCGGTGCCGTGGCGCCGCGCACCCGGCCCGAGGCGCCCTCGGCGGTGTCCCGGTCGGCCGCGTGCTCGGTGTTGTGCGTCTCCAGGGCCTGCCAGTCGGACCAGGCGCCGGTCGCGGCGGTGCGGGTGCGGACCTGGACGCGGCCGTGCAGTTCGGCCGCGGGGTCGTCCCAGACGACCCCGACGAGGGAGAAGTGGCGTACGGAACGGCGGGGCACCACCTGCTCGGTGAGGGAGGCGGAAGGGGTGGCTCGGTCGCGGGCGGAGGGCTCCAGGGGGAGGGACTGGGTGCTGCCGGGGACGGCGGGCGCGGCCGCGCGAGGGGCCGGTGCGCCGGGGGTGCCCGCGTCGGCCGCGGGTCTCGCCGCCGCGGCGGCGGGCGGGGTGAGGGGAAGGGCCAGAGCGGCCGCACAGGTGACACCGATCGAGGAGGCTAGGAATCCACGCATGCCCCTGATCTTGGACATAGTCATACAAGTCTGTCCATCTGGGATGTGACGGACTGTCGGCCCGGATTCCGCCGAACCGGTGGCGCATTCGGGCGGGGCGAGAGGCCGTCCCTTGGGCGCGGGCCCGGGTGTTGCGTACGCTTGCCCGGGTGAACGCCACCGATCGCACCCCTGCCGACCTGCTGGCTTCCGCGCTCGCCGCGGACCCCGGACGCCCCCTGGTGACCTTCTACGACGACGCGACGGGCGAACGGGTCGAACTGTCCGTGGCCACGTTCGCCAATTGGGTGGCCAAGACCTCGAACCTGCTCCAGGACGAGCTGTCCGTCGAACCCGGGGACCGGGTGGCCCTGCTGCTGCCGGCACACTGGCAGACGGCGGTGTGGCTGCTGGCCTGCGCGTCGGTGGGGGTCGTCGCCGACGTGACCGGGGACGTGCGGGCCGCGGACGTCGTGGTGAGCGGGCCGGACGGCCTGGAGACGGCCCGGGGCTGCTCCGGGGCGCGGATCGCGATGGCGCTGCGACCGCTGGGCGGACGGTTCCCGCAGGTGCCCGAGGGCTTCGCCGACTACGCGGTGGAGGTGCCGGGGCAGGGCGACCGGTTCGTGCCGTACACGCCGGTGGACCCGGACGGCCCCGCGCTGATCGTGGCCGGCCGCGAGTTCAGCGGGGCCGAGGTCGTCGAGCGGGCCCGGGCGGAGGCGACGGGCCTGGGACTGACCGGCCCCGGCTCACGGATCCTGTCCGGGCTCGGCTTCGACACGTGGGAGGGCCTGAACGCGGGCCTGTACGGGCCGTTGGCGACCGGAGGCTCGGTGGTGCTCTGCCGCAACCTGGACCGGGCCGACGCCGGGGTGCTCGACAAGCGGATCGAAAGCGAACGCGTCACGACACTCGCGCAGGGCTGAGTCGAAGGGCTTACGCCTCGGGGAGCTGGGCCGAGTACAGGGCTGACGCCCGGGGCGGCGTGCCGGATGCGACGCGACGGTCGCCCTCGGCTGCGCCGGGCAGTGGGCGCGGCGCGACGGGGCTGCTGCGACGGCCCCCGCACCCGCCCCGACCCCCGCGCCGCGACGTTGCCGGTTCTGCCCCGTCGCGTCCGGGCTGTCGGGGTGTGGGGGGCGGCTCGTTCGCCCGTTCGGCTTATGTCCACCCCTCCCCCGCGGCCCGTCCGGGTCATCGTCGTAGGAGCAGTGCGCACGTTCCTACGTCAGGAGGGGTGGTCCCTGTCGTGGCCGACACAGGAGGGCAGGGGCCGGTGCAGGGGCCGGTCGCCGGGGCCACGGCCGGTGGCGGGGGCCTGACCCGGCGGCGTCGGCGGCGGTTCGTGCGGATCGCCGCGTTCACCTTCACCGGCGTCGTCCTCGTGGCCGCGGGCGTGAGCTGGGCCGTCTACGCGAAGCTCAGCGGGAACATCACCCCCGACGAGGCCGCCGCGGCCGAGCTGGCGCGCTACGAGAAGGAGCGGCCCACCGCCCTCGTCAAGGACGCCCGGAACATCCTGCTCATCGGGTCGGACTCGCGCGAGGGCGACGACAACGCCCGCTACGGACGGGACTCGGGCACCGAGCGGTCGGACACCGCGATCCTGCTGCACCTGTCCGCGGGCCGCGGCCGGGCGACCGCCGTCTCGATCCCCCGCGACCTGATGGTCCAGCTGCCGGGCTGCCGCCGCCCGGACGGGTCCCGCAGCGCGCCCCGGTTCGCCATGTTCAACCAGGCGTTCCAGGTGGGCGGTTCGGCGTGCACCATCCGCACGGTGGAGAAGCTCACCCGCATCCGGGTGGACCACCACGTCGTCGTCGACTTCCACGGCTTCAAGGAGATGGTCGACGCGGTCGACGGGGTCCAGGTGTGCCTGCGGGAGCCGATCGACGACCGGGCCGCGAAGCTGCGGCTGCCCGCGGGACGGGTCACCCTGAACGGCGAGCAGGCCCTCGGCTACGTCCGCGCCCGCAAGTCCCTCGGCGACGGCAGCGACACCGAGCGGATGGAACGCCAGCAGCGCTTCCTCGGCGCCCTCGTCAACAAGGTGCGCAGCAACGACGTCCTGCTGAACCCGGCGAAGCTGTATCCCGTGCTGGACGCCGCCACGTCCTCCCTCACGACCGACCCGGACCTGGCCAGCCTGCGCGGGTTGTACGAACTCGTGCGCGGCCTGCGCGACATCCCCATCGAACACGTGCAATTCCTGACCGTGCCGCGGGAGTCGTACGCGCTCGACGCCAATCGCGACCAGCTCGTGGAGCCCGAGGCGGAGGAGTTGTTCGAGCGGCTGCGCACCGACCGGGCGGTGGTCGTGGCGGGAAACGTACCGCCGAATCCCGCGCCCGACGAGCCCCGTGACGGGCGCGTCGGGTCGAACGGAGAGTCGTACCGCGGGCCCTCCGGGAAGCCGTCCGTCGCCGTTTCTCCCCCTCCGACGTTCCGGGGGAACACCGCGGCCGAACACTCCTGTGAGTAAAGCGGGTCCCAAGGGGAGCCGAGGTGACGCACTCTTCCTCTGGGAAATGGGCGAATTGCCCAGGTGTAGGGACGTGGAATTTGTCACCGCCGTCGTTCGACGCTGAAGTGGGCGGTTAGTGTGAGCGATCCGGTGCGCCCGGCTTTCGAGGAACGGTCCTCGAGTCGCGCACTGTGACCGAGACCCGAGCGCCTGGAGGGGGAAGGCGCCGCGTGCCCCGACGGAGGAATCAGGCAACCGTGGACGCGCAAGGCCGTGGGCGGGCGGACGACATCGATCCCGCCGACCAGTGGGTGCTCAACCCGAACACCGGCGAATACGAACTGCGACTGGGCCCTTCCGCACCGCAGTCGGTGCCGGGCCCCCGCAGGCCGCGGTCCTCCGACGCGGCCCCGCCGGCCCGCGGTCGCAAGGAGGCCGCCGGACGCCCGCGCCGGGACGGCCCGGGCCAGAAGTCCCGCAGCCGCGAGACGGCGCGCCGCGAGGCACCGGGGCGGGAGACCCCGGGACGCGACGCCCCGGACCGTGCCGTGCCCCCGCCGCGCAGACGGCGCGGGGCGCCGGAGGAACCGCCGCCGGGACGCCGCGGCAGGCGGCCGGTCAAGAAGACGTCCAAGGGCAAGAAGGTGCTGCTGTGGACCGGCGGCACGATGGCCTTCGTGCTGGTCGCCGGAGCGGGCGCGGCGTACCTCTACATCCAGCACCTCAACGACAACATCGCCTCCGTCTCCGACGACGGCGCGAGCACCGGTGGCTTCGAGAAGGACAAGGCCATCAACATCCTGCTGATCGGCACGGACAAGCGCACCGGCAAGGGCAACGAGAGCTACGGCGACGCGGGCAGTGTCGGGCACGCCGACACCACGATCCTGCTGCACGTCGCCAAGGACCGCTCCAACGCCACCGCGCTCAGCATCCCCCGCGACCTCATCGTGGACGTGCCGGACTGCCCGACCACGCAGGACGACGGCTCGCAGAAGGTCATCCCCGGCACCCAGCGGGCCCGCTTCAACACCAGCCTCGGCCAGGACGGCCGCACCCCCAGCTGCACCATGCGGACCGTGACCGAGCTGACCGGGGTCAAGCCGGACAACTTCATGGTGGCCGACTTCAACGCGGTCAAGACGCTGACCAGCGCGGTCGGCGGGGTCGAGGTCTGCCTGGGCAAGGACATCGACGACCCGGACTCCCATCTGAAGCTGTCCAAGGGCACGCACACCATCGAGGGCGAGCAGGCGCTGGCCTTCGTGCGGACGCGGCACGCCGTGGGCTTCGGCGGCGACCTGAGCCGGATCGGGCTGCAGCAGCAGTTCCTGAGCGCGCTGATGCGCAAGCTGAAGTCCAACGACACGCTGACCAGCCCGCAGAAGATGCTCGACCTGGCCGAGGCGGGCACCAAGGCGCTGACCGTCGACTCGCAGCTGGACAGCATCGGCAAGCTGAAGGACCTCGGCCTGGAGCTGGGCAAGCTCAACGTCAAGAACCTGACCTTCACCACGGTGCCGGTCATCGACAACCCGGCGGAGAAGGTGAAGGCCACGGTCGTCCTCGACGACTCGAAGGCCCCGCAGGTCTTCAACATGATCCGCAACGACGTGTCCTTCACCGCCGTCAAGCAGAAGAAAAAGAAGGAGGCGGCCGCGGTCGCCGCCCGGCTGAAGGGCAGCAAGGCCCCGGCCTCGGAGGTGCGGGTGCGGATCCTCAACGGCGGTGCCGTCGCCGGCAGCGCCCAGGAGACGCTCAGCTGGCTGCAGAACGAGGAGGGCGTGACCAAGTCGGAGAACGCCGGCAACGCGCCCGAGGCCCTGAAGAAGACGACCCTGGAGTACGCCCCCGACCAGGCCGGGCAGGCCCGCCGTCTGGCCGACATCATGGGCCTGTCCGGGGCCGCGATGAAGCCCGGCGAGAGCGTCACCAACTCCCAGGGTCTGCCCGCGATCACCCTCACCCTCGGCAAGGACTTCGAGGGTGCGGGGGTGCCGCTCACGACCCCGGACAAGGCGCCGGAGGGCGTCGACAAGTCCACGGCCGACAAGGTCGAGTGCGCCAAGTGACGTGACGGGCCCGGCGTACGTCCTACAGGGCGTACGACTGGCCGTGTCCGATGACGCGCGCGACGCCGCGCGGGGTGGGAAGACGGGGGAGAGATGGCGCAGGGCAGCAGTGTGTTCGGGGAGGGGACGAAACCGGGCCCCGGGCCGCGCCGGCCGGTGGCCGGGGACGGCGTTCCGGCGGGCCGGGCGGGTGGCTCCGGCGGTACGGGCGGCGGGCCGCCGCGAAGCCGCGGCCGCCGCGTGCTGCGCTGGTCAGCCCTCGGGCTGTCCGCGCTCGTGCTGGTCACGTCCGGGGCCGGTTACCTGTACTACGAGCACCTGAACGGCAACATCCACAAGGGCGAGCGCAGCAGCGGCGACTCCAAGGCGCGCAGGACCGAGCCGAACGCGGCCGGGCAGACACCCCTGAACATCCTGCTGATCGGCTCCGACAGCCGGAAGTCAGATGCGAACGTGCGGCTGGGCGGCAGCCGGGACAGCCGCGGCAACCCCCCGCTGGGCGACGTGCAGATGCTGATCCACCTGGCCGCGGACCGCAGGAGCGCGTCCGTGGTGAGCATCCCGCGCGACACCCGGGTCGACATACCCCCGTGCACGGACCCGGAGAGCGGCCGGACGTACCCGCCGGTGAACACCATCATCAACGCCTCCCTCGCCCGGGGCGGAGCGGGCTGCACGCTGACGACGTGGGAGAACCTCACCGGCGTCTACATCGACCACTGGATGACGATCGACTTCGCGGGCGTGGTGCGGATGGCCGACGCCATCGGCGGGGTCGACGTCTGTGTGCGCCAGAACGTGTGGGACCGCCCGCTGCCCGGTGTGCCCGGCGGCTCGGGGCTGAAGCTGAGGGCCGGCCACCGCAAGGTGCAGGGCGAGCAGGCGCTGCAGTGGCTGCGCACCCGCCACGCCTGGGGCAGCGACCCGCTGCGGGCCCGGGCGCAGCACATGTACATGAACTCGATGATCCGCACGCTCAAGGCCCAGAACGTCTTCACCGACACCGGCCGGCTCACGGACCTCGCGGAGGCGGCCACCAGGTCGCTGCACGTCTCCGAGGAGATCGGCACGGTCAAGAAGCTGTACGACCTGGGCACCCAGCTCAGGACCGTCCCCACCGACCGCATCACCATGACGACGCTGCCCACGGCCGCGGACCCCCAGGACGCCAACCACCTGGTCCCGGCGGGGGCCGACGCCGACCGGGTGTGGGAGATGCTCCGCGACGACGTGCCGTTCGACGGCAAGGGCTCACGGGCGTCGAAGAAGCCCCGGGCGAAGACGTCCCGGGACCCGGCCGCGCCGGACGGCGAGATCGAGGTGCGGGTGCGGAACGCCACGCGTTCCGGCACGCTCGGGCCGGTCGGCGGGCGGGCGGCCGCCGTGGCGCGGACCCTCGCGGGCAAGGGCTTCACGAAGGCCGTGGCGGACACCTCCGGCGCCGTGGCCGAGGAGCGGACGGTGGTGCGCTACCCGAACGCCGGCCTGGAGGGCGACGCACGGCGGGTCGCCAAGTCGCTGGGTGTGCCGATGAGTTCGGTACGGCGGTCGTCGGACGCCTCGGGGGTGACCGTCGTCGTGGGCGCCGACTGGCGTACGGGTACGGCGTATCCGAAGCGGCCGGAGCCCGGGACCGGGGATCTCCCCGGTGACGCGGACGCGCTCAACGGCTCGGACGCCGGCACGTGCATGGACGTCTACAAGCCCTATCGCTGGTGAACGGCCGGGTGCCCGCGGACACACGTGTGCACCGAACTCCGCTTGCAAATTTGAGCGTTGATGCCCGATATGCGGACGTCGAATTCGTCGTTCTGCGCACACCGACGTTCAACCGGGCGGATAGTGTGAGCGATCCAGTGCTTCTGTGACGATCGAGTACCCGTGCGCCTCCCCGGGGGGAGGGGCGCCGCGTGCCCCGACGGAGGAAACAGCGACCGTGGACGCGCAACGCCGTGGGCGGGGGGACCGGATGGACCCCGCGGACCAGTGGGTGCTCAATCCGAAGTCCGGTGAATACGAGCTGCGACTGACCCCTTCCGCACCGCAGTCGCCCCGCCCGGACGTGCCGCCGCAGCGCAGGCGGCGCACCGAGCCCGCCGAGCCCCCCGCCGGACGGCGCGGCGGTCGCCGGCCGGCGCAGCCGAAACCCCGGCGGGGCAGGAAGGTGCTGCTGTGGACCGGCGGCACGATGGCCTTCGTGCTCGTCGGCGTCGCGGCCGGCGGCTACCTCTACCTCCGGCACCTCGAAGGCAACGTCACCACCACCGACGTGGGCAGCGCCGGCGCCTCGGACTTCAGCAAGGACGAGGCGTTCAGCATCCTCGTCGTCGGCACGGACAAGCGCACCGGCGAGGGCAACGAGGGCTACGGCGACAAGGGCAGCTCCGGGCACGCCGACACCACGATCCTGCTGCACGTCGCCAAGGACCGCTCCAACGCCACCGCGCTCAGCATCCCGCGCGATCTGATCGTGGACATCCCGGACTGCCCGACGAAGCTGGAGGACGGCTCCGAGAAGGTCGTCCCCGGGTCGCGGGGCGTCCGCTTCAACCGCAGCCTCGGGGAGAACGGCCGAGACCCGGGCTGCACGATGCGCACGGTGGAGGAGAACACCGGCATCCCCGTCGACCACTTCATGATGGCCGACTTCAACGCGGTGAAGACGCTGACCACGGCGGTCGACGGCGTCGACGTGTGCGTGGAGAGGCCGATCGACGACAAGGACTCCAAACTCGTGCTGCCCGCGGGCGAGTCGACGGTCGAGGGCGAGCAGGCCCTCGCCTTCGTCCGCACGCGCAAGAGCTTCGGCAACAGCGGCGACCTCGACCGCATCAAGGTGCAGCAGCAGTTCCTCGGCTCGCTGATGCGCAAGATGTCCTCCAGCGACACCCTCACCCATCCGTCCAAGCTGCTGAAGCTCGCGGAGGCCGCGACCGAGGCGCTGACGGTGGACAAGGCGATCGGCTCGGTCGGCACCCTCAAGGACGTGGCGCTGGAGCTGAAGAAGGTGCCGACGAAGAACATCACGTTCACGACCGTCCCCGTGAAGGACAACCCGGCGGAGACGGTGAAGGCGACGGTCGTCCTCGACGAGTCGAAGGCGCCCCAGGTGTTCGACATGATCAGCAACGACGTCTCGTTCACCGAGGTCAAGAAGCAGCGGAAGAAGGAGAAGGACGCCGCGGCCGCCCGGCTGAAGGGCGGCAGGGCCCCGGCCTCGGAGGTGCGGGTGCGGATCCTCAACGGCGGTGCCGTCGCCGGCAGCGCACAGAAGATGCTCCAGTACCTCCAGGTCGAGGAGGGTGTCACCAAGTCGGAGAACGCCGGCAACGCGCCCGAGGCCCTGAAGAGGACGACCCTGGAGTACGCCCCCGACCAGGCCGGGCAGGCCCGCCGTCTGGCCGCCATCATGGGACTGTCCGGAGCCGCGATGAAGCCCGGCGAGAGCGTCACCAACTCCCAGGGCCTGCCCGCGATCACCCTCACCCTCGGCAAGGACTTCAAGGGCGCGGGCGTGAAACTGAACGCCCCTGCCGAGGCGCCGGAGGTGGACAGGTCCACGGCCGACAAGGTCACGTGCGCGAGTTGACCCGCTGAGGGCAACTGACGGGCCCGTCGTGCGTCTAACAGGGGGCAGGACGGGCCTGTTGCATGCGCCGGGGGGCGGGAAGGACCGGGGAAGTGACGCAGAGCGGTGTGCGGGAGGACGGAGTGCGACAGGGCGTCCGTGGACCGGGAGCGGAGGAGACGGTGCCGGACGACGCCTCGGCGCTGGACGCCGGCACCCCGCCGGAGGACGGCAGCCGGCCGGACGGTGACGGCCCGTCGCACGGTGACGGCCCGCCGGACGGTGACGGGGGCGACGGGCGGGACGGCAAGGCGGGCGGGGCGCGCCGCGGCGGCCGTCCCCCGCGTCGGCGGCGGGCGCTGAAGTGGGCCTCCGCCGTGCTGGCCGTGCTGATACTCGGGACCGCCGGAGCGGGGTACCTCTACTACCGGCATCTCAACGGCAACATCAAGAAGGACGCCCTGAACCTCGGCGACGGCAAGGTCGCCGCCCCCACCCCCAACGCCGCCGGCCAGACCCCGCTGAACATCCTGCTCATCGGCTCCGACGCCCGGGACACCGAGGAGAACCAGAAACTCGGCGGTGCCCGCGAGACGTTCGGCTCCACCCCGCTCGCGGACGTGCAGATGCTGCTGCACGTGTCGGCCGACCGCAGCAACATGTCGGTCATCAGCATGCCGCGCGACACCCTCGTCGAGATCCCCAAGTGCACCGACCCGGACGACGGGAAGGTCTACCCGGGCACCCGGGGCCGGACCATGACCAACCAGAGCCTCGGCCACGGCGGTCCCGGCTGCACGGTCGCCACCTGGCAGGAGCTGACCGGCATCCACATCGACCACTTCGTGATGGTCGACTTCGCCGGGGTCGTGTCGATGGCCGACGCGGTCGGCGGGGTGCCCGTCTGCGTGGACGCCAACATCCACTCGCGCACCTCCGACGGCAAGGGCTCGGGCCTGAAGCTGCGAAAGGGCACCACGTACATCCAGGGCGAGCAGGCCCTGCAGTGGCTGCGCACCCGCTACGGCTTCGAGGACGGCAGCGACCTCGCCCGCGCCAAGGCCCAGCACATGTACATGAACGCGATGGTCCGCCAGCTGCGCGAGAACGCCACCCTCAGCAGCCCCAACAAGCTGCGCAGGCTCGCCGAGGAGGCCACCCGGGCGCTGACCGTCGACCCGGGCCTGGACACGGTCAAGAAGCTCTACGACCTCAGCGACCAGCTGCGGATGGTCGAGCCGGAGCGCATCACCATGACCACGATGCCCAACCGGTACGTCGGCGCCCGCGTCGAACCCACCGAGGACGCCGAGCAGCTGTTCCGGCTGGTGCGCGAGGACATCGCGCTGGACGGCAAGGACAAGCCGAAGGCGGCGGTGGACAAGGCCTCCGACGACCCGGCCGCCGCCGACGGCGAGATCGCCGTGCAGGTGCGCAACGGGACCCGGACCGACACCCTGGCCCCGGCGAGCGGCCGGACCACCGCCGTCGCCGGACTGCTGAAGGAGCGGGGCTTCACCCAGGCCGTCGCCGACACCGACGGCTCGTGGAGCGAGAAGACGACCGTCGTCCGCTATCCGAGCGCCGACCTGGAGGGCGACGCCCAGCGCGTGGCCAAGGCCCTCGGGATACCGCTGGGTTCGGTGAAACGGTCCACCGGCGTCAGCGGTGTGACCCTCGTCGTCGGCGCGGACTGGCGCACGGGTGACGCCTACGAGTCGCCGGAGCACAGCGACAGGACGCCCGAGTCGGCGCAGGCCCTCAACGGGGCGGACGACAAGGCCTGCATGAAGGTGAGCCCCGGCTTCACCTGGTGACGGCGACGGGCCCCTCCCGCGGGGGAAGGGGCCCGTGACGCGACACGCGGGGACGGAAGGGGCGTCAGCCGGTGGCGGCGTCCGCGCGGACCGCCGGGCGCCGGGAGGCGATGACCTTCTTCGCCAGCGACCGGGGGCTGGTCAGGAAGCCCCAGCCCCACGACATGTGCATCGTGGCGAGCGCCACCGGGATCCGCAGCCGCGCCTTCAGCGGCAGCCCCTTGCCCGCGGGCACCGAGCCGAGCGCGATCGCCGCGAGGTAGCCCCCGGGCACCACGAAGCCCCACGGCGTCAGCAGGGCGCCCACGACGGTCCCGGCCGCGATCGCGCACACGGCGGTCGGCGGGGCCAGGTAGCGCAGGTTGATGGAGCCCTCGTGGTAGCGGGCGACGACGTGCCGCCAGCGGCCGTAGTCCTTGTACTGCTTGGCGAGCGCCTTCACGCTGGGCCGCGGCCGGTACGACACCTTCAGCTCGGGCGAGAACCAGATCAGCCCGCCCGCCTCACGGATGCGGAAGTTCAGCTCCCAGTCCTGGGCGCGGATGAACTCCACGTTGTAGCCGCCCTGCTGCTCCAGCGCCTCGCGCCGGAACACCCCCAGGTACACCGTCTCGGCCGGGCCCGCCTGGCCGCCGGTGTGGAAGGCGGCGTTGCCGACCCCGATCTTCGAGGTCATCGCGGCGGCGACCGCGTGCTCCCAGTCGTTCTCACCCTCGGCGTGCATGATGCCGCCGACGTTCTGCGCGCCGGTCTCCTCCAGGAGCCGTACCGCGGTGGCGATGTAGTTCGGCGAGAGCATGCCGTGGCCGTCGACGCGGACGACGATCGGGTGCCTGGAGGCGTTGATCGCGGCGTTCAGCGCGGCGGGCGTGCGGCCCGTGGGGTTGGGGACGGTGTGCACGCGCGGGTCTTCGGCCACGAGCTCGGCGGCGATCTCGTCCGTGCGGTCCGTGGACGGACCGAGGGCGATCACGACCTCCATCTCGCCGGCGTACTCCTGCGCGAGGATCGCTTGGACTGCTCCCCGCAGATGCCGCTCCTCGTTGAGGACGGGCATGATCACGGAAACGGCGGGGAGCCGCACGTCGGGATTGGCGTTCATAGGGGGCTCACGTTACCGCGAACGGGGGACACCGGTGCGCGCCGCCGGGGCGGTACCGCGGGCCGCAGATCGTATCGGCCTACGGTTTCACGGATCCCACGCACGGCCGTCGTCCGGAGGTGCCCCATGCCCACGCCGCCGCGGTCCCCTCGGTCCACCGCCGCCCCGCAGCGCCGCCCCCAGCCGCCCTCCCGGCGGCCCCCGCGCCGGCCGGCCCCGCCCGGGCGCGGGCGGCGCCGGCCCCGCTGGGGCCTGCGGATCGTCACCACGCTGTCCGTGGTCGTCCTCGCCTCGGCCGGGATCGGGCACGCGGTGATGACCAGCCTGGACGCGGACATCGCCCGGGTCGACCCCTTCAAGGACATGAAGAACCGCCCGCAGGCCGGCCACGGCATGAACGTGCTGCTGGTCGGCACCGACGGCCGCGACCGGATCAGCAAGGAGGAGCGGCGCAAGTACCGGCTGGGCGGCGCCCCCTGCCACTGCACGGACACGATGATGATCGTGCACATCTCGCAGGACCGGGAGCGGGCCAGCGTGGTCAGCCTGCCGCGCGACTCCTACGCCGTCACACCGGCGCACGTCGACCGCACCTCGGGCGAGCGGCACCGCGGGCACCCGGTGAAGCTGAACGCGGCGTACGCCGAGGGCGGGCCGCAGCTGACCGTGCGCACCGTGGAGAGCATGACCAAGGTGAAGATCGACCACTACCTGGAGGTCGACTTCACCAGCTTCATGAAGACGGTCGACGTGGTCGGCGGTGTGCAGATCTGCACCGCGGACCCGCTGAGGGACAGCTACACCGGCCTGAACCTGCCGGCGGGCCGCCACACGCTCGCCGGCGGACAGGCCCTGCAGTACGTGCGCGCCCGCCATGTGGACGGGGCCTCCGACCTGGGCCGGATGAAGCGGCAGCAGCGGTTCCTCGCGGCGCTGGTGGAGCGGGTCACCTCGTCCGGGATCCTGCTCAACCCGATGAAGTTCCGGGACGTGACCCGGGCGGTGCTGGGCTCGGTGCGCGCGGACAAGGGGTTCGGCACGGACGAGATGCTGGACCTGGGCCGGGCGATGCGGAACTTCTCCCCGTCCTCGTCCGAGTTCACCACCGTCCCGATCGGGCGCATGGGCTACGCCGTGAAGGGCGTCGGCTCGACGCTGAAGTGGGACCCGGTGAAGGCCGAGCGGCTCTTCCACGCCCTGCGCCAGGACCAGCCGCTGTCGGTGCACCACCAGCGCGGCGCGGCCCTGATCGTCCCGGTCGCCCCGCAGCAGATCCGCGTCCAGGTGGAGAACGGCACCCGGACCGCCGGTCTCGGGCGCCGCGTGGACGCGGCCCTGGCCTCGACGGGTTTCCGCACCACCAAGGCGCCGGTGAACTCGGCCACCCGTGACGTCAGACGCACGGTCGTCGCCCACGACCCGCGCTGGGACCGCTCCGCGAAGTCCCTCGCCGCCGCCCTGCCGGGCAGTGAGCTGCGCCCGGTCCGGGGCCTCGGCCCGACGCTGAAGGTGATCGCGGGCACGGACTTCGAGCGGGTGCGCAAGGTGCGGGCGGAGGACCCGGGGCAGGGCGAGTTCGGCGTGGTGCGCGGCGACGAGGTGGCGTGCTCGTAGGGACGGCCGGGCCGCGGGGCTGCGGCGTTCCCCGGGCGGGCGCGGCGGCGCCTCAGTCCTCGAAGCCCTCCGCGGCGCGCTTCTCGCGCAGTTCCTTGATCGCCCGGCGGCGGGCCAGACGGTGGGTGCGGCGGATCTGTGCCTCCTGGTAGCGGCGCTTGTCGCGTTCCGTCTCGGGGAGGACCTGCGGGACCCGGCGGGGCCTGCCGTCGGCGTCGACGGCGGCGAAGACGAGGTAGGCCGAGCCGACCTGGGTGGCCGGGGTGGACTCGTTCCAGCGTTCGGCCAGCACCCGGACACCGACCTCCATGGAGGTCCGGCCGGTCCAGTTGACCTGTGCCTTGACGTGCACCAGATCACCGACGCGCACCGGCTCCAGGAACACCATCTCGTCCATGGAGGCCGTCACCGCCGGCCCGCCGGAGTGCCGCCCGGCGACGGCCCCGGCGGCGTCGTCGACCAGCTTCATGATCACCCCGCCGTGCACCGTCCCCAGAAGGTTCGTGTCGTTGTGGGTCATGATGTGGCTGAGGGTGGTGCGGGACGCCGAGGTCGGCTTGCCCGGGATCTCCGAAGCGCCGGAATCCGCAGCTGGGGCCAGGTCTGTCATGGCCCCCACCTTATGCCGCGGCGGCGGGCGGGGGATTTGTGTCAGCTTCGCCACAGCCGTGCTCTGATTTTCCGACGACTCTTGTATGGCCCACCACCGGGACCTGCACACTGTTCGGCATGAATGATTGGCCCGAGGGGTTCTCCGGCGACAACCGCGGCAGCCGGTACGGACGGGGCAGCTCCAGCGCACAGCCCGAGAGCGCCCGTGTCATGCGGCAGGTCCGCCGCGGTCCGGCGGCACCGCCCGGGCAGTCCGGCTACGGCGGGGTGCCGCCGCAGCCGTCGTACGTCGACGGCGCCGGCCACGGACCCGCCGACGGTTACGACAGCGGCTACAACACCGGCCAGGTCTACGGCACCCCCGGAGGCAGGGGCCCCGGCGGCCCGGGCGACGGCCGGTACGAGCCGCGCCCCGCGCCGGACTGGCGCCGCCGCATCAAGGTCACGGCGATCACGGTCGCGGTGGTGCTGGTGGTGACGGGCGTCGGCACCTACTTCTGGGCCGACTCCAAGCTGAACCGCGAGGTCGACCTGTCGAAGGTCATCGAGCGGCCGGAGGCGGGCGAGGGCACGAACTACCTGATCGTCGGCTCCGACAGCCGCAAGGGCATGTCCGCCGAGGAGAAGAAGAAGCTGCACACCGGGTCCGCCGAGGGCAAGCGCACGGACTCGATGATGATCCTGCACACCGGCGGCGGCGCCCCGACGCTGGTGTCGCTGCCGCGCGACTCGAACGTCACGATCCCGTCGTTCAAGGGCTCCGACTCCGGCAAGTTCTACCCGGCCACGGGCCGCCAGACGAAGCTGAACGCGGCCTACGCCGAGGACGGCCCGGAGCTGCTGGTGCGCACGGTGGAGGCCAACACGGGCCTGCACATCGACCACTACGTGGAGATCGGCTTCGCCGGCTTCGCGAACATCGTGGACGCGGTCGGCGGGGTCGAGATGGACATCCCGCAGGACATCAAGGACACCAAGTCGGGAGCGGACCTCAAGAAGGGCAAGCAGACGCTGAACGGCGAGGAGGCCCTGGCCTTCGTCCGCACCCGTTACGCCCTGGCCGGCTCCGACCTGGACCGGACGAAGAACCAGCAGAAGTTCCTCTCGGCCCTGGCCAACCAGGTGGCCACCCCCAGCACGATCCTGAACCCCTTCAGGCTGTACCCGACCATGGGCGCGGGCCTGGACTCGCTGGTCGTCGACAAGGACATGGGCCTGTACGACCTGGCGTCGATGTTCTGGGCGATGAAGGGGGTCAGCGGCGGCGACGGCAAGTCCATGAACATGCCGATCGCGGGCAACACCGCCAACGGCAACCTGCAGTGGGACAGCGCGAAGGTGAAGACGCTGGTGAACCAGCTGAAGAACGACGAGACGGTGACCGTCTCCGGCAACTGAGCACGGCCGGACCGCGCGGCCGGCCGACAGCCGAAGGGGGGCACCCGGGCGGGTGCCCCCCTTCGCCGTGCGGCGCGTTCACATCGTGGTGGCGGACATCGACCGGCACATGTCGGCGCAGCGGCGACACGCCTCCGCGCACCGCATCATCTGGGCGTCGTCCGGCATGGACATACACGCCTCGGCGCACATGTCGCAGGCCCGGGCGCACATCGCGCACATGTCGGCGGACAGCGGCGAGCGGCGCATCATCATGTCGGCGCACATGCGGGTCATCTCGGCGCAGTCGATGACGGCGCGCATGATCGGCATCTGGGCCGGGCCGCCCATCTGCAGGCAGGAGCTCATGGTCTCCTCGCAGACGCCGTGGCAGGTCATGCATGCCTGGACGCAGTCCTGCATCTCCTGGCTGAGCGGGGTGGCGGTGGCGGGCTGCTGGGTCATGACGTCCTCCCGGGGGGAGCGGGAGCCGCGGATCGGCACCCGCCCTTCCGTCCTACGCCTGTCGCCCCATGACCACCACAGGGCCCACGCCCGTGTGCGAAGCGGCGCGGGCCGCCCCGGGGCTGTGAGGCACGACTCATTCCCGGCGGCGTGAAATCACCGGCAGCGGCAAAGAGGGTGGATGGCGCGTCCGCGGGGAGCGGCGTCGCGCAGGCGGGGCGCCCAGCAGTTCGTGGCAGGGGAGACCACAAGATGACACAGCAGACCGAGGAACGGCCGTCGGTGATGCCGGAGGAACCGGAGGAGCGCAAGCAGCGGCTGCGCAGACGGCTGGAGCGGCTCATCGGCATCGCCGCGACCGAGGGCAACGAGCTGATCCCGCTGCGCAACGGCGACGAGATCTTCCCGGCGATGCTGGCCGCCATCCGCGCGGCGCAGCACACCGTCGACATGATGACGTTCGTGTACTGGCGCGGCGAGATCGCCCACGAGTTCGCCGACGCGCTGGCCGAGCGGGCCCGGGCCGGGGTGCGGGTGCGGCTGCTGCTGGACGGCTTCGGCGCCAAGGAGATCGAGCGGGGCCTGCTGGACGCCATGGACGAGGCCGGTGTGCAGGTGGCGTGGTTCCGCAAGCCGACGCGGCTGTCGCCGATGCGGCAGAACCACCGCTGCCACCGCAAGGTGCTGGTCACCGACGAGCACACCGCCTTCACCGGCGGCGTCGGCATAGCCAAGGAGTGGTGCGGCGACGCCCGGAACCCGGACGAGTGGCGCGACACGCACGTGCAGGTGCGCGGCCCGGCCGTGGACGGCATCGCCGCGGCCTTCGCGCAGAACTGGGCCGAGTGCCACGACGACCTGTACGACCACCACGACCGCTTCACCGCGCAGGAGCAGCCGGGGCGGGCCACGGTCCAGGTGGTGCGGGGTTCGGCGAGCTTCGGCTGGCAGGACATGCAGACGATCCTGCGGGTGGTGATCACGTCGGCGCAGGAGCGGCTGCGGCTGTCCACCGCCTACTTCGCGCCCGACACGTACTTCATCGACCTGCTGGCCGCCGCGTCCCGCCGGGGCGTGGAGGTCGAGATCCTGCTGCCCGGGCCGCACACGGACCAGCGGGCGTGCCTGCTGGCCGGGCGGCAGCACTACCAGACGCTGGTGGACGCGGGGGTGCAGGTGCGGGAGTACCAGCCGACCATGCTGCACACGAAGATCCTCACGGTGGACGGGGTCTGCTCCCTGATCGGCTCGACCAACTTCAACCGCCGCTCCATGGAGCACGACGAGGAGGTCCTGCTGGCCGTCCTCGACGAGGACTTCACCGCGCGGCTCGACGCCGACTTCGAGGCCGACCGCAAGTCGAGCGAGCCCATCGACCCGGCGCGCTGGCGGCGGCGCCCGCTGCCGATGCGCCTGGCCGAGGCCTCGGTCACCCCCATCCGCCGCTTCCTGTGAGACGCCCCGGCCCCCCGGCGCGAGCCGGGAGGCCGGGGACGATCTCACCGGAGGGGGTTACGGCAGGTTGCGGGCCATCACGATCCGCTGAACCTGATTCGTGCCTTCGTAGATCTGCGTGATCTTGGCGTCGCGCATCATGCGCTCGACCGGGTAGTCGCGGGTGTAGCCGTAGCCGCCGAGGAGCTGGACGGCGTCGGTGGTGACCTCCATCGCCACGTCCGAGGCGAAGCACTTGGCGGCGGCGCCCAGGTAGGTGAGGTCGGCGTCGACGCGCTGGGAGGCGGCGGCGGCCTGGTAGGTCAGCGCGCGGGCGGCCGAGATCTTCATGGCCATGTCGGCGAGCATGAACTGGATGCCCTGGAAGTCGGCGATGGGCTTGCCGAACTGCTTGCGCTCCTTGACGTAGCCCTTGGCGTAGTCGAGGGCGCCCTGGGCGATGCCGAGGGCCTGGGCGGCGATGGTGATGCGGGTGTGGTCGAGGGTCTTCATCGCCGTGGCGAAGCCGGTGCCCTCCTCGCCGATCATGCGGTCGGCGGGGATGCGGACGTTGTCCAGGTAGACCTCGCGGGTCGGGGAGCCCTTGATGCCGAGCTTCTTCTCCGGGGCACCGAAGGAGACGCCCTCGTCGGACTTCTCCACGACGAAGGCGGAGATGCCCTTGGACCGCTTGGTGGGGTCGGTGACGGCCATCACCGTGTAGTACTCCGACTCGCCGGCGTTGGTGATCCAGCGCTTCACGCC
Source organism: Streptomyces sp. NPDC026246 (assembly GCF_055567995.1). Taxonomy (NCBI): domain Bacteria; kingdom Bacillati; phylum Actinomycetota; class Actinomycetes; order Kitasatosporales; family Streptomycetaceae; genus Streptomyces; species Streptomyces sp. NPDC026246. Next base: position 290,124 of record NZ_JBVHPJ010000009.1, on the reverse strand, counting down.
GTTGAGGACCCAGAAGTCGCCGTCGCGGACGGCCTTGGTCTTCATGCCGGCGGCGTCGGAGCCGGCGTCCGGCTCGGACAGGCAGTAGGAGAACATGCCCTCGCCCTTGGCGAGCGGGGCCATGTACTTCTTCTTCAGCTCCTCGGAGCCGGAGAGGATCACGGGCAGGGAGCCGAGCTTGTTCACGGCCGGGATGAGGGAGGACGAGGCGCAGACCCGCGCGACCTCCTCGATGACGATGACGGTCGCCAGGGCGTCGGCGCCCGCGCCGCCGTACTCCTCGGGTACGTGCACGGCGTGCAGGTCGTTCGCGACCAGCGCCTGGAGCGCCTCGCGCGGGAAGCGGGCCTCCTCGTCCACCGCGGCGGCGTGCGGCGCGATCTTCGCCTCGGCCAGCGAGCGGACGGCGTCACGGAGCATGTCGTGCTCCTCGGACGGGCGGTACAGGTCGAAGTCAGCCGATCCGGCCAAGGTTTCTCACGCTCCAAAACGCTGCGATGGTGGCGCTAACTACCGTTAAGTAATCAAAATTTTATGACGTAGCCCACCGGAGTGATACGTGAGCTAGGCGACAGCCCCGAAGTCGCCCCGTGAAGCGCCCCGCCGGGCCCCGGATATGCTCGGGCGCGCACGACATGCCGCAGACGTCTGGAGCACCCATGGCCCTGAAGATCACCGTGATCGGCACCGGTTATCTCGGTGCGACCCACGCGGCGGCCATGGCCGAGCTGGGCTTCGAGGTGCTGGCCCTCGACGTGGTGCGCGAGAAGATCGAGAAGCTGGAGCGCGCCGAGGCCCCGATGTACGAGCCGGGCCTGGACGACCTGCTGCGCCGGCACGTCGCCGGCATCGAGGGCTCCAGCGGGCGGCTGCGCTTCACCCAGGACTGGGCCGAGGTCGGCGCCTTCGGCGATGTGCACTTCGTGTGCGTGAACACCCCTCAGCGGCACGGCGAGTACGCCTGCGACATGTCCTACGTGGACTCCGCGATCGCCTCGCTCGCCCCGCACCTGCGCGGCCCGGCCCTGGTGGTCGGCAAGTCGACCGTGCCGGTGGGCTCCGCGGACCGTCTCGCCTCCTACCTGGCCGCCCACGCGCCCGCCGGGGAGGACGCCGAGCTGGCCTGGAACCCGGAGTTCCTGCGGGAGGGCTTCGCCGTCGACGACACGCTGCACCCCGACCGGATCGTGGTGGGCGTGCGCAGCGAGCGGGCCGAGAAGCTGCTGCGCGAGGTCTACGCGACGCCGGTCTCGGAGGGCTCGCCGTTCGTGGTGACCGACTTCCCGACCGCCGAGCTGGTGAAGACGTCCGCCAACTCCTTCCTCGCGACGAAGATCTCCTTCATCAACGCCATGGCGGAGGTGTGCGAGGCGGCCGGCGGCGACGTGGCCAAGCTCGCGGAGGCGATCGGCCACGACGACCGCATCGGGCGGAAGTTCCTGCGGGCCGGGATCGGCTTCGGCGGCGGCTGCCTGCCGAAGGACATCCGGGCGTTCATGGCGCGCGCCGGCGAGCTGGGCGCGGACCAGGCGCTGACCTTCCTGCGCGAGATCGACTCCATCAACATGCGCCAGCGCGGCCAGATGGTGGAGCTGGCCCGGCAGGCGCTGGGCGGCGGCCCGTTCCTGGGCAAGCGCGTGGCGGTGCTGGGCGCGACCTTCAAGCCCGACTCCGACGACGTGCGGGACTCCCCCGCGCTGAACGTCGCCGGGCAGATCCACCTCCAGGGCGGCCAGGTCACGGTCTACGACCCCAAGGGCATGGACAACGCCCGCCGTGTCTTCCCCACCCTCGGCTACGCGGGCTCGGCGCTGGACGCGGTGCGCGGCGCGGACATCGTGCTGCACCTGACGGAGTGGCGGGAGTTCCGCGAGCTGGACGAGGAGGCCCTGGGCGAGGTCGCCGCGGCCCGCGTCATCCTGGACGGCCGCAACGCGCTCGACCCGGAGCGCTGGCGCAAGGCCGGCTGGACCTACCGGGCGATGGGCCGCCCGCAGGCCTGAACGCGCGGCGCGCGAGACACGCGAGACAGGTGACGCCGGTTCGGCCGAGGCTCAGTCGGCCGAACCGGCGTCCTGCTGCATTCTGCCCCACCGAGGCGGACCGCGGGGCGGTTGAGCGGCTCTCGGGGCCCGTCCGGCCGCGCCGGACCGCCGGAGCGGCCGGTCCCCGCGGGCCGCTCCCCCAGGGCCCGTCGTTCGGATCACGCCGCAGACGCGGGGCTCACCCGGCGTTGACAGGCGCTTGACCGGGCAGGGCGCCGCCGAGTCCCGCCGCCGCTCCGAACGACGGGCCCTACCCCTCCTTGGCCCGGTACCTGCGCATCTTCGCCCGGGCCCCGCACACCTGCATGGAGCACCAGCGGCCTCGGCCGGCCGGGCTGCGGTCGTAGTAGGCCCAGTGGCAGTCGGCGGCCTCGCAGGCCTTGAGCCGGGACCAGGCTCCGGTGACCAGGGACTCGGCGACGGCGGCCGCCACGCGGGCGGGCAGGCTGCGGCCGTCGGCGGGGGCCAGGGCGGCGGAGCCGGTCGCGGGGTCGACCGTGACGACGAGCGGGGCCGTGGCCAGCAGCTCCCCGAGTGGTGTCACCGCGCGATGGGGCGGATGCCCGGCGTGGGCGAGGAGGGCCGCGCGCAGCGACTCGCGCAGATCTCGCGCCCGGTCCGCCTCCTCCGGAGTGATCCCGAAGCGCGCCCGGCCCTCGGCCGTGTCCAGGGCGTCGGCGCCCGACTCGATGTCCAGCGTGTTGACCAGGGCCTCGACCAGGGCCAGGCCGCCGGGCGCGGGCGATCTCTCCGTCATGGCTGGACCGTACCTCTCGCGTTCTCCTTGCGAGGTTACCGCCAATGCGGGAGCATGCAGTAACGGTTACCGGTTACCCGCGCCCTGTCAGTAACACGAGGGGTGTCACGCGGGTGACGAGACTTCGAGGAGGAAGTCATGGCTCTCGCCAAGCTGGGTGTCGTCGTCCTGGACTGTCCCGATCCGCGCGCACTGGCCGGCTTCTACGCCGAGGTGCTCGGCGGGACGCCGACGGTGGAGACCGACGGGGAGGACGAGTGGGTCGACCTGAAGGTGCCGGGCGGTCCCGACCTGGCCTTCCAGGCCGCCCCCGGGTACGTGCCGCCCCGATGGCCCTCGCCGGAGCACTCCCAGCAGTTCCACCTGGATCTGGTCGTGGAGGACCTGGACACGGCCGAGAAGGGCGTCCTGGCGCTGGGTGCGAAGGTGCTCGACGCCGAGGACCGGGAGCGCACCTTCCGGGTTTACGCCGACCCGGCCGGGCACCCGTTCTGCCTCTGCGCCTGCTGACCCGGGGAGGGTTCATGTCCGCTGTGGCACGTTTCCGTTCGGTGGTCGTCGACTGCGCCGACCCCCGTGAGCTGGCGCGCTTCTACGCGCAGGTCGTCGGCGGGACGCCGGAGGACGACGGTCCGGACTGGGTGGTGCTGCACGTCCCCGGCGGGCCCCGGCTCGCCTTCCAGCGCTCGCCGGACCACACGCCGCCCGAGTGGCCCCGGGCCGACCGCAACGCCCAGCAGTTCCACCTGGACCTCGACGCCGGGTCGACGTGGGAGGAGATCGACGCGGCCGAGGAGCGGGTGCTGGCGCTGGGCGCACGGGTGCTGGACAAGGAGGACGACGTCAAGAAGGACTTCCGGGTCTACGCCGACCCGGCGGGGCATCCGTTCTGCCTCTGCCGCATCGAGCACGGCTGACCCGCGGGCCCGTCCCGGGAGGGCGGGCCCGTCAGCCGTCCAGTTCCGCGATCGTGGCGGCGGACGGCCGGCGCCGCTGCTGGGCCGCACGGGCCGTGAAGTCCGCGCCGCGCAGCACGCGTTGCACGTTCCCCCAGGTGAGGAGGGCCACGTCGGGCTCGTCCCAGCCGCGCCGCAGCAGTTCCGCGACCAGCCTGGGGTAGCAGGAGGTGTCGGCCAGCTCCTGCGGGTGGGCGGAGCCCGAGTCGTACGTGCCGGACAGTCCGACGCTGTGGGCGCCGGCCACCGTGCGCACGTGGTCGAGGTGGTCGGCCACGTCCCGCACGGTCGGTCCGGTCTGCTCCGCGGTCAGCGGCACCAGGCACAGCCCCTTGGCCGCGCCCAGCTCCGCCAGCAGGTCGTCGGGGAGGTTGGCCGGGTGGGGGCGGAGGGCCCGGGCGGCCGAGCGGCTGCACAGCACGGGCGCCCGGGACAGGGACAGCACCCGGCGGATGGTGGGGACGGACGCACCGGAGAGGTCCGCGATCACCCCGAGCCGGTTCATCTCGCGCACGACCTCCTCCCCGAACCGGGTCAGCCCGGCCTCGCTCGCCCAGGTCACCCCGGTCAGGGTCAGCGCGCGCACGCCGAGCAGGTGCAACTGGCGCAGGATGCCGAGCGAGTCGCCGACGGCCGGGGCACCGGCGGGCCCCAGCAGCACGGCGACCCGGCCGCAGTTGCGGGCGTCCACGACCTGCCCGGCCGTGGCGGCCAGCCGCAGCCCCTCGTCGCAGGTCCGGGCGACGGTCTTCGCCAGGTCCAGCTGCTCCAGGGTGGCGCCGACGGCCCGGTCGCCGTCCAGCCCCTCCGGCAGGTGCAGGGACCAGAACAGCGCGCCGACCCGGCCCTCGCGCAGCCGCGGCACGTCCGTGTCGACCGTGGTCTCGCCCTCCTCCAGGTCGTACCAGGACAGCCGCTTCAGCGCCCAGGGCAGGCCGTTGTAGCCGTCGGCGACGGGGTGCGCGGCGAGGATCGCGCGGGCCCGGGTCATGGGCGCGTCGTCCGGGTCGGAGACGGGCTCGTACGGCTCCGCCGTGACGACGGCCTCGTCGGGGTACGGGCCGGCCAGGTCGTCCAACTCGCCGGCCGCGGCGGTGGGGCGCAGCTCGTCCTGGAGGTCTGCCATGGCGGCTCCCGTACGGTCGTTCGTGAGGTACGGTCACCGTCGCACGCGGCAGGGGGTTGTTCCTGGTGGGCGGGGCGTTCGGGGTACGGGTCCGACGGCCGCCCGGGGGGCTCAGCGGGCGGGCCCGTCCAGCGACTCGATGGTCGCGTGGGACGGCGGGCGGGTCGTTCGCAGCGCGCGGGCCACGTCCTCCGCCGCGTCCAGCACCCGCACCGCGTTCTTCCAGGTCAGCTTGGTCAGGTCCGCTCGGGACCAGCCGCGGTCGAGGAGTTCGGCGATCAGGTTCGGGTAGCCGGAGACGTCGTCCAGTCCGGCCGGGGTGAAGGCCGTGCCGTCGTAGTCGCCGCCGATGCCGAGGTGGTCGACGCCCGCGACCTCGCGCATGTGGTCCAGGTGGTCGGCGACCGTCGCCACCGTGGCGACCGGCCGCGGGTGGCGTTCCTCGAAGGCCCGGTGGACCTTCATGGCCCCGGCGGTGGTGTCGAGGTGGTGGAAGCCGTGGGCGCGCATGTTCTCGTCCGCGGCGGCCGTCCAGTCGACGGCGGCCTGCAGCACGAACTTCGGCACGAACGTCACCATCGCCATGCCGCCGTTGGCGGGCAGCCGCTCCAGGACGTCGTCCGGGACGTTGCGCGGATGGTCGCAGACGGCCCGGGCCGAGGAGTGGGAGAAGATCACCGGGGCGGAGCTCGCGTCGAGCGCGTCCCGCATGGTCGTCGCGGCCACATGGGAGAGGTCGACGAGCATGCCGAGGCGGTTCATCTCCCGGACGACCTCGCGGCCGAACGCGGTGAGGCCGCCGGCCTTCGGCACGTCCGTCGCGGAGTCGGCCCAGTCGACGTTGTCGTTGTGGGTGAGCGTCAGGTACCGCACGCCGAGCGCGTACAGACCGCGCAGGGTGCCCAGGGAGTTGGCGATGGAGTGGCCGCCCTCGGCCCCCATGAGGGAGGCGATGCGACCCTCCGCGCGTGCGGCCTCCATGTCGGCGGCGGTGAGCGCCGGGCGCAGGTCCTCCGGATGCCGGTCCAGCAGCCGGCGTACGCAGTCGATCTGCTCCAGCGTGGCGGCGACCGGGTCGGGCGAGTCGGTGCGCACGAACACCGACCAGTACTGCGCCCCGACCCCCCCGGCACGCAGCCGGGGGATGTCGGTGTGCAGGTGGGCGCTCTGGTCGGCGGCGACGTCCCGGGCGTCGAGGTCGTAGCGCACCTGCTCGCGCAGCGCCCAGGGCAGGTCGTTGTGCCCGTCGACGACGGGGAACTCGGCCAGCAGCGCCCGGGCGTCGTCGAGGGACGGCACGCCGGTCACTTCCCGAACCCGAAACCGCCGCCCGCGCCCTCGACCTTGGAGCGCAGGCGCTTGCCCTTCTCGGTGGCCTGGTCGTTGAGCTCCTGCTGGAACTCGCGCATCCGCGTGCGCAGGTCCTCGTCGTGCGCGGCGAGGATGCGGGCCGCGAGCAGACCGGCGTTGCGGGCGCCGGCGACGGACACCGTGGCGACCGGCACACCGGCCGGCATCTGCACGATCGACAGCAGGCTGTCCATGCCGTCGAGGTACTTCAGCGGCACGGGCACGCCGATCACGGGCAGCGGGGTGACCGAGGCGAGCATGCCGGGCAGGTGGGCGGCGCCGCCCGCCCCGGCGATGATCACCTTGAGCCCGCGCGTGTCGGCCTGCTCGCCGTAGGCGACCATCTCGCGCGGCATGCGGTGGGCGGAGACGACGTCGACCTCGTAGGCGATCTCGAACTCGTCGAGGGCCTTGGCGGCGGCCTCCATGACGGGCCAGTCGGAGTCCGACCCCATGACGATGCCAACAACGGGGCTCATTCGGTGATGGTGCCTCTCAGGTAGCCGGCTGCGTGACGGGCGCGCTCCAGCACGTCGTCCAGATCGTCGCCGTAGGTGTTGACGTGACCGACCTTGCGGCCGGGCTTCACGTCCTTGCCGTACATGTGGATCTTGAGCTGGGGGTCGCGGGCCATGCAGTGCAGGTACGCGGAGTACATGTCCGGGAAGTCGCCGCCGAGGACGTTGACCATCACGGTCCACTTCGCGCGCGGGCGCGGGTCGCCCAGGGGCAGGTCCAGGACCGCGCGGACATGATTGGCGAACTGGCTGGTGACGGCGCCGTCCATCGACCAGTGGCCGGAGTTGTGCGGGCGCATCGCCAGTTCGTTGACGAGGATCCGGCCGTCGCGGGTCTGGAACAGCTCGACCGCGAGGTGGCCGACGACGCCGAGCTCCTTGGCGATGTTCAGCGCCATCTCGGAGGCCTCCAGGGCCAGGGCCTCGTCGAGGCCGGGCGCCGGGGCGACGACCGTGTCGCAGACGCCGTTCACCTGCTGCGACTCCACCACGGGGTAGGCCACGGCCTGGCCGTGCGGGGAGCGCACGACGTTGGCGGCCAGCTCCCGGACGTAGTCGACCTTCTCCTCGGCGAGCACGGGGACACCGGCCCGGAAGGGGTCGGCGGCCTCCTCGACGGAGTCGACGACCCACACGCCCTTGCCGTCGTAGCCGCCGCGGACGGTCTTCAGGACGACGGGGAACCCGTCGCCCTCGGCCGCGAAGGCGGCCACGTCCTGCGGGTCGGACACGATCCGGTGCCGGGGGCAGGGCACGCCGATCGCGTCGAGTCTCGCGCGCATCACCCCCTTGTCCTGGGCGTGCACCAGCGCGTCCGGGCCCGGGCGCACGGGGATGCCGTCCGCCTCCAGGGCCTTGAGGTGCTCGGTGGGTACGTGTTCGTGATCGAAGGTGATCACATCGCACCCGCGCGCGAACTCACGCAGCGTGTCGAGGTCGCGATAGTCGCCGACGACGACCTCGCTCACGACCTGCGCAGCGGAGTCCTGCGGGGTGTCACTGAGGAGCTTGAACCTGATGCCGAGCGGGATGCCCGCCTCGTGTGTCATACGAGCGAGCTGGCCACCGCCGACCATGCCGACTACCGGGAACGTCACACTCTTAGGGTATCGGCCGCGCCAGGGTGGCCGGTTTCCCGTCCCTCCCCGGGCCGGACCGGACCGTCTGCGGCCGTCCCCCGGCGTCCACAGGAAGATCGCGCGGGCGGGTGGTTAGCATGGCAGCGTTGACGCCGACCACGGACGGGGGCCAGTACGACCATGGCAGATGGTGCCTCCGGGCTCCGGCGCTTCGTCCGCGAGGTCGCCAAGTTCGGCGCGGTGGGCGGGGCCGGGGTGCTGGTCAACCTGCTGGTGTTCAACCTGGTGCGGCACGTCACCGACCTCCCGGTGGTCCGGGCGAGCGTCATCGCGACCGTCGTGTCGATCGTCTTCAACTACGTCGGCTTCCGCTACTTCACCTACCGCGACCGCGACAAGTCCGGCCGTACCCGCGAGCTGACCCTGTTCCTGCTGTTCAGCGCGGTCGGCCTGGTCATCGAGAACGGCGTGCTGTACACGGCGACGTACGGCTTCGGCTGGAACACCCCGCTGCAGAACAACGTGTTCAAGTTCGTCGGCATCGGCGTCGCCACCCTGTTCCGCTTCTGGTCCTACCGCTCCTGGGTCTTCCGGGCCCTGCCCGCCGCCCAGGATCCGGCGCGGCCGGAACCGGCACACCCGGCCCGGACCGGCCAGCGGGTGCCGTAGCCCCTGCCGCCCCGGCCCCGGCCGGTGCGGGCACTCCGGCGTCCCGGCGGCCCTAGCGGACCGTCGGCTCGTCGCCGTCGAGGGACTTCTGCAGCGGGGTGCGGGACAGGAACAGCCCGAAGACCGGGGGCTTGGTCTGCAGCATCTCCAGGCGGCCGCCGTCGGCCTCGGCGAGGTCGCGGGCGACCGCCAGGCCGATGCCCGTGGAGTTGCGGCCGCTGATCGCGCGCTCGAAGATCCGGGCGCCCAGGTCGGCGGGGACGCCGGGGCCCTCGTCGGTGACCTCGATGACGGCCTGGTTGCCGGTGACACGCGTGCGCAGCGCGACCGTGCCGCCGCCGTGCATCAGCGAGTTCTCGATCAGCGCGGCGAGGACCTGCGCCACCGCGCCGGGCGTGCCCACCGCCTCCAGGTGCCGCTTGCCGGAGCTGACGATCGCCCGGCCCGCGCTGCGGTACGCCGGCCGCCACTCGGCGAGCTGCTGCTGGATGACCTCGTCGAGGTCGAAGGTGACGGCGGAGCCCGTGCGGGGGTCGCGCGAGTTGGTCAGCAGCCGTTCCACCACGTCCGTCAACCGCTCGACCTGCGTCAGCGCGATCGTCGCCTCCTCCTTCACCGTGTCCGGGTCGTCGGTGAGGGTGATCTCCTCCAGCCGCATGGACAGCGCCGTCAGCGGGGTGCGCAGCTGGTGGGAGGCGTCGGCGGCGAGCCGCCGCTCGGCGGTCAGCATGCGGGCGATGCGCTCGGCCGAGCCGTCCAGCACGTCCGCGACCCGGTCCAGCTCGGGCACCCCGTACCGCTTGTGCCGCGGGCGCGGGTCGCCCGAGCCGAGCCGCTCGGCCGTCTCGGCCAGGTCGGTCAGCGGGGAGGCGAGCCGGTTCGCCTGGCGCACGGCCAGCAGGACGGCGGCCACGACCGCCAGCAGGGCGACCAGGGCGATGATCAGCAGGGTGCGGCCGACCTCGCGGGTCACCGAGGAGCGCGGCTCCTGGACCGTGACGGTCTCGCCCTCCTCGCCGGGTGCGGTGGCGCTGATGACGTCCCCGGCCGGCTGGGTGCCCACCTCGATGGGTGCCTTGCCGGGGATGCGGATGACGGCGTAGTAGCGGTCCTGCGTGACCTGGTCGCGCAGCACCTCGGCGTCGACCTGCTGCTCGCCGAAGAGCCGGCTGTCCACGATGCTGGCCAGCCGCACCGCCTCGGACTCGACCCGCTCGCGGGCGCTGTTGCTGATCGTCCGCGTCTCGACGATGACGAGGGAGACGCCGAAGACGGCGATCACCACGAGCACCACGGCGAGCGTGGACTGGATCAGTCGGCGGCGCATGTTCTCTTACCCGATCCCCCGTGCCGGCCCGCGGTTCAGCTCTTCTCGAAGCGGAAGCCCACACCGCGCACGGTGGCGATGTAGCGGGGGTTGGCCGCGTCGTCGCCGAGCTTCTTGCGCAGCCAGGAGATGTGCATGTCGAGGGTCTTGGTCGAGGACCACCAGGTGGTGTCCCAGACCTCCCGCATCAGCTGGTCGCGGGTGACGACCCGGCCCGCGTCCCGCACCAGCACCCGCAGCAGGTCGAACTCCTTGGCCGTGAGCTGGAGCTCCTCCTCGCCCATCCACGCGCGGTGCGACTCCACGTCGATGCGCACGCCGTGCGTGGCGGGCGGCTGCTGCGGTTCGGCGGCACCGCGCCGGAGCAGGGCCCGCACGCGCGCCAGCAGCTCGGCGAGGCGGAACGGCTTGGTGACGTAGTCGTCGGCGCCGGCGTCGAGCCCGACGACGGTGTCCACCTCGTCCGCGCGGGCGGTCAGGATGAGGATGGGGATGCTGTGACCCTCGCCACGCAGGCGGCGGGCCACCTCCAGGCCGTCCATGCCGGGCAGGCCCAGGTCGAGCACGACCAGGTCGACGCCGCCCTGCAGGCCGGCGTCGAGCGCGGTGGGTCCGTCCTCACGCACCTCGACCTCGTAGCCCTCCCGGCGCAGAGCACGGGCCAGCGGTTCCGAGATGGACGCGTCGTCCTCGGCGAGCAGTACTCGGGTCATGCAGTGATGGTAGACCTGCACGGCCCTGAGCTGGGGTGTGACCGGAAACGGCCGCTCTTACCGGTCGCACACCCGCCTCTCACCCGCCTGAGGTATGCGTACGCACCTCTGCCTGTGGGGTGCGATCCTGGTGAGGACCTTCGAAACCGGGTGCGCGGTTCCGTCGAAACCTGTGATCCGCGTCTCAAACCCTTCCATATCCGGCGGTGTCCTGCCGTATGGTGATGCAACGCCTGTAGCACCGCGGCGACCTTCAGAGGCCGTTTGCCCTGAAGGTCTCTTTTGTGTGCGGGCCGGTTCCCGCCGGCCCCCGAAAGTGAACGACCTGTGGCCGGGCCTTCGCGTGCGGCGATGCGCGTGAGGGCGTGGATCCCGGTGGCGACCGCCCACCGCTTCGTGATCCGGAGCGGACCCCCGAAGGCGTCGGGCGGACGGCCGTACGCACCGGTGCCGGCAACCCCACCGGGCGCGCCACCGCTTGCTGCGGTACGCGTCCCGAGCAGCAAGGAACGACCATGGCGTCCAGCCTGACGAAGGACTCGGCCCGACCGGGCACCCCCGGTTCCGAGAAGACCTTCTTCGGCCACCCCCGCGGACTGGCCACTCTCTTCATGACCGAGATGTGGGAGCGTTTCAGCTTCTACGGCATGCGTGCCCTGCTCGTCGTGTACCTGCTCTCCGGCGGCCCCGACGCCAAGAACGGCAGCATGGGCGGCGGTCTGGGCATGGACCTCGCCACGACGACGGCGATCTACTCGGTCTACCTGTCGATGGTGTACCTGCTCGCCATGCCCGGCGGCTGGCTCGGCGACCGGGTCTGGGGTCCGCGCAAGACGGTGGCGATCGCCGCGGTCACGATCATGGCGGGTCACCTGGTGCTCGCCCTGCCCGGCGGCCAGGCACCGTTCTTCGCCGGCCTGGGCCTGGTCGCGCTCGGCTCCGGCCTGCTGAAGGCCAACATCTCCACGATGGTCGGCCACCTCTACGACGGCCCGGACGACCCGCGCCGTGACGGCGGCTTCACGATCTTCTACATGGGCATCAACATGGGTGCCTTCTTCGCGCCGTTGATCATCGGCACCGTCGGCCAGCAGGTCAGCTGGCACCTCGGCTTCGGCCTCGCCGCGGTCGGCATGGGCATCGGCCTCATCGCCTTCCTCCTCGGCACCCGCCACCTGAGCCCGCAGAGCAACCTCGTGCCCAAGCCGCTGGCCGCCGAGGAGCGCTCCGCGTGGCTGCGCAAGGGCCTGCTGTGGCTGATCGTCGCGACCGTCTTCTACGGCGTCGTCGGCCTCACCGGTCACTTCACGCTCAACTGGGCGATGATCCCGCTCACCGTGATCGGCCTGATCATCCCGGCCGGCGTGCTGATCCGCATCAAGCGGGACAAGGAACTCAGCGACGTCGAGCAGTCGAAGATGACCGGCTACATCTGGTTCTTCGTCGCGGCCGCCGTGTTCTGGATGATCTACGACCAGGGCGGCTCCACGGTCCAGGCGTTCGGCGAGACGAAGGCCTCGGGCTCGCTGCTCGGCTTCGACTTCCCGTCCTCCTGGTACCAGTCGCTGAACCCGGTCTTCATCATGGCGCTGGCCCCGGTCTTCGCCTGGATCTGGCTGTGGCTCAACCGCAAGGGCAAGGAGCCGAGCACCGTCGCGAAGTTCGCCGCGGCGCTGTTCTTCATCGGTGTCTCGTTCTTCTTCTTCCTGCTGCCGCTGGGCATGGCCGACGGCGACAAGCTGGTCAGCCCGATGTGGCTGGTGGGCATCTACCTGATCCAGACGGTGGGCGAGCTGTGCCTGTCCCCCGTGGGCCTGTCGGTGACCACGAAGATGGCTCCGGCCAAGTACGCCAGCCAGATGATGGGCGTCTGGTTCCTCGCGGTCACGGCGGGCGACTCGGTGACGGGTCTGCTCTCCAACCCGGCCGTCGGCGGCGTCGACCTCAGCGGCACCGGAGCGGTCGCGGTGGAGGCGGTCCTGGCCGCCGCCGCGGGTGTCGCGGTGTACATGTACCGCAGGAAGGTCAAGGCCCTGATGGGCGACGTGCGCTGACCCTCCGCCGACCCACGGAAGGGCCGCCACCCCCGACCGGGGTGGCGGCCCTTCCGCGTGCGCGGTCACGCCTGGCGAGCCGTCAGGTAGAGCCCGCGGCCTCCGGGGAGACGATCCGGGCGGGCTGCGCCCGGTGGGCAGCCCGCGCCGCGGGAGAGACGACCGGCCCCACGGAGAGACAGTGGAGCAACGGGCAGCGACGGGGCACGCGGAAGCGGCGGACGGGAAGCGACGGGCGCCGACGCGACCAGCCGAGGGACGGAGAGCGACCGGCTGCAACCGAAGCGGCCGTCGCCTCCGAGGACCCGCCGTGCAGGGTCTACAGCCCCCTCGCGGCCGCCCGGGTCACCCGGACGGCTCAACGGGGCCGTGAGACGCCGGGAGACGCACGGCGGGGTGGTGGAGACGGAAGTGAGCCGGTGGCGGCGGGGGCGATGCCGGATCGGGGCCGCCGCGGGAGCGGAGCCCCGTGCGGCGGCTCGATCAGGCCGGGGCGCCCAACTCCGCCCACACGGTCTTGCCCGCGACCCCGGGCGTACGGACGACGCCCCAGTCCAGGCACAGCCGCTGGACGATGAACATGCCGTGGCCGCCCGGGCGTCCGGCCCGGTGGGGCGTACGCGGCGCCGGCTGGCCCGTGCCGCGGTCGGAGACCTCTATGCGGATCACCTTGTTGTCACAGGTGATGTGCAGCTGGTCGGGCCCCTCGGCGTGCAGGCAGGCGTTGGTGACCAGCTCGGACACCACCAGCAGCACGTCCTCGGCGGCGGCCCGCTGGTCGGCCGAGTCGGCCGGCAGCCAGCCCCACGCGTACAGCGCCTGGCGGGTGAAGTCGCGGGCGAGCGGTACGACACCGCTCTCGCCCTCGAAGCTCAGCCGGCGCACCTGCCGGCCTCCCGGCGGCGCCGCGGCTCCGGACGGCGCGGCCACGCCCTCGACGGACGCACCGGCCGCCGGCTCGCCACCTTCGGACGTCCCGGAAGCGCCGCTGGGCTCCGGCCCGCGGTCGCCCGGCGGGTAAGGCCGGGTGGTGCTCATCAGCGCTTCACCTCACCGATTCACCAGTTCACGATTCACAAGATTCACTTCACCGTCAGTCACGCGGAAAGCGGCCGGTCGGTTGCGCGGCGCCACTGCCACCCCGGTGGCCGACAGGTTCAGGATGTCTCCTGCCCGGGGGGACCGGCGGAACACCCATGTATTCGGCACCAAACTCGTGACGGTTGTGGAGAACCGGTCACGAGGGGCCGGCCGGGGCCCGGTGCGCCGACGCACCGCCGCTCAGCCCTGTCCTTCGCTCAACGCCGCCTCGATCGTGTCGTGGACACTGAAGACGGCGTCCGCTCCCGTGATCTCGAAGACGCGCGCGACCACCGGCTGCATGCCGACGAGCGCGACGCCGCCACCGGCGGCCTCCGCCTTCAGCCGCGCGCCGAGGAGCACGTTGAGCCCCGTGGAGTCGCAGAACTCCAGGCGCGCGCAGTCGATGACCAAGCGCTTGAATCCCTTGGCGAGGCAGTCCTCGAGTGGCTCACGCAACAGATCGGCGGTGTGGTGATCCAACTCACCCGCCGGGGTCACGACGGCACTAGAGCCCTCTTCCCGCACCTCGACCAGAAGCCGGCCAGACTGTGCGCTGCCGACCGTCCCGCGGTCCATGCCGTCTCTCTCTCCCGACGTCGTGGCTGGTTGCTGACGCCCTCGCACACTACGCCCTCCCGCCGCGCTTCGACACCCGAACAACTACACACAAACGGACATATGCCCACAGAACGCACTTGCGGTGGGCTCAGGAAAGCGGGTAGGCCTAGTAGGGACACGTACCCGACACGGCCGGCTTTGGAGGCGCCGCACACCGCAGTGCACGTACTGGCTCCGGCAGCCATATGCCGAGAACGATGGAGGACATCATGTCACCCCGGCTCGACGGATCGCGTACCCAGAAAGCGACGTCGACACCCCCTCCGGAACATCTGGATCCCATCGAGCAGGACGAGATGCTCGTCACACAGGACGACCTTCTCGCCGGACTTCCGGACATCCCCCCGTTCGAGGACGTCGACGCGGTCGACGCGCGGGCCCTGTCCAAGACCCTCTTCGAGCGCCTCGAGTCGCTGGAGGAAGGGACCCACGAGTACTCGTACGTCCGCAACACGCTCGTCGAACTGAACCTCGCGCTGGTCAAGTTCGCCGCGTCCCGGTTCCGCTCCCGCAGCGAGCCGATGGAGGACATCATCCAGGTCGGCACGGTCGGCCTGATCAAGGCCATCGACCGCTTCGAGCTGTCGCGCGGTGTCGAGTTCCCCACCTTCGCGATGCCGACCATCATCGGCGAGATCAAGCGCTTCTTCCGCGACACCTCGTGGTCCGTGCGCGTTCCGCGGCGGCTTCAGGAGCTGCGGCTCGACCTGGCCAAGGCCGGTGACGAGCTGGCCCAGAAGCTGGACCGCGCCCCGACGGTGGCCGAACTGGCCGAGCGCCTCGGCATCTCCAACGACGAGGTCGTCGAGGGCATGGCGGCGTCGAACGCCTACACCGCCTCCTCGCTGGACGCCCAGCCGGAGGAGGACGACTCCGAGGGCGCGCTCGCGGACCGGATCGGCTACGAGGACCACGGGCTCGAAGGCATCGAGTACGTCGAGTCGTTGAAGCCGCTGATCGCCGAACTCCCGGCGCGCGACCGCAAGATCCTGTCGCTGCGGTTCGTGGCCGGCATGACCCAGTCGGAGATCGGCGAGGAGCTGGGCATCTCCCAAATGCACGTCTCGCGGCTGCTGTCGCGGACGCTGGTACGGCTGCGCAAGGGGCTGACCGTCGAGGAGTGATCCTCGACCCTGGTGTACGTGTCCCCCGGGGGCGGGCCGCAAGGTCCGCCCCCGGGCGCGTGCCACGGGTCGCCGGCGGCGGCCCTACACGCGCACTCCGCGTCGCCACACCCCGCTGACCAGCGGGACGCCGGGGCGGTAGGCCAGGTGGACGTGGCTCGGGGCGTCGAGCAGCGTCAGGTCGGCGTACGCGCCCGGCGTGAGGCGGCCGACGTCGGTGCGGCGCAGGGCCGCCGCGCCCCCCGCCGTCGCCGACCAGACGGCCTCGTCCGGGGTCATGCCCATGTCCCGTACGGCGAGGGCGACGCAGAACGGGACGGACGAGGTGAACGACGACCCGGGGTTGCAGTCGGTGGACAGGGCGACCGTCACGCCCGCGTCCAGCAGCCTGCGGGCGTCCGGCCACGCGGCACGCGTGGAGAACTCGGCGCCGGGCAGCAGGGTCGCCACCGTGCGGCTGTTCGCCAGGGCGTCCACGTCCGCGTCGGTCAGGTGGGTGCAGTGGTCGGCGCTGGCCGCGTCGAGTTCGACCGCGAGCTGCACGCCGGGGCCGTAGGAGAGCTGGTTGGCGTGGATGCGGGGGTGCAGGCCCTTGGCCTTGCCCGCCGTGAGGACGGCCCGGGCCTGGTCCCCGTCGAAGGCTCCCTTCTCGCAGAAGACGTCGATCCAACGGGCGTGCGGGGCGCAGGCGTCGAGCATCTCGCCGGTGACCAGGGCGACGTATCCGGCCGGGTCGTCCGCGTAGTCCGGGGAGACGACGTGGGCGCCCAGGTAGGTGACCTCGTCGGTGTGGGCGGCCGCCAGGCGCAGGGCCCGGGCCTCGTCCTCGACGGTCAGTCCGTAGCCGGACTTCGTCTCGAACGTGGTGGTGCCCTGCCGGAGCGCCTCGGCGAGGTAGCGGGTGAGGTTGCGCTCCAGTTCCTCGTCGCTCGCCGCCCGGGTGGCCGCGACCGTGGTGCGGATGCCGCCGGCGCTGTACGGGCGGCCCGACATGCGGGCGTTGAACTCCTGCGTGCGGTCGCCCGCGAAGACGAGGTGGGAGTGGGAGTCGACGAAGCCGGGCAGGACAGCCCGGCCGCCGGCGTCGACCCGGTTGTCAGTGGCGGGTGCTTTCCTGTGCTCACCGGTCCACGCGATGCGGTCGCCTTCGATGACGACGGCCGCGTCCTGGATCAGTCCGAGGGGGGAACCGTCACCGAGGGAGGGGTCGTTGGTGACCAGGGCGGCGATGTTGGTGATGAGCGTGCTTGCGGTGCTCGCGGAGTGGGCGGGGCTGACGGTCGTCGCGTTGCTCATGGCGTCCTTGCTGGCCTGGGCGGCGGTGGGCAGGGGGTCGGGGGCAGACCGCCCGCGGGGGCGGTCCGGGGTCATCCGCGCAGGTCTGCGACGGCGTCCGCGAGGGCGCGCGGCACGTCCGGGACGAGCGTGTGCACCCCGTCCCGTACGACGTGCCGGCCTGCCACGACCGTATGCGACACGTCCGCTGCCGACGCGGCGAATACGGCCGTCTCGGCCCCGAGTCGCGGGAGCGGCCCTGCCGTCCTGACCGAGTCGAGGCGGATGGTCGTGAAGTCGGCGAGCGCACCCGGTTCCAGGGTGCCCGCGTCCTGCCAGCCGAGGGCGGCGTGACCATCGGCGGAGGCGGCCCGCAGCAGGGCCGCGGCCGTCCAGTGGCCGCGGGTGCGGGAGCGCAGCCGCTCGTTCAGCTCCATGGCCCGTGCCTCTTCGAGCAGGTCGATCACGGCGTGGCTGTCGGAGCCCAGCGACAGCGGGGAGCCCGCCCGTTGCAGGGCGACGGCGGGGCCGATGCCGTCGGCCAGGTCCCGCTCGGTGGTGGGGCACATGCAGGTGCCGGTGCCGGAGCCGCCGAGCAGGGCGACGTCCTCGTCGGTGAGGTGGGTGTTGTGGACGCCGGTGGTGTGCGGCCCGAGCACCCCGTGGTCGGCGAGGAGCCGGGTGGGGGTGCGGCCGTGGGCCTCGCGGCAGGCGTCGTTCTCGGCGGTCTGCTCGGAGAGGTGGACGTGCAGCGGGGCCCGGCGCTCCCCGGCCCAGCGGGCCACGGTCGCCAGTTGGTCGGCGGGCACGGCCCGTACGGAGTGGATCGCCGCTCCGATGCGGGCGTGGGGACGGTCCTTCAGGGCGGCGCAGCGTTCGGCCCAGGCGTCGGCGGTACCGTCGGAGAAGCGCAGCTGGGGGGTGGTGGGCGGGTGCCCGAAGCCGGAGGAGAGGTAGGCGGTGTCGAGGAGGGTGATGCGGATGCCGGCGTCGGCGGCGGCCGCGATCAGGGCCTCGCCCATGGCGTTCGGGTCGGCGTAGGGGGTGCCGCCGGGGGCGTGGTGGACGTAGTGGAACTCGCCGACGGCCGTGATGCCGGCCAGGGCCATCTCGGCGTACACGGCGCGGGCCAGGGCGTGGTAGCTGTCCGGGGTGAGCCGGGCGGCCGTGGCGTACATGACCTCGCGCCAGGTCCAGAACGTGCCGGAGCCGACCTGGACGGTGCCGCGCAGGGCCCGGTGGAAGGCGTGGCTGTGGGCGTTGGCGAGGCCGGGCAGGGTCAGGCCGCGCAGGACCTCGGCGCCGGGGGGCGGGGCGGGGGTGTCCGGGCGGACGGCGCTGACGCGTCCGCCGTCCACGTCGAGGGCCACGCCCGGCTCGACGGCCGAGCCGAGCCAGGCGTGCTCCAGCCAGTACGTCCGTGTCACGTGCGGGCCAGTCCTTCCAGTACGTCGGCGAGGGCGAGCACACCGGCGACGCAGTCGTCCTCGGCGGCGGACTCGGCCGGGGAGTGGGAGACGCCGGTGGGGTTGCGCACGAACAGCATGGCGGTCGGGATGCTCCCGGACAGGATTCCGGCGTCGTGTCCGGCTCCGGTGCCGAGGACGGGGACCGTCAGCGCGGTGTCCTTGCCGAGGATGCGGCCGAGTTCGTCGCGCAGGGCGTGGTCGAACTCGACGACGGGGGTGAAGGACTCGCGGACCACGGCGAGGTCGACACCGTGGGCGGCGGCGTACTCGGCGGCGGCCTTCTCGATGCCGGCGACGACGGTGTCCAGCCTGTCCTGGTCCTCGGCGCGGGAGTCGAGCCAGCCGCGCACGAGGGAGGGGATGGCGTTGACGCCGTTGGGCTCCACGGCGATCTTGCCGAACGTGGCGACGGCCGAGGCGAGTTCGGCCTCGCGGCGGGCGGCGAGGACGGTCTCGGCGTAGGGCAGCATGGGGTCGCGGCGGTCGGCGAGCCGGGTGGTGCCGGCGTGGTTGGCCTCGCCGGCGAAGTCGAACCGCCAGCGGCCGTGCGGCCAGATGGCGCTGGCGATGCCGACCCGGTCGCCGGACAGGTCCAGGGCCCGGCCCTGCTCGACGTGCAGTTCGACGAAGGCGCCGATGCGGGCGAGCCGCTCGGGGTCGGGCCCGATCGCCTCCGGGTCGTGGCCGGCGGCCTCCATGGCCCGGGGCAGGGTGGTGCCGTCCCCGTCGGTCAGCCGGTGGGCGTCGTCGACGGTGAGCTGCCCCGCGGTCAGCCGGGAGCCGACGCAGGCGAGCCCGAACCGGGCACCCTCCTCGTCGCCGAAGTTGACGATCCCGAGGGGCTTGGCGAGCTCCGCCCCCCTGGCGCGCAGTTCGTCGAGCGCCGCGAAGGAGGAGACGACGCCGAGGGGCCCGTCGAAGGCGCCCCCGTCGGGGACGGAGTCGAGGTGGGAGCCGGTGACGACGGCGTCGCCCCGGGCCGGGTCGCCCAGCCACGCCCACTGGTTGCCGTTGCGGTCGGTCTCGTAGGCGAGGCCGCGGGACTCGGCCTGCTCCTTGAACCAGGCCCGGCAGTCGAGGTCGGCACCGGTCCAGGCGAAGCGGCGGTAGCCGCCGGAGGCGGAGCTGCGGCCGATCGGCAGCAGCTCCGCCCACATGCTGTGGAAGGTCACGCCCGGTCACCCTCGCGCATCGGGACCCGCACCCCGCGCTCGCCGGCCACGGACTCGGCGATGTCGTAGCCCGCGTCGACGTGCCGGATGACGCCCATGCCGGGGTCGTTGGTGAGGACGCGGCGGATCTTCTCGCCGGCCAGGGCGGTGCCGTCGGCGACGGTCACCTGTCCCGCGTGGATCGACCGCCCCATCCCGACGCCGCCGCCGTGGTGGAGGGACACCCAGGACGCGCCGGAGGCCACGTTCACCATGGCGTTGAGCAGCGGCCAGTCGGCGATCGCGTCGGAGCCGTCGAGCATGGCCTCGGTCTCCCGGTAGGGGGAGGCGACGGAGCCGCAGTCGAGGTGGTCGCGTCCGATGACGACCGGTGCGGCCAGCTCCCCGCTCGCGACCATGTCGTTGAACCGCTCGCCGGCCTTGTCCCGCTCGCCGTAGCCGAGCCAGCAGATGCGCGCGGGCAGGCCCTGGAAGTGGACGCGCTCCCCGGCCATCTTGATCCAGCGGGCCAGGGACTCGTTCTCCGGGAAGAGGTCGAGGATCGCCTTGTCGGTCTTGGCGATGTCGGACGCCTCGCCGGACAGGGCGGCCCAGCGGAAGGGGCCCTTGCCCTCGCAGAACAGGGGGCGGATGTAGGCGGGGACGAAGCCGGGGAAGGCGAACGCCCGGTCGTACCCGGCGAGCTGGGCCTCGCCGCGGATGGAGTTGCCGTAGTCGAAGACCTCGGCGCCGGCGTCCATGAACCCGACCATGGCCTCGACGTGCCGGGCCATGGACTCGCGGGCGCGGGTGGTGAAGCCGGCCGGGTCCTTGGCGGCCGCGTCGGCCATGTCGTCGAAGTCCACGCCGACCGGCAGGTAGGCCAGCGGGTCGTGGGCCGAGGTCTGGTCGGTGACGATGTCGATGGGCGCGCCCATGGCGAGGAGCTGCGGCACCAGTTCGGCCGCGTTGCCGAGGACGCCGATGGACAGGGGGCGGCGGGCGTCGCGGGCCTCGGTCGCCAGGGCGAGCGCGTGGTCCAGGCTGTCGGCCTTCACGTCCAGGTAGCGGTGCTCGATGCGCCGGTCGATGGCGCGCGGGTCGCAGTCGACGCAGATCGCGACACCGTCGTTCATCGTCACGGCGAGCGGCTGCGCGCCGCCCATGCCGCCGAGTCCGGCGGTGAGGGTGATGGTGCCGGCGAGGGTCCCGCCGAACTTCTTCGCGGCGACGGCGGCGAACGTCTCGTAGGTGCCCTGGAGGATGCCCTGGGTGCCGATGTAGATCCAGGAACCGGCGGTCATCTGGCCGTACATGGTCAGGCCGAGCTGTTCCAGGCGGCGGAACTCCTCCCAGTTGGCCCAGTCGCCGACCAGGTTGGAGTTGGCGATGAGGACGCGCGGGGCCCACTCGTGGGTCTGCATCACGCCGACCGGGCGGCCCGACTGCACCAGCATGGTCTCGTCCTGCTTCAGGCCCTTGAGCGTGCGGACCATGGCGTCGAAGGAGCGCCAGTCGCGGGCGGCCTTGCCGGTGCCGCCGTAGACGACGAGCTTGTCGGGGTGCTCGGCGACCTCGGGGTCGAGGTTGTTCTGCAGCATCCGCAGGGCGGCCTCCTGCTGCCATCCCAGGGCGCTCGGTTCCGTTCCGCGCGGTGCTCGGACGGGTCGGGGTCCTGACATGGTCTGCCTCCTGATGGGTGCTCCCGCGGGATGTTGCTGCTTCTATTCACATCCTGGCGTCATGAATAGGGCTAGTCAACACCCCCGGGGGCCGACGCCGCCGTGCCGGGGATGTTTGGCTGGAGGGCATGCGCGCACACATCGGAACGGAAGAAACGGACGGATCCGCGGCCGGGCGGGCGGCCCGGCGTGACGAGGCGGTACGGGCCGCCGTGGAGCAGGGGCTGATCGGGCCGGACAGCCCCGTCGTCGCCCTGCTGGACGTCACCGGCATCAAGGAGTCGGCGGCCGCGCTGCGGGCCGCGTTCGAGGCGGTGACCGCCCCCGGCACTCCGGTGCTGCACGCCTTCGCGGTCAAGGCGACCCCGCTGGTGCCGGTGCTGCGGCTGCTGCGCGAGGAGGGCATCGGCGCCGAGGTCGCGAGCCCGGGTGAGCTGGCGCTGGCCCGGGCCGCCGGGATGCCGGCGCGGATGACGGTGCTCGACTCGCCCGCGAAGACACCGGCCGAACTGCGCGAGGCGCTGGACCTGGGCATCGCGGTCAATGCGGACAACCCGCAGGAGCTGACCCGGCTGGACGCCCTCATGCGGTCGGGGTCCAGTCGCTCCCCCCTCGGGATCCGGGTGAACCCGCAGCTCGGCGGGGGCTCCATCGAGGCGCTGTCGACGGCGACCGCGACCAGCAAGTTCGGCGTGGCGCTGCGCGACGAGGGAGCGCGGGAGTGGGTGGTCCGGGCGTACCTGGACCGGCCGTGGCTGACCCGGCTGCACGCGCACACCGGCTCCCAGGGCATCCCGCTGTCCCTGATGGTGCGGGGCGCGGCGCAGACGTACGCGCTGGCCGAGGAGATCAACCGGCGGGCGGGGCGGCGGCAGGTCGACACGCTCGACATCGGCGGCGGGCTGCCGGTGAACTTCGCCTCGGAGGCCGCCACGCCGACGTACGCGCAGTACGCGCGGATGCTGGCCGAGGATGTGCCGGGGCTGTTCGACGGGCGGTACGGGCTGGTCACCGAGTTCGGGCGGTCGCTGCTCGCCAAGCACGGCACGGTGGTGGCGCGCGTGGAGTACGCCAAGAACTCGGGCGGACGGGCGGTCGCGGTCACGCACGCCGGGGTGCAGGTCGCCGCGCGGACGGTGTACGCGCCGCAGAGCTGGCCGCTGCGGATCGCCGCCTACGACGCGAAAGGGCGGCCGAAGGACGGGCCCGACGTGGTGCAGGACGTCGCCGGCCCGGCCTGCTTCGCCGGGGACCTGCTGGCGGAGGGCCGTTCCATGCCGCTGCTGGAGCAGGGGGACCACGCGGCGGCGCTGGACACCGGGGCGTACTACTTCGCGCACCACTACGCGTACAACTCGCTGGTGCGGCCGGCGGTGTACGGGTTCTGGCCGGGAGGCCGGTTCGCGGTGGTGCGCGAGGCGCAGACCGTCCGTGAGGTGGTCGCGGAGTCCGGCGGCGCCCACGCCGACGCCCTGACCTGAGCGCCGGTGGGGGCGGGTGCGGAGCGGGTCGCCCCCGCACCCGCCCCGGGCTCAGACGAGCGCCGGGGACTTGCGGCGGGCACCACCCGGGGCCGCGTCGCCCGCGGCGATGCCCGTACTGCGGTAGGCCCTGATCCGCCGGCCGGCCGGGTGGGCCGCGCCCGAGCGCAGCCAGTCCACGCGGACCCACAGCAGCGCCTCGCCGCTCTGCTCCCGGCGGCCGAGCCACGCGGCCTTCAGCCACAGGCCCGCTCCGCAGCCGGCCAGCAGCAGGCCGCCCGCGGCCGGCACGGCGAAGGCCGAGCCGACGGCCGCCGCGAAGGCGAGCAGGAGCCACCAGCGGTGCAGGCGGCGCCAGTTGCGGGTCGTCACCGCCCGGTCCTGGAGTACGTCGTTGCGCCCGGCGCGGGACGCGGAAGCGGCCAGGTCGGCATACCGCCGGCGCCGGGCGCAGGCGACGACCGCCGCCGCCAGGACGAACAGCGCCGCCCCGGCCAGGAGGCCGATACGGCGCCCGGTCAGCCCCGGCACCAGCGCTCCCACACCCGCGGCGCACACACCCGACCACCACAGCGGGGCGGCCCCCGCCCGCACGACGACGGCCACCCGGGCCAGTCCCTGTCCTCCACGTGTCACGTCCAGCCTCCGTCCGGTACCCGAAGTGTCTGAAAGGGGTTGCGGCGCAGGCAGGTTAGCGGCGGAGCATGAGACGAGTCTGAGAATCCGGACGGGGCGTCCTTCAGTCGACGAACAGGCCCCGGGCGGCGGCCTTGGCGTCGAACTCCTCCAGCCGCGACTGGGCGTCGGGCAGGTCGTCGCACATGGCCTCCAGCAGCACCCGCCCCAGCAGCATGGGCGCGCAGGCCGTGTCGAAGGCGAGGCCGGTGCCCACGGCGGCGGGCAGCAGCAGATCGGACGCCTTGGCGACCGGGGCGAAGGCGGAGTCGGCGACGGTGACGACGGTCAGCCCGGCCTGCTCCTTGGCGTAGGCGAGGGTGTCGAGGACCTCGCGGGGGTGCCGGGGCAGGGCGAAGCACAGCAGCGCGCTCGCCCCGGCCCGCACGGCGGCGTCGATGCGGTCGTGGAGCATCGTGCCGCCCTCGCCGAGCAGCCGCACGTCGGGGTGGACCTTGGCGGCGAAGTAGGCGAAGCCCTGCGCCTGGGCGGCCGCCGCCCGCAGGCCGAGGACGGGCAGCGGCCGGGAGGCCGCGAGCAGCCGGCCCGCGCGCCGCACGGGGGCGGGGTCGGCCAGCGCCTCCGCCAGGTGCCGCAGGTTCTCGATCTCCGCCTCGACGGCCTGCTGGTACTCGTTGCGGTCCCCGGGCTGTGCCGCGCTCTCGGCGGGGGCGACCTCCCGCAGGTGGCGGCGCAGGGCCGGGTAGCCGTCGAAGCCGAGGGCGACGGCGAAGCGGGTCACGGACGGCTGGCTGACCCCCGCCAGCTCGGCGAGCTCCACGCTGGACAGGAACGGCACGTCCGCGGCGCGGCGCACCATGCTGTGCGCGATGCGCCGCTGGGTCGGCGTCAGCCGGTGGCCCTCGAAGAGTGCCTGCAGCCGCGCGGCAGGGCTGTCGGTCACGCTCATGACGTGCTCCCCCTCGCCTATTCAGTAGCTGAGGATTCTGCATGAGCATATGCAGAGCGGCAAGCGGGACCGCCCCGGCCGCCCCCGCCCCGGCCCGCCCCCGGTGGGAGACGGGGGCTAACCCCAGTGCGGCGCGGGCCGCCCCTTCCTACCGTGGGGGCATGAGCGGAATGGACGCGCGCGACGCCGACCTGAAGAAGGAACTCGACGCCACCCTGCACGCCCGCAGGGACCTGGGCGAGGAGTACGAGTCGGCGCTGGTCGACTCGTTCCTGGAGAAGGTCGACCAGCGGATCGACGGCGCGGTGGAGCGCCGGGTGCGCCGGCATCTGGCCGAGCAGCAGATGCAGACGGCGCGTGACTCCCGCACACCGCGGGCCACCGACTCCTGGGGGGAGCGTTTCGGCTTCGGGATCGTCTCCCTGGTGCTGGCGGTGCCGCTGTCCGCGATCGGCGGGGGCATCGCGCAGACGCCCGGTCTGCTCATCGCCTGGGCGGGCATCGTCGGCGTCAACGTGGCCCAGGCCGTCCGCACGAACCCGGGCCTGTTCGGCGCCCGCCGCGCGTCCGGCCGGGACGACGACTGGTCGGACTGACCACCGATCGAACCGCGTAGCGGTCAGACCTGTCGGGTCGGCAGGGCCACGATCTGCCGCAGGTTGACCCGGCGCGGCCGGCTCGCCGCGTAGGCCACGAGGTCGGCCAGCTCCTCGGCGGACAGCGCGCCCACCTCGTCCAGCATGCCCTCCACCTGCCGGGACAGCTCCGCGTCGGCGATGTGCGTGCGCAGCTCGCTCTCCACGAACCCCGGCTCGATGTTGGTGACCCGCACGTCCCGCGGCCCGAACTCCCCGCGCAGGGTCTGGGACAGGTAGGTGACGGCCGCCTTGGTCGCGCCGTACACGGCGTAGTTCGGGAAGCCGACGTGCGCGGCGATGGACGAGATGTTCACGATGTCGGCGGTGCGGCCGTCGGCGGCGGCGCCCACCAGGTCGGCGGTGAAGGCGCCGATGACGCGCAGCACCCCGGTGACGTTGGTGTCGAGCATCCGCTGCCACTCGTCGGTGCGGCGGGCGTCGACGGGGTGCGGCAGCATGACGCCCGCGGCGTTCACGACCAGGTCGGCGCGCCCGTACTCGCCGTGGATCCGCTCGACGGCGTCCGTCACGGACGTCTCGTCGGTGACGTCGGCGGCGACGGCGAGGGCCTGCCCGCCGTCGGCCCGGATCTTCCCGGCGAGCGCCGCGAGCCGGTCCTCGCGCCGGGCCAGCAGCGCCACCCGGGCGCCCTGCGCGGCCAGCAGTACCGCGACGGCCTCGCCGATGCCGCTGGCGGCTCCGGTGACGACAGCGGTGCGGCCGGCCAGGTTCTCGTACGACATGGGGTGCTCCCTCGACGGTGGCCGGGGCTTCTCCCCGGGCTCGTCCACCACGGTCGGCCCGGCCGGGGACCGTACCCAGGGCTGTGCTTTTCCTGGGTCCGGCAGTACCAGGTTCGCGAGGCCCTTTCCGCCTAGGCTCGGACCCATGGACGGAGAGCTGATGGACGGCGAGTTGGGCGACTTCCTGCGTTCGCGCCGGGCCCGGATCCGGCCGGAGGAGGTGGGGCTGCCCTCGTACGGCCGCCGCCGCGTCCCGGGGTTGCGCCGTGAGGAGGTGGCGCAGCTGGCGGGGGTGAGCGTCGACTACTACGTCCGCCTGGAGCAGGGCCGGGGCCCCGGGGGCCCCGCGCGGACCAAATCCGGCGGGGTCTCGGACGCCGTGCTGGACGCCGTCGCGCGGGTGCTGCGGCTGGACGCCGCCGAGCACGAGTACCTGCGGGCGGTCGCCCGGCCGCACCGCCGGGACGGCGTGCGGGCCGCGGGCGCCTCCCGGGACACCGCGTCGCGGGTGCGCCCGGGCGTGCAGCTTCTCCTGGACGGCATGGACCGCAATCCGGCCTACGTCGTGGACCACCGCATGGAGGTCCTCGCCTGGAACGCCCTCGCCGACGCCCTGCTCGGCTTCGGCGGCGCGGACGACCTCAGCCTGCCGCGCCGGCTGTTCCTGGACCCCGCTTCCCGCGACCTCTACCCGGACCGGGACGAGGTGACCGCGCAGATGGTCGCGCACCTGCGGCTGCAGGCGGGCCACCACCCCGGCGACCGGGCCACGGGGGAACTCGTCGCCGAACTGTCCGAGGCCAGCGCGGAGTTCCGCCGGCTGTGGGCGGACCATCTGGTCAAACCCTGCGACCACGGCGTGAAGCTGCTGCGCCACCCGGTCGCGGGCCTGCTGAGCCTCCCCTACGAGACCCTGACCGTCCCGGGGGACCCGGACCGGACGATCGTGTCCTACGTGCCCGAGCCGGGCTCGGACGCCCAGGAGCGCCTGGCGCTGCTGGGGAGCTGGGCGACGACCCGCACGGGCTGATCCGGCGGGCCCGTGCGGCGGCCCGGGAGGGAGCGCGAGGGCGCGGGAGGAAGGTGCGCGGGGACCGCCGCACCCCCGTGACCGGGGGGCGGGACGACGGCGGTCCCCGCGAGGACGCCGGGCGCGGTCGGGCCGCGCCCGGCGTCCGTGGCGTCCGTGGAGGTCCGGGAGCCGCTCCGGAGGTCCTGCGACGCCGCTCGGCGCCGGCCGGGGCGGGGTGCTCCCCGAGCGCTCAGCGCCTGGGAGGTTTCCCCGTCGCCCTTGCCGACACCTCCACTGTGCAGGGCCCGTGTTAAGCGGGTGCTGCGCGGACGTGACACCCGCGTACCACTTGCGCGAAAGTCCGCGACGTGCGCGTTCGTCCGCAACTTCCCGCGGTGCGCGGCTGGTTCAGCTCCGGTCGGCCGTCACTTGCCGGCCTTGGCGAGGAAGGAGAGCAGGTCCTGCCGGCTGACCACACCGGTCGGCTTGCCCTCGACGAGGACGATCGCGGCGTCGGCCTTGCCGAGCACGGCCATCAGGTCGGCGACCGGCTCACCGGAGCCCACCTGGGGCAGCGGGCCGGACATGTGCTTCTCCAGCGGGTCGTCGAGGGAGGCGCTCTTGCTGAACAGCGCGTCCAGCAGCTCGCGTTCCACGACCGAGCCGACGACCTCGGCGGCCATCACGTCGGGGTGGCCGGCGCCCGGCTTGACGACCGGCATCTGCGAGACGCCGTACTCGCGCAGCACCTCGATGGCCTGGCCGACGGTCTCCTCCGGGTGCATGTGGACCAGGGAGGGCATGTGGTCGCCCTCCTTGTCGTCCAGCACGTCGGCGACGCGGGCGCTGGGGCCGGAGTCCTCCAGGAAGCCGTAGTCGGCCATCCACTCGTCGTTGAAGATCTTGCTGAGGTAGCCGCGGCCGCCGTCCGGCAGCAGGACCACCACGACGTCGTCCTCGCCGAGCCGCGCGGCGACCTCCAGCGCGGCCGCGACCGCCATGCCGCAGGAGCCGCCGACCAGCAGGCCCTCCTCCTTGGCGAGGCGGCGGGTCATCTGGAAGGAGTCCTTGTCGGACACGGCGACGATCTCGTCGGCGACGGTGCGGTCGTAGGCGGTCGGCCAGAAGTCCTCGCCGACGCCCTCGACGAGGTAAGGGCGGCCGGATCCGCCGGAGTAGACGGAGCCCTCCGGGTCGGCGCCGATGACCTTGACCTTGCCGTCGCTGACCTCCTTGAGGTAGCGGCCGGTGCCCGAGATGGTGCCGCCGGTGCCCACGCCCGCCACGAAGTGGGTGATCCGCCCCTCCGTCTGGTCCCACAGCTCGGGGCCCGTGGAGTGGTAGTGGGACAGCGGGTTGTTGGGGTTGGAGTACTGGTCGGGCTTCCAGGCGCCCGGCGTCTCACGGACCAGCCGGTCGGAGACGTTGTAGTACGAGTCCGGGTGCTCGGGGTCGACGGCCGTGGGGCACACGACGACCTCGGCGCCGTAGGCGCGCAGCACGTTGATCTTGTCGGTGCTGACCTTGTCGGGGCACACGAAGATGCACTTGTACCCCTTCTGCTGCGCCACGATGGCGAGGCCGACGCCGGTGTTGCCACTGGTCGGCTCGACGATCGTGCCGCCGGGCTTGAGCGCGCCGCTCTCCTCCGCCGCCTCGATCATGCGCAGGGCGATGCGGTCCTTCACCGAACCGCCGGGGTTGAAGTACTCCACCTTGGCCAGGACGGTCGCCCTGATGCCCTTGGTCACGCTGTTGAGCCTCACCAGCGGGGTGTCGCCTACGAGGCTGATCATCGAGTCGTGGAATCGCACCGTTGTCTCCGGATGCCGCAAAAGAAGTGGTCCTAGTGGTGCCGCCAGCCTAGGCCCTGCGGGCGGATCCCCGCTGTTCGCCCGCGATCGGGCTGCGCACCGGACGGAGGTTCCCCGCCCCGCCCGTGGTCCGTGCCGGTCGTTCACCGCCCGTTGCGATTGGAGCACGGGCTGTACGGGGCAAGCACTGGGTGTACGGGTTCGAGGAGGTGGCGGCGACGCATGTCGAGCATGTCGAGGGCGAGGGTGGCCCGGCGGATCGCGACCGGCGCTGCGTACGGCGGCGGCGGGATCGGTCTGGCCGGTGCGGCCACGGTGGGGCTGGTGCTGGCGGAGGTGCAGTTGGCCCGGCGCCGGGTGGGCAACGGCACGTCACCCCACGTGCCGAACGGGGACGGACTGTACGGGCGCTCGTACACCACCGATCCCCCGTTGCGGCTGACCATGCTGGGGGACTCCACCGCGGCCGGCCAGGGGGTGCACCGGGGCTCGCAGACCCCGGGGGCGCTGATCGCGTCGGGGCTCGCGGCCCTCGCGGAGCGCCCGGTGCTGCTGCGCACGGTGGCGACCCCGGGAGCCCGGTCCGACGACCTGGACCGCCAGGTGGCCCTGGTGCTGGCCGACCCCGGGCCCGTGCCGGACATCTGCGTGATCATGATCGGCGCGAACGACGTCACCCACCGCATGCCCCCGACCCGTTCGGTGCGCCACCTCTCCTCCGCGGTACGCCGGCTGCGCACGGCCGGTGCGGAGGTCGTGGTCGGCACCTGCCCCGACCTGGGCACGATCGAGCCGGTCCGGCAACCGCTGCGCTGGCTGGCCAGACGGGCCTCCCGCCAACTGGCGGCCGCCCAGACGATCGGCGTGGTCGAGCAGGGCGGCCGCACGGTGTCCCTGGGCGATCTGCTGGGTCCCGAGTTCGCGGAGAACCCGCGTGAGCTGTTCGGCCCGGACAGCTACCACCCGTCCGCCGAGGGCTACGCGACGGCGGCGATGGCGGTGCTGCCGACGGTCTGCGCCGCCCTGGGCCTGTGGCCGGCCGAGGAGGAGCGCCCGGACGCCTCCCGCCGCGAGGGGTTCCTGCCGGTGGCGCGGGCGGCCGCGGAGGCCGCCTCGGAGGCGGGCACCGAGGTCGCGGCGGCCATGCCGGCCGGCCCGAGGGGCCCCTGGGCCCTGCTCAAGCGCCGGCGCCGGCGGCGGGTGCCCGAGCAGGAAGCGGCCCCGGCCACCCCGTCGAACTGAGCCAGGTGAAAAAGCAAGCGCTTAGAAAACTGCGGCCAGGGTCACACCGCGACACCCGTGACCCAGCCCATACGTACGGGTAACTTCCCAGTCAGCCCTGCCAGACCACCCGGTACGTCAATGGAGCCGTGATGCCCGAAGCCGTGATCGTCTCAGCCGCCCGCTCCCCCATCGGCCGTGCCTTCAAGGGCTCGCTGAAGGACCTGCGGCCGGACGACCTGACCGCCACGATCATCCAGGCCGCGCTGGCCAAGGTCCCCGAGCTGGACCCGCGCGACATCGACGACCTGATGCTCGGCTGCGGCCTGCCCGGCGGCGAGCAGGGCAACAACCTCGGCCGGATCGTCGCCGTGCAGATGGGCATGGACCACCTGCCCGGCTGCACCGTCACCCGCTACTGCTCCTCCTCGCTGCAGACCTCCCGCATGGCCCTGCACGCCATCAAGGCCGGTGAGGGCGACGTCTTCATCTCGGCCGGCGTCGAGACGGTCTCCCGCTTCACCAAGGGCAACTCCGACAGCCTCCCGGACACGCACAACCCGCTGTTCGCCGACGCCGAGGCCCGTACGGCCGCGGTCGCCGCGTCCGAGGGCTCCGACTGGCACGACCCGCGCGAGGACGGCCTGGTGCCCGACCCGTACATCGCCATGGGCCAGACCGCCGAGAACCTGGCGCGTCTCAAGGGCGTCACCCGCCAGGACATGGACGAGTTCGGCGTCCGCTCGCAGAACCTCGCCGAGGAAGCCATCAAGAACGGCTTCTGGGAGCGCGAGATCACCCCGGTGACGCTGCCCGACGGCACGGTCGTCAGCAAGGACGACGGCCCCCGCGCCGGCGTCACCCTGGAGGGCGTGCAGGGCCTGAAGCCGGTCTTCCGCCCCGACGGCCGGGTCACGGCCGGCAACTGCTGCCCGCTGAACGACGGCGCCGCCGCGCTGGTGATCATGTCCGACACCAAGGCCCGCGAGCTCGGCCTCACCCCGCTCGCGCGGATCGTGTCGACCGGCGTCTCCGGCCTGTCCCCCGAGATCATGGGCCTCGGCCCGGTGGAGGCCTCCAAGCAGGCCCTGCGCCGCGCCGGGCTCACCATCGGCGACATCGACCTGGTCGAGATCAACGAGGCGTTCGCCGCCCAGGTGATCCCCTCCTACCGCGACCTGGACATCCCGCTGGACAAGCTGAACGTGAACGGCGGCGCCATCGCCGTCGGCCACCCCTTCGGCATGACCGGCGCCCGCATCACCGGCACGCTGATCAACTCGCTGCAGTTCCACGACAAGCAGTTCGGCCTGGAGACGATGTGCGTCGGCGGCGGCCAGGGCATGGCCATGGTCATCGAGCGCCTCAGCTGATCACCGCTGCGTAGTCGCCATAGCACACGCTGTGCAGCACAAGCCCGGAACCCCGGAAACGCCGGGGTTCTGGGCTGTTTTGTGATCCAATCTCCCCCAGGATGTGACCTATCTCCCTCCACGGGGGGAGAAGCGCAGGTCACGACAGCACCACCCACTCCCCCGCGTCCGAAGTCCTGTCCGTTTCGTGACGTTACGCACTGACAGCCGGTCAGTCCGCCCTTCAAGCTGATGTAGGAAGTCGGGGGTCGACCTTGAACCGGGAGTACGTCAGTGAGCGCCATGCCGATCGCGTTGCTGGTCACCACGGCCGCCACGGGAGCCGTGGGCGTCGCCGTCCTGCGCACCGTCCTGCAGCTGCGCCGACAGGTCGCGGCCCTGCACACCGCGCTGGCCGAGAACCGCGCCGCCACCACCCGCGCCCTGCTGCCCGCCGCCCGCACCACGGCCGACACCGACGAGATACGGGCCGCCGTGGCCGCGGCACTCGCCGAGGAGCGGGAACGGGAGCTCGCCGAGGCGCGCGCCTTCTGGGCCGCCCAGGAAGCCCGTGACGCCTCCGACGCCCCGTCCCTGCTGGGCCTGCCCGACACGGACCTCTTCCTGCCCCGGCAGGCCGACTTCGCGGGCCTGGAGCCGGTGTCCGAGCCGGGCGCCGCCGAAGCCGAGGAGCCGGCCGGGGAGTCCCCGGAGCTGGCCGCGGCCCGCCGCCGCCACCCCTCCCACCCGGACTTCGTGCCCAACCCCTCCCCGGTGGTCAACGACCACGAGCGCACGGCCGCCGCCCTGGAGGAGCTGGCCGCCTCCCGCGTGGAGCTGACCGACGTCCGCCCGGGTCCGCTGGGCACCCTCGACGTGTACGTCTTCGCCGACGGCACCACGCTGTGCATGACCCCGGGGCACCGGGAGACGGCGGAGAAGCTGGCGCAGGCCCTGCGCGCGGGCCGCAGCGCCGTGCTGCTGGGCGGCTCGGGCATCTCCGGCGCCTACACGCTCACCTTCGAGTGCGGCGAGGAGAACGTCTACATCCTGGCCGACCGGGTCATCGCGTCCTTCTAGGACCGCTCCGCCCTTCCAGGACCGCTCACACCCCGGCGGACATCCCGGGCCGCCTCACACCCCGGCCCGCTTCTGCGCGTCCTCGACCAGGCGCACGGCCTCCTCGACCTCGGCGTCGCCGGGCAGCACCACGGCCAGGTCGTGTCCGGCGACCGTGATCTGGTCCGCCGCCGCGAACATCCCCGCGTCGGGCATCTCCCGGGGCTCCTCGCCCTCCAGGACCTGCGACCTGCGCGACAGCTCCCGCGCCAGGGCGAGCGCCTCGGCGGCGGCGCCTCGCTGCAGCCGGCTCTGGGGCGCGGCCCTCAGACGGTCGGCGAAGTGATCAACGGCTCGGAGGAGGGGCGTCGTATCAACCACGCGGCGAGCGTACGCGTCGTACCGGGACTGTTGCCAACGGAAGCACACTCGGGCACGGTGACCTGAAGGACCGGCTTACATCCCAGCGTCCGGAGGCGCCGATGTCCCAAGTCTTCTCCGAAGAGACCCACCGCAACATGCTCGCCCGCATCCCGCACTGCACCGGTCGTGAGATCTCCGACTGGCTGCGCACCGTCGACGAAGGCCCGGCCCTCTTCCGCTTCGAGGAGAAGGTCAGCTGGCTCCGGCACGAACACGACCTGGCGTACGGCCACGCCAAGGCGATCGTCCACGAGTACGACCTCAGAAGGGCCGCGCGCAAGCTCCTCTAGTCGCGCGCCACCCACCCCGACGACGACGAAGGGCCCCGGCCGGAGCCGGGGCCCTTCGCGCACGACCTGCTGGGGTCAGTCGCTGCTGTTGAGGATCGAGATGAGCCTCAGGAACTCGAGGTAGATCCACACCAGCGTCAGCGTCAGGCCGAAGGCGGCCAGCCAGGCCTCCTCGCGCGGGGCGCCGTAGGCAATGCCGTCCTCGACCTGCTTGAAGTCCAGGGCGAGGAAGCAGGCACCGAGGATGATGCCGATGACGCCGAAGACGACACCGAGGGCGCCGCTGCGGAAGCCGAGGCCGTCACCGCCGCCGAACACCGCGAACAGCAGGTTCACGGTCATCAGCAGGATGAAGCCGAGCGCCGCCGCCATCACGAAGCCGTAGAAGCGGCGGTTGACGCGGATCCAGCCGGCCTTGTAGGCGATCAGCACACCGGCGAAGACCGCCATCGTGCCGATCACCGCCTGCATGGCCGCACCGTCGGCGATGCGGTTGTCCACGATGTTGGACACGACGCCGAGGAAGACACCCTCGAACGCGGCGTACGCCAGGATCAGCGCGGGCGAGGCCTTGCGCTTGAAGGACTGCACGAACGCCAGGACCATGCCGATCAGCGCGGCGCCGATGCCGATGCCGTAGCTGCGGCTGATGTTGGCGTCGTCGACCGGCAGCAGCGCCCAGGAGAGCGCCGCGGTGACGATGAGCACACCGAGGGTGCTCGCCGTGCGCAGGACGACGTCGTCGATGGTCATCCGGCCCGTGGTGGCCGGGGCCTGCGGCGGGGCGCCGAACTGCTGGCCCTGCTGGGCGTAAGGGTTCTGCGCGTACGGGTTCTGGGCGTACGCGTCGCCCGTGGGCTGGGCGTACGGGTTGCCCTGGGTGGCGACAGCGGGACCCCCGGCCTGCGGCGCGGTGTTGAAGCCCGCGTAGCCGTTGTCGCGGCTGAACCCCCGTCGCGAGAAGACCGGGTTTCTGCTCCTCATTTCACTCCTCCATGGCCACACGGCATGGCCTTGGCTCAAGAGTAATAGGTAGGCAAAGGAATGGCCCTCCTGCTCGGGGAGGATCTTTCCCTCGTCGTGCAGCGCAACACGCTACGCCGCTCCCTGATTCCCCAGGCCGGAGGGCTTCATTCCACAGCGGTCCGGTACCGTCCCGGAACCGGCTCGGTACCGGTCGGTGATCATCGGCCGGGCCCGGTCCGTCGTCGACGTGTCGGTGGATCACGCCGGTGGACCGCACAGGGACCGGAAAGTGCCCGGAGCCGGACTTGAACCGGCACGCCCGCGAAGGGGCAGCGAGGTTTAAGCTCGCCGTGTCTGCATTCCACCATCCGGGCAGGCCATGGGCTCCGCAACGAGGTTCCGAGACTATCGGGACACGTCCCCCGAACAGCGGACGGGCGGACCGATGTTGTCTTATTTTATTGACGTCTGAGGGTGCATCAGCACACGGAACGCGCCGTCCGCACTTGCCACCAGCCTTGCGTGCGACTGACAGCGGCGTATGCGGAATGACGGAATTTCACCGCCCGAACGAGGGCACTCCACCTGTTCCCGACAGCCGGAACGGCAGGTTCCGTCCTGGGGACCTCTTTCGGGGTCCGGTGTCATCCCCAGGTATGACGCCGCGCCCTCGGGTCCGACCCGAGTCGCCCCCCGGAACCGGAACAGCGGGTGACTACACGGCCGCCGGAGACCCGGACGATGGAACACGTCCTTCCTCCGCACAGCCGTCCGACAGGAGAGCCATCCCGTGACCACCGCATCCCTCGCCGACCGGGCCACCGCCGTGGCCGCGCGCGCCACGGATCTGTCCAAGATCTACGGGCAGGGTGAGACCCAGGTGGTCGCCCTGGACCGGGTCACCGTCGAGTTCCGTCGGGCCGAGTTCACCGCGATCATGGGACCGTCCGGTTCCGGCAAGTCGACCCTGATGCACTGCGTCGCCGGCCTGGACACCTTCTCCTCCGGATCGGTGCGCCTCGGCGACACCGAGCTGGGCTCCCTGAAGGACAAGCAGCTGACCAAGCTGCGCCGGGACAAGATCGGCTTCATCTTCCAGGCGT
Organism: Streptomyces sp. NPDC026246; assembly: GCF_055567995.1. NCBI lineage: Bacteria > Bacillati > Actinomycetota > Actinomycetes > Kitasatosporales > Streptomycetaceae > Streptomyces > Streptomyces sp. NPDC026246. The sequence goes on along the minus strand of NZ_JBVHPJ010000009.1, from coordinate 255,441 downwards.
TCAACCTGCTGCCGACGCTGACGGCCCTGGAGAACATCACCCTCCCGATGGACATCGCGGGCCGCAAGCCGGACAAGCAGTGGCTGGACTCCGTGATCCGCATGGTCGGACTGGCCGACCGGCTCGGCCACCGCCCCTCCCAGCTCTCCGGCGGTCAGCAGCAGCGCGTGGCCGTGGCCCGGGCGCTGGCCTCCCGGCCCGAGATCATCTTCGGTGACGAGCCCACGGGAAACCTCGACTCGCGCTCCGGCGCGGAGGTCCTGGGCTTCCTGCGCAACTCCGTGCGCGAGATGGGCCAGACCGTCGTGATGGTGACCCACGACCCGGTGGCCGCGTCCTACGCGGACCGCGTGGTCTTCCTCGCGGACGGCCGGATCGTCGACGAGATGCACCGGCCGACGGCCGACACGGTCCTCGACTTCATGAAGCAGTTCGACGCCAAGGGCCGCACCAGCTGATCCCCCGCAGGACCGACAGGACTGAGATTCGCCACCATGTTCCGTACCGCCTTGCGCAACGTCCTCGCGCACAAGGCCCGGTTGCTGATGACCGTGCTCGCCGTGATGCTCGGCGTCGCGTTCGTCTCCGGCACCCTGGTCTTCGCCGACACCCTCTCCCACGCCTTCCGCAACCAGTCGGCGAAGAGCTACGACGACGTCGCCGTCTCCGTCTCCTCGTACGCCGACCCGGACGATCCCGAGCAGGCCCCGGGCCTGTCCGGCAAGGTCCTCGACAGGATCTCCGCCGTGGACGGCGTCGCCGGGGTCCACGGTCGCGTCGAGGGCTTCGCCGGGGTCGCCGACCCCGACGGGAAGCTGATCGGCGTCGGCTGGTCCAACAAGGGCTCCAACTTCGCCCCCGGCAAGGACGGCAAGGACGCCGCCTACACGTTCACCGACGGCTCCGGCCCGGTGAAGGACGACCAGATCGCCCTGGACGAGGAGTCCGCCGCCAAGGGCGAGTACGAGGTCGGCGACCGGGTGCGCGTCGCGACCAACGGCCCGGTGAAGGAGTACACCCTCAGCGGGGTGTTCACCACCGAGGACGGCGCCGTGAACGCCGGCGGCAGCCTCGTCCTCTTCGACACCGCCGTCGCCCAGAAGCAGTACCTCAAGCCGGGCTACTTCGAGAGCGCCACCGTCACCGGCGCACCCGGCGCCGACGACACGAGGATCCTGGACGCGGTCAAGCCGCTGCTGCCGGACTCGGCCGAGGCGCAGACCGGCAAGGCGCTCGCCGACGAGCAGGCCGACCAGATCGAGCAGGGCATGGGCAACCTCAAGCAGGTCCTGCTCGGCTTCGCGGGCATCGCGCTCTTCGTCGGGATCTTCCTGATCTCCAACACGTTCACGATGCTGGTCGCCCAGCGCACCAAGGAGATCGCCCTGATGCGGGCCGTCGGCGCGTCCCGCAGGCAGATCACCCGCTCGGTGCTCGCCGAGGCCGCGCTGGTGGGCCTGGTCGCCTCGGCCGTCGGCTTCGTCCTCGGCATCGGCCTGGCCGTCGGGCTGCGCTCCGGCATGGCCGCCTTCGACATGAAGATGCCGGACGGCCCCCTGATCCTGTCCGTCACGCCGGTGATCGCGGCTGTCTCGGTGGGCGTGCTCATCACGATGCTCGCCGCCTGGCTACCCGGCCGCCGGGCCGCGAAGATCCCGCCGGTGGCAGCCATGAACAGCCTCCACGCGGTGGCCACCACCAAGTCGCTGGTGCTGCGCAACTCCATCGGCGCGGCCGTCACCGCCCTCGGCGCGGTCGGGATCGTGGCGGGTGCCTCGACCGGCGGCGACGACGGCCGCATGTACATCGGGGCAGGCGCCTTCCTCGCGCTGATCGGCGTGATCATCCTGATCCCGCTGCTGTCCCGGCCGGTGATCGCCCTCGTCCGTCCGCTGCTCGTCGGCCCCTTCGGGGTGGCCGGCAAGCTGGCCGGCCAGAACGCCGTCCGCAACCCGCGTCGCACCGGCGCCACCGCCTCCGCGCTGGCCATCGGACTGACGCTGGTGACCGGCTTGTCGGTGCTCGGCATCACCGTCGGCACGGCCATCGACAAGATGACCACCGACAACATCAAGGCCGACTACATGGTCTCCATGGCCAACGGCGGCGACCTCGACCGGTCGGCGCTCACCGCCCTGGCGAAGGCGAAGGGCGTGTCCGCGGTCTCGCCGCAGCAGGACGCCTACTTCCAGCTCGACGGCAAGGACTACGTGTCCGCCTCGGCGGTCAGCCCCGGCGACATCCAGAAGGTCCTGACCGTCGACGTCGTCAGCGGCAGTGCGGACTCCCTCGCCGAGGGCCGGATCGCGGTCGCCGAGAAGACGGCGAAGAGCAAGGGCTGGAAGACCGGCGACCGGCTCCCCGTCACCTTCGGCGACGACAAGAAGGCCACGCTGACGGTGGGTGCCGTCTACAAGGACAGCGAGTTCCTCTCGCCCGTCCTCGTCGACCGGAAGGTCGTGGACCGGCACGAGACGAAGCCGTCCATCCGGCAGATCTTCGTGAAGGTCGACGGCGGCCAGTCCGCGGCGAACGAGAAGGTCCTCATCGACGCGCTGGGCGACAACCCCGCGATCACCGTGATGGACAAGCAGGACATCCGCAACGAGTTCGGCGGTGCCATCAACACCCTGCTGAACGTCATGTACGGCCTGCTGGCGATGGCCCTGATCATCGCGGTGCTCGGCGTCGTCAACACCCTCGCGATGTCGGTCTTCGAACGGCAGCAGGAGATCGGCATGCTGCGCGCCATCGGCCTGGACCGGCGCCGGGTGAAGCGGATGGTGCGCCTGGAGGCAGTCGTCATCTCGGTGTTCGGCGCGGTCGTCGGCATCGGTCTGGGCGCGTTCCTCGGCTGGGCGATCGGCGAGACCTTCGCGGACCAGATCCCGGGCTACGCGCTGGTCCTCCCCTGGGACCGGATCGGGATCTTCCTGGTGCTGGCCGGTCTGGTGGGGGTCCTGGCCGCGATGTGGCCGGCCCGCAACGCCGCGCGGCTGAACATGCTGAACGCGATCAAGGCCGAGTGACCACGCCGCTCCGCGGCACGCCGAAGGGCCGGGCTCCCCGACACGGGGAACCCGGCCCTCTCCGGTCGCGCCGGCTCAGTCCTGGGCCGACGCCCCCCAGGTGCGGGCGCGCAACGGCATCCCGGAGGCACCCGCTTCCGGGGTCCGGACGGCCAGGACCTGGTTGACGCCGATGTGGTTGCGTTCGAAGGCCAGCGCGGAGGCCGCCATGTACAGGCGCCAGACCCGGGCCCGCCCGGGGCCGGCGAGCTGCACGGCGCGCTGCCAGTCGGCCTCCAGCCGGGTCACCCAGCCGCGCAGGGTGAGGGCGTAGTGCTCGCGGAGCGCCTCCACGTCGCGCACCTCGAACCCGGCGCGCTCCAGCTGGGCCACGGTGCCGCCGACCGGCTGGAGTTCGCCGTCGGGGAAGACGTAGGAGTCGATGAAGGCGTCGACGCTGTACGCCGACTCGTCGCGCTGGGGGCGACGGGCGATCTGGTGGTTCAGCAGCCGCCCGCCGGGCTTGAGCAGGTCGTGCAGATCGGTGGCGTACTCCAGGTACCGGTCGGCTCCGACGTGCTCGGCCATGCCGATGGAGGAGATCGCGTCGTAGGGGCCGTCGCGGACGTCGCGGTAGTCCTGGACGCGGATCTCGACCTTGTCGGTGAGGCCCTCGTCGGCTACGCGCTTGCGGGCGTAGGCGGCCTGCTCCTGGGAGAGCGTGACGCCGACGACGCTCACCCCGTGCTCGCGGGCGGCGTGCAGGGCCATCGAGCCCCAGCCGCAGCCGACGTCGAGCAGTCGCTGACCGGGCGTCAGTCCGAGCTTGCGGCAGACGAGTTCGAGCTTGTCGTGCTGGGCCCGTTCCAGGGTGCTGTCCGGGGCGGACCAGTAGGCGCACGAGTACACCATCGACGGGCCCAGGACGATCTCGTAGAACTCGTTGCCGACGTCGTAGTGGTGGCTGATGGCGCGCCGGTCGGTGTGCTTGGTGTGCAGGTGGCGCCGGGGGCTGCGGACCTCCTCGGGGGGCGGGGAGGGCGGCAGCGGGAGCCCGGCGAGCCGGACCAGGCCGCGGACGGCGGCGCGCACCTCGGGGTCGCGCAGGGCCTGGGCGAGGGTGCGGGCGTCCTCGCCGCGCTCCCAGACCAGGCCGGCGAGCAGGTCGAGGGTGGCGTAGAGATCGCCCTCGATGTCCAGGTCGCCCGCCACCCAGGCGCGGGCCAGGCCGAGTTCGCCCGGCTTCCACAGCAGGCGGCGCAGGGCCCGGCGGTTGCGTACGACGAGCGCGGGGGTGCCCGGCGGGCCCGCCTGCGAACCGTCCCAGGCGCGGATGCGCACCGGGAGCGGCGCTCCCAGCACCTGTGCGAAGAGGCCCTGCAGCCGCTGCGCGGCGTCTGCCATGGTGTACACCTCCGTGACGAGGATCCCGGCATGTCCGGACACCACGTAAACACCTGCGGCGCCCCGGTGCAGTCCCCGGCACGCGTCATGTCTGGGCAAAGCCCGTCCCTTCCCCCGCCCGGCGGGAAGGGGCCGGGCACGCCGAAGGGCCTCCCGCACCACGGATGGCGGAAGGCCCTTCGGCGGACTGCTCGGGGAGCCGAGGTCAGGAGGCCTTGGCCTTCTCCTCGGTCTTGGCCTTCTCCTCGGTCTTCGCCTGCGGCGCGGCGGCGACCGGGGCCGGCTTGGCGGCCTCGTAGAACTCCTCGCGCGGGGTCTCGATCGCTCCGAGGGAGACGACCTCGCGCTTGAGGAACATGCCGAGGGTCCAGTCGGCGAAGACGCGGATCTTGCGGTTCCAGGTCGGCATCGCCAGGCCGTGGTAGCCACGGTGCATGTACCAGGCGAGACGGCCCTTGAGCTTGATCTTCATCTTGCCCATGACGATCATCGCGACGCCCTTGTGGAGGCCGAGACCGGCCACCGCGCCCTTGTTGGCGTGCGCGTAGTTCTTCTGCGGGAAGCCCCGCATGCCCGACACCACGTTGTCGCCGAGGACCTTGGCCTGGCGCAGCGCGTGCTGGGCGTTCGGCGGGCACCAGGCGTTCTCGTTGCCCGCCTTGCGGCCGACGAGGTCGGGCACCTGGGCGTTGTCGCCGGCGGCCCAGATGTAGTCGGTGCCCTTGACCTGCAGCGTGGGCTCGCAGTCGACGTGACCGCGGGGGCCGAGGGGCAGGCCGTAGCGGGCGAGGGCCGGGTTGGGCTTGACGCCGGCGGTCCACACGATGGTGCTCGAGTCGACCTCGAGGCCGTTCTTCAGCACCACGTGGCCGTCCACGCAGGAGTCCATGGAGGTGGACAGGTAGACCTCGACCCCGCGGGCCTCGAGGTGCTCCTTGCCGTACTTGCCGAGCTTGGGGCCGACCTCGGGGAGGATCTTGTCGGCGGCGTCGACCAGGATGAAGCGCATGTCCTCGCGGGACACGTTCTTGTAGTACTTGGCCGCGTCGCGGGCCATGTCCTCGACCTCGCCGATGGTCTCGGCACCGGCGAAGCCGCCGCCCACGAAGACGAAGGTGAGCGCCTTGCGGCGGATCTCCTCGTCGGTGGTGGAGTCGGCCTTGTCGAGCTGCTCGAGGACGTGGTTGCGCAGGCCGATGGCCTCCTCGATGCCCTTCATGCCGATGCCCTGCTCGGCGAGGCCGGGGATCGGGAAGGTGCGGGAGACCGCGCCGAGGGCGACGACCAGGTAGTCGAAGGGCAGCTCGTAGGCCTCGCCGACCAGCGGGGAGACCGTGGCGACCTTGCGGTCCTGGTCGATGGTGGTGACCCGGCCGGTGAGGACCTCCGCCTTGGGCAGCACACGTCGCAGCGGGACGACGACGTGGCGCGGGGAGATGTTGCCGGCGGCGGCTTCGGGGAGGAAGGGCTGGTAGGTCATGTACGACCGGGGGTCGACGACCGTGACGGTCGCCTCGCCGTAGCGCATCTTCTTCTGGATGCGCCGAGCTGCGTACAGGCCTACGTACCCACCGCCTACTACGAGGATCCTGGGACGCTCCGTGGTGCTCATGCCATCGAGTATCCACCCGCCTCAGGGGGGTACCTCGTGCGCCCCTTCACAAGGTTGTGGAGGGGGTGTGCTATCCTCCGCCGCTCGCGTGATCCATGTCATGGTGACAACGGGGGGCGAGTGTGCACGGCGGACCGTTGTCAATGCCGCGTGAGCTGCCTCTCTGGGCCTGACGGGCCTCTGTGAGGACCTCCGTGACGGTCGTCCGGAGGGGCTCCTCGAAGCCCTCCATATCATGCTTCTGAACATGTTCAAAGGGCAGTTCGGCCCTCGGACGGGTCAACGAGGGCCCTTTGATCCCCCGCAGGGGCCGAAATCCTTGTGAAGAACTTCACGAACTTTCCCGCTCCGGCCCGGCCCACAGCCGGTTCGGCCCGCTCACCCGTACCGAGCGACGCTCAGCGGAGGCGGTTGACCAGCACGGTTCGACGCCGTGCCGGCCCCCCGGCGTCGCACGGGTGCCGACGGCGAACCCGCCGCCGACACCCGTGCCGACCCGGCGTGCGGACACCGCTCAGCGGCGCCCCGGCCCCATGCCGTCGCCGTCGTCGTCGATCTCCTCGGTGGTGCCCTCGATCCGTTCCTTGCGCACCTGCCCGTGGACGGTCTCCTGCTCGGTCCGCTCCTCCGTGGTCAGACGCACCCGCTCCACCGGCACGGCCTCGGTCTCGGTCACCGGCCGCTCGTCGTGGAGCACCACCTCGTGCTCGGCCTCGCCGATGTCCGGACCGGACATCGCGGCGTCCCGGTTGGCGTCCGTGATGGGCTCCCGCTCGACGCGCACCTCTTCGTGCCGTACCGGGACCGTCTGCTGCACTTCCTCGGTCACGACGTACTTGCGCAGGCGGGCACGGCCGGTCTCGCGGCGTTCGACACCCACGTGCATGCGCTCCTCGGAGCGGGTCATCGCGTCGTCGTCCGTCGCCCGGCGCGCATCCGCGGCCGTACCGGAGGTGCCTGCGATTCCGGCAGCACCCGCGGTTCCGGAGGTGCCTGCGACCCCGGCAGCACCCGCGGTTCCGGCGGTGCCCGCGGCGCCGGCTGCGCCCGCGGCACCGGCAGCGCCACCGGCGGTGCCCGCCGTACCGGTCGTTCCGGTCTCCCCGACCTCCCCGGTCTCGTCCCGGTGGGCCCAGCCGCCCTCGCCGGGCTGGTTGGCCCGGGACCAGGACTCGTCCCAGTCGATGCCGTAGTACTCGTAGAGCCGGTGCTCCTCGTCGGGGGACAGGTGGCCGCCGCTGTCGACGTCGACGCGCGGGGCGTCCTTGACCCGGCTCTTGGAATAGGGGACCTCCGTGTGGTCGTCCACCAGCGAGGCGTCGCGGATGGGTACGAACGTCTCGCTGGTGCCGAACATGCCGGTCTTCACCGACACCCACTCCGGACGCCCGGTCGCGTCGTCGACGAAGACGTGCTTGGCCTCACCGATCTTCTTACCGCCTTCGTCCAGGACCGCGTGGTCCAGGACGGCCCCTATCTGCTCTCTGGTGATCATGGTTGTCTCACCCTTCTCGCGAGGCTGTTCCCGGGACCGGGTGAGCGTCACAAAAAGGGTGAAACGGCCCATCAGCAACAAGGGGCCCGTTCTTTTCGTTAGTACCTTGCGCCCCGAAAGTACACAGACGTCACGCCACCGACCACGCGATGCCGTCGAGGATCGCGCACGAACGCGCTTCCCTCTACGGATGCGCCGTGTACACGCCGATGCGTACACTGACTTCATGACTGAAAACACCGTGACTGTACGGGAAGCCCGCGCGCACCTCGCCGATCACATCAACCGTGCCGAGGAAGGCGTCCCGACTGTCATCACGCGCAACGGCGCACCGGTGGCAGCCGTGGTCCCGATCTCGGACTTCGAAGCGTTGGAGGAAGCCGCCGACGTGATGTTGGCGCGCGAGGCCGAAGCTGTGCTGGCCGAGGGCGGCACCACCGTGACGATGGCGGAACTGCTGGCGGATCTGTTCACCGAGCAGGACGGCGAGGCGGCGTGAAGTACGCCTTCCGGTTCACCACGGCGGCACAGCGTCAGCTTCGGGCCATCAGTCGACCCGACGCCATGCGCATCCTGACCGCGTTGACCGCACTCGGTGACGATCCGTACCGGCAAGACGCCGACGTCAAGAAGCTCACCGGCCCGTCGGGCCTCTACCGGCTCAGGGTCGGTAGCTACCGGGTCGCCTACCAGATCAACGATGGTGAACTCGTCGTCCTCGTGGTCAAGGTGGGCGACCGGCGGGACGTCTACCGCAGCCTGTGACGCCCCGCCCGGCATGGGCACCGCCTCAACGCGCCCCGGCGGCGCAGCTGTGAGCGATGCCGTCGAGGATGTCGTGCTCGCTGACGACGACCTCCTGCGCTCCGATGCGTTCCATGATCGACAGCAGGACCAGGGCCCCCGCCCCGATCACGTCGACCCGGCCCGGGTGCATCGACGGCACGGCCGTCCGCTCGGCGTGCGTGGAGCGCAGCAGCCACTCGGTGATCTCGCGGACCCTCTCCAGGGAGACCCGGGAATGGTGGATGGCCTCGGAGTCGTACGCGGGCAGCTCCTGGGCGATGGCCGACACGGTCGTCACCGAGCCGGCCAGGCCGACCAGTGTGCGGGCCTCACGCAGCGGCACCGTCTTCTCGGCCAGGTCGAGGGCGGCCTCGATGTCGGCCCGCATCGCGGCGACCTGCTCCGGCGAGGGCGGGTCGCTCACCACGCCGTCGCGGACCAGGTGGCGCTCCGTCATGCGGACGCAGCCGACGTCCACCGACCGGGCCGCCCGGACCCGGTCGTCGCCCACGACGAACTCGGTCGAGCCGCCGCCGATGTCCACCACCAGGTAGGGCGTGGGCAGATGGTCGCTCCCGGCCAGCTCCTTGGTGGCGCCGGTGAAGGAGAACTCGGCCTCCTGGTCCCCGGTGATCACCTCGGGCTCCACGCCCAGGATGTCCAGCACGCCCCGCACGAACTCGTCGCGGTTCTCGGCGTCCCGGGAGGCGGAGGTGGCCACGAACCGCAACCGCTGAGCGCCGTGCTCCTCGATGATCCCGGCGTACTCCCGGCAGGCCGCGAAGGTCCGCTGCAGCGCCTCGGGGGCGAGCCGGCCGGTGCGGTCGACGCCCTGCCCGAGCCGCACGATCGTCATCCGGCGGTCCAGGTCGGCCAGCTCGCCGGTGACCGGATCCGCGTCGGCGACCAGCAGGCGGATGGAGTTCGTGCCGCAGTCCACGGCGGCGACCCGGGTCACTGTCCGTCCTCCTCGAGCGGCTTGACGGCGAAGTGCCCCGAGTCCGTGCTGTCGACCTGCCACCCCGCACCGCTCGGCGGGCCGGCGGGCGTCACGCAGGCCCCCTTGCGCCACCACTCGGGCAGCATGGCCAGCGCCTCGTCGCCCAGCGGGTTCACGCCCGGGCCCGCGGCCAGCGAGTGCGCGACCAGCACGTGCAGGCACTTCACGCGGTCCGGCATGCCGCCCGCGCTCGGGAAGTTCTTCAGCTCCTCGATCTCGTCGCGGCGCCGGACGTAGTCCTCGTGGGCCGCCCGGTACGCCGCCGCCAGCTCCGGGTCCGCGGCCAGCCGCTCGGTCATCTCCTTCATCACGCCGTTCGCCTCCAGCGTGCCGATCGCCGAGTTGGCCTTCGGGCACGTCAGGTAGTACAGCGTCGGGAAGGGCGTGCCGTCGGGCAGGCGCGGGGCCGTCTCCACGACGTCGGGCTGTCCGCAGGGGCAGCGGTGCGCGATGGCCCGCAGTCCGCGCGGGGGCCGACCGAGCTGCTGCTTGAAGGCCTCGACGTCCGCGTCGGTGGGTTCGGTGCGCGGGGTGGTCGGCGGGGGCGTTTCCATGACTGTCTTCAGCGTGTCTTTCTCTGGGTTCTCTGCGGGGTCACTGGGGGAGCACTGGGCGCGCGTTCAGCGGCCGGAGTCGTCGGCCTTGTCGATCCCGTCCCAGACATTGGCGTACCAGGGGCGGTCCGCCGCGCCCAGGTCGGTGCGCGCCTGCTTCGCCGCGTCCGGGTCGACGACGACGAACCCCGTCTCCCCCGGCATGACGTAGTGCAACCGCTGCCGGATCTGCTGCTCCGCGTACGCGTCGTCCTGCCAGCGCGCCTTGGCGTCGCGCAGCCGCTCGACGCGCTCCCGCGCCTGCTGCTGCTCGCGCTGCAGGTCCTCGATCTCGGCGCGCTGGGAGACGTACTGGCGCATCGGCCAGGCCAGGGCCACGATCAGCGAGCAGAGCACCAGCGCGAGCAGCGCCGCCCGGCCGGTCAGCCGGGAGCGGCGGGCCTGGCGCCTGGTCTGGGAGCGGTAGACCCGGGCCGCGGTCTGCTCACCGAGCAGCCGGATCCTGGTCGCGGTGGAGAACCGGTCCCGGTCCTTCACGGCCATGTCAGTCCGCCTCCCGCTCCACCGTCATACGCGCGTACGTCCCCGGACACGGTACGGGACCGAGTCCGGGGACGTACGTACGACGCTGCCTCTTGTGGCCGGGGTCAGCCCTTGAAGCGCGGGAAGGCGCTGCGGCCGGCGTAGACCGCGGCGTCGTCGAGGATCTCCTCGATGCGCAGCAGCTGGTTGTACTTGGCGACGCGCTCGGAGCGGGCCGGGGCGCCGGTCTTGATCTGGCCGCAGTTGGTGGCGACGGCCAGGTCGGCGATGGTGACGTCCTCGGTCTCGCCGGAGCGGTGGGACATCATGCACTTGAAGCCGTTGCGCTGGGCCAGCTCCACGGCGTCCAGGGTCTCGGTCAGCGAACCGATCTGGTTCACCTTCACCAGCAGGGCGTTGGCGGCGCCCTCCTCGATGCCGCGGGCGAGGCGCTCGGGGTTGGTGACGAACAGGTCGTCGCCGACGAGCTGGACCTTGTCACCGAGCTTGTCGGTGATGGTCTTCCAGCCCTCCCAGTCGTCCTCGAACAGCGGGTCCTCGATGGAGACGAGCGGGTACGCGTCGACGAGCTCCGCGTAGTACTCGGTCATCTCGGCCGCCGAGCGCTCCTTGCCCTCGAAGGTGTAGACGCCGTCCTTGTAGAACTCGGACGCGGCCACGTCGAGCGCGAGGGCGATCTGCTCGCCGGGGGTGTAGCCGGCTTCCTTGATCGCCTCGAGGATGAGGTCGAGGGCCTCGCGGTTGGAGCCGAGGTTCGGGGCGAAGCCGCCCTCGTCGCCGAGGCCGGTGGCCAGGCCCTTGCCCTTCAGGACCTTCTTCAGCGTGTGGTAGACCTCGGCGCCCCAGCGCAGTGCCTCGGAGAAGGACTCCGCGCCGACGGGCGCGATCATGAACTCCTGGATGTCCACGTTGGAGTCGGCGTGCGAGCCGCCGTTCAGGATGTTCATCATCGGCACCGGCAGCAGGTGCGCGTTCGGGCCGCCCAGGTAGCGGAACAGCGGCAGGTCGCTGGCCTCGGAGGCGGCGTGGGCGACGGCGAGGGAGACGCCGAGGATGGCGTTGGCGCCGAGCGAGCCCTTGTTGTCGGTGGCGTCCAGGTCGAACATCGCCTGGTCGATCAGGCGCTGCTCGGTGGCGTCGTAGCCGACCAGCTCCGGGCCGATCTGCTCGATGACCGCGAGGACGGCCTTCTCCACACCCTTGCCGAGGTAGCGGTTCGAGTCGCCGTCGCGGAGCTCGATGGCCTCGAAGGCGCCCGTGGAGGCGCCGGACGGGACGGCGGCACGGCCGGTGCTGCCGTCGTCGAGGCCGACCTCGACCTCGACCGTGGGGTTGCCTCGGGAGTCCAGGATTTCCCGGGCTACGACGACGTCGATGGACGGCACGAGCATCTCCTTCTTATGTGACGCGGTGACGCGGGTCGCGTGGACCCGGCGAGGTGCGGGCCGTGGTGGCTCGCGACATGAGCCTAACCGGCTCCGGGCGATCGGCCACCGGGTCGCCCACCCCATGGACAGAACCGAGAGTAAATTGTTTCCGAACGGAACAAAGCAGGTTCGCCACAACCGGCCGAAACTCGGCCGCCGGAGCCCGGGCGGACATGACCCCGCCCCGGTGCGTACGGGGGAACACGCACCGGGGCGGGGAGCCCGTGGGGACGGGGGTCCCGCCCGTGCGGCGGGGGGCCGCCTGTCAGGGCGGGGCCTCCCACGAGGGCGGGGGCCGCCGGGCGGCCGGACCGCGGGTGCGCGGTGCGGACCGCCCTGCGGCGGTGGGCGCTGCTGCTTACTTCAGGTGCAGCTGCTGGCCCGGGTAGATGAGGTTGGCGTCCTCGACGATGTCCTTGTTCAGCTTGAACAGCTTCTCCCAGCCGCCCTTGACCTTCTCCTCGGCCGCGATGGAGCTGAGGGTGTCGCCCTTGACGACCTTGTACTCGCCGTCGCCCTTCTTGACCTTCTTGCCGGTCGGGGTGGTGACGGTCTTCTTGGCGGCCGGACGCTCGTCGGAACGGGAGGCCGGCTGCTGCTGGGTCTCACGCGACTCGGTGCTCTGCTGGCTCTGCTGGCTCTGCTGGCTCTGCTGGTTCTGCTGCGAGGAGCCGGCGGAGCTGCCGGAGTCGGTGGAACCGCCGCCGGTGTAGCCGGCGCTCGACAGGCCCTTGCCGCAGACCGGCCAGGCGCCCTTGCCCTGGCTGGCGAGGACCTTCTCGGCGATCTCGATCTGCTGCGCCTTCGTGGCCTTGTCGGCGGTGGAGGCGTACTGCGTGCCGCCGTAGCCGGCCCACGTGGAGGCGGAGAACTGCAGACCGCCGTAGTAACCGTTGCCGGTGTTGATGGACCAGTTGCCGCCGGACTCGCACTGGGCGACGGCGTCCCACTCGGAGGCGGTGGCGGCGGAGGCGTTGCCGGCCGCCATCAGCGGAGCGGCGACGGCGGCGGAGGCGACACCGGCGACGGCGATGGCGCGAGTGGCCTTGGACGGACGACGGTGCTTGCCCTTGCCGGAAAACAGCATGGATGGATCCCCTCACCGACGCCTGCGAGGTGAGCTGTCGGGTTCGGGCCGGTTGAGTTGCCCGGCCACGTCCCTCACGGGACGCGGCTCCACCCCTAGCCCTTCCGGCGCAACAAGCCGGTCGGGCACCTACCTTGGGTCCCCCGCTCCTGCCTACGGCGCTTGACGCGACGACTGTTCCCGTACGGCCGCTGGCAGGATTCGGCGTTGCGGCCGCCGGGGCTCGCGGTGGCGAGCGGTCACGACCGTAGACAGGCGATCGCCGGAATTTCAAAGACGATCAAGGCTTCTGAGACCTATCTCTCACCACGTTTATACGGGACATAGGCCGCGAAACATGGCGTGAACTCGCGTCGATTCGGGGCGACTTCCGCCGCCGTTCCCGCACTGCCCGAACGGCTACTTCCCGTCCGTTTCGTCCTCTGCGGTAAGCGTCTGACCGGGCAGAACGAGCTCCGAGTCGCCCTCGGCCGCCTTCTCGCCCCCGGCGTACAGCTCGTGCCATCCCCCGTCGATCCGGAGGGAGTCGGCGATGGACCAGGCGCTGTCCCCGACGCCGACGATGTAGGCACCCTCCGACTTCTCGTCGGACGCCTCCTCGTCGCGTGAGGCGTGCCGCCCCGAGGAGCCGCCCGTACCGCCGTCCGCGGACCCGGCACTCTCGTCGGCGCTGGGGCCGCGGTGACGGCCGGAGCCGGCGTCCGCCGCAGCCGAGGAGCCGTCGCTCGGGCGGGACTTGCCGGACGCCTCGCTCTCGGGCGCGGCCGACCGCGAGCCGTCCGATCCCCGACCGGCACCACGAGAGTCGCGCGACTTGTCGGAATCACCCGATTCGCCCCGAGGTGCCGACGAGGCGTCAGGCGAAGCCGAGCGGGACGGGGAAGACGACGGAGACGTCGCGGACGGGGAGGGCGAGGCGGAAGACCCGGACGATTCGGACGAGTCGAGCAATCCGGTCGAGTCTGTCGGAGCGGAGTCACCGGACGAGCCGGACTCGCCACCCGAGCCCGACGAGCCCGTCCTGAGGCCGGAGAGGAGCCCACAGGTGTGCCAGGCGCCGACCCCCTGGTCGGCGAGGATTCTCTCGGCCACGGCTATCTGCTGCGAGCGGCTGGCCAGATCGGCGCTCGCGGCGTAGTCGAGACCGCCGTAGCTCTCCCAGTCGTCCTGGGAGAGCGCGAGGCCGCCGTAGTAGCCGTTGCCGCTGTTCTGGCTCCAGGCCCCGCCGGTCTCGCAGTCCGCGATCCGGTCCCAGGTGGCGCCGTCGGCAGCGCTGGCACCGGAGGCTCCGAGGAGCGGGATCGCAATGGCGGAGCCGGTCACTCCGGCCGCGACGAGGAGAGCCGGAGCCTGGCGGGGGCGACGGTGACGACCGTTCCCGGAGAGCATACGGAGACCTTTCGCAAGACAGCAGTGACCCGCGCGGCGCCGTCTCCGGGCCGCGTTGATGGGTGAACGTATCGGCAGACGATCACTTGTCACAAGTTCATGCCGCGCAGATCACGTGAAGATCACAGACATGACGGCGTGTCATGTTTGGCGGAGGCGCTCGCTGGACACGGCGGGCGTCACACCGCGGTGAACTCCACCGGGAGGGTGCGCAGCCCTCGCATGATGAGCCCGCCGCGCCAGCGCAGCTCGGCCGGGTCGGCTGCGAGCCGGAGGTCGGGCAGGCGCGTCAGCAGCGTGGCGAGGGCGGTCTGGCCCTCCAGCCGGGCGAGCGGGGCGCCGAGGCAGTAGTGGATGCCGTGGCCGTACCCGAGGTGCTGGTTGTCCCGGCGGGACAGGTCCAGCGCGTCCGGGTCGGCGAACCGCTCCGGGTCCCGGTCCGCGGCCGCCAGCACCACCAGGACCGGGTCGCCGGCCTCGATGCGCTGCCCGCCGACGGTCAGCGGCTGGGTGGCGAAGCGCCAGGTCGCGAGTTCGACGGGGCCGTCGTAGCGCAGCAGTTCCTCGACGCCGGTCTCCAGCAGGTCCTGCTCCCCGGCGGCGAGGGACGCCTGCAGGCGGGCCCGCTGCCCGGGGTGGGTGAGCAGGGCGTAGGTGCCGTTGCCGATGAGGTTGACGGTCGTCTCGAACCCGGCGAACAGCAGGATGAACGCCATGGCCGCCGCCTCGTTCTCGGTGAGGTGCTCACCGTGGTCGGAGGCGCGGATGAGCCCGGAGATGAGGTCCTCGCCGGGGGCCGGTTCGCCGGGCAGCGCCTCGCGCTTGCGGTGGATCAGCTCGGCGAGGTAGCCCCGCATCTTCTTCACCGAGCGGGCGACGCCGCCGCGGGGCCCGCCCTGGTGACGGATCATCATGCCCGCCCAGTCGCGGAAGTCGTCCTGGTCCTCGCGGGGGACGCCGAGCAGGTCGCAGATGGCGTAGATGGGCAGCGGGAAGGCGAACTCGTGGATGAGGTCCGCCGACCCCGTCCGCGCGAACCGGTCGATGAGCCCGTCGGTCAGCTCCTGCACCCGGGGGGCGAACTCGGCGACCCGGCGGGGGGTGAACGCCTTGGACACCAGCCGCCGCAACCGGGTGTGGTCCGGTGGGTCGATGTTCAGCAGGTGCGTCATCAGCTCCGCCTTGCGCTCCCCCGGGATCCCCGTCTTGCCCTTGGCGTGGGCCGGTTCGTCGTGGTGCGCCGGGTTCTTGGAGAGCCGGGGGTCGGCGAGCGTCTGCTTGGCGTCCGCGTAGCGCGTGACCAGCCAGGCCTCCACCCCGCTGGGCAGCCGCGTCCGGTGCACCGGGGCGTGCTCGCGCAGCCAGGCGTAGGCGGGGTAGGGGTCGCTCGCGAACTCCCAGGTGAAGAGTTCCGGGGCGGCGGCGGGCGTGCTGGGCTGGGGCTGGTCGGTCACGGTCCGACCGTATCCGGCCCGCCGGACCCGCCCGGCCCGGGTCTCCTCAGCCCTCGGCCTGCAGGATCGCGTCCCGGTAGGCGCGGGCCGCGGCTCTGAGCGCCGCCTCCGGGTCGACGCCCTCGGCCTCGGCGCGGACCGCCAGGGCCAGCAGCTCGTAGCCGATGCCCTCGACCGGGGGCAGGGGTATGTCGAGGCCGGCCGTACGGGCCCGGGAGGCCAGCTTGGCGGCCAGGGCCAGTCCCGGCTGGCCGAGGGGGACGCCGTCGGTGACGGAGGTGCGCTGCTTCTCGATCGCCTTGGTGCGCAGCCAGTGGGCCTTGACCTCCTCGGGGGTGGTGGCCGTCGCGTCGCCGAACACGTGCGGGTGGCGGTGGACGAGCTTGGCGACGATGCCGCCGGCCACGTCGTCGATGGAGAAGGGCGCCTCCGTGTCCTCCTCGGCGATGCGAGCGTGGAAGACGACCTGCAGGAGGACGTCCCCGAGCTCCTCGCGCAGTTCGTCGCGGTCCCCCTCCTCGATCGCCTCGACCAGCTCGTACGCCTCCTCGATGCCGTACTTGGCGAGGCCCTTGTGGGTCTGCCGGGACGACCAGGGGCATTCGGCGCGGATGCGGTCCATGACCTGGACGAGGTCGAGGAGGCGGGCGCCGGGCAGGTCGTAGGAGGCCGGGAGCAGCTCCAGCTCCGGCATGGCGAGGCGGCCGGAGCCGGCGAGGCGGGCCAGCCCGTCGGTCAGGGCCGGCTCGCCCTCGCCCGTCGCCACGACGACCACGGTGCGGCCGCCGGCGCAGGCGTCGACGAGGTCCTGCGCGGTGGGCGACGCCACCTCGACGGTGATGCCGGCCTCGCGCAGATAGGGCAGCTGCGGGTGGGCCCCGTCCGCGCACAGCACCCGGTCGGCCGCGTGCAGGGCCTGCCAGGCGGGCCAGGAGAGCAGGCCGGGGGCGACGCGGTGGCTGGTGGTGAGCAGGACGGCGCGGCCGGGGTCGGCGGCCGCACCCGGGGCGGCCTGCGGGGGGCCCGGGATGGCTTCGGAGCTGTTGGCGTTCACGTTTCGAAGCTATCCCACGTGGCGGACGGTGCCGGAAGTTGTCCACAGGGGGTGGGGCCGGGCTCTCGCGAGTTGTCCACAGGGGGGCGAGCGGGGCGCGCCGGGCGCGGAGGGTCCGCCAGGGGGCGAGCCGGGTGCTCGTCAGTGTCTGCGGGGGGGGGGGGGAGTAACCGGGCGGGTGCTTGTCAGTGCCCGCCCCGCGAGGGGCCGAGCCCGGGCGCTTGTCAGTGCCCGCTCGTGGTCCAACCGGGCGCTCGGCGGTGCCCGCCCGGCGTCCGACCAGGCATGGGGGCAGTGCCCGCGGTGGGGCCCAACCGAGTGCCCGGCAGTGCCCGTACGTGACCCGACCGGGTGCCCGGCAGTGCCCGCGCGGGCCTTAACCGGGCGCTCGGCGGTGCCCGCACGGTGTCCGACCAGGCGCGGGGCAGTGCGCGTACGTGACCCAACCGGGTGCCTGGCAGTGCCCGCACGGGGTCCGACCAGGCGCGGGGGCAGCGCCCGCAGTGGGGCCCAACCGGATGCTCGGCGGTGCCCGCACGGGAGCAAGTCGGGCACTCGTGCCCGCATGGGGCACGGCCGGGCGGTCGGAAGGCCCGCGCGGGGCCGAGCCGGGCGTTCGGCGGTCGTCCTCGAAGGGGGGATCGGGCGGCGTCCGGCCGGGCCGCGGGTCTGGGGAAACCCCGGGAGCGCGGGCCCGGGGGTGACCCGGGCCGGGTGCGCTCCCCCGCGTGCTACATGGACTGCTGTACCTGCGCCGCCGTCACGTCACGGACCCACGGGGTCTTCGCGTCGGCGCGGCTGCTCTTGCGGACGTCCCACGTGCCGTAGCGCGGGTTGAGGTTGACGTCGAGGTCCTTGGAGGCGTCGGAGAGGGCCTTCCAGAACTCGGGGCGGCTGGTGTCGGTGCCGAGCTTCTCGGCGAGCTTCTGGGCCTCCAGCTGCAGGCGGAGGTTCTCCTCCAGGCGCTGCGGCGGGATGCCGTACTGCTGAAGCCAGGTCGTCTCCAGCGCCTTGGCGCCGCCGGCCTGCTTCTCCAGGCCGGAGCGCATCTTCTGGATCTCCTTGCGGGTGACGCTCACCCCGGCGTCCCGGGCGGCGCGGTGCAGCACCCGGTCGAGCACCATGGTCTGCAGGGTGTCCCGGGTGAGGGTGCCCGTCCTGGCGATGGCCTGCCGGTACTGCGCCTCGTCCCGCACGGCGGCCCGCTGGGCCTGCCGGACCTCGCCGACCCGCTCCTCCAGCTGGGAGACGGTGATCCGCTGGCCACCCACCACGGCCGCGGCGCCGGGATGCGCGTCGTTCCCGCAGGCGGTGAGGAGAGGCGCCGCGGCGGCGATCGCGGCGGTGAGGACGAGCGCGGTGCGACGGCGGCGGTGCAAGGAGACCTCCCGAGGAGATTGTGCGGCGGTGCACAAGGTCTTGCGGTGATCGATGGTAGGCAGTGGGCAGGCTCTGGCCAACCCATTCGACCAACGATTCACCGGGACTTCCGGCACCGCCGCGCCGCCCCGGACCGGGCCTCAGCCCCGCACCTGCCCCAGCCACTGCAGCGTGCGGCGGATCTCCGCCCCCAGCGGGTGACCATGTCCGTGAGTGCGTTCGACGTCGTGCAGCAGCCGGGCCAGGGTGTCGTGGGCGGCGCCGCGGTCGCCGAGGGCCAGCAGCAGGTGCCCGATGCGGCGGCGCACGTCGTGGGCCAGCTCCGGGCCGCCCGCCGCGACGTACTGGTTCT
Source organism: Streptomyces sp. NPDC026246 (assembly GCF_055567995.1). NCBI lineage: Bacteria > Bacillati > Actinomycetota > Actinomycetes > Kitasatosporales > Streptomycetaceae > Streptomyces > Streptomyces sp. NPDC026246. Next base: position 236,896 of record NZ_JBVHPJ010000009.1, on the reverse strand, counting down.
CGTAGTACGGCAGCAGCGCCCGGTACTCGGCGAGGGCCGCGGCCGGTTCGCCGAGCTGTTCCAGGCACTGGGCTGCCTCGTAGCGGAAGCGCAGGCACTGCGGGTCGGCCTGGCCGGCCTCGGCGGCGCGTTCGTCGGCGAGGCGGCGCAGCTCGGGCAGGGCACGCCGGTACTGGCCGTCGTCCAGCAGGGTGGCCGCGTACTGCCTGCGCAGGGTCCGCACGACCGGGGAGTGTTCGCCGTGCCGGCCGGCCGCGACGGGCAGGATCGCGCCGAGGATGTCGACGGCCTGGGTGATGCGGCCTTCGCCGAGCAGGCGCTTGACCTCGTCGACGGCCCGGGCGATGTCCGTGTTGCCCGGCGACTCCGGGACGGGGGTGGCCGGGGCGGGCTGGGGGGCGGGGGTGCGGGCCCGGTCCGGCCAGGGGGCGTGCGGGCGCAGGAAGGGGCGGGTGGGGTCGAGGGGCGCTCCCGTGGGTGTGCCGCGGGCGGGCAGGAGCGGCTCCAGGCGCTCGTACACCTCCTGGGCGGAGGCGGGCCGGTGCTGCGGGTCCTTGGCCAGCAGGCGCAGCACCAGGGTCTCCAGCGCCTCGGGCACCTCGGGCCGCAGCCGGCGCACCGGGACCGGCGGTTCGTACAGGTGCCGGTGCAGGACGCCGAGTGCGGTGGAGCCGGAGAACGGGACGTCCCCGCTGAGCAGTTCGTGCAGCACCACGCCCAGCGCGTACAGGTCGGTGTAGGGGCCGACCGCGCCGCCCATGGCCTGCTCGGGGGCCATGTAGGCGGGCGAGCCGATGGGCGTTCCGGTGTGGGTGAGGCGGGTGGTGTCGGTTTCCATGACGGAGGCGACACCGAGGTCGAGGACGGTGACCGCGCCGTCCTGTTTCACCATCACGTTGCGCGGCTTGAGGTCCCGGTGGACGATCGGCACGGCGTGCACGGCGCTCAGCACGGCGCACAGCTGCGCCGCCACCGCGACCGCCCACGGCCACGGGTACGGGGTGCGCCCGGCGAGGTGACCGGCGAGGTCGGCGCCGTCGATGTACTGCATGACGAGGAACAGCTCCTCGCCCTCGCTGCCCGCGTCGTGCACGGTGACCAGCCCGGGGTGGTCGACCTGCGCGGTCACCCGGCACTCCCGCACGAAGCGGCGGCGCAGCTCCTCCGCGTCCTGGCCGGCCACCTTGTCGGGGCGCAGCAGCTTCACGGCGACGCGCCGGTCCAGCCGCTGGTCGTAAGCCGTCCAGACCTGCCCCATGCCGCCCTGGCCGAGGACGGCGGACAGTTCGTACCGGCCGGCGACGACGCGTCCGGCCTCGGCACTCACCTGCTGCCCTCGGGCTCACCGGGGGTGCCGTCCGGCCGGCCCTCGTGCCGGCGCAGGTAGTCGCTCAGTTCGTCGAGCTCGGCGCGCACCTGGTCGATGCGGGCGGGCGCCGGCCGCTGCGGGACCGGCGGAACGGGGTGCTGCGGCGGCTGGGGCTGCTGCTGCGGGACGGGTGTGGCGGCCGGGTTGTAGGGCGTCGCCTGGTGCGGGTAGCCGTACGGGGTCTGCGGGGAGATGACGGTCGGCCCCTGCGACGGCGGGTAGCCGGCGAACCGGCGCTGCGCGTTGTGGTGGCCGATGTCCACGATCAGGAAGTAGATCGCGGACCCCAGACCGAGCAGCATGATCACGGCGAGCGCGATGTCGGTGCGGTAGTCGCCCTCCGGCAGCGAGCCGATCACCACGAAGCAGATGATGGCCAGGGGCAGGCTCGCCCAGGCCGCGATCCAGTCGTACACCTTGCCGCGCAGGACGGCGGCCCGGAACAGCGGGACGCAGGCCAGCACGCCGCACGTGAGGACCCCGGCCGCGGCGATCAGCACGCGCAGGGAGATGACCGTTGCCGCGCTGCGGGGAGGCGGCGCCGCGCCGTGGCCGTACATGACTGCTCCTGGTCCGGTGTGGCCGAATGGGACGGGTACGTGCGAGTGACAGAGCACGGTGGGGGATCCGAGCGTATAGCCCGACACGGACCACCGGTCACGGGTTGTACCGAACCGTTGTCGTGCTGATCACTTCGTGTGTCAGGAGCGCGGGCCGGGGCGGGTGGGGAGCCTCCGGGCCCGCCCGCGGCGCCTGTTGGCGGCACCCGGCCCCGGAGCGTGCGCGTCCGGGTCGCGAGGGCCCCCGCATGTCGCCGGTCCCGCGAGGGACTTGGGCCTCATCCCCCGCACTGCTTCAGCATCATCTCCTTGTCCGGTTCCGTCACGGGCAGGTCGTACTTCAGGGACACCTGGGCGAAGCGCACCGCGTAGGCGCAGCGGATCCGCTTGTCCGGCGGCAGCCAGGAGGCCGGGCCGGAGTCCCCCTTGGAGCTGTTGGTGGGGCCGTCCACCGGGATCAGGTTGAGCGGGTCGTTGGCGATCGCCTCCCGCTTGTCCTTCGTCCAGCGCGAGGCGCCCATCTGCCAGTCGTACGACAGCGGCATGACGTGGTCTATCTGCACTTCGGTGGCCCGGGACTTCTTCCACTCGATGACCTTGCCGGTGTACGGGTCGTGCAGCGTCAGCGAGACGACGATGCAGTCCGAGCCCGACCGGAAGCGGAGCTTGTCGCCGTCCCGCTTGAGGAGGTCGTTGCGTGAGTCGCAGCCGTTGTGCGAGAAGGGGACCTCGCGCGGTGCCGAGTCCATCCAGGCGTAGCCGAACTCGTCCCGCTCGTAACCGGTGCGCGGGCCGCGGCCCTTGGTCCGCACCTTTTCGATCAGGGTGCGTGCCTCCTCCTTGTCGGCGGAGGACGTGACCGGCGCGAGGCCCGGTTCGGTGCCGTCCGGGTTGTCCAGCGGGTTCACCGCCCGGCCGTCCCCGGCGGCCGCTGCCCCCGAGCCCGAAGCTCCGCTCCCCTCCTCCGGTGTGGCGAGCCCTTCGCAGCCGGCCAGCGCCGCACCGGTGACCACCATCGCGACAGCCAGTGCCGCCCCACCCCTCAGACGCCTCACCGTGCGCCCCTCCCTGCTTCGCCTGTTCCGCCGTCACACGGGCGGCCCGTGCCTGGTCAACGGTAGCGAGGCGGAGATGCGGACCACAGGGGGCCTCGGGCGGCACACCGCGCCTGTCGTGCGTGTCGCCCGGTCCCGGCAGCTCCGGCGGGCGGCTGCTGCCCGTGCGCGCCGCCGAGCGGCGAGCCGCCGAGTCGGTGAGCGGCCGGGTTGGCGCCGGCGGCAGGCGGTCGGTGACGCCGCGGTCAGACCTTGCCTATGCCCAGGGTGGTCTCGGCGGGCAGCAGGCCGGACGACAGCACCGCGACCCAGAAGTCGCCCAGCAGGTCGGCGAGGCGATCGGTCCTCTGTGCGCCCAGCGACTCCCAGGGGCCGGCGGCCAGTTGGTCGGTCTGCTCCTCCACGCGGCGGCGCAGGTCCCGGCCCGCTTCCGTGGCCGTGCCGTCCGCGTCGACCAGTCCTCTCGCCGTCAGACGGTCCCGCGCGGCCGCCCATTGCGCGGGGGTCCAGCCACGGCTCTCGAAGCGCTCCACCGACGCGGCGCCTATGGCGGCGAACGAGACGAGCGACTCCACCGGGTCCAGTCCGGCCAGCAACAGGGCCGCGAGGTGACCGTCGCCGCGGTGCTCGCGCAGGATCGTCGCCGCGTGCCACAGCTGCAGGTGCGGGGGCTCGGGCCAGTCGAGTGCGGCGTTGGCCGCTGCGAGCGGGCGGCCGGCGGTCTGTGCGGACTGTGCCGCGTGCCGGGCGAGGGCCGCCGCCTCCGCCAGCTCGGGGCCGTCCAAGCGGTCGCCGAACATCGCGCGGTAGGTGCGGTCGACCGCTCGTGTTCTGGCTTCGAGCACCGCGGCCGGGCTCGCCGTCCGCCACGCCGGTTCCACGTACTCGGCGACCATGCGCGGACTGAAGCTGTAGAAGGCGGAGGCCACCTGCTCGGGGCCGGCCTGGCCCAACGGGGCGGCCCGGTAGGGGAAGTAGCTCGGCCAGCGCTCCTGCGTGGCGAACCCGAGGGCGGCGGCCTCCTCGAAGGCCTCCGGCGCGTAGTACAGCACCGCGTGCAGCGGCTCCAGCAGGTGCCACATCCGACGCACGCGGGCCGGCTCCACGCCGTCCTCCCGCACGTCCGCACCGGTTCCGCCGATCGCCCTGAGATGTTCCGACACGGCCCGCCTCCCGTCACGTCCTGCCCGAGGCGCGGGACCGCACGCAGCCACCGGCGCCGCACGACCCGCACAACTTGACACTGACAAGATTGCCCGAGGCCCGGAGAACTTGTCAATGACTAGATTCGGCGTAGGCTCCTGCCCATGAGCACCAGCAAGGCATCAGCGGACGGCAGGGGCGCGGCCGGTCGCCGGTACCACCACGGCGATCTGCGCCGGGCCATCCTCGGGGCCGCCCTCGACGTCATCGCGGCTGACGGCCCGGACTCGCTGAGCCTGCGCGACCTCGCCCGCCGCGCAGGCGTCTCGCACGCCGCCCCCGCCCACCACTTCAAGGACCGCGCCGGGCTGCTGACCGCGATCGCCGCCGAAGGGTTCGGGCTGCTCGCCACCGCGCTTGGGGAGGCGGCGGACCTGAAGGAGGCGGGCGTGCGGTACGTACGGTTCGCGCGTGAACATCCGGCGCACTTCCAGGTGATGTTCGCGCCCGGGCTGCTGCGGGCCGGTGATCTGGAGCTGACCACCGCGCGTGCCCTGGCCGGTGACGCCCTGCGCGAGGCCGTCACGGCCGTGCCGCAGCCCAAGCGCGGTGGCGATGCCCGGCTCGCCGGGGTCGCCGCCTGGTCCCTGGCCCACGGCTTCGCGACGCTGCTGCTCGGCCACAACCTGGACGGCCCCGTGGGCGACCGGGACCCGGAGGAGGTGTTCCGGGAGCTGGCGGTGATGCTGTTCCGCGACGCGGACTGAGGATCGGACGGCGATCCCGGCGATCCCGGCGATCCCGACGGTCCCGACGGTCCCGGCGATCCCGGCGATCCCGACGGTCTCGGCGACCCCGGCGGCCGGCACGGCCGGGACACCGGCAGGGAGAGCCTCTTCGCCACGAAACGGTCCGCCAGAGCTCACGCGCCCCGGCAAGCCGCAGCTACCCGACCGGGCCACCGATGACGGCTGTCACGTCGTCGACGCGGTCTCGCCAGGACGCCCGTGGGCCAGGACGCCCGTATCCAGGATGCCCACCGGCCAGGGCGCCCACGGGCCAGGATGCCCACCGGCCAGGACGCCCACCGGCCAGGTTCCCCGGCTCTACTGTTCCGCCCGGTGGTGGTCCGGAGCTCCCCGGACCACCACCGGCGTCGGAAGTCCCAGGACTCCCGTTCCCTCAGGAGCCCAGGACCGACGTCAGGAACTCGCCGACCCACGCCAGGAGTTCGCGCCCCAGCAACGGCTTGCCACCCACCTTGGCCGTCTTCGGCCGCGGTACCAGGACCTGGTGTGCGTTCGGCTTGATGACGGCCCCGGGGTAGAGCCGCTTGAGCCGCAGCTCCTGCGACTCGCGCAACTCCACGGGCGCGAACCGGATGTTGTTGCCCTGGAGCACGATCTCGCCCACGCCGCACGCCCGCGCGAACATCCGCAGCCCGGCCACGAGCAGCAGGTTCTCCACCGGCTCGGGCAGCTTGCCGTAGCGGTCGACGAGTTCCTCGCGGACCGCCTTGACGTCCTCCTCCGAGTTGGCGGAGGCGATGGCGCGGTAGGCCTGGAGGCGCAACCGCTCGCCCGGCGCGTAGTCGTGCGGCACGTGCGCGTCGACGGGCAGCTCGATCTTCACCTCGAGCGGCGGCTCCTCCTCGATCTCGCCGGTCTCCAGCTGGCGCCGGTAGTCCGCGACGGCCTCGCCGACCATCCGCACGTACAGGTCGAAGCCGACGCCCGCGATGTGACCGGACTGCTCGCCGCCGAGCAGGTTGCCCGCGCCGCGGATCTCCAGGTCCTTCATGGCCACGTACATGCCCGCGCCCATCTCCGTGTGCTGGGCGATGGTCGCGAGCCGTTCGTGCGCGGTCTCGGTCAGCGGCTTCTCCGGCGGGTAGAGGAAGTAGGCGTAGCCGCGCTCGCGGCCCCGGCCCACCCGGCCGCGCAGCTGGTGGAGCTGGCTGAGGCCGAAGTTGTCGCCGCGCTCCACGATCAGGGTGTTGGCGTTGGAGATGTCGATGCCGGACTCCACGATCGTCGTGGACACCAGCACGTCGAACTTCTTCTCCCAGAAGTCGACGACGACCTGCTCCAGCGCCTGTTCCGACATCTGGCCGTGGGCCGTCGCGATACGCGCCTCGGGGACGATCTCGCGCAGCCGGGCGGCGGCCCGGTCGATGGACTCGACCCGGTTGTGGATGTAGAAGACCTGGCCCTCGCGCAGCAGCTCGCGGCGGACGGCCGCGCCGATCTGCCTCTCCTCGTAGGGGCCGACGAAGGTGAGCACCGGGTGGCGCTCCTCCGGCGGGGTGGTGATCGTCGACATCTCGCGGATGCCGGTGACCGCCATCTCCAGCGTCCTCGGGATCGGGGTCGCGGACATGGTCAGGACGTCGACGTTCGCGCGGAGCTTCTTCAGCTGCTCCTTGTGCTCGACGCCGAAGCGCTGCTCCTCGTCGACGATGACCAGGCCCAGGTCCTTGAACTTCGTCTCGGACGAGAACAGCCGGTGGGTGCCGATGACGATGTCGACCGAGCCCTCGCGCAGGCCCTCCAGGACCGCCTTGGCCTCGGTGTCGGTCTGGAAGCGGGACAGCGCCTTCACGTTCACCGGGAACTGTGCGTACCGCTCGCTGAACGTGCCGAAGTGCTGCTGCACCAGCAGCGTCGTGGGGACGAGCACGGCGACCTGCTTGCCGTCCTGGACGGCCTTGAAGGCGGCCCGGACCGCGATCTCGGTCTTGCCGTAGCCGACGTCGCCGCAGATCAGGCGGTCCATCGGGATGGACTTCTCCATGTCCTCCTTGACCTCGGCGATGGTGGTGAGCTGGTCGGGCGTCTCCGCGTAGGGGAAGGCGTCCTCCAGCTCGCGCTGCCAGGGGGTGTCCGCCCCGAAGGCGTGCCCGGGGGCGGCCATGCGCGCGCTGTAGAGCTTGATGAGGTCGGCGGCGATCTCCTTGACCGCCTTCTTCGCGCGGGCCTTCGTCTTCGTCCAGTCGGCGCCGCCCAGGCGGTGCAGGGTGGGCGCCTCACCGCCGACGTACTTGGTGATCTGCTCCAGCTGGTCGGTGGGGATGTACAGGCGGTCGCCGGGCTGGCCGCGCTTGGCGGGGGCGTACTCGACGACCAGGTACTCGCGGGTGGCGCCCTGCACGGTGCGCTGGACCATCTCGATGTAGCGGCCGACGCCGTGCTGTTCGTGGACGATGTAGTCGCCCGGCTCCAGGGTGAGCGGGTCGATGGTCTTGCGGCGGCGGGCCGGCATCCGGGCGCCCTCGCGGCCGGACGCCTTCTGGCCGGTCAGGTCGGTCTCGGTGAGGACGGCGAGTCGGAGGACCGGGTCGACGAAGCCGTGGTCGATCGAGCCGCACGACACGTGCACGACCGACGGGGAGATCTCGCCGAGGTCTCCCTCGAGACGGGCGGCGATGCCCTCGCCGCCGAGCACCTCGACCGTGCGGGCGGCGGGGCCGTGGCCCTCGGTGACGAACACCGCGCGCCAGCCGTCGGCGAGCCAGCCCTTGGTGTCGGCCAGGGCCTTGGCGGTGTCGCCCCGGTAGGTCTCCGGTGCGTGCATGCCGAGCTTGAGGGTGTCCCCGTCGAGCTCCTCGTCGGCGGCGAACGGCGACACCGACCACCACATCATGTCCAGCTCGCGGGCCCGGTCCCGGACGTCCGCGATGGACCACAGGGACGCCGCGTCGACGTCGATGGGCGCCTCGCCCCCGCCCGCGGTGGCCGCCCAGGACGCCTGCAGGAACTCCTGCGAGGTGGCGACCAGGTCCGACGCGCGCGTGCGGACCCGCTCCGGGTCGCAGACGACGGCCATGGCGCCCTTGGGCAGCACGTCGAGCAGCAGCTCCATGTCGTCGACGAGGACCGGGGCGAGGGACTCCATGCCCTCCACCGCGATGCCCTCGGCGATCTTGCCGAGCAGTTCGCCCAGCTCGGGGTGCTGTTCGGCCAGGCCCCGGGCCCGTGCGCGGACGTCCTCGGTGAGCAGCAGCTCACGGCAGGGCGGGGCCCACAGTCCGTGCTCGGCGACCTCCAGGGAGCGCTGGTCGGCGACCTTGAAGTAGCGGATCTCCTCGATGTCGTCGCCCCAGAACTCGACGCGCAGGGGGTGTTCCTCGGTGGGCGGGAACACGTCGAGGATGCCGCCGCGCACGGCGAACTCGCCGCGCTTCTCCACCAGCTCCACGCGCGCGTAGGCGGCGGCCGCGAGGGCTTCCACCACCTCGTTCAGATCGGCGCTCCGCCCGGTCTGCAGGGCCACCGGCTCCAGGTCGCCCAGGCCCTTGACCTGCGGCTGGAGCACGGAGCGGACGGGCGCCACGACGACGGAGACCGGGCCGGTCTCGGGGTCGTCCGGGCGCGGGTGGGCCAGGCGGCGCAGCACGGCCAGGCGGCGGCCGACGGTGTCGCTGCGGGGGCTGAGCCGCTCGTGCGGGAGGGTCTCCCAGGACGGGTACTCCACGACGCCCTCGGGGGGCAGCAGGGAGCGCAGGGCGGCGGCCAGGTCCTCCGCCTCGCGGCCCGTCGCCGTGACCGCGAGGACCGGGCGGCCCGTCTCGCGGGCCAGGGCGGCGACCGTGAAGGGGCGGGCGGCAGGGGGGCCGACCAGGTCGACGTGCATGCGGTTGCCGTCGGCGGCAGCCCTGATCGCTTCCGCGAGGGCGGCGTCCTTCGTGACGGCGTCGAGCAGACCGTGCAGGCTCATTCGGGGCTTTTTCCGTCCAGGGGGGTGGGCAACACGACGGGCCCGACACGCACTGCGGGCCGGGGGTCTCCAGCGTACGTCGCTGCGCGGCTCGGCGCCGGGGCCTGTGGATGACGCCCCGGGTGCGGGGTGCCCGGCGTGGCCACCCCGGGCCCGCGGGTCGTGGAAAGCACCCGGCGCCGGGAGGTCCTGTCCTGGACCTCCCGGCGCCGGGTCCCCCGCAACCCCCGTGTGCGGTGGTTCTCGGCGGTGCCCCGCTACTCGGTCGCGATGGCGTTCAGCACGTTCATCCGTCCCGCCCGGAACGCCGGGACCAGGGCCGCGAACAGGCCCACGAACGCCGAGCCGACGAAGACGCCGATGATCGTCGGCCAGGGGATGTCGAGGACCATCAGGCCCTCCAGTTCCAGCAGCTGCTGGGCCGTGGCACCCCAGCCCATGCCCAGTCCGAGGCCCAGCAGGGCGCCGAAGAGGGCGATGACGACCGACTCCATGCGGATCATGCGGCGCAGCTGGCGGCGGGAGAGGCCGATCGCCCGCATGAGGCCGATCTCCCGTGTGCGCTCCACCACCGACAGGGCCAGGGTGTTCACCACGCCCAGGACGGCGACGATGATCGCCAGGGCCAGCAGGCCGTAGATCATGTTGAGCAGCTGGCCGATCTGGTCCTTCAGGGCTTCCTTGTAGTCGGTCTGGTCGCGCACGGTGTACTGCGGGTAGTCGTGCAGCGCGGCCTTGAGGGACGTGTAGGCGGCGTCCTGCTTCCCGTCCTTCGCCGAGGCGAACAGCAGGGTGTCCAGCGGCATCTTGTCGGCGGGGACGTACTTGGCCATCGTCGGGATGGACGTGTACATCGCGCCCGCGTCGATCACGACGTCACTGCTGGTGATCGCCCGGACGGTCAGGTCGGCGGCCCTGCCGCCCTCGAACGCCACCCGCACCTTGGAGCCGAGGGTGATGCGGTGGTCCTTCGCGAACTTCTCGTGGACCGACATCGAGTCGGGCCGGTAGGCGTCGGTGAGCTTGCCGGCGACCGTCTCGGTGCGCAGGTCGGTGGCGTAGGAGGGGTCGGCCGCCGTGATCGCGGTGTCCTTGAGGGTCTTGCCGTCGGGGGTGGTGAAGTCGGCCTGGGTCCACTTGTACTCGGTGACCCGCTCCAGGTCCGCGGAGGACTTGACGGCCTTGACCGCCTGCGGGCTGATCAGCTGACCGCTGTCGGACTGGATGATGAAGTCCGTGCCGACGGTCTTGTCGAGCTGGTCGGTGGCGGAGGCCACCATGGAGGAGCCGACCACGGACAGGCACGCCACCAGGGCGAGGCCGATCATCAGGGCGGCGCCGGTCGCGCCGGTGCGGCGCGGGTTGCGCAGGGCGTTGCGCTCGGCCATGCGGCCGACGGGGCCGAACATCCGCAGCAGGACCGCGCCGAGGACGCGGACCACCGCGCCGGCGAGCAGCGGGCCGATGACGACGAAGCCGATGAGCGACAGCACCACGCCGAGGCCGAGCCACAGCGAGCCGTCGGTGGCCTTGTCGGCGGCCGAGGCCAGGTAGAGGCCGAAGACGCCCGCACCGGTGAGGACGGTGCCGACGATGCCGCGGATCCAGCCGGCCTTGGCGTCGGCCGGGGCTCCCGCGTCGCGCAGGGCGGCCATCGGGGAGATCTTGCCGGCGCGGCGGGCGGGCAGGTAGGCGGCGAGCACGGTGACGATCACGCCGAGCAGGAGACCGACCACGGGGGTCGTCCAGGCCACGGTGAGGTCGTCGGTGGACAGTTCCATGCCCATCTGGCCCATGAGTTTCATCAGCCCGACGGCGAGGCCGACGCCCGCGCCGACGCCGAGCAGCGATCCGACGAGGCCGAGCAGCAGCGCCTCGGCGAGCACGGAGCGGTTGACCTGCTTGCGGGAGGAGCCGATGGCCCGCATCAGGCCGATCTCCCGGGTGCGCTGGGCGACCAGCATGGAGAAGGTGTTGATGATCAGGAAGATGCCGACGAGGAAGGCGATCCCGGCGAAGCCGAGCATCGCGTACTTCATGACGTTCATGAAGCCCTCGACGTCCTTCTGGTTGGCGTCGGCGGTCTCCTTGGCCGTCTTGACCTGGTAGCCGCCGCCGAGTTCGGCCACGACGTTCTTCTTCAGCTGTGCGTCGGCGACGCCGGCGGCCGCGGTGACGTTGACGTTGGTGTAGACGCCGCTCTCGCCGACCAGGGCCTGCTGGGCGGTCTTCGTGTCGAGGTAGAAGATCGCGGCGCCGGGGTTGGTGACGGTGAAGTCGGCGATGCCGGAGATCTTCGCGGTGTGGTTGCCGACCGCGGTGAGCACGCCGATCTCGTCGCCGAGCTTCAGGCCGTGCTTGTCGGCGGTGTCGGCGTCGACCATGATCTGGCCGGCGCCCCGGGGCGCCGCACCGGAGGTGATCTTCATGGTGCGGGCGTCGGTGGCGTTCCAGCTGCCGACGATGGTCGGGCCGCCGCTGGTGGGCGACAGGCTGTCCTTGTCGGCGTCGACGACGGTCACCGAGGTGGAGAACACGGTGCCCTCGGCGGACTTGACGCCCTCGGCCTTGCGGACCTCGCCGAGCACGGAGGCCGGCATGACGGGCGGCTTGCCGTTGTCGGCGGTGGTCTCGCCGCTGTCGGAGGCGCCCTTGGCGCTGACCGTCACGTCGGAGGAGGTGGCCGCGAAGAGCTTGTCGAACGTGGTGGACATGGTGTCCGTGAAGACGAGCGTGCCGCAGACGAAGGCCACCGACAGCAGGACGGCGATCGCCGAGAGCGCCATGCGGCCCTTGTGCGCCACGAAGTTGCGCAGTGAGGTCTTCATGACGGTCATGACGTGCGCCCCCGGGCGTCGAAGTCCTTCATGCGGTCCAGGACGGCCTCGGCCGTGGGCTTGAGCATCTCGTCGACGATGCGGCCGTCGGCGAGGTACAGCACCCGGTCCGCGTAGCTGGCGGCGACCGGGTCGTGGGTGACCATGACGATGGTCTGGCCCAGTTCGTCGACCGAGCGGCGCAGGAAGCCCAGGACCTCGGCGCCGGCGCGCGAGTCGAGGTTGCCGGTCGGCTCGTCACCGAAGATGATCTCGGGCCGGGCGGCGAGGGCCCGCGCCACGGCGACGCGCTGCTGCTGGCCGCCGGAGAGCTGGGTGGGCCGGTGCTTGAGCCGGTCGGACAGGCCGACGGTCTCCACCACCCGCGTCAGCCACTGCTGGTCGGGCTTGCGGCCCGCGATGTCCATGGGCAGCGTGATGTTCTCGAGGGCGTTGAGCGTCGGCAGCAGGTTGAACGCCTGGAAGATGAACCCGATCCGGTCCCGGCGCAGCTGCGTCAGCTTCTTGTCCTTGAGGCCGGTGATCTCGGTCTCGTCGAGGTAGATCTGCCCGCCGGTGACGGTGTCGAGCCCGGCGAGGCAGTGCATGAGCGTGGACTTGCCGGAGCCCGAGGGGCCCATGATCGCGGTGAACTGGCCGCGTGCGATGTCCACGTCGACGTGGTCGAGGGCGACGACCCGGGTCTCACCGGACCCGTACGCCTTCACGACCTGCCGCGCCCGCGCGGCTACGGCCGTACGCCCTCCAGTACCCCCGTGCCTGGGAATGGTCACAGCCGAAGTCACGGTATGTCTCCTATGTCGGTCAGCAGTTGGTGAAGGCGGGTCGCCGGGCCGGTGGCCGCTGGTGCGGTGCCGGACCGGGCGGTCCGTCGAACGTGTTCCAAGTCTCGTGGTGGGGAGGGGTCGTGCGCCCTGGTGTCCAGCGCAGTCTTTTGCTGAGGAAAACCCCACCCCCGCCGGTGTGCCCACCGCCCCCCGGCGGCGTAAAGCCAGGTTAAGGACGAGGTCCTCCCCCTCTCGTCCTCCGCCGGTACGAACCCTCCCCAGGTCGTAGTACGGAGGTACCCCTAGGGGCAGTCCACCGTGGGGTGGAGGCCGTCTCAGGGTCGGCTCCGCCCGTCGGCCCACTCAGCCTCCACCCTCCCGCGACGTCAGGGTCAAGTGGGAAGCTGTCCGGCGGCAGATAGGTGCAAGGGGCAGGCAGAACCGAGGGGGAGGACCCGGGGTGGGGAGCACGAGTTCCGCGGCGCGTGAGACGGCGGCGCCCGTGGCCAACCGGCGCAGGTCGGCCGTCGTGGCGGCCCTGATGCTGTCGATGGCGCTGGCGGCGCTCGACGCGACCGTGGTGTCCACCGCCGTCCCGCAGATCGTCGGTGACCTCGGTGGGTTCTCCGTCTTCTCCTGGCTGTTCTCCGGCTATCTGCTGGCGGTGACCGTCACCCTGCCCGTCTACGGCAGGCTCTCCGACACCTTCGGCCGCAAGCCCGTGCTCGTGGTCGGCTCGGTGCTGTTCCTGCTGGGGTCCCTGCTGTGCGCGCTGGCCTGGAACATGGGGGCGCTCATCGCCTTCCGCGTCGTGCAGGGCCTGGGCGGCGGCGCGCTGCAGGGGACCGTGCAGACCCTCGCCGCCGACCTGTATCCGCTGAAGGACCGTCCGAAGATCCAGTCGAAGCTGTCGACGGTGTGGGCGGTGTCCGCGGTCGCCGGCCCGGGCCTGGGCGGGGTGCTCGCCGCGTACGCGGACTGGCGGTGGATCTTCCTGGTCAACCTGCCGGTCGGCGCGGTCGCGCTGTGGCTGATCGTGCGTCACCTGCACGAGCCGGAGCGGGAGGCGGTCGCCCGCGGGCGGGTGGACTGGGCGGGCGCGCTGGCGGTGTTCGCCTGCGGCGGGGTGCTGCTGACGGCACTGGTGCAGGGCGGGGTGGCGTGGCCGTGGCTGTCGGCGCCCTCGCTCGGCCTGTTCGGCACCGGACTCGCCCTGGCCGCCGTCGTGGTGCTGGTGGAGCGCCGCGCCGCGGATCCGATCATCCCGGGGTGGGTGTGGCGGCGCCGGACGATCGCCGCGGTCAACCTGGCCCTGGGCGCGCTGGGCCTGCTGATGGTCGCACCGACGGTGTTCCTGCCCACGTACGCCCAGTCGGTGCTGGGCCTGGCGCCGGTCGCGGCCGGGTTCGTGCTGTCGGTGTGGACGCTGAGCTGGCCGGTGTCGGCCGCGCTGAGCCAGCACGTGTACCGGCGGATCGGCTTCCGCAACACCGCGATGCTGGGCATCGGCACCGCCGCCGTGATCCTGTTCGCGTTCCCGTTCCTGCCCTACCCCGGGCAGGCGTGGCAGCCCACCGTGCTGATGCTGCTGCTCGGGGCGGCGCTGGGCCTGTTCCAGCTGCCGCTCATCGTCGGGGTGCAGTCGACGGTGGGCTGGGCCGAGCGCGGTACGACGACCGCCTCGGTGCTGTTCTGCCGTCAGACGGGCCAGACGATCGGCGCGGCGGTCTTCGGCGCGGTGGCCAACGGGGTGCTGGCCGCCCGGCTCGGCGGTTCGGGCGACCTCGACTCGGTGACCCGGGCGCTGGACGCGGGCGCGGCGCCCGAGGCGACCCGGCGGGCCATCGCCGACGCGGTGCACGCCGTCTACCTGGGTGCGGCGGGAGCAGCGGCGCTGGCGTTCCTGGTGCTGCTGTTCCTGGCGCCCCGGAAATTCCCGGTGCTGGGGGACTGACCCTCCCTACGCTCACGGCCATGGTGACCCTGGAACCGCTGCGGGCGGATCACGCGGACGCGCTGCTGGCCTTCGAGCGGGAGAACCGGGCGTACTTCGCCCGCACGGTCCCGGACCGCGGCGCCGCCTACTTCACCCCCGAGGGCTTCGCCGCACGGCACCGGGCGCTCCTGGCCGAACAGCGCGCCGGCGTCTGCCGCTTCCACGTCGTCCTCACGGAGCGGGGGGACGTCGTCGGGCGCGTGAACCTGGTCGACCTGGTCGACGGCGGCGCCGAACTCGGCTACCGCGTGGGCGAGCGGGTGGCGGGCCGCGGGGTGGCGACGGCGGCGGTCGCCCAGGTGTGCCGGCTGGCCGCCGCCGGCTACGGGCTCCGCACCCTCACGGCGCTGACGCGCTGTGACAACGTCGGGTCCCGGACCGTCCTGGAACGCAACAGTTTCCTCAGCGTGGGGCACGCACCGGTCGACGGCAGGGCCGGACTCCGTTACGAGCGGCGGGACTTGGGCGCGGTGGCGCCACCGACGCCCCGCTGAGCGGGTTAACGCGGGTAACACCCGAGGTCACGAAGGCAAGCGCGTACCGACCAATCAGTTTGTCCAAACCCTCGCGCTGCCCCGGTACTCCGCAGTAACGTGCGGGGCCGCCCGCCCCCCACCTCCCTGCCGTCCAGCGGACCCGACCCTCGCAAGGAGCCCCGGGATGTCCTACGATCCCCCTCCCTACCCGCCGTACCCACCGCCCGACTCCTCTCCCTCCTACGACACCTACCCCTGGGTGCCGCAGCAGGAGCCCGAGCCGGCCGGGCGGCGCACCCGGCGCCACGCCCCGCTCGGGCAGCACAGCGACCTGAGGCTCCTGCGCAGCGCCTACCGCTGGCAGCGGCGCGTGGCCACACTGACCGCGCTGGGCTACTTCGTGCTGTTCCTGCTCCTGTCGGCGTTCGCCCCGTCGTTCATGACGGGCACCGTCACCGACGGCCTGCCCACCGGCCTGCTCCTGGCACTCGTGCAGGTGCCCGTGACCTGGCTGGCCATCGCCCTGTACGAGCGGACCGCCCGGCGTCGCGTCGACCCGATCGCGGACCGGATCCGCAAGCAGACCGCGCTCGACGCCAAGCGGCAGGGGGCGCTGTGACCACCGACTTCAGCGGCAACGCCCAGGCCATGTCCCTGGTCGGCTTCTCCGCCGTCGCCACGATCACGCTGCTGCTGTGCGTGATGACCGGCCCGGACCGGGACGACCTCGACGAGTTCTACACCGGCTACAGCTCCCTGTCCCCCATGCGCAACGGCCTCGCGATCGCCGGCGACTACATCTCCGCCGCGACCGTCCTCGGCACCGGCGGCGTCATCGCCCTGTTCGGCTACGACGGGACCGTACTGGCCCTCAGTACGGCCTTGTCGCTGATGCTGCTGATGTTCCTGCTGGCCGAACCGCTGCGCAACGCGGGCCGGTTCACCATGGGCGACGCGCTGACCCGGCGGATGCCCGGACGCGGCGTGCGGATCGCGGCCTGCGCGGTGACCCTGGCGGCCCTGCTGCCGCTGATGCTGGTCCAACTCGCCGGCACCGGGCAGCTGATGGCGTTCATCCTCGGCTTCTCGGGCGAAACGCTGCAGACCGGCTGCATCATCGGCGTCGGCGCCCTGATGATCAGCTACGCGGCGATCGGCGGCATGAAGGGCACCGCCCTCATCCAGATCCTGAAGATCGTGATGCTGCTCGGCTCCGGCATGGTCGTCGCCGTGCTGATCCTCAACAAGTTCGACTGGGACCCCGGGGCGCTGTTCGGCGCCGCCGCCGCGGGCAGCGGGGTGGGCTCGGCGTTCCTCACCTCCGGACTGCAGTTCGCCGGCGGCCCCCACCCCGACCTCGACATGATCACCGCGCAGCTCACCGTGGTCCTGGGCGGTGGTGTCCTGCCGCACGTCACCATGCGCATGTACACCGCCTCCAGCGCGCGGCAGGTGCGCCGTTCGATGTCCTGGGCGGTGTCCGGGGTGGCGCTGTTCGTGCTCGTCATCACGGTGATCGGCTTCGGTGCGACCGCCCTGGTCGGACGGGCGGTGATCGCCAAGGTCGACCCGCAGGGCAACACGGCGTTCCTGCTGGGCGCGCAGGCCGCGTTCGGCGCGGAGGTGTCCTCGGCGGAGACGTTCCTGTTCACGACCGTCACCACCGCCGTCTTCCTGACGCTGCTCGCCTCCGTCGCCGGCATGATCCTGGCCTGCGCCAACTCCCTGGCGCACGACGTGTTCGCGGCCCGCGTGCAGGAGATGTCGCCCCGCCGCGAGATGACCCTGGCCCGGCTGTCCGCCCTGGCCGTGGGCATCCCCGCGATCGCGTTGGCCACCCAGGTCCAGCACCGCAGCCTCCAGCCGCTGGTGACCCTGTCGTTCTGCCTGGGCGCCTCGGCCATCGCGCCCGCGCTGGTCTACAGCCTGTTCTGGCGGCGCTTCACGCGAACGGGCCTGCTGAGCACCCTCATCGGCGGTTCGTCGGCGGTGCTGCTGCTGATGCCGGGCACCAACCTGGTCTCCGGCTCGCCCGTGTCGGCCTTCCCCGAGGCCGACTTCAACTGGTTCCCGTTCACCACCACCGGGCTGCTCTCCATCCCCCTGGGCTTCGCCTGCGGCTGGCTCGGCACACTGGCCTCCGGCCACCGCAAGTCGGAGGAGCAGCGCCACCAGTACGAAGCGGTCGAGGGCCTGATCCTGGCGGGCGCGGGACGCAAGGACGACTGACCGACACGGCACGGTGCGGCACGGCAGCCCCGACGGACTGCCGTGCCGCACCGCCTTCACCTGGCGCCGGACGCTGGGCGCTGGGCGCCGGACGCTGGGCACTGGGCACTGGGCGCTGGGCGCCGGGCGGCGGGCGCTGGGCGCCGGGCGGCGGGCGCTGGGCGCCGGACGCTGGGCGCTGGGCGCTGGGCGCCGGGCGGCGTTGGTCGTGCCGGCCCGAGAGGTGCAGGCCCCGGGGGCGTGCCGCCTTCCCGAGGGCTCTTCACCGGGCGCAGGCCCGTCGTCACCGGGCCGTCTGGCCCGCCCACGCCGTCAGGTGGGCGTCGACGCGGTCGATGTGCGCGCGAGCGGCGTCCCGCTGTTCCGCGTGCTCGCGCAGCACCCGCTCCGTCTCCTCCGCCAGAGCCTCCGCCCGCTCTCCGGCCCGTTCCACCGCCTCGGCGGCACACGCGCGTGCCTCCTCCTCCAGCAGGCGGGCCTCCTCCTCCGCCTCGGCGAAGGCCCGCTTCGCCGCCGACAGCGCGCTCTCGGCACGCGCCACCGCGTCCGGGCCGTCCACGCCCGGCCCCGCCACCCGACCGGCCTCCGCGCGCTCCGCCTCGGCCCACCGTTCGGCGCGCTCCTTGTCCTGCTCGGCCAGCATCCCGGCGGTGCGCTGCCGCATCTCCCGCAGCGCGGCCCGCGCCTCACCGCGCCGCTCCTCCGCCTCCCGCCGCGCCGCGCCCAGGATCTCGTCGGCCTCCGCGCGGGCCGCGAGCAGCCGGTGCCGGGCCCGCTCGTCGGCCTCGGCGCGCACCGCGTCGGCGTACGCCTGTGCCTCATCCCGCACGCCGGCCGCCGACTCCCGCGCCCGCTCCATCCGTTGACGCGCCTCCCGCCGCGCCCCCTCGCGCACGGCGGCGGCCTCCTCCTGCCCCAGGGCGAAGAGCCGCCGCGCCCGTTCGCCGAGCGAGGCGTAGGACTGCGGGACCAGCCGCGCCACGGCGTGCCGCAGCCGGGCCAGTTCCTCGTCCGACCGCCGGGCGAGCACCGTCAGCCGGGCGGCCCGCTCCCAGGACGCGTCACGGTCGGCGGAGAGGGCCTCGACGTACGCGTCGGCCTGCTCGGGACGGTAGCCGCGCCCCCGCACGACCCCGAAACCGTGCGGCGACACCGGTGCGCTCCTCATCCTGGGACCCCTCTCCACCACACGGACGCGACGCCCGACGCGGAATATGCCTATTTCGCGCACATCTTGATGGATGGGGGTAAAGGTGCATAACGCGACACTCCGCGTCGAGGTCACGGGACCGTCGACGGCGTGGCATCCGGGCCCGGGCCGCCCCCGGCGCGTACGCGAAAGAGCCGGGTCCGGTCGCACCCCGCGACCGGACCCGGCTCCCCTTCTCGCGCCTCAGCGCCGGCGGCGCCTCACAGCAGCCCGTCCCACATCTGCTCCAGCAGCACCGACCACCAGCTCTCCGGCGACCCCAGCGCCGCCGGGTCGAGCGCGGCCAACTGGGCCTGGAAGTCGACGGTCCAGCGGCCCGCCTGCTCCTGGTTCAGCCCGAACCGGAGCCGCCACATCCGCCCCAGCAGCGCCAGGCACCGGACGAACTCCGGCAGCCCGGTGTTCACGAACTGCGGCGGTACGGGCGCACCGCCCGGCCCCGCCTCCACCGGCACCGCGACGATGTTCGCCGTGCCGTACTGGACACAGATCGCCTTGCCGAAGTCACTGCCCATCACCAGATAGGACCCGGCGTCCGCGGCCGGCTGCACACCGCGCTCGGCCGCCAGTTCCGCCAGCGTGGGAACCGGCCGACCCGGCTGGGCCTGCGCCCAGAAGAACGGGCCCATGTCGAGCGGCAGACCGGCCACGACCAGGGTGTGCGCCACGACCGGCGGCACACCCTGCCGGGACACCGCGGCCTGCTCGAACCGGAACACCCCCGGCCCGAAGGCCGCTCCCAGCTCCTGGGCGACGGCCTCCGGCGGAACCGGCGGCGCGGCCTGCACGGGCGGCAGCGGGGCGCGCACCGGCGCCGGACGCGCAGGGCCGTCCGCCACCTGATGCAACTCGCCCTGGTGAGCCAGCAGTTGCTGCATGCCCTGCTGCCGGCTCGCGTGGTCCGTGCCGTAGGGCGCGATGGACGTGATCCGCGCCTGCGGCCACTGCTCGCGGATCATGCGCGCGCAGTAGGCACCCGGCAGCTCGCACGACTCCAGCTCCGTGTGCAGCTCCAGCACCTGGTCCGGGGGCACGTTCATGGCCCGCAGCTCGTGGAAGATCTGCCACTCCGGGTGCGGCGTGCCCGGCGCCGAGCGGCGGATCACCTGCTGCTCGGAACCGTCCTGGGCGCGGTAGCGCAGCACGGCCTGGTAGCCCGGACCGACCGTCGGCTGCCCGGCCGGCTGCTGCGGATACCCGTAGCCCTGTGGCGCCCCGGGCACCGGCTGACCGGGCGGGGGCATCGCGCCGGGCGGCATCGCCCCGTGCGGCATCGGCGGAGCACCGGGAGCACCCGGGGCCGCGGTCGGCACGCCGGGAGCCTGCGGAGGCGGAGGCACACCGGGGCCGCTCACCGGGGGCGCGGCCAGCACGGTCTCCGCGTGGTGCACGGGACCCGCAGCCCCGGGCATGCCCGGAGCGGCAGGGGGGTGCGGAACTCCGACCTGGTGCGGGGCACCCGGCGGCTGCGGCGCACCCGGCGCGCCGGGCCCGCCCGGTGCGCCCGGTGCTCCAGGCGCTCCAGGCGCTCCAGGCGCTCCCATCGCCCCGGGAGGCCCGGGCGGCTGCGGCGCACCCGGACCCATCCGGCCCGGGTCGGCCAGCATCGTCGCCGCGTGGTGGACACCGCCGGGGGGCGTACCCCCGGGGGCACCGGGCGGCTGCGGGGCGCCGGGAGCACCCGGCGGCTGCTGCGGGGGCTGCGGCGTTCCGGGGGCCTGGGCGCTTCCGGCACCCGCGGACCCACCGGGGGCGCCGGAAGCCGGACCTGCCGGTGTCTCCGGCCCCTGCGGGCCGAGCGCCGACACCATCTGCGTCGGCACGTACGCGCCCCCGGGCGTTCCCGGGGCCCCGGGGGCCGACGGCGCGGCGGCGCCGCCCGGCCGCGCGCCCGGGGTACCCGGCGCGCCGGGCGGAGGCGGTGTCGAGGGGCCGTTGCCCCGGCCACGGCCGGGCGGCGGGGCCGCCTTGCTGGTCGCCGCGTCGGCGATGTCCCCGGCATGCGGCGCGAGCGGCCGCCCGGGCACGGGCCCGGCCGGACCCTGCGCGTTCCCGTACGGCGCCCCGCCCGACGTGGGCGCAGGCGTACTCCCCTGCGGCACACCACCGGGCGGTGTCCCGTGCGGCACACCACCGGGCGGCGTCCCCTGCGGCACGTCCGGAGCCGCCGGGCCGCTCGAAGCGGCCGGCCCGGCACCCGGGCCCGACGGATGGCCGTACCCCGGGTCGCCGGAAGCCCCGGCCCCGGTGCCCTGCGCGTCCGGAGCGCCGAGCGCCGGCGTGACGGCCGTGGGCGGCAGCCGGCTGCCGCCCGACATCAGGGTCGTGCGGGCCTCGGGCGCCGCCGACGGAGGCGGTGGCACGTCGTCGTCGGCCCCGCTCAGCGGCGGCGCGAACACCGTCGCGGGCAGCGGCACCGAACGGTCGTCGCCCGCGTCGGCGTTGGTGTCCGTACCGGCCCAGGGCGTCGCCCCGGCCGGTGCGTCGGGCGCTCCCGCGGCCCCGGACGGACCCGGGTCGGTCTGGACGTCACCGCCCCCGGCGGCCGGCCACGCCGTACCGCTCCCGGGCGCGACGGGCGGAGCGTCGGCCGGCTCCGACGGGGCGGCAGGCCCGGCGGCGGGAGCCGGGGCGGGCGAGGACGCCGGCCCGGATGCCGCGGCAGCAGCCCCGTCCGCCCCGGAAGCAGCCCCGGGTACGGAAGCAGCCCCGGGCACGGAAGCGGCGTCCGCCCCTGCACCGGAAGCAGTCCCGGCCCCGGCCGTGGCCGACGACGACCCACCGCCCCGCCGGTCCGGAATGCCCATCCGGTCCGCCGCCTCCTGCAACCACTCCGGCGGAGTCAGCAGGAACGACGTCTGGTTCAGATCCACCCGCGCCGGCGCCGGCGGAGCCGGCTGCGGATCCTCGTCCGCACCGCCGTACTCCTCCTCGTACCGGCGGATCACCTCGCCCACCGGCAACCCGGGCCACAGCGTCGCCTCACCGCTGTCCCGCGCGATCACCAGCCGCTGCCCGCCCCCGTCCGAGCGCGGCCCGTCCGCCCGGTCCTCGGCCCACACCACGAACCCGAGGTCGAACTCCCGCACCCGCACCTCACGGTGCTGGTACGACGGCACGTCCCCGTTGATCCACTCCTCGGCGCGCTCCTGCGCCTGTGCGAAGGTCACCATCGCCGCGTCACTCCCCCACGGCCGAGGACGACACCGCGCCCACCGGCACCACACGCGCGAACCCGCCGTCCACCATCAGGTCCGCCACCGTCTCCAACTCCGGCGGATTGCCCGCCAGCCGCGACAGGAAGTCGTCGAAATCGTCCCCGCACGGCAGCAGCAGCCGCTCCACCCGCTCCGCCGGCGGCAGCGACGGATCCACGTCCCGCGCGTCGTCGTACGCGCAGAACCACACCGACCCGATCCGCTCGCCCTTCACCTTCACCGCGAGCAGCCCGCCCTGGACGAACGAGACACCCAGGTAGTCCTTGGTCAGATGGTCGCGCAGGCACTTGTTCACGTACACCAGGTCGTTCACCGCCGCCTCGTCGCGCACCGTGAAGAACGGCTGGTCCACCAGCAGCCCCAGCTCCGCGTCCAGCGCCGCGCCCACCGGCGCGCAACCGCCCGCCGCCTTCAGGAACGACCGGTACGCACCCGGCAGCCGGTACCCGAGGTCCTCCTCGACACCCTGCACCTGCGACTCGGTCACCGCCACACCCGACTTCGGCAGCCCGAAGTGCGCCGGACGCGTCTCCTGCAACGGCCGCGTCCCCCGCTTGTCGTGGTCCACGCCCGAGGTCGCCACCCCGCCGTGATGCCGGAGCAGCGCCTTCACCTCGACCGGGACCAGCTCCAGCCGCCGCGTGTCCGCCACGTGGTGCCACGTCCAGCCGTGCGGCGTCGCCACCGCCGGCACCGTGTCCCACAACTCGTGCCCCGACGCCGCCAGGGCCGTGTTCGCCGACACATAGTCCGTCAGCCGCAACTCGTCCACACCGAAACCCTCCGGCGGCTCCGCGATCTCCGCGGCCGCGCGCGCGTAGGGCGAGAAATCGGGGTGACCACGCTCGTCGACCCGTACCCCTCTCGGGTGACGAGCCGCCCGCACCGGATCCGGGAAGTGCACGACCTGCCCGGCATAGGCCGCGTTCGGCGGCGCGGCGTGTCCCCCGGCCTGGCGGCCGGGAGGCGCCCCCAGCCCGAGCCGACCTGTCGTCATGGCGGTTGCCCCCTGCGGCACTCTGTACGACCCGTATTGACCGCCCTTGGCGCACTACGGCCCGTATCGACTGTCACGTCTGCTGATGCGACTTCCTGCACTTCACTGCGTCCCCGGCCGCCACGGATCACCCTCCGGTTCACTGCATCGAACCCCGAACGGATCACCGCATTCGACCGCGGTGCCGGACAGCCTATGCGGTACGACGACACCGGTCACCGGCACCGGTCGCCGCCCCCCGGCGCGCCCGTGACCCGCCGTCACCCCACCGTCACGACACGCCCCGCTCCGGGCGTGTCGCGCCGCCCCAGCTTCCGCACCAGCCACGGCATTTGGCAGTCTGTGACCACCCGGGGGGATGCACGGAGGGGAATACGATCATGAACGCGACACAGACGGGACCACACACCGGCAGGCCCGCGGGCCACCGCGACAGCGACCCGCGCACCGGAGTCCCGCACCCCGCGGACCCCCCGGGCGGAGACCCCCGCATCGGCTGGAGCGCCACCGCGACGGCCGACGCCCCGGTCCTGCGCCACCGTCGCGACGGCATCCTCCCCACCGTCGCCGCCGCCCTCTCCGTCCGCGGCACCACCCTCACCGGCACCGCCGCCCGCGGCGACACACCCCCCGCCCTGCACCCCCTCGTCCAGGACTTCCTCGACACCCTCACCAGCACCCAGCGCGACCGCTTCACCGGCCGCTGCGCCGAGACCATCCTCATCTCCCGCCACATCGCCGCAGCCGACGCCGCACGCAGCAAACGCGCCGCACGCAAACCCATGACCAACGGCGAGGCCCGCAAAGCCCTCAAGCACGCCAAACTCACCGCCCGGCGCATCCGCGAGGACGGCGACCCCCTCCACGGCAGCTTCGCCGCCCCCTGCCGCGCCTGCACCGCCCTCAGCGCCCACTTCGGCGTCCGCATAGTCGACCCCGCGGACCGGAACGCCTGACGCGCCGACGACCGCGCCCTCCCCCACACCAGGCGCACCACCCGGAAACCCGGGAACCCGGCGCACCCGGCCAACCCGGCACGCGCCACCCCGTCACCCCGACACCCCGTCACCACGACAAGACAAGGGCAGATGCACACCGACCGCACCTCGACCACCCGCTTCGCCGTACCCGTCGACGCCGCCCTGCGCGCCGCCGGCTGGCAACCCGGACGCTGGGACATCAAACAAGCCGAGATCTGGGCCGACGCCCTGCGCGACCACGCCTCCCCCGCAGGTCACCGCCACAGCGTCTTCCCCGCCGCCGTCGAGGCATGGGCCGAGTTCGGCGGACTCCACATCACCCCGAGCGGCCCCGGCCGCCAGGTCGCCCCCGCCACCCTCCACCTCGACCCGCTGCACGGCCTCCACATGGCCCGCACCCTCGGCGACCTCGGCCGCGCCCTCGACACCGAGGTCTGCCCCCTCGGCACCGAGACCGACACCCAGGCCCTGCTCGCCATCGACACCGACGGCCGCGTCTACACCCTCGACCACACCGGCGACTGGTACCTCGGCACCGACATCGACCAGGCCCTGGCCACCCTCATCGCCGGCACCGCACCCGCCCGCCTCACCACCCACTGAGACGGGCCGCACACCGGGGCCGGGCTACGACGCCGGAATCACCGCCGACACCCGGAAACCCCCCGCGTCCGTCGGCCCCGACACGAACACCCCGCCCAGCGCCGACACCCGCTCCTTCATCCCCACCAGACCGTTCCCCCCGGACGGCAGCCGAGCCGACGACGCCGCCTCCTCGGGCGGCTCGTTCTCCACCTGCATCGCGATCTCCGACACCCGATGCGCCAGCCGCACATACGTCTTCGCCCCCGCCGCGTGCTTGTGGACGTTCGTCAACGCCTCCTGCACCACGCGGTACGCCGTCTGCTCCACCAACGGCGCATACGAGCGGACATCCCCCTCCACCGACAGATCGACCACCATCCCCGCCGCGGCCGACTGCCCCACCAGCTCCTCGATCTCCGCCAGACACGGCCCGTCGTCGTCCGCCGCCCGCGACGCCGCCGCAGCCGCGGCCGCCGCGGCCCCCACCGCCGCCAACGGCACCGACTCCGCCCGCGCACGCCGCTCGTCCCCACCACTGCGCAGCACCCCGAGCATCTCCCGCAGCTCGGTCAGTGCCTGCCGTCCCATGTCCCCCACCAGCACGGCGTTCCGGACCGCCTTCTCCGGATCCTTGCGGGCCACCGCCTGCAGCGCCGCCGCGTGCACCACCATCAGACTCACCCGGTGCGCGACCACGTCGTGCATCTCCCGCGCGATCCGCGTCCGCTCCTCGTTCCGGGCCCACTCGGCCCGCTCCTCCGCCCGCTCCGCCAGCAACTGGAGCTCCCGCTCCAGACTGTCCGCCCGCTCCCGCAGACTCTCCATCAGCCGCCGCCGCGCCCCCACGTACAGACCCAGCAGCACCGGCGGCGCCGTGAAGCCCAGCGACATCGTGACCGCCGCGAACGGCACGAACCAGTCGCCCAGGTCCAGATCCCCGCGCGACACGTCCTGCCGCGTCTTCACGAACGTCACGATCAACGTCCCCACCAGCGACATCCCCGCCAGCGAGGCGATGATCCGCCGGGGCATCTCGGCCGCCGCCAGCGTGTACAGGCCGACGATGCCCATCATCAGGCCCATCTCCGCGGGCGTGATCGCGATGGACACCAGCACCACCGCGATCGGCCACCGCCGGCGCACCAGCAGCACGGAACCGGCCAGCACGCCGAAGACGACCCCCGCCGCCACCGGAATCCCGGCGTCCCTCGCGAACGGGATCCCCTCCAGCGCGCACTCCAGCGCGGACGCCACGGCCAGACTCACGTCGAACACGGCACTGCGCCGCCTGGCCCACCACCACGGCCCTCCCTGGGCCGTCACATGGTCTTCCCCCGTCGCGGTCATGCCCCCAGCCTACGGGCGCCCCCCGCCGGTTTTCCGGTGAGTTTCCCGGACTCGCCCGCACCACACGCGGTGACCGTTCGGCTGCGAATCCACCCGATATCCCTCGAACTGCTGAATCGCACACCGTTCGATCCCGGAGCCGGTCATTCCGCCCGGACGGTATGCGTATGACACATGCACGCGGCAAGTACGCCGACTTCGAGGAACTGCGCGAGAAGGCGGTGGCACTGCGCCGCCAGGGCCTCTCCCTCCGGCAGATCCGCGACGAGTTGAAGATCCACAACAACGACCTCCTCAACCGCCTGGTGAAGGGCGAACCTCCGCCGGCCTGGACGAAGCGCCCGAACGCCAAGGACGACCTCCGGGCACGGGCCAGGGAACTGCGCCTCCAGGGCTGGACCTACGACCGGATCGAGGCGGAGCTCGGGTGCTCGAAGAGTTCGATCTCCTTGTGGGTGCGAGATCTGCCGAAGCCGGAGCGCAAGCGGACGCCCGAGGAGGCGTCAGCGATCGCGAAGCGCGGCTGGGAAGCCACTCTGCGCCTGCGCGACGAGGAACGACAGCGCACCAAAGAGGCGGCTCGGCAGTCCGTCGGTGCGCTGTCGCCGCGCGAGCTGTTCCTGGTGGGCGTCGGCCTCTACTGGGCCGAGGGCGCCAAGGACAAGCCGTACGACCGCCGGGAGAAAGTCTGCTTCGTCAACAGCGACCCGGGGATGATCGAGGTGTTCCTGGCCTGGCTCGCCCTGCTGGGCGTGGAACGGGACCGGTTGCGGTTCGCGGTGATGATTCACGAATCGGCCGACGTCGCAGGCGCGGAGAAGTACTGGGCCGACGTCGTCGACGCCCCGGAGACCGCGTTCAACAAGACGACGCTGAAGAAGCACAACCCGAAGACCCGCCGCAAGAACACGGGCGATTCCTATCGGGGTTGCCTGGTCATCAAGGTTCTGCGGGGTGCGGATCTGTACCGTCGCATCGAGGGCTCCTGGTACGGCATAGTGGAGTCCGCACGCAAGGCCGATCAATGAAATCGGACATAGCGTGCAATCAATCCCGGATCGTCTAAGGGCAGGACAAACGGTTTTGGTCCGTTGAATGAGGGTTCGAATCCTTCTCCGGGAGCTCACAGCAGACACGAGCTCGGTTCGGGGTCTGACCGGATGGACACCGGCCGGACCCCGCACCCATGCCCCTCGAAAAACCCCCCGGTATCCTGCGGATGACACCCCACCCCATCCACAGCCGAAGGGCATCCCGTGAGCGCCAACCGCCCGGCAGCCGTCGTCGTTCTCGCAGCGGGTGAGGGCACCCGTATGAAGTCGGCCACACCCAAGGTCCTGCACGAGCTCTGCGGTCGCAGTCTCGTCGGCCACGTGCTCGCCGCCGCGGGCGAGCTGGACCCCGAGCACCTGGTCGTCGTGGTCGGTCACGCGCGGGAGAAGGTCACCGCGCACCTGGGCGAGATCGCGCCCGGCGTCCGCACCGCCGTACAGGCCGAGCAGAACGGCACGGGGCACGCCGTGCGCATGGGCCTGGAGGAGCTGGGCGGGTCGGTCGACGGGACGGTCGTGGTCGTGTGCGGGGACACTCCCCTGCTGACCGGCGCGACGCTGCGGGCGCTCGCCGGGACGCACTCCGCGGACGGCAACGCCGTGACCGTGCTGACGGCGGAGGTGCCGGACGCGACGGGCTACGGCCGGATCGTGCGGGACGACGCCACGGGTGCCGTCACGGCGATCGTGGAGCACAAGGACGCGACGGACGCGCAGCGCTCGATCCGGGAGATCAACTCGGGTGTGTTCGCGTTCGACGGTCAGCTGCTGGCCGACGCGCTGAAGAAGGTGCGGACGGACAACAGCCAGGGCGAGGAGTACCTGACGGACGTTCTGGGGATCCTGCGGGAGGCCGGGCACCGGGTCGGGGCGTCGGTGGCCGGTGACCACCGCGAGATCGCCGGGATCAACAACCGTGTGCAGCTGTCGGAGGCCCGCCGGATCCTGAACGACCGGCTGCTGACCGAGGCGATGCTCGCGGGTGTGACCGTCATCGACCCGGCGACGACCTTCGTCGACGTCACCGTCACGTTCGAGCAGGACGCCGTCGTCCACCCGGGCACGCAGCTGCACGGCGCGACGCATCTGGGCGAGGGCGCGGAGGTCGGGCCCAACTCCCGGCTGACCGACACCCGGGTGGGTGCGGGCGCGCGGGTGGACAACACGGTGGCGGTGGGTGCCGAGGTGGGGGCGGACGCGACGGTGGGTCCGTACGCGTATCTGCGTCCGGGGACGCGGCTGGGCGCGAAGGGCAAGATCGGGACGTACGTGGAGACGAAGAACGCCTCGATCGGTGAGGGCACGAAGGTGCCCCATCTGTCGTACGTCGGTGACGCGACGATCGGTGAGCACACGAACATCGGTGCCGCCAGCGTGTTCGTGAACTACGACGGGCAGGAGAAGCACCACACGACCATCGGCTCGCATTGCCGTACGGGCTCGGACAACATGTTTGTGGCGCCTGTCACGGTGGGGGACGGTGCGTACACCGCTGCGGGGTCCGTGATCACGAAGGACGTGCCGGCGGGTTCGCTGGCCGTGGCCCGTGGTCAGCAGCGGAATATCGAGGGTTGGGTGGCTCGCAAGCGTCCGGGGAGCGCGGCCGCGAAGGCGGCGGAGGCGGCTTCCCGGGGGTCGGCCGAGGAGGGCTGACCGGAAACCGATGCCTCAAACACGGCGTACGGTGATAAGTGCACACCCGCACCCCCACCAGCTGAGACGGCCTCCGGCAAGCCGGCTGCGAGGTCTCTCGACACCCAGCTGCGACACCTCTGAGGAGACAGTGCTGTGACCGGGATCAAGACGACCGGCGAGAAGAAGTTGATGTTCTTCTCCGGCCGCGCCCACCCCGAGCTTGCCGAGGAGGTCGCCCAGCAGTTGGGTGTCGGGGTCGTCCCGACGAAGGCCTTCGACTTCGCGAACGGCGAGATCTATGTGCGGTACCAGGAGTCGGCGCGTGGTGCCGACTGCTTCCTGATCCAGAGCCACACGGCTCCGATCAACAAGTGGATCATGGAGCAGTTGATCATGATCGACGCGCTGAAGCGTGCGTCGGCCCGCTCCATCACGGTCATCGTGCCGTTCTACGGTTACGCGCGGCAGGACAAGAAGCACCGCGGGCGTGAACCGATCTCGGCGCGTCTGATCGCGGACATGATGAAGACCGCGGGTGCGGACCGGATCCTGACCGTGGATCTGCACACGGACCAGATCCAGGGCTTCTTCGACGGTCCGGTGGACCACCTGTTCGCCCTGCCGCTGCTGGCGGACTACGTGGGCCGGAAGGTGGACCGGGAGAAGCTGACGGTGGTGTCCCCGGACGCGGGCCGTGTGCGGGTGGCGGACCGCTGGTGCGACCGGCTGGGCGCGCCGCTGGCGATCGTGCACAAGCGCCGGGACAAGGACGTCGCGAACCAGGTCACGGTCCACGAGGTCGTGGGTGAGGTGGAGGGTCGCGTGTGCGTCCTGGTGGACGACATGATCGACACCGGTGGGACGATCTGTGCCGCGGCGGACGCGCTGTTCGCGCACGGTGCGGAGGACGTGATCGTGACGGCGACGCACGGTGTGCTGTCGGGTCCGGCGGCGGACCGGCTGAAGAACTCGCGGGTGAGCGAGTTCGTGTTCACGAACACGCTGCCGACGCCGGGTGAGCTGAGCAGTGACATGGACAAGATCTCGGTGCTGTCGATCGCCCCGACGATCGCCCGGGCGGTGCGTGAGGTGTTCGAGGACGGTTCGGTGACGAGCCTGTTCGACGAGCAGTAGAGATCGTTTTGGGTGTGGCCTTCCTGGCCGAGTAGACTGCTGCAGTTGCTCGGCGAGGGAGGCCGTTCCCGTTTGTTGGCGGGATGCGGCGGTCCGTTATCGACGCGCTCTTCGTAGCAGGCCGTTCGTGGCCGGGTGACCACGTTCGTCAACTGACTATGAGGAGTGATCATGTCCGAGGTGAAGATCGCCGCCGAGACGCGCACCGAGTTCGGCAAGGGTGCCGCGCGCCGTATCCGTCGTGAGGACAAGGTTCCCGGCGTGCTGTACGGGCACGGTTCGGACCCGATCCACCTGACCCTGCCGGGTCACGCGCTGCTGCTGGCGCTGCGTACGCCGAACGTGCTGATCGCGCTGGACATCGACGGCAAGACCAACGAGCTGGCGATCCCGAAGTCCGTGCAGCGCGACCCGCTGAAGGGCTTCCTGGAGCACGTGGACCTGCAGCTGGTCCAGCGTGGCGAGAAGGTCACGGTGGAGATCCCGGTGCAGGCCGAGGGTGAGCTGGCTCCGGGCGGCAACCTGCTGGAGCACGTGCTGAACGCGCTTCCGGTCGAGGCCGAGGCCACGCACATCCCCGAGTCGGTGACCGTGTCGGTGGAGGGTCTGGAGGCCGGTGCCTCGATCCTGGCCAAGGACATCACGCTCCCGAAGGGCACGACGCTGGCCGTCGAGGAGGACGCCGTCGTCCTGCAGGTCCTGGCCGCGCAGGCCGAGGAGGCCCCGGAGGGCGAGGAGGCCGCCGAGGAAGAGGCCGCCGAGGCCTGATCCTCTGCGTCGTCGTTCGTCGGCCGCTGTTCCCGTGCGGGGCAGCGGCCGACGCGTATGAAGGAGACAGGGACGTGACGACCGATGCGGCCGCTCCGTGGCTGATCGTGGGGTTGGGCAATCCGGGGCCGGAGTACGCGGGGAACCGGCACAACGTGGGCTTCATGGTGGCCGATCTGCTGGCCGAGCGGATCGGGGGGAGGTTCAAGCGGGCCGGGAAGGCGCAGGCGCAGGTGGTCGAGGGACGGATCGGTCCGCCGGGGCCGGCGAACCGGCGGGTGGTGCTGGCGAAGCCGATGTCGTACATGAACCTGTCGGGCGGGCCGGTGAACGCGCTGCGGGACTTCTACAAGGTGCCGGTGGCGCATGTGGTGGCGGTCCATGACGAGTTGGACATCGACTACGGGGTGCTGCGGCTGAAGCTCGGGGGCGGGGACAACGGGCACAACGGGCTGAAGTCGATGACGAAGGCGTTCGGTGCGGACTATCACCGGGTGCGGTTCGGCATCGGGCGGCCGCCGGGGCGGATGCAGGTGGCGGACTTCGTGCTGAAGGACTTCTCGTCCGCGGAGCGCAAGGAGCTGGACTACTTCGTGGACCGGGCGGCGGACGCGGTGGAGTGTCTGGTGCTGGACGGTCTGGAGCGGGCGCAGAGTACGTACAACTCCTGACTTGTCACCCGGCGAGGTTGACGGGTTGTTCAGGCATGGCCAATGATCCCGGCCATGCCTGCCCACGCCACGCCCTCCCGTCCGGTGTCGGCCGTCGCGCTGCGGTGGGGGCGGTTCGCCGCGATGGGGGCGCTGGCGGTGCTGATCCTGGTGGCGGGGGTGTGGGCGTCGTGGGGGACGGCGCAGCACGTGATGCTGACGAAGGGCCGGGAGCGGGGCACGGTCGAGGTGACGCGGTGCGGCCCGGACTCGTGCTCGGGCCGGTACACGCCGGTGTCGGCGGGGTCGCAGCCGCGGCCGCGGGTGGTGCTGGAGAAGTCGGTCGCGGTGGAGCAGGGCCGGACGTACATGGTGGTGCTGAAGCCGGGCGGTGAGGCCGCGGTGCGTTCGGGTCCGGCGGGGGTGCTGTACGCGTGGATCCCCCTGGGTGGTGCGCTGTTGCTGGCGTCGGTGGTGGTGGCGGGGGGTCTGCTGCGGTCGCGGACGGCGTGGGTGTTGGGGTTGTCGGGGGTGGCGTTGCTGACGGCGGCCTTCGTGACCGTCTGAGGGGTCGGTGCGGTCTCCTGGTCTGTGAGGGGCCCGAGTGTTGTGTGTTCGTGATTGACGTGCTGTCGGGCCGGGCTGGAAGCTGAACCGCCCCCTCCACATCTTCCCGTCACTTCTCGAAGATGGACTTCCCGATGCGCACCCTCTCCCGTCTCGGCGCTGTCTGCGCCACTGCTTCGGCGGCTCTCCTGCTCGCTCCGGCCGCGCACGCCACCCCGCCCGGTGACAACGGCACGGTCAAGATCCATGACGCCACGACCGGTGAGGAGCTGCGCCGCAACGAGCCGCATGTGTGCGCCTTCTACCTGGACGCCTTCGGTTTCGACGGCGGTCAGCAGGTGGACTGGCACATCGACGCCATCCCCCCGAGCGAGAACAAGGGGCAGACGGTGAAGTCCGGCGAGCTGACGCTGGACGGCCAGGGCCATGGCCGGACCGGTGATCTGTCGCTGCCCGACGGTCACTACAAGCTGTTCTGGAACTTCGACGGCGAGAAGGGCGCGGCGAAGCACAAGGTGTTCTGGTCGGACTGCGACGACGAGGAGCCCGGCGGTGGAGCGCCGTCCGGGTCGCCCTCCGGGTCGGCGTCCGCGTCGCCCTCCGGGTCGGCGTCCGCGTCGCCCTCCCCGGGGACGTCCGGCGCGCCGTCGGGTGAGCCGGGCGAGCCGTCCGCGTCGGTGTCGGCCGGCGGGGGCGCGCCGTCGCCGCAGGGTCCCGGCGGTGGTGACCTGGCGGAGACGGGCACCGGGGCGCCGGTGGGCCTGCTGTCGGGCGTGGCGGCGCTGCTGCTGGCGGCGGGTGGGTTCCTGGCGTTCCGTCGCCGGAGCGCGCAGCGCGGCTGAGTCGCGCACACGAGGCGTGCCCCCGGGCCCTTGCGGGTCCGGGGGCACGCCTCGTG
This sequence comes from Streptomyces sp. NPDC026246, assembly GCF_055567995.1. Classification (NCBI taxonomy): domain Bacteria; kingdom Bacillati; phylum Actinomycetota; class Actinomycetes; order Kitasatosporales; family Streptomycetaceae; genus Streptomyces; species Streptomyces sp. NPDC026246. The sequence continues at coordinate 204,707 of NZ_JBVHPJ010000009.1, read as the reverse complement.
TGCGGGGGCGGGTCAGCCGGTGTTGCGCAGGCCCGCCGCCACGCCGTTGACGGTGAGGAGCAGGGCGCGGGCGAGCAGCGGGTCGGGCTCCTCGCCGGCGGCGGCCGCCTCGCGCTGCCGCTTGAGCAGGGCGACCTGGAGGTAGGAGATGGGGTCGAGGTAGGCGTCGCGGATGGCGAACGTCTGCTTCAGTACGGGCGCGGCGTCGAGGAGTTCGTTCTCGCCGGTCACGCGCAGCACCTCACGCACGGTCAGTTCGTGTTCGGCCTTGATGGTGTCGAAGACGTGCTTGAGTTCGTCGGGGACGAGGGTGTCGACGTAGTGCTGGGCGATCCGCAGGTCGGTCTTGGCGAGGGTCATCTCGACGTTGGAGATGAAGTTGCGGAAGAAGTGCCACTGCTGGTGCATCTCGTCGAGGACGGTGTCGAGGCCGGCCTCGCGCAGGGCCTTGAGGCCGGAGCCGACGCCGAACCAGCCGGGGACGATCTGCCGGGACTGCGTCCAGCCGAACACCCAGGGGATGGCGCGCAGGCCGTCGAGGGAGACGCCGGAGCCCGGGCGGCGGGAGGGCCGGGAGCCGAGGTGCAGGTCGGCGAGCTGGTCCACGGGCGTCGACGCGAGGAAGTACGTCGGCAGGTCGGGGTCCTCGACGAGGTTGCGGTAGGCGGCGTGGGCGGCGTCGGAGACGACGTCCATCGCGGCGTCCCAGCGGGCGAGGGCCTCATCGGACTGGCGGGGCGCGGTGTGCAGGGCGGAGGCCTGGAGGGTGGCGGCGACGGTCAGTTCGAGGTTCTCGCGGGCCAGGGACGGGATGAGGTACTTGTCGGAGATGACCTCGCCCTGCTCGGTGACCTTGATCTCGCCTTCGAGGGTGCCCCAGGGCTGGGCCAGGATGGCGTCGTGGGTGGGGCCGCCGCCGCGGCCGACGGTGCCGCCGCGGCCGTGGAAGAGGCGCAGGCGGACGCCGTAGCGGTGGGCCACGTCGCGCAGGCGGCGCTGGGCGCGGTGGATCTCCCACTGGCTGGTGGTGATGCCGCCGAACTTGGAGGAGTCGGAGTAGCCGAGCATGACCTCCTGGACGTCGCCCCGCAGCGCGACGAGGCGCCGGTAGGACGGGTCGGAGAGCATGTCCTCGAGGATGGTGTCGGCGGCCTTGAGCTCGTCGGTGGTCTCCAGCAGCGGCACGATGCCGATCTTGGCCCAGCCGGCGTGCAGGTCGATGAGACCGGCTTCGCGGGCGAGGACGGCGGCGGCGAAGACGTCGTCGGCGCCCTGGCACATGGAGATGATGTAGGACTCGATGACCTCGGGCCCGAAGATTTCCAGGGCCTTGCGCACGGTCCGGAAGACGCCGAGCGTCTTCTCGCCGGCGGCGTCGACGGGTGCCGGGGTGGGGGCGAGGGGCCTGCGGGAGCGCAGTTCCTTGGCGAGGAGCTTGCCGCGGTAGTCGCGGGGCATGTCGGCGTAGCGCCAGGATTCCTCGCCGAGCCGGTCGAAGAGCTGGCCGAGGGCGTGGTGGTGGGCGTCGGCGTGTTCGCGGACGTCCATGGTGGCGAGCTGGAGGCCGAAAGCGGCGAGGGTGCGGATGGTGCGGGCGAGGCGGCCGTCGGCGAAGAGGCCGCCGCGGTGGGCGCGCAGGGACTCCTGGATGATCCGCAGGTCGGCGAGGAGTTCGCCGGTGCCGAGGTAGTCGCGTCCGTCGACGTGGGGGGTGCCGTCGGCGAGGCGCTTCTTGGTGTTCTCCAGCTTCTGCCGGATGCAGGTGGCCTTGAGCCGGTAGGGCTCCTCGGCGTTGAGGCGCTTGTAGCGGGGGCTGATCTCGGGGAGGTTGTCGAGGTCGGTGTGGAGGGAGGTGAGCAGGTCCTCGGTGGCGCCGGCGTAGCGGATGGAGTTGGACAGGAAGCCGCGGAGTTCGTCGATGGTCTCCAGGGCGTCGTTGATGCCGTGCTCGTGCTGGAGGATGAGGACGTCCCAGGTCACCTGGGGGGTGACGTTGGGGTTGCCGTCGCGGTCGCCGCCGATCCAGGTGCCGAAGGTGAGGGGGCGGGTGTCGTCGGGGAGCTTGACGCCGGCGCGCTCCAGCTCGGCGGTGAGGTCCTCCAGGACGTCGCCGACGGCGCCGGCGTGGAGTTCGTCGAGGTAGTAGACGGCGTTGCGGGCCTCGTCGGCGGGCTCGGGGCGGACGACGCGCAGTTCGTCGGTCTGCCAGACGAGGTCGATGTTCTCGGCCAGCCGGGTGTCGAGGCGGCGGCGGTCGGACTCGATGACCGGGGTCTCCAGGAGCGCGGCGATGCGCCGGAGCTTGTTGAGGACCGACCGGCGGGCGGCCTCGGTGGGGTGTGCGGTGAACACGGGGCGGACGTTGAGGTTGCGGACCGTCTCGCGCAGGTGTTCGGGATCGGCGTCCTTGAGGCGGTCGGCGGTGCGGGCGAGGAGTCCGCCCTCGGCGGCGCGGCGGGCGCGCAGTTCACGGCCGCGGTGGACCTGCTCGGTGACGTTGGCCAGGTGGAAGTAGGTGGAGAAGGCGCGGACCAGCTTGGCCGCGGTGTCGAGTTCGGTGCCGCGCAGCAGCTCGGCGGCGGCCTCACCGTCCTCGCGGGTCAGTCGGCGGACCTTCTCGACGAGGTCCAGCAGCTCGGGGCCCTCCTGCCGGACGAGGGTCTCCCCGAGGAGGTCGCCCAGGCGGCGGATGTCGGCACGCAGCTCACTGCTCGTCGTGGTCTGGTCGTCGGCACTGCTCACAGGTGCGGCTCCTTGCAGTGTTGAAGCTCGTCTGGGAGGGGAACCCGGACGGCGTCTCGCGCGGCGGGCGCCGCTTACGGGGCGGGACGTCCGGGAAGAAATCAGAGCGGACCGCGCTGTCCGACCGACTCAAGGATAGGTGTCGACCGGGACGCGCAGGCCGTCGGGCTCTTGCCGCGGAACGCCGCACTGCCATACTTACGATGCCGTAGGTTACGGAACCGTAGGGAGCACGGCACGGATTCCCGTGGCCCGGCCACACCATCCCAGTCCACATACCCCCCAGGGGACGCGTATGACCAGTAGTTCCGATGTGATCGAGGACGCCGCGCAGGCGCCCGGTCGGTCCGGCGACGCCGCAGCAGCCTCCGCCACGCTGGGTGGCGAGAAGAAGCGGTCCATCGAGCAGCTCGCCCTGCTCGTCTTCATCATCGTCCCGTTCGTCGCGCTGCTGGCCGCCGTGCCGCTGGCGTGGGGCTGGGGAGTGAGCTGGCTGGACCTCGGTCTGCTGGTCTTCTTCTACTTCCTGGGGTGCCACGGCATCACGATCGGGTTCCACCGCCACTTCACGCACGGCTCCTTCAAGGCCAAGCGCCCGTTGAAGATCGCCCTGGCGATCGCCGGGTCGATGGCGGTCGAGGGGCCCCTGGTGCGCTGGGTGGCCGACCACCGCAAGCACCACAAGTTCTCCGACGCCGAGGGCGACCCGCATTCGCCGTGGCGGTTCGGCGAGACGCTGCCGGCCCTGATGAAGGGCCTGTGGTGGGCGCACATCGGCTGGATGTTCGACGAGGAGCAGACGCCGCAGGAGAAGTACGCCCCGGACCTGATCAAGGACAGGACGCTCCGCACCATCTCGCGCCAGTTCGTGCTGTGGACGGTGGTGTCGCTGGGTCTGCCGGCGCTGATCGGCGGTCTGGTGACGATGTCCTGGTGGGGCGCGTTCACGGCGTTCTTCTGGGGATCGCTCGTGCGGGTGGCGCTGCTGCACCACGTGACCTGGTCGATCAACTCGATCTGCCACGCGGTGGGCAAGCGGCCGTTCAAGTCGCGTGACCGGTCGGGGAACGTGTGGTGGCTGGCGATCCTGTCGTGCGGCGAGTCCTGGCACAACCTGCACCACGCCGACCCCACGTCCGCGCGGCACGGCGTGATGCGCGGGCAGGTGGATTCCTCCGCCCGGCTGATCCGCTGGTTCGAGCTGGCGGGGTGGGCGTACGACGTGCGGTGGCCGTCACGCTCGCGTATCGATTCGCGCCGTGACGGCGGGGAAGGCGGCTCCCGGCGCGGGAAGGAACCCGCCGAGGCGGCATGATGGTCGCTGTGGCGACCGACTCGAGCAGCAATCCCAGCAATGACAAGCCGCGGCGAGTGCGTCGCACCCGTATGACCGGTGCCGAGCGCCGTCAGCAGCTGCTGGAGATCGGTCGCACGCTCTTCGCCGCGAAGGGGTTCGAGGGCACGTCGGTGGAGGAGATCGCGGCGAAGGCCGGGGTCTCCAAACCGGTGGTGTACGAGCACTTCGGCGGCAAGGAGGGCCTGTACGCGGTGGTCGTGGACCGTGAGATGCGGTGCCTGCTGGACATGGTCACCGGCTCGCTGACCGCCGGTCACCCCCGGGAACTGTGCGAACAGGCGGCGTTCGCGCTGCTGGACTACATCGAGGAGTACACGGACGGTTTCCGCATCCTGGTCCGTGACTCGCCCATCCCCCAGTCGACGGGTTCGTTCGCGTCACTGATCTCGGACATCGCCACGCAGGTCGAGGACATCCTGGGCCGCGAGTTCAAGAGCCGCGGTTTCGACCCGAAGCTGGCCCCGCTGTACGCCCAGGCCCTGGTCGGGATGGTCGCGCTGACGGGCCAGTGGTGGCTGGACGTGCGCAAGCCGAAGAAGGCCGAGGTGGCCGCGCACCTGGTGAACCTGGCGTGGCACGGCCTGGACGGCCTGGAGGCCAAGCCCCACCTGATAGGCCGCCGCAAGGCCTGACCGCGTCGGCCGGGACGACCCCGGCCGTCAGTCCCCCCTGCGCGCCACGGCGAAGACGCGGCGGAAGGGGAACACGGTGCCGTGCGGTCCGGGCGGGTAGGCCTCGCGCAGGGCCGTGCGGTACTCGGCGACGAACGCGTCGCACGCCGCGGGGTCGTCGCCGAGGGCGGTGAGGACGGGCCGCAGCCCGGTTCCCTTGACCCAGTCGAGGACCGGGTCCGGCCCGTGCAGCAGGTGGAGGTACGTCGTCTCCCACACGTCGGCCGCGCAGCCGAGCGAGGTCAGCCGCTCGTGGTAGGCCGCCGGGGTGAGGACGGCGTCGGCGTGGCGCAGGACGCCGTCCAGCCGGTCGCGCCAGCGGGGCGCGGCGGCGAGGTCGCGCATGAGGCGATGGCTGGGGGCGTCGAAGTTTCCGGGCACCTGGAAGGCGAGGGTGCCGCCGGGTTTCAGCGCGGCCGTCCAGTCCGCGAAACGTTCGGCGTGTCCGGGCACCCACTGCAGGGTGGCGTTGCTGACGATCAGGTCGTGCGGCTCGCCGGGTGTCCAGGTGCGGGCGTCCGCGGGGGCGAAGTCCAGCCGGCCGCCGCCCGCGGTGGGCCCCTCGTGGTCCACGTGGGCCTGGTCGAGCATCTCGGCGGAGTTGTCGTAGCCGGTGATCCGGGCGGTGGGCCAGCGGCCGGCGAGCAGGGCGGTGACGTTGCCCGGGCCGCAGCCGAGGTCGGCGATGCGGGGACGGTCCGGTGGCTGCGCGGGCAGGTCGGGGACGCGGGCCAGGAGGTCGGCGAAGGGGCGGGCGCGGTGCCCGGCGTGGCGCAGGTACTGGGCGGGGTCCCAGGTGGGGGGGTCGGCGGGCATGGGTCCTCCTGGTGTCCGGTTTCCTGGTGTCCGGTCGATGCCCGGTCGGTGTCCGGGTGCGAGACGGCCGGCGCGTGCACCCAGCGTGATCCCGAAAGTCTCTTGATGTCAAGAAGATCGACGTCAAGAGACTCTACGTCGACACAACCACTACACTGATCGTCATGGAGGACGAGGTCGATCGGCTGGTCGCAGCGTGGCGCCGGGAGCGCCCGGACCTCGACGTGGAACCGCTCGAGGTGCTCAGCCGCGTCAGCAGGCTGGCCAGGCACCTGGACCGGGCCCGGCGCCTGGCCTTCTCGGAGCACAACCTGGAGCCGTGGGAGTTCGACGTGCTGACGGCGCTGCGCCGGGCGGGCACGCCGTACCAGCTCTCGCCGGGGCAGCTCCTCACCCAGACCCTGGTCACCTCGGGCACGATGACCAACCGCATCGACCGGCTGGCGAAGAAGGGCCTGGTGGAACGCCTCCCGGATCCCAGCGACCGGCGGGGTGTGCTGGTGCGGCTGACGGACGAGGGCCGGGACCGCGCGGACCAGGCCCTGTCGGGGCTGCTGGACCAGGAGCGGGCGATCCTCGCGGAGCTCTCCCGCGGCCAGCGCGGTGAGCTGGCCGGTCTGCTACGCCAGCTGACCGCCCCGTTCGACAACATCCCCGGCTAGGTCGGCCGGCCCCACCCCGGCCCGCCGGGCGAGGGCCACGGCGGCGAGCGTGGAGTGCACGCCGAGTTTGCCCAGCACGTTCTGCATGTGGGTCCGCACGGTGTGCGGCGACAGGTACAGGCGCTCGGCGACGGCCTTGCGCCCCAGCCCCGCCACCATGCACCGCAGCACCTCGCGCTCACGCGGCGTGAGCGACTCCACGAGCCGCTCGCTCTCGGTGCGGTGCTTGCGGGCGGCGGTGAGTTCGCGCAGCACTCCGGTCAGCAGGGCGGGCGGCAGATGCGTCTCGTCGCGCAGCACCCCGCGGATGACCGTGAGCAGCCGGGACAGCGAGCAGTCCTTGGCGACCCAGCCGCACGCCCCGGCCTGCAGGGCGAGCGCGGCCCGCCGCGGGTCGTCCTTCTCGGCGAGCACGACGATCCGTACGTTCGGCTGCGCGCTGCGCACCCCGGTGACCAGGGAGATCCCGTCGACCAGCCCGTCCTCGTCGCCCTCCTGCACGGGCACGGCCGGGCGGGCGCCCGGGACCTTGCCGCCCAGGTCGGCGTCGACGAGCGCCACGTCGAAGCGGCGTCCCTCGGCTACCGCCCGCTCCAGGCTCCGCAGGGCGGCGGGGCCGCTGCCGGCCGCGGACACCTCGACGTCGGGCTCGGCGGCCAGGGCCGCGGCGAGCGACTCGGCGAAGATGCGGTGGTCGTCGACGACCAGGACTCGGATGCGCACCACGTAACCCCCTTCCCCGATGCTCCCGAGGAGCAGGGGATCCCCATCGTCGGAAGTCGACACCGCGCGGGCACGACGCCGGAGTGCGGTGACCGGCTGCGTCCGTACGTCCCTGTCCGCAGCCGCACCGGGGCGGCGCGGCCGCACGGCCGCCGCCGTGCAGGACCCGCCGCCCCCACCCCGGGCGTCGTACCCGGCTGTCTCGCCCCCTGAGCGGCACCGGCCCCCACCGGTGCTGTTCATCAGAGTACGGACGGGTGCCCGCAGCGGAAGGTTATTTGCAGAACTGACTGTCCGACGCGTTTATGGTGTGCCGCATGTTCCGTCTTGAGACAGAAGTCGACAAGGACCGACGTGATCTGCTCCGTACCCGGTTGCGGGACTCCAACACGACCGCCTCGGCGATCCTGCGCTCGCTGCGCGGAACGCCCGGTGAGCGGGACGTCCCCTTGCATGTGTGGGCTGTGAACGAGGCGGACGGCGATCTCGCCGGCGGGCTCGTCGGCTACACCTGGGCGACCTGGCTGCACGTGACGCACCTGTGGGTCGACGACCGCCACCGCGGCGCGGGCCTGGGCAGCCGTCTGCTCGCGCAGGCGGAGGACATCGCGCGTACTCAGCGCTCCTGCCGCTCCTCCCGCCTGGAGACCTGGGACTTCCAGGCCCCCCGCTTCTACGAGAAGCAGGGGTACCGCGTGGCGTGCACCGTGCCGGACTACCCGCCCGGCGTCACGGAGTACTTGCTGACGAAAACGCTTCGGTGAGGCTCAGGCCAGCCGGCGGGCGCCGGCCGCCGGCACCGCCTCGAAGACCCGGGGCGCGGTGAAGCCCGCCGCCGCGAAGGCGTCCGTCACCGCCTTGCCGATCGCGTCGACGTCCGCCTCCTCCGCCAGGACGATCGCCGAGCCGCCGAAGCCGCCGCCGGTCATGCGGGCGCCCAGCGCGCCGGCCGACAGGGACGCCTCGACGACCAGGTCCAGCTCCGGGCAGGAGATGCGGAAGTCGTCACGCAGGGAGGCGTGGCCCTCGACCAGGACGGGGCCGATGCGGCGGGTCTCGCCCGCTTCGAGCAGGGAGACCACGCGCTCCACCCGCCGGTCCTCGGTGACCACGTGCCGGACCAGGCGGCGGACCTCCTCCTCGTCGCCGAGGCGGTCCAGGGCCGCGTCCAGGTCGTCGTAGGCGATGTCGCGCAGGGCGTCGACGCCCAGCAGGGCCGCCCCCTTCTCGCAGCCCGCGCGGCGCTTGCCGTACTCGCCCTCGCTGTGGGAGTGCTTGACCTGCGTGTCGACGACCAGCAGGCGCATGCCCTCGGCCGCCAGGTCGAAGGGGATCTGCTGCTGGGAGAGGTCCCGGGTGTCGAGGAACAGGGCGTGGCCCTCCGTGCAGCAGGCCGACGCCGTCTGGTCCATGATGCCGACGGGCGCGCCCACGTACACGTTCTCCGCGCGCTGGCACAGGCGGGCCAGCTGCCAGCCGCGCAGGCCCAGGTCGAACAGGTCGTTCAGGGCCAGCGCGACCACGACCTCCAGGGCCGCCGAGGAGGACAGTCCGGCGCCCGAGGGGACCGTGGAGGCCAGGTGGACGTCCGCGCCCGTGACCGCGTGGCCGGCCTCCCGCAGGGCCCAGACCACGCCGGCCGGGTACGCCGTCCAGTCCTTGTCGGACTCGGGCGCCAGGTCGTCCAGGCGCAGTTCGGCGACGCCGGATTCCACGTCGGCGGAGTGCAGGCGCAGCACGCCGTCGTCGCGGCGCGAGACGGCCGCGACCGCCGTGTGCGGCAGGGCGAACGGCATGACGAAGCCGTCGTTGTAGTCGGTGTGCTCGCCGATGAGGTTCACGCGGCCCGGAGCCGCCCAGACGCCCTGCGGCCCGGTGCCGTACAGCTCGGTGAACCGTTCGGCGACCGTCTCGGCTACAGCCTCGCTCATGCCCTGCTCCCCTGACCTTCTCGTAGCTACTGCTTGCCGTGCCGCTGGGCGAAGTCCCACGCGTCGGCGACGATGCCCGCGAGATCCGCGCGGGACGGATTCCAGCCCAGCTCCTCGCGGGCCGTGGCGGCGGACGCCACCAGGATCGCCGGGTCGCCGCCGCGGCGGGGGGCGACGATCTCGGGGATCGGGTGGCCGGTGACCCGGCGGACGGTGTCGATGACCTCGCGGACGGAGAAGCCGCTGCCGTTGCCCAGGTTGCAGATCAGGTGCTCGCCGGGGGTGGCGGCCTTCAGCGCCAGCAGGTGGGCCTCGGCGAGGTCGGCGACGTGGATGTAGTCGCGCACACAGGTGCCGTCCGGCGTCGGGTAGTCCTCGCCGAAGACGGAGATCGCCTCGCGCCGGCCCTGCGCCACCTGCAGGACCAGCGGGATCAGGTGGGACTCGGGGTCGTGGCGCTCGCCGAACTGCCCGTAGGCGCCCGCCACGTTGAAGTAGCGCAGGGAGACCGCGCCCAGGCCGTGCGCCGCCGCCTCACCGGTGATCATGTGGTCGACCGCGAGCTTGGAGGCGCCGTAGGGGTTGGTGGGCCGGGTGGGGGCGGACTCGACGATCGGGACCTGCTCCGGTTCGCCGTAGGTGGCGGCCGTGGAGGAGAAGACCAGGGTGCGCACGCCCGCCTCGCGCATCGCGCCGAGCAGGGCCATGGTGCCGCCGACGTTGTTGTCCCAGTACTTCTCCGGCCTCACGACCGACTCGCCGACCTGGGAGGAGGCGGCGAAGTGCAGGACGCCGTCGAAGGAGGAGTCCAGCCATTTGGCGGCGTCGCGGATGTCACCCTCGACGAAGGCGGCCCCGGCCGGGACGCCTTCGCGGAAGCCCGTGGACAGGTCGTCGAGCACGACGACCTCGTGGCCGGCCTCCAGCAGGTGCTGGGCGACCACGCTGCCGACGTATCCCGCCCCGCCCGTCACCAGGTACTTCCCGCTCATGAACTCGCTACCTCTCGCAGTCGCTCGGCCGCGCGCTCCGGCGGCACGTCGTTGATGAACACGTTCATGCCGGACTCGGAACCCGCGAGAAACTTCAGCTTGCCGGAAGTGCGGCGGATGGTGAAAAGCTCGAGGTGCAGTGCGAAGTCCTCGCGCACGACCCCGTCGAACTCCTCCAGCGCGCCGAACGGTGCCTGGTGCCAGGCCGCGATGTACGGCGTCGGCGGCTCGCCCTCACCGAAGATCCGGTCGAAGCGCCTCAACAGTTCCAGGTAGACCTTGGGGAATTCTGTGCGCGCGGCCTCATCCAGGGCGAGCAGGTCGGGCACCCGCCGCTTGGGGTACAGGTGGACCTCGTAGGGCCAGTGCGCCGCGTACGGCACGAAGGCCACCCAGTGCTCGCCCTCCAGGACGACCCGCTCCCCGGCGAGTTCGCTGCGCAGGACGGCGTCGAAGAGGTTCTCCCCGCCCGTCGCCTCCTTGTGGGCCGCGGCCGAACGGAGCATCAGGGCGGTGCGCGGGGTGGTGAAGGGGTAGGCGTAGATCTGCCCGTGCGGGTGCTGGAGCGTCACGCCGATCTCGGCGCCCCGGTTCTCGAAGCAGAACACCTGTGCCACGGCGGGCAGATGGGACAGCTCCGAGGTGCGGTCGGTCCAGGCCTCCAGCACCAGGCGCACCTGCTCTTCGCCGAGGTCGGCGAAGGAGGCGTCGTGGTCGGAGGTGAAACAGACGACCTCGCAGCGGCCCGAGTCGCCGGCCAGGGAGGGGAAGCGGTTCTCGAACACGACGACGTCGTAGGAGGAGTCGGGGATCTCGCTGAGCCGGTCGCCCTCGGAGGGGCACAGGGGGCACTCGTCGGCCGGCGGGTGGTAGGTGCGGCCCTGGCGGTGCGAGGCGACGGCGACCGCGTCGCCGAGCAGGGGATCGCGGCGGATCTCCGACGTGGTGACCGTGCGGTCCAGGGGGCGGCGGTCGACCGCGTCCCGGACGGTGTCGTCACGCAGGTCGTAGTAGAGGAGCTCGCGGCCGTCGGCCAGCCGGGTCGAGGTCTTCTTCACGCCGGACTCCCTCATCCTGCTCACTCATCCTTCAAACATAACCCAACATATTGAAACACAACTCACCACAGCGGGTCAACATCACAATCAAACAAAGTGCACCACCGGACGTGTTCAATGACGGAACGCGGAGAAGTGGATTCCGCCAGGTATCGGTTCGCGCTACGAAGCGAGGGCTCATGCATCCCCCCCTGTATCTGTCGGCCGAGCTGCGGCTCCCCACCAACTGGCTCGACTACACGATCCTCGGCATCTACTTCGTCGTCGTCCTCGGCATCGGCTTCGCCGCCCGCCGGTCGGTGAAGACCAGCCTGGACTTCTTCCTGTCGGGCCGTTCCCTGCCCGCCTGGGTCACCGGACTGGCGTTCATCGCCGCCAACCTGGGCGCCACCGAGATCCTCGGCATGGCCGCCAACAGCGCCCAGTACGGCGTCTACACCACGCACTGGTACTGGATCGGCGCCATCCCGGCCATGGTCTTCCTGGGCCTGGTGATGATGCCCTTCTACTACGGCTCCAAGGTGCGCTCGGTCCCCGAGTTCCTGCTGCTGCGCTTCGACAAGGCGGCGCACCTGCTCAGTTCGATCCTGTTCGCCTTCGCGGCCATCCTCATCGCCGGCGTCAACCTGTACGCCCTGGCGATCGTCGTCGAGGCACTGCTGGGCTGGCCGGAGTGGGTGGCGATCGTGGTCGCCGGGTTCTTCGTGCTGGCGTACATCACGCTCGGCGGTCTGTCCTCGGCGATCTACAACGAGGTCCTGCAGTTCTTCGTCATCCTGGCCGCGCTCATCCCGATCACCGTGCTCGGGCTGAAGAGCGTCGGCGGCTGGGACGGGCTGTCCGACAAGCTCACCTCGCAGCACGGCAGTGACTTCATGACCTCGTGGGGCGGCACCGGCATCGGCAGCGACAACCCGCTGGGCGCCAACTGGCTGACCATCGTCCTCGGGCTCGGCTTCGTGCTGTCGTTCGGCTACTGGACGACGAACTTCGCCGAGGTGCAGCGCGCCCTGTCCGCGAAGAACCTCTCCGCGGCCCAGCGCACCCCGCTGATCGCCGCGTTCCCCAAGATCTTCATCGTGTTCCTGGTGATGATCCCCGGCCTGGTGGCCGCGGCCCTGGTCCCGAAGATCGGCACGGCCGGCTCGGACCTGCAGTACAACGACGCCATCCCCTACCTGATGGAACAGCTGCTGCCCAACGGTGTGCTGGGCATCGCCGTGACGGGTCTGCTCGCGGCGTTCATGGCGGGCATGGCGGCCAACGTGTCGTCGTTCAACACGGTGTTCACCACCGACATCTGGGCCAAGTACATCGTCCGGGGCCGCGAGGACGAGTACTACGTGCGCTTCGGCCGGCTCATCACCGCGGTCGGCGTCCTGGCGTCCATCGGCACGGCGTTCCTGGCCCGGTCCTTCTCGAACATCATGGCCTACCTCCAGACGCTGTTCTCCTTCTTCAACGTGCCGATGTTCGTGGTGTTCATCATCGGCATGTTCTGGAAGCGGGCGTCGGTCAAGTCCGGCTTCTGGGGGCTGCTGGCGGGTACGACGGCGGCGATGGTCAACTACTTCGTCCTCTACAAGCAGGACATCATCGACATCCCCTCCGACCAGGGGGCCAACTTCGTCTCCGCGATCGCGGGGTTCGTCGCGGGCGCGGTCGTGATGGTGGCGGTGTCGCTGTTCACCGCGCCCAAGCCGGCCGCGGAGCTCCAGGGCCTGGTCTACGGCACGACCTCGCCCGGCATGTCGGAGCCGCCGGCACCCGGGGACGAGGCGTGGTACCGCAGGCCGGCGCTGCTGGGCTGGGGCGCGGTGATCCTGGCCGCGGCGTGCTACATCCCGTTCTCGTTCTGACCGTTCCCGCTTTTTCGAGGGAGGATTGACAGATGTCCGAGTTCTACTCCGAGAAGGACGTGCAGCGGGAAGTCAGCGAGCTGCAGGGGAAATCGGCGACGGCCGCCCGGCTGTTCGACATCCGCCGCATCATCGGCGGGCTGTTCGTGCTGTACGGCGTCATCGTCACGATCGCCGGCTTCACGGCGTCCGACGCCGACATCGACAAGGCCGAGGGCGTCAACATCAACCTCTGGACGGGCCTGGGCATGCTCCTGCTGGGGCTGTTCTTCCTGGCCTGGCTGAAGCTGAGGCCGGTGGCCCCGCCACCGCCGGACACCACGCCGGACGCCACGCCGGACGCCACGCCGGACGCCACGCCGGACCAGGAGCCGCGGGACTGAGCGGCCGTCCGTCGTACCGACGCGCCGATGGCGGCGAATCCGCCGAGCAGCCGCAACCGGGGGAGCCGCAGGCAGCACGCGGCTCCCCCGGGGCACGTCAGGGCTCCTGCCCCGCCGGGCCCCGCGGGGGGCCTGCCCGGTCCAGGAGGCCCGTTCTGGCTGCCAGGGCCGCTGCCTCCAGGCGGGAGCCGACGCCGAGTTTCATCAGGACCCGCTGGACGTGCGTGCGGGCCGTGGAGGGGGCGATGCCCATGCCCGCCGCGATCAGGCGCGTGTCCTCGCCGTCCGCGACGCGGACCAGGACCTCGACCTCCCGGGGCGTGAGCATCGACAGCAGCCGCTGCCCCTCGTCGTCCGGCTGGGCGGCGGGGTTCAGCAGCTCGGCGAACGCCCCCTGGAGCAGCTGCGGCGCCACGGCCGCCTCCCCCGCCCGGGCCTTCATGATCGCCCGCTCGACGCCCTCGATGCGCTCGTCGTGCCGGACGTAGCCCGACGCCCCCGCCGCGAAGGCCGCCGCGATGCCGCGCGGGTTCGGGACGGGTCCCAGCACCAGGACCGCGACCTGCGGCCGCTCCTGCTTGATCCGCACCACCGGGTCGAAGGCGCCCGGCTCCGCCGGCGCGGCCGTGCCCAGCAGGCACACCTCCGGCGCCCGTGTGATCACCAGCTCCGCCGCCCCCGCGGCCGGCGCGGCCGCGGCCAGCACCCGGTGCCCCCGCAGCTTCAGCGCCGAGGCCAGCGCCTCGGCCAGCAGACGGTGGTCGTCGACCACCATGAGCCGCACTCCCATCGAGCAACCCCCCAGTCACCCCGGCCCCCTGATGGAAGCCCCCCGGCTCCCCCGTTTCATGCCCCCGGAAGCTACACGCTTGTTCGACGTCGCGCTCCCCCTACCGGTGAGAATCGCCCCGGATCGCGGGAATTCCTCGTATACGAGGTTGACCGCCCCAAACGCGAACGGTCCCGCCCCTGAACAGGGACGGGACCGTCGTGGCCACCGCTCGGTCGGAAACCGACCGGAAGCCGATCAGCTCGTACCGAAGCCGACCGCGAGGTACTCCTCGTCGCCCGATGTGGACCGCTTGCTCGCGTACACCCGGGACATGAACAGGTGCCCGTCGGCGTAGAGGTACTCGGAGTAGTCCGGGGACATCCGGCTCTCCACGTCCCGCACCTGCTCGGTCGCCGGGTTCTCCAGCAGCTTGGTCTGCTTGAAGCTGCGGCCGTCGATGCTGACGACCTGCCCGCCCTTGTCGTACGGCGGGCGCTTGTAGGCGATCACGTTGCCGCCGTCCATGCGCAGCGGCGAGATCGTGTAACCCTCGCCGGCGTCGGCCCGCTGGCCGGTCTGCTTGCCGGTGGTGAGGTCGAAGGCGACGATCTCGTTGGTCTGGCTGTACTTGCCGGTGCCGTCGTGCTCCTCGGTCGGCAGGTACAGCCGGTCGGGGCCGACGGCGATGCCGGTGCAGTACTCGATGCGCGTGATGCCCTCGCAGCGGGCCGCGAACTGCTCGCCCGGCGCGGCGATGCGCGTGCGCAGCTTGCCGGTCCTGTTGTCGATGGAGAAGAAGTCGGAGATGCCGCTGCCGTCGCCCGCGGAGTCGCCGACGTCGGCGGCCACGACGAGCGGGTCGGTCGACACGACGCTCGCGTACTCGATGTCCTCGGCCATCTTGTACTCGGAGACCACCTTCCCGGACTTCGGGTCGATGGTCTGGATGTGCAACTGCCGTGCCCCGTACGACCCGCACTTGCGCACCGCGACGAGCCTCTCGCCGCCGCCGTACCCGGCGTCGTAGCAGGAGTCGCTCGTCTTGGGGCTCCACAGGAGCTTGCCGGAGGTGTCGAACGCGGCGCCGCCGCTGGTGCTGCCGACGGCCACGGTCTGCCCGCTGAGCGTGACGTTGTTGAAGCTGATCGGGTCACCGCCGGTGTCGACCGTCTTGGTCCACAGCTTCTTGCCCCCGTCGAGATCGATGAGGGCGATCTGGCTGCACCCGTGCGAGGGCTTGGCCTTGGTGGGCATGGCGGGCTGGTAGAGGATCGCCGTCTTGTTGTCGTCGGTGACGTGGCGGCTGGCCTGGCAGACCGGGCCGGGCAGCGGAACGGTCCACAGCTCGGTGCCCTTGTCGCGGTCGTAGCCGACGATCTTGGCGATGCCGCTCTTGACGTACGCCTTGTCGGTGAGCCACGAGCCGGAGACGACGACGGTGCTGTCGTTCTTCACCTCGGGCGCCGGGACCTGGAAGAGGACCTTGGCGCCGGGGTCGGCCGGGGCCTTCTCCTCGCCGCCGGAGGCGCCGCCCTTGCCGTCGTCGGAGCCGCCGGTGCCGCCGCTGGAACTGGCGGTGTCGTCCTTCTTGCCATCGCCGTCACCGGACTTGGCGTACCAGACGCCGCCGCCGATGATCAGTGCGATCGCGACGACCGCGGCCACGATGATGGCCACCTGCGCGTTGAACGTGCCGCCGCCCGGCTGTCCGGCCTGCGGCTGCTGCGGCATGGCCCCCTGCGGGTAGCCGTAGCCGGGCTGCCCGTACCCGGGCTGCTGCCCGTGGCCCGGCTGCCCGTACGGCACCGTCGGCGGCTGCCCGTAGCCGGGCTGCCCGTACGGTCCCGGCTGCTGGCCCGGGTAGCCGTAGCCCGGCGCCGGCTGCGGCGGCTGGGGCGCACCCTGCGGGTAGCCGTAGCCGGGCGCCGGCTGCGGCGGGGCCGCGGGGGGCGTCTGCGGAGCCGCGGGAGGCGTCTGCGGGTAGCCGTAGCCCGGTTCCGGGGCCTTGTTCAGGTTCGGACCGCCGGGAGGCGGCGGGGTCTGCGGGGGCTGGTCCTGGGGCGGCTGGTCCTGGGGCGGGCCGAACCCGCCTCCCTGCGGGGGCTGCTGGGGCGGCGGAGGGGGCGGCTGGGTCATGACGTGAGTACCTCGGGGAAGGGGACGGACGGCGACGGGGGGACAAGCGGTCCGGGAAGGGGAAGAGTCACTTGCCGTAGGCGAGCATCAACTTCTCCTTGGAGTCGTCGTTCCCGCTCAGCCGGGTGGTGGAGAGGTAGAAGCGCCCGTCGGCCCAGTCCATGTCCTTGGAGAAGAAGCCCTTTTCGATGTCCGCGGCGCCCTGCGGGTTCCGCAGCAGCTCGACCGGCTTGTGGCCGGTGCCGCCGGTCGCGATGGAGACGACCCGGCCGCCCCCGTCGTAGGAGGGCTCCACGTAGGCGATGAGCTTGCCGTCCTCGACCTTCATCGGGACCATCGACTCCTCGGCCGGGGACTTCACCCGCCACTTCTCCTTGCCGCTCGCCAGGTTGATCGCGACGATCTCGTTGGCGCCGGTGGTCGCCTTGGTCGGCAGGTAGAGCGTGTCGTCGTCGGCGGCGACGCCCTCGCAGCCCTGGAGGTCCCGCGCGAGGATGGCCCAGCCGCACTCGGGGGCGAAGTCCTCGTCGAAGCCGACCTGCGAGCGGAACTTGCCGCCGGAGGTGAAGGTGGAGATGTTCCAGGCCTTCTTGTCCTCATTGGTGCTGTAGATCACCAGCGGGTTCACCGAGTAGGCGCGCGCGACCCGCCAGCCCTTGTCGAACTTCTGCGTCCAGCGGGCCTTGCCGGTCCTCGGGTCGAGCTCCTGCACCTCGTCGTGCTGGTTGTCACCGCCCGCACCGCACGAGGAGACGGCGATGAGCTTCTCGCCGCCGGCGAACGCGGCCGGGAAGCAGGAGTCGCCGTAGCGCTTCTTGTCGAAGAGCTTCTTGCCGCTGGTGACGTCGTACGCCGTGCCCGACTGGGAGCGGCCCACCATCAGCGTCCTGCCGGTGACCGTCAGCTCCACGGAGAGGGTGGAGTCGAACAGGGCGCCGTCGGCGACCTCCTGCGTCCAGCCCTTCTTGCCCGTGTCCAGGTCGATCTCCTGGAGCTGGTTGCACTTGGCGCGGTCGCTGCTGCCGCTCATGTACGCCACGACGATCTTGTCGTCGGCCGTCTTCTGCGGGGTCGTCGCGCAGATCTTCTGCGGGAAGGTGACGGTGTCCCAGGCGGGCTTGCCGTCGGCCACGTCGAACGCGAGGAGCTGCTTGTAGGCGGCCTTCACGGCGGTCTTGTCCGTGATCCACATACCGGGGGCCTCGGCGCCGGAACCGGGGGCGTCGGGCGCCTCCTTGTACCAGAGGACCCTGGCCTCGCCATCCTTGCGGCCCTCGTTGAGGTTGTCGGGGTCCTCGCCGCCGTCGCCGTCGCCGTCACCGGGGTTGACCGGTGCGGAGGAGCCGCCCTTGGGGTCGTCGCTGCCCTGGGCGACCGGCTTCTTGTCGCCCTTGTCGTCGCCCGTCGCGGTGACGGCCCACACGGTGCCGCCGACGACGAGCAGCGCGGCGACGGCCGCGCCGATGATGGCGGCGGGCTTGCCCTTGAAGGGGCCGCGCGAGCCGCCGGGGGGCGGGGTGCCGGGCCCGCCGGGGTAGCCGGGCTGCTGCGGGTAGCCGTAACCGGGCTGGCCGTACGGTCCCGGCTGCTGCGGCTGGCCGTAGGGCCCCGGCTGCTGCGGCTGGCCGTAGGGCCCCGGCTGCTGCGGCTGGCCGTAGGGCCCGGGGGCGTAGGGGCCCGGCCGGCCGAAGGGTCCGGGCTGCTGCGGGGGCTGCTGGGGGTAGCCGTAGCCGGGCTGCGGCGGGCCCTGCGGGGGCGGTGGCGTCTGGGGCGGGCCCTGGGGTGGCGGCGGGGTCGGTGCCCCGAAGCCACCGCCCTGCGGCGGCGGGTCCTGCGGTGCTCCGAAGCCACCCTGCGGCGGCTGGCTGGGCGGCTGAGACATCAGTCGCTCCCCCCGTTTCACTGATTTTTCGCCACGCCCTGAGGCACCCGGAGCGCTCAGAGTCGTTCCATAAAGTTCTAAGACGGCTCTTTCTATCACCCCGTTCCGACAAGCGAACGGGCCGTCCCATCCCCTGTTCCCAAGGGAGGACCGGCCCGTGATGCCCTCGTTACGCGCCTTCACGCGCCCTTCACGCGTCTTCGGCGAGTTCCAGCCAGCGCATCTCCAGCTCCTCGCGCTGACCGGCCAACTCGCGCAGCTCCGCGTCCAGTTCGGCGACCTTCGCGAAGTCCGTGGCGTTATCGGCGATTTGAGCGTGGAGCTTGGTCTCCTTCTCGGAGACCTTGTCGAGCTGCCGCTCGATCTTCTGCAGTTCCTTCTTGGCCGCGCGCTGGTCGGCGGCGCTCCTCTCGGGGGCGGCGGACTGCTGCGCGGCGGCGGGCGCGGGGGTGGCGGCCGCGGCCTCCTCCATGCGCCGGCGCCGCTCCAGGTACTCGTCGATGCCGCGGGGCAGCATCCGCAGGGCGCCGTCCCCGAGCAGCGCGAAGACCCGGTCGGTCGTGCGCTCGATGAAGAACCGGTCGTGGGAGATGACGATCATCGAGCCGGGCCAGCCGTCGAGGACGTCCTCCAGCTGGTTCAGCGTCTCGATGTCGAGGTCGTTGGTGGGCTCGTCGAGGAAGAGGACGTTGGGCTCGTCCATGAGCAGGCG
Organism: Streptomyces sp. NPDC026246; assembly: GCF_055567995.1. Lineage (NCBI taxonomy): Bacteria > Bacillati > Actinomycetota > Actinomycetes > Kitasatosporales > Streptomycetaceae > Streptomyces > Streptomyces sp. NPDC026246. The sequence continues at coordinate 186,011 of NZ_JBVHPJ010000009.1, read as the reverse complement.
CAGCAGCTGGAGCCTGCGGCGCTCACCGCCGGACAGGTCGCCGACCGGCGTCCACTGCTTCTCCTTGGAGAAGCCGAACGTCTCGCACAGCTGCCCGGCGGTCATCTCCCGGCCCTTGCCGAGGTCGACGCGCTCGCGCACCTGCTGCACGGCCTCCAGCACGCGCGTGGCCGGGTCGAGTTCGGCGACCTCCTGGGAGAGGTAGGCGAGCTTGACGGTCTTGCCGACCCGGATGTGGCCGCCCGCGGGCTGGGCCTCCCCCTCCGTCCGGGCCGCCTGGGCCATGGCCCGCAGCAGGGACGTCTTGCCGGCGCCGTTGACCCCGACGAGGCCGATCCGGTCGCCGGGGCCGAGCTGCCAGGTGACGTGCTTGAGCAGGACCTTGGGGCCGGCCTGGACGGTGATGTCCTCCAGGTCGAACACGGTCTTGCCGAGCCGGGTGGAGGCGAACTTCATCAGCTCGCTGCTGTCGCGGGGCGGCGGGACGTCCCTGATGAGCTCGTTGGCGGCCTCGACGCGGAAGCGGGGCTTGGACGTGCGGGCGGGCGCGCCGCGGCGCAGCCAGGCCAGCTCCTTGCGGACCAGGTTCTGGCGCTTGACCTCCTCGGTGGCGGCGATGCGCTCGCGCTCGGCCCGGGCGAAGACGTAGTCGGAGTAGCCGCCCTCGTACTCGTAGACCGCGCCGCGCTGGACGTCCCACATGCGGGTGCAGACCTGGTCGAGGAACCAGCGGTCGTGGGTGACGCAGACGAGGGCGGAACGCCGGGTCTGCAGGTGCCGGGCGAGCCAGGCGATGCCCTCGACGTCCAGGTGGTTGGTGGGCTCGTCCAGGACGAGCAGGTCCTGCTCCTCGATGAGCAGCTTGGCGAGGGCGATGCGGCGGCGCTCACCGCCGGAGAGCGGGCCGATGACGGTGTCCAGGCCCTTGGGGAAGCCGGGCAGGTCCAGCCCGCCGAACAGGCCGGTCAGCACGTCCCTGACCTTGGCGTCGCCGGCCCACTCGTGGTCGGCCATGTCGCCGATGACCTCGTGGCGGACGGTGGCCTCGGGGTCGAGGGAGTCGTGCTGGGTCAGCACGCCCAGACGCAGCCCGCCCGAGTGGGTGACGCGCCCGGTGTCGGCGTCCTCCTGCTTGGCGAGCATGCGGATGAGGGTGGTCTTGCCGTCGCCGTTGCGCCCGACGACACCGATGCGCTCCCCTTCGGAGACGCCGAGGGAGACGCCGTCGAGCAGGGCACGGGTGCCGTACACCTTGCTGACGTTCTCGACATTGACCAGGTTGACGGCCATTACTCTCCTGCCAAGGGGGATGGATCGACCCTCAAGGGTAGTCCGGCACGGGGGTGCGCCGGCGGGGGTGCTCCGGCGGGGGGGGCGGGACGGACGGCGTCCTCGCGCCTGGCCGGGTCCGGTCGCCCCCCGCGCTCAACGGCCCGTGAGCGTCGCCCCCGGAGCCGGGCCGGCTGCCGTCCGGGCCGTGCGGCAGGTGCCGGAGGAGATCAGGGCCTGCGCCACCGCCGCCGCCGACTCCGGGTCGCGGACCAGGAAGGCCGTGGTGGGGCCGGAGCCCGAGACCAGGGAGGCCAGGGCGCCCGCGGCGCGACCCGTGGCCAGGGTGCCGGCGAGTTCCGGGAAGAGGGAGAGGGCCGCGGGCTGCAGGTCGTTGGAGACGGCCGCGGCGAGCGCGTCCGGGTCGCCCTTGGCCAGGGCGGCGAGGAGTTCCGGTGCGGCGACGGGCTCGGGGATGTCCGTGCCCTCGCCCAGCCGGTCGAACTCCCGGAAGACGGCCGGGGTCGACAGGCCGCGCTCCGCCATGGCGAACACCCAGTGGAAGGTGCCGCCGACCTCCAGGGGCGTCAGCCGCTCGCCCCGTCCGACGCCGAGGGCGGCCCCGCCGACCAGGCTGAACGGCACGTCGCTGCCCAGCTCGGCGCAGATGTCGAGGAGTTCCTCGCGGGAGGCACCCGTGCCCCAGAGGGCGTCGCAGGCGACCAGCGCGCCGGCGCCGTCCGCGCTGCCGCCCGCCATGCCGCCGGCGACGGGGATGTCCTTGGCGATGTGGATGTGGACGTCGGGGCTGCGGCCGGACCGCTCGGCCAGCGCGATCGCCGCCCGCGCCGCCAGGTTCGTCCGGTCCAGGGGCACCTGGCCGGCGTCGGGGCCCTCGCAGGTGACGCGGAGTTCCTCGGCCGGGGTGACGGTGATCTCGTCGTGGAGGCCGACGGCGAGGAAGACGTTGGCCAGGTCGTGGAAGCCGTCGGGGCGGGCGGCGCCGACCGCCAGCTGGACGTTGACCTTGGCGGGGACGCGGACCGTGACGCTCACGCGGACTCCTCCGGCCGGCCGGGGGCCGCCTTGTGCTCGGCGATCCGCGCGAACTCCTCCACCGTCAGGGACTCGCCCCGGGCCTGCGGCGAGACGCCGGCGGCGACGAGGGCCTCCTCGGCGGCGGCCGCGGAGCCGGCCCAGCCGGCCAACGCGGCCCGCAACGTCTTGCGGCGCTGGGCGAAGGCCGCGTCCACCACGGCGAAGACCTCCGCCTTGGAGGCCGTGGTCCTCAGGGGCTCGGTCCGGCGGACCAGGGAGACCAGGCCGCTGTCCACGTTCGGCGCGGGCCAGAAGACGTTCCGGCCGATGGCACCGGCGCGCTTGACCTCCGCGTACCAGTTGGCCTTGACCGAGGGGACGCCGTACACCTTCGAGCCGGGGGCGGCGGCGAGCCGGTCGGCCACCTCCGCCTGGACCATGACGAGGGTGCGCTCGATGGTCGGGAAGGTGGCCAGCATGTGCAGCAGCACCGGGACGGCCACGTTGTAGGGCAGGTTGGCGACCAGCGCGGTCGGGGCGGGCCCCGGCAGCTCGGTGACGTGCATGGCGTCGCGGTGCACGAGGGCGAACCGGTCGGCGCGCTCGGGCATGCGGGCCGTGACGGTGGCGGGCAGCGCGGCGGCGAGCACGTCGTCGATCTCGACGGCGGTGACCCGGTCGGCGGCCTCCAGCAGTGCGAGGGTGAGCGACCCGAGCCCCGGGCCGACCTCGACGACCACGTCGTCGGGGCGGACCTGTGCGGTGCGGACGATGCGGCGGACGGTGTTCGCGTCGATCACGAAGTTCTGTCCGCGCTGTTTGGTGGGGCGTACGCCGAGGGCTGCCGCGAGTTCTCGGACGTCGGCGGGGCCGAGCAGGGCGTCGGGGGCGGGGCTGGTCACGGGGACAAGGGTACGGGGGCGGGTGCGGGGGGTCGCGCACCCGGCCGCGCGCTTCCGGCCGTGCACGCGGCCGACGACTGCCGGCCGTGCACGCGAGCGCCCGCCCGCTATCCGTGCAGCCGCTCGCCGCAGTGCGGCCAGGGGCTCGCGCCCCGGCGCACGTACAGCTTCTTCGCCCGGTAGGTCTGTTCCGCCGCCGGGGCGTCCTGGGGGCGGCCCCGGCCGCCGAGCTTCTGCCAGGTGTGGGTGTCGAACTGGTAGAGGCCGCCGTAGGTGCCCGAGGGGTCGACCGCGTCCGGCCGGCCGCCGGACTCGCAGGCGGCCAGGCCCTGCCAGTTCAGATGGTCGGCGCCCCGCACGGACTCCGGGCGGGGCTTGGTGCCCACCTTCACCTCCCGCGGGCGCGGCGCGCGCACCACCTCGGAGGTCAGCCGGCGCGGCGTCTGCCGGACGCCGTTGACCGTGCGCACGGCGTAGGTGATGCGGCGCAGGCCCGGCTCGCCGGCGCTCGCGACCACCTCGGTGCCCCGGAACAGGGTCGGATCGTCCGTGCGCCGCACCTCGAAGGGGATGGCCTCCTCGCGGATCTCCCGGCCCCCGGTGATGCGCAGGACGGTCACGGTCTGCCCGTCACGCGGGAAGCTCGCCTGCGCGACCGAGGTGGTGTCCTGCCCGCGCAGGGTGATCCCGGCCTGCTCGACGGCCTCCCGGACGGTCGCCGCGTTGGTGCGGACCGTGCGGGCGCGGCCGTCGGCCATGATCGTCACGGTGCGCTCGGTGCGGACGTCCAGGGTGAGTCCCGCGCGCCCGATGGGCCGGGAGCGCGAGGTGGACACGTACGCGCCTTCCTGCCGTACACCCAGCTGGCGCAGGACCCCCGCGACCGTGCGGGCCGTCGTCCACACCTCGCGCCGGTGGCCGTCGAGGGTGAGCCGCACGGGGCGGGCGTGGAGCACGGACACCTCGTCGCCGTTGCCGAGGCCGGCGCCGCGCCCGGGGGTCACCACGTCGTGGGCGCCGAGTTCCACGCCCTCCTCGGCGAGCAGTTCGGTGACGTCGTCGGCGAAGGTGTGCAGCGTGCGTTCCTTGCCGTCGACGCTCAGCTCGATCGCCTTGTCCTTGGCGACGAACGCCGTGGTGCCGCCCGCCAGGAAGGCCACGACCAGGGCCTGCGGGAGCAGGCGCAGCACGGAGCTGTCGGGGCGTTCGACGAAGCGGGTGCGGCGCCGGCGCGGGGACCTGCGGTGCGAGCCGGTGCGCGAGGCGGCTCGCGATCCGGCTCGCGCCCCGGCGTCGCCGTCCGGCTCGTCACGCCCCGTGTACGCGGGCGAGGGGTCACCGCCCGGCGTGCCCTGCCGGGGCAGGCCGGGCAGGGTCGGCCCCTCGTAGGCGGGCCGGTAGGTGTCCGCGTAGGCGCCGGGCGTGCCGTACGCGAGGGTCTCGGCGCTGTGCAGATCGGCGGGCGGCACGGCGAGGCCGCCGTACGCCGCCTCGGCGTAGGCCGGGCCGTACGTCTCGTACGTCTCGTACTGCGGGCTGCTCACGCCGACAGGCTCCAGGGGCCGGGAGGAGTCCAGAGGGGTCCGGATCGGGCCCCCAGAACCTAGCGGAGCACTCGTCACTCTCCAAAGCGACGCGACTACGCACAGTCGTGCGGGGAGGGGTCGAGGGGTCAGTACCCGAACGCGCGCGCGGTGTTCGCCCCGAGCGCGGTGGCCAGCGTGTCCTCGTCGGTGCCGCGCACCTCGGCCATGGCGCGCACGGTGATCGGCACGAGGTAGGGGGCGTTGGGCCGGCCCCGGTAGGGCACCGGCGTGAGGAAGGGCGCGTCGGTCTCCACCAGCAGCAGCTCCGGTGGGGCCACCGCCACCGCGTCGCGCAGGTTCCGGGCGTTCTTGAAGGTGACGTTGCCGGCGAAGGACATGAAGTAGCCCGCGGCCGCGCAGATCTGCGCCATCTCGGCGTCGCCGGAGTAGCAGTGGAAGACGGTCCGCTCGGGGGCGCCCTCCTCCTTGAGGACGCGCAGCACGTCGGCGTGGGCCTCGCGGTCGTGGATGACGAGGGCCTTGCCGTGCCGCTTGGCGATCTCGATGTGGGCGCGGAAGGACCGCTCCTGCGCGTCTTTGCCCTCGGGCCCGGTGCGGAAGTAGTCCAGTCCGGTCTCGCCGACGCCCTTGACCTGCGGGAGCGCGGCCAGCCGGTCGATCTCGGCGAGGGCCTCGTCCAGGGCCGCCGGACCGCCGGGTTCGCGCGCGCCCTGCCGCGACCAGCCGTCGGGGTCGCCGTGGACGATCCGGGGCGCCTCGTTCGGGTGCAGCGCGACCGTGGCGTGGACGGCGTCGTGCGCGGCGGCCGTCTCGGCGGCCCAGCGCGAGCCCTGGAGGTCGCAGCCGACCTGCACGACCGTCGTCACTCCGACCGACGCCGCCTTCGCCAGGGCCTCCTCGACCGTGCCGGACTGCATGTCCAGGTGGGTGTGGGAGTCGGCGACCGGTACCCGCAGGGGGTCCGGCAGCGGGGGCGCGGTGTGCTTGTCGGGGTCGTTGGCAGGCATGCCCCGATCCTACGGAAGGGCGACGCCCTCCCCTGCGGGGGAGGAGGCGGGGAGGGCGTCGGCGGCAAGGTGAGCCGGACGGGTCAGCTCACCTTGCGCTGGAAGGGGTGCAGCAGGTCGGACAGGTGCCAGTGGTGCTGCACGCGCCGGGTCCGGGCGGCCGCGGCCTCCGGGACGGGTGCTTCGACGGGTCCGGCGGGCGGCGGCACCCGGCGGGAGCCGTACGCGGCGTCCCGGGCCGACGCGACCCGTCCGGGCCGCATGATCCGCACGACGTGCCCGTCGCAGTTGTGGCAGGCGGGCCTGCTCAGCGGGGAGGGCACGACCTGGCCGTCGGCCACGTAGAGCACGAACTCGTGCCCGGTGGCGTCCGTGTGGTGCTCTATCTCGTACGACTGCTCCCAGCCGTGCCCGCAGCGCATGCAGGCGAAGGAGTAGGACTCGTTGACGACGGCACTCGCACCGGCGCGAAGCCCGGTCCGCCCTGCGATCTCACTCATGCCGGCTCCTGTTCCGCTGTGGCGTGGGAACGGTTGCGTCCCCGCACCCCAGTGGACTCCCCGGCCGGGCGGTTGGCAGCAGACCTGTCGACGAATTGGCCCCGATTTGGGCGGCCCTTGCCTCAGGGGCAGATCACCTTTGCCCACCCATGGGGCGCCCGCTCAAACGACAAGCGCCCTGCTCAGAGGCGTGCGCGGACGTCAGCCGGCGTTCTTCGCGGCGACCACGGCGTCGAAGACGACCCTCTTGGGCACCCCCGCCTCCTGGGCCACGGCGGCGATCGCCTCCTTGCGGCGCTCCCCGGCCTCCTCGCGCGTCCGCACCCGGCGCACGAACTCCTCGGGCCCCACGTCCTCGGGCCCCTTCTCGGGCGCGCCCTCGACCACGACGGTGATCTCGCCGCGCACCCCGTCGGCGGCCCACTCGGCGAGTTCGCCCAGACCGCCGCGCCGGATCTCCTCGTAGGTCTTGGTCAGCTCCCGGCACACCGCGGCCCGGCGCCCGGCGCCGAACACCTCCGCCATCGCCGCCAGCGTGTCGTCCAGGCGGTGCGGGGCCTCGAAGTACACGAGGGTGCGCCGCTCGTCCGCCACCTCCCGCAGCCGCCCGAGCCGCTCCCCCGCCTTGCGGGGCAGGAAGCCCTCGAAGCAGAACCGGTCCACGGGCAGCCCCGACAGCGCCAGCGCCGTGAGGACGGCGGACGGCCCGGGCACGGCCGTCACCCGCACGTCCCGCTCGACGGCGGCCGCGACCAGCCGGTAGCCCGGGTCGGACACGGACGGCATACCGGCGTCCGTGACGAGCAGCACCCGCGCCCCGCCCACCAGTTCCTCGACCAGTTCGGGCGTGCGCGCGGCCTCGTTGCCCTCGAAGTAGGACACCACCCGCCCCCTGGGGGTGACGCCGAGCGCCTGGGTCAGCCGGCGCAGCCGCCGCGTGTCCTCGGCGGCGACGACGTCGGCCCCGGCGAGTTCCTCGGCGAGCCGGGGCGGGGCGTCCGCGATGTCGCCGATGGGGGTGCCTGCGAGTACGAGGGTTCCGGTCACGCCCCCATCCTCCCAGGGGCGGAGGTTGCGGACGCATACCGGCCATGGACGGGACTCACACAGCACGGTTCCCTACGATGGCGCGGTGACCAGTACCGCGTCCTCCACGGACACCCGGCAGGGCCAGGCGCCGCTCGAGCAGCGGCCGCCCTGGCAGCAGCGGCTGCGCCGCTTCGGCTACCAGGGGCAGCCCGGCAGCGACGACCGTGACGTCCGGGACCGGCTGGTGCCGCCGTACACCGAGCCCTCCCCGCGGCTGTGGGGGGCGCTCGGGGTGCCGCACGCCCTCGCGGGACGGCTGGTGCGCTGGTCGGGCTGGATCGGGCCGCTGCTGGTGACGCTGCTGGCGGGGGTCCTGCGGTTCTGGAACCTGGGCAGCCCCCGGGCGGTGATATTCGACGAGACGTACTACGCCAAGGACGCCTGGGCGCTCGTCCACAAGGGCTTCGAGGTCAACTGGGCGAAGAACGCCAACGACCTGGTGCTGTCGTCGGGCGGGAACGTGAAACTCCCGACCGACGCGGCGTACGTCGTGCACCCCCCGGTCGGCAAGTACGCCATCGGGCTGGGCGAGCTGATGTTCGGCTTCGACCCGTTCGGCTGGCGGTTCATGACGGCCCTGCTCGGCACGCTGTCGGTGCTGCTGCTGTGCCGGATCGGCCGGCGCCTGTTCCGCTCCACGTTCCTGGGCTGTCTGGCCGGCTGCCTGATGGCGCTGGACGGGCTGCACTTCGTGATGAGCCGCACGGCGCTGCTCGACGGGGTGCTGATGTTCTTCGTGCTGGCCGCGTTCGGCTGCCTGCTGGTCGACCGGGACCGGGCCCGCGCGCGGCTGGCCGCGGCGCTGCCCGTGGACGCCGACGGCCGGGTGCGGCCCGACCGGCACACGGCCGAGACGGCCCGCCTGGGGTGGCGGCCCTGGCGCTGGGGGGCCGGCCTGATGCTGGGTCTGGCCATCGGCACCAAGTGGAACGGCCTGTACATCCTGGCGGCGTTCTGCGTGATGGCGGTGCTGTGGGACGTCGCCGCGCGCCGCGTCGCCGGTGCCCGGCACCCGTACGCGGCGGCCCTGAGGCGCGACACGGGCCTGGCGTTCGTCGCCACCGTGCCGGTCGCCCTGCTGACCTACCTGGCCTCCTGGACCGGCTGGTTCCTGTCCGCCACCGACGGTTCCGGCGGCTACTTCCGCAACTGGGCCGCGACCGACGGCAAGGGCGGCAGCTGGACGTTCCTGCCCGACTGGCTGCGCAGCCTGTGGCACTACGAGCACCAGGTGTACGAGTTCCACGTCGGGCTGTCCTCGCCGCACACGTACCAGTCCAACCCGTGGAGCTGGCTGGTCCTGGGCCGCCCGGTGTCGTACTTCTACGAGTCCCCGTCGCCCGGCAAGGCCGGCTGCCCCGCCGACGCCGGCGAGAAGTGCGCCCGCGAGGTGCTGGCCCTCGGCACGCCGCTGCTGTGGTGGGTGGCCTGCTTCGCGGTGCTGTACGTGCTGTGGCGCTGGTTCTTCCGCCGCGACTGGCGCGCGGGTGCCATCGCCTGCGGCATCGCGGCCGGGTACCTGCCCTGGTTCCTGTACCAGGAGCGCACGATCTTCTTCTTCTACGCCGTCGTGTTCCTGCCGTTCCTGTGCCTGGCGGTGGCGATGCTGCTCGGAGCGATCGTCGGCCCGCCCCGTTCCGGCGACACCCGCCGCGTCGCCGGCGCGACGGCCGCGGGCGTCCTGGTCCTGCTGATCGCCTGGAACTTCATCTACTTCTGGCCCATCTACACCGGCCAGGCCGTCCCGATCGGGGACTGGCGGTCGCGGATGTGGCTGGATACGTGGGTGTGAACGGTGTTCGGTCAAAAATCGAAACTCCGGTACCACCAGTAACCGCTTGCGCATAGAGTGCCCCCGATCGAGCTTCTGAACGCGTTCAAACGGACGCGTGCGGCTCAACGGGGAGGGGCGCCCAGTGGGCAAGGGGGTCAAGGCCGCCGTCATCGGCGGGGTGTTCGCGGTGATGGTGGGCGGGGCCGGCTACGGCGCCTACAACATCCTCGGGGCGCTGGACGGCGACGGCGGCATCGGCGGGGTGGCCGCCGAGAAGAAGTCGGGGCCGCCCGACGAGGACGAGGTCGAGGAGACCACGGACGAGTTCTTCGCCGCCTGGGAGAAGGGCGAGACCGCCCGGGCCGCGTCGTACACGAACAACGACGCGGACGCCGGCCGGGTGCTGCGCACCTTCGCCGACGACGCGCACATCACCGGTGTGCGCGTCACCCCCGGCCCGGCGAAGGGCACCACCGTGCCGTACACGGTCAAGGCGAAGGTGTCCTACGGCGGGAAGTCCGAGCCGCTGGCCTACCGCAGCGAGCTGAAGGTCGTACGCGGCGTGACCACCGGGCGGGCGCTGGTCGACTGGCAGCCCTCGGTCGTGCACCCGGACCTGAGGAAGGACGACACCCTGGTCACCGGGCAGTCGGCCGACCCGCCCGTCGAGGCCCTCGGACGGGACGGGTCCAAGCTGACCGAGGAGAGGTACCCCTCCCTCGGACCGGTGCTGGACGCCCTGCGCGAGAAGTACGGCGAGAAGGCCGGCGGCTCCCCCGGCGTCGAGCTGGTCGTCCGGCACGCCGGCGGGAGCGCTCCCGACACCCCGCTGCTCACCCTCGCCAAGGGCAGACCGGGCAGGCTCACCACGACGATCAGCCCCACCGCGCAGGCCGCGGCCGAGAGGGCGGTCAAGCGGTTCCCCCAGTCGTCGGTGGTCGCCGTCAAGCCCAGCACCGGCGAGGTCCTGGCCGTCGCCAACAACCGCGCGGACGGCTTCAACGCGGCCTTCCAGGGCCAGGCCGCCCCCGGCTCCACCATGAAGATCATCACCGCCGCCATGCTCATCGACAACGGTGTGACCTCCATGAACGGCCCGGCGCCCTGCCCCGACACGGCGATGTGGCAGAGCCAGACGTTCAAGAACCTGACGGGCATGAAGCCGAACGAGAACGCCACGCTGGCCGACAGCTTCCTGCGCTCCTGCAACACCGCCTTCGTCAAGCTCATCGACGAGAAGCCGCTGACGGACGCCTCGCTGAGCCAGGAGGCCGAGCGGCGCTTCGGGCTCGGCCGGGACGACTGGAAGACCGGTATCGCCTCCTTCGACGGCAGGGTCCCCCCGGTCGGCGGCCCGGACCGGGCCGCCGGGGCCATCGGCCAGGGCCAGGTGCAGATGAGCCCGTTGAACATGGCCTCGGTCACGGCGACCGCGATCACCGGCGCCTTCCGCCAGCCCTACCTCGTCCCGCCCGGCCTGGACGACCGCCGGCTGGCCCGGGCGGAGGGCCTGAAGGCGAGCACCGCCGCGCAGCTGAAGCAGATGATGCGGCTGACCGCGACGCAGGGCACCGCCCGGGAGGCCATGAGCGGACTCGGCGGCGACATCGGCGCCAAGACCGGCTCCGCCGAGGTCGAGGGGAACGCCCGGTCCAACAGCTGGTTCACCGGTTTCCGGGGCGACGTCGCGGCCGCGGCCATGACCGAGCAGGGTGGCCACGGCGGTGACGCGGCCGGGCCGATTGTCGCAGCCGTGCTACGAACAGGTGGCTGATCTCACCCCCGCCGGACGGGACTCTAGGGTGGGGGCCGTCGTTGGGACAGCCGAGGGCGGCGGGGCCCAGGGGACTTGCGGAGGAACGAACAGCAGTGGGCAACAGAAGGCGCGTCGCCGAGCGACGGAAGACGAACCCCGCGGTGATCGGCTCGGTGCTCGCCGTCGTCGTCGGCGGAGCCGGGTTCGGCGCCTACGCGCTGTTCGGCGGCGGCAGCGCGGCCGACAGCGGGTCGCGCGCGGTGTCGGACCAGAAGCCCGAGGTCGAGACGGGACCGCTGTCGCGTGACCAGGTCACCGCCGCCGCCCGCGCCTTCCTCACCGCCTGGCAGTCCGGCGAGACCGCGCGGGCCGCGGCCGCCACCGACGACACCGCCGCGGCGAAGGCCCTGCTCACCGGCTACACCAAGGACGCCCACATCAAGGACGTCACCCTCACCCCCGGCCGGCCCATCGGCACCGAGGTGCCGTTCGCCGTCAAGGGCACCGTCTCCTACAAGGGCACCGACAAGCCGCTGGCGTACGACAGCGCACTGACCGTCGTACGCCGCGCCGGTGACGGCAAGCCCGTGGTCGACTGGCACGCGACGGTCGTCCACCCGGACATGAAGGACGGCGACCGGCTGGTCACCGGCGAGGCGGGTACGCCGCCGGTGAAGGCGCTGGACCGCGAGGGCGGCGAACTCACCACCGCGAAGTACGCCTCCATCGGCCCGCTGCTGGACGGGCTGCGCGAGAAGTACGGCAAGAAGGCCGGCGGCACGGCCGGTATCGAGCTGCGCGTCGTGCGCGGGAAGGCCGCCCGCGGCAAGGACCTGTCCGACAAGACGCTGGTGGAGCTGAGCGAGGGCACGCCGGGCACGTTGAGGACGACCCTCGACCCCGGACTCCAGGCGGAGGCCGAGCGGCAGGTCGCCCGCAAGGCCCGGTCGTCGGTCGCCGTGATGCGGGCGTCGACGGGCGAGATCCTGGCCGCCGCGAACGCCTCCCGGGGGTTCAACACCGCCCTGCAGGGCTCCCTGGCGCCCGGGTCGACGATGAAGGTCGTCACCTCCTCGCTGCTGATCGAGAAGGGTCTGGCGTCGGCCGACAAGAAGCACCCGTGCCCCAAGTACTTCACGTACGGGCACTGGAAGTTCCAGAACGACGACAAGTTCGAGATCAAGGGCGGCACCTTCAAGGCGAGCTTCGCCCGCTCCTGCAACACGGCCTTCATCAGCCAGGCGCCGAAGCTGAAGAACGACGACCTCACCAAGCAGGCCCAGCAGGTGTTCGGTCTGGGGCTGGGCAACTGGGCGATCGGGGTGCCGTCCTTCGACGGCTCGGTGCCGGTGCAGTCGGCCGCCCAGATGGGGGCGTCGCTGATCGGCCAGGGCGGGGTGCGGATGAACCCGCTGAACATGGCGTCGGTGTCGGCGACCGTGAAGTCCGGCACCTTCCACCAGCCGTACCTGGTCTCCCCGGACGTCGACGGGCGCGAGCTCGCCACCGCGTCCCGCACGATGTCGGCGGGCACCCTGTCCCAGCTGCGCGAGCTGATGTCGTACACGGCCCGGTACGGCACGGCCGCGGAGGCGATGGCCGAGGTCGGCGGCGACACGGGCGCCAAGACCGGGTCGGCCGAGGTCGACGGGCAGAAGAAGCCGAACGGCTGGTTCACCGCCTACCGGGGCGACCTCGCCGCGGCGGGTGTGGTCCAGCAGGGCGGGCACGGCGGGTCCACGGCCGGCCCGATCGTGGCGGCGCTGCTGAAGGCCGGCGGCTGAAGCTGCCGGATCAGTGGGTGACGGGTTCGGCGGCGGCCGTGTAGGTCCGCCGCAGGAACCGCAGCAGCGCCTGCCGCTCGAACTGCACCACGGACACGCCCTGGGCGGAGTGGAACTCGACGATGGTCTGCACCCGCCCGCACGGCCACACGCGCACCTCACCGCTGCCCGCCGGGCTGCGCAGCCCCTCCTCCAGCAGCCGGCGGTCGAACCTCCACTCGCGTCCCCCGGCTCCGGGCAGCCGCACGGCGACGCAGTCCGGGTCGCCGCCGGGGTCGTAGCGCAGGGTGACCGGGACCGCCTGGAGTTCGTCGATCAGGGGCACCGCCGTCTCCGTGATGATGTGGGCTCGCGCGTACTGCTCGACTACGGACATCGGACAGGCCTTTCACCGTGCGCCACCGACGTGGAGGATGTGCAGCCACCACCTCTCCAATGTCCCATATTTTCCGGTTTTCACCCTTTGAGGGCGTACATATCACGGATGAGATAAAACGAGCGGCACGCTCTTGCACATCGTTCGCATCAAGCCACATCATCGAACAGTGCACGTACCTGACGGATTCATCGACGCCCCCACCTCCGCCGCCACCGGTGTGCTCGCCGCGGGCGCCATCGCCGTGAGCCTGCGCGGCGCGCGCCGCGAACTCGACGAGCGCACGGCCCCGCTGGCCGGCCTGGTCGCGGCGTTCATCTTCGCCGTGCAGATGCTCAACTTCCCCGTCGCGGCGGGCACCAGCGGGCACCTGCTCGGCGGGGCACTCGCCGCGATACTCGTCGGCCCCTTCACCGGGGTCCTGTGCGTGTCCGTCGTCCTGCTGATGCAGGGCATCCTGTTCGCGGACGGCGGGCTGACCGCGCTGGGCGTGAACATCACCAACATGGGCATCGTCACGGTGGTCGTGGCCTACGCCGTCTTCCGCGGCCTGGTGAAGGTGCTGCCCCGCACGCGCCGGACGGTGACCGCCGCGTCCTTCGTCGCCGCCCTGCTGTCCGTCCCGGCCGCCGCGCTGGTCTTCACGCTGATGTACGCCGTCGGCGGCACCACCGACGTCTCGATCGGCAAGGTCGCCACCGCCATGGTCGGCGTGCACCTGCTCATCGGCATCGGCGAGGCCGTCATCACCGCGCTGACCGTCGGCGCGGTCATCGCCGTACGCCCGGACCTGGTGTACGGGGCGCGGGGCCTGACACAGAGGCTGAAGCTGCGGGTGAACGGCGAGCTGGTCGACGCGCCGCAGGCCCAGCCGGAGCCGGTCGCCGCCCGGTCCTCGCACCGCGGGGTGTGGGCCACCGGCCTGGTCACCTCGCTGGTCCTCGCCGGGTTCGTCAGCTTCTACGCCTCCGCGAACCCCGACGGCCTGGAGAAGGTCGCCGGCGACAACGGCATCGACGAGAAGGCCGAGGAGCACGCGGCGGCCGACTCCCCGCTCGCCGACTACGGCGTCAAGGACGTCGACGACGCCCGGCTGTCCGGGGGGCTGGCGGGCGTCATCGGCGTGGGGGTCACGGTCGTCGCGGGCAGCACCGTCTTCTGGGCCGTCCGCCGCCGCCGGACCGACGGCACCTCCCCGACCGACACCGCGAACGTGACGGACACCGGGGACGGGGCCGCCGCCGGGGACACGGCGCGCACCTCGGCCGGGTCGAGCGCGACGGCTCGCTGACATGGGGGCAGGGCACGCGCACAAGCTGTACCGGCACGGGCACTCGCCCGTGCACGGCCTGCCGCCGCACACCAAACTCGCCGCCGTCTTCGCCTTCGTGGTCGTCGTGGTGATGACCCCGCGCGAGGCGATGTGGGCGTTCGGGCTCTACGCGCTGCTGCTGGGGGCGGTGGCGTTCGCGGCCCGGGTGCCCGCCGGCTTCCTGCTGCGCCGGCTGCTGATCGAGGTGCCGTTCGTCGCGTTCGCGGTGCTCATGCCGTTCGTGGCGGAGGGCGAGCGGGTCGACGTCCTCGGCCTGTCCCTGAGCGTGAACGGCCTGTGGGGCGCCTGGAACGTGCTGGCCAAGGGCACGCTCGGCGTCGCGGCCTCGGTGCTGCTGGCCGCCACGACCGAACTGCGCGAACTCCTCCTGGGGCTGCAGCGCCTGAAACTCCCGCCGCTGCTGGTGCAGATCGCGTCGTTCATGATCCGCTACGGCGACGTCATCGCAGACGAGATGCGGCGCATGCGGATCGCCCGGGAGTCCCGCGGCTTCGAGGCCCGGGGCGTGCGGCACTGGGGAGTGCTCGCCAAGTCGGCGGGCGCGCTGTTCATCCGGTCCTACGAGCGCGGTGAGCGGGTGCACCTGGCGATGGTCAGCCGGGGTTACGCCGGTTCCATGCCGGTCATCGACGAGGTGACCGCGTCCCGGGCGCAGTGGCGGCACGCCCTGGCCCTCCCGGGCGCGGCCCTCGTGGTCTGTCTGCTGGGATGGACCCTGTGACTGCTTCCCTCGAGGTCTCGGGCCTCGCCTTCGCCTACCCGGACGGGCACCAGGCCCTCTTCGGCGTCGACTTCTCGATCGAGCGCGGCGAGCGGGTCGCGCTGCTCGGGCCGAACGGCGCCGGCAAGACGACGCTGGTGCTGCACCTCAACGGCATCCTGACCGGCGGGACCGGCGCGGTGCGGGTGGCCGGGCTGCCCGTGGACAAGCGGCACATGGCCGAGGTGCGGCGCCGCGTGGGCATCGTCTTCCAGGACCCGGACGACCAGCTGTTCATGCCGACCGTGCGCGAGGACGTCGCGTTCGGCCCGGCGGCCGCCGGGCTGAAGGGGCCGGAGCTGGAGCGCCGGGTGGACCGGGCGCTGGAGCGGGTCGGCATGCGGGAGTTCAAGGACCGGCCTCCGCACCACCTCTCCTTCGGCCAGCGCCGCCGGGTGGCGGTGGCGACCGTGCTGGCGATGGAGCCGGAGATCCTCGTCCTCGACGAGCCGTCGTCCAATCTGGACCCGGCCTCGCGCCGCGAGCTGGCCGACATCCTGCGCTCGCTCGACGTGACGGTGCTGATGGTGACCCACGACCTGCCGTACGCCCTGGAGCTGTGCCCCCGCGCCCTGGTGCTCAGCGACGGCGTGATCGTGGCGGACGGCTCCACGGGCGAGCTGCTCGGCGACGAGGAGCTGATGCGGGCGCACCGGCTGGAGCTGCCGTTCGGGTTCGATCCGCGGTCCGTGCCGGCCGCCCCGGCCCGTCCGTGACCGTGGGCGCGTGGGATCGCCGGGGTGTGCCCGGCTTGCCACTCCCGGGCGGCGAGCGTGCGAGGTGTGCCCGTACGCGAACGGGACCCGGGGGAACATCGACGTGACCGTCCTGCTTGGGTGAGAGGGAGACAGCGCCACCGCAGCGGGATCGAGGAGTGACGGACGTGGACGTGCACGGCACTGTGGCCGAGGGCTTCGAGCCGGTGAGGGAGGCGTTCGTCCGTAACTTCGACGCGCTCGGGGACCGCGGCGCGGCCGTCGCGGTGTACCGGCACGGACAGCGGGTCGTCGACCTGTGGGGCGGCACGAGGGACGTCGACGGCACCGAGCCGTGGCAGCGGGACACCGCCCAGGTCGTGCGCTCGGCGACGAAGGGCGTGGCCGCCGCCGTGCTCCTGCTGCTGCACCAGCGCGGAGAGCTGGACCTGGACGCGCCGGTGGGCCGGTACTGGCCGGAGTTCAAGGCGCGGGGCAAGGAGGGTGTGCTGGTGCGGCACGTGCTGAACCACCGGGCGGGCCTGCCGGTCCTGGACCGGCCGCTCAGCCCGCAGGAGGCCCTCGACCCGCTGAAGGGCCCGCAGGCGGTCGCCGCCCAGGCCCCCGTCTGGAAGCCGGGCACCGACCACGGCTACCACGCGCTGACCTACGGCTGGCTGGTCGACGAGATCGTGCGGCGGGTGACCGGTCAGTCGGCCGGCGAGTGGCTCGCGGCCCAGGTCACCGGCCCGCTGGGCCTGGACCTCTGGCTGGGCCTGCCCGCCTCGCGGGCCGGCCGGGCCGGGCGGGTGGGCCGGGTCGAGGGCGCCGAGCCGGCCGGGGGCCTGCGCGCCCGCCCCAAGCCCTCGGTGACCCGGGCCTACGAGGACCCGGAGTCCCTGACCCGGCGGGCCTTCGCCGCCATCACCCCGTTCCCCGAGCAGAACGACCCGGCCTACCTCGCGGCGGCCCTCCCCGCCACGAACGCCGTCGCCACGGCGGACGGACTGGCGCGCTTCTACGCCGCCCTGATCGGCGACACGGCCGGTTCCGCCCGGCTCTTCACGCCGGAGACGGTGGACCTGGCCCGGACCGAGGAGTCCGCGGGCCCCGACCGGGTGCTGGTGGTCGGCACCCGCTTCGGCCTCGGCTACATGCTGCACGGCAGCGCCTCACCCCTGCTCACCCCCGGGTCCTTCGGGCATCCGGGCCGCGGCGGCGCGCTGGGCCTCGCCGACCCGGAGACCGGCATCGCCTTCGGCTACGTCACGAACGGCTTCCGCGCGTCCGTGACGGCCGACCCGCGGGCGCAGGGCCTGCTGCGGGCCGTGCGCAGGGCGCTGGACCTGCCGTGAGGGGCGCCGCGGGCGCCGCCGGC
This sequence comes from Streptomyces sp. NPDC026246, assembly GCF_055567995.1. Classification (NCBI taxonomy): domain Bacteria; kingdom Bacillati; phylum Actinomycetota; class Actinomycetes; order Kitasatosporales; family Streptomycetaceae; genus Streptomyces; species Streptomyces sp. NPDC026246. Next base: position 168,803 of record NZ_JBVHPJ010000009.1, on the reverse strand, counting down.
TAGACGTGGATCGGGTGGGAGGTCCGCCCGGACGCCTGGTCGATCTCCTCGTGGGCCTTGGTCAGCAGTTGCATGGCGAGTTCGTTGAGCGCCCGGGCCGCGGCGATCTCCTCGCCGATCCGGGGCTGGTTGGCGTCGGAACGGTGCCGGTTCGCGTGCCCGTGCGCCCGCACCTCGGTGCCGTCGGGCAGGCGGACCATCGCGGCGGCCCGCGTGCGCTGGTCGTCCTCCACGAACTCCATCTCGACGTGCCATCCGACTGCGGTGTGCATCATGAGGATCACCTCCGGAGCGCTTGGTTCCAGGGTGCTCCCCCCTGGTGCCCCAGCGCATCCCGCCGGTCCTAACCGGCGTGCAGCATCAGCCCGATTCCCACGACGAGCAGCCCGGCCGCCGCGATCCTGGGCGCCCCGAACCGCTCCTTGAAGAAGACGGCGCCGATGGCCGCGCCGACGATGATCGACGACTCGCGCAGCGCCGCGACGGGCGCGAGCGCGGCCCGGGTCTGGGCCCACAGCACCAGGGCGTAGGCGGCGACCGACAGGGCCGCCCCGGCCAGTCCGAGCCACGCGAAGGGCCGCAGGACCCGGGCGGTCCCGCCGCGCCAGTGGTACAGCGCGTACGCCGGGATGACCAGGCCCTGCACGGCCATCAGCCAGCCGATGTACCCGAGGGGCGAGCCGGAGGCGCGCACGCCGAGTCCGTCGACGACCGTGTACGCGGCGATCGCCAGCCCGGTCGCCAGGGCCGCCCCGATGGCCGCCCAGTCGGGCCGGCGCCCGCGCAGCCCCCACAGGGCCACCCCGGTCAGCCCGGCGCAGGACAGGGCCACGCCCGCGGCGGCCCAGCCGTCGGGCACCTCGTGGGCGAAGAGGGCGGCCAGGACCGTCACGACCAGGGGCGCGGTGCCGCGGGCGATCGGGTAGGCCTGCCCGAAGTCGCCCAGCCGGAAGGACTTCATCAGCAGGGCGTAGTAGGCGATGTGGAGGGCGGCCGAGCCCAGCAGGTACGGCCAGGCGCCGGACGCGGGCGGGGGCACGAAGGGTGTCATCGCCAGCCCGATGAGCAGTCCGCCGCCCGAGATCAGGGTGAAGCCGGCCAGCTTGTCGGTGATGTGGTGGGCGAGGGCGTTCCAGCCGGCGTGCGTGACCGCGGCGAGCAGGACGGCTGAGGTGACCAGGGGGGTCACGGGGCGGTGCGCTCGCGGACGTCCACGAGGGTGGCGCGGGCGTGGGTGACGAGGTCGCCGGGGGCGATCGGGAAGACGGTGTGCGGTGTCCCGGCCGCGGCCCAGACGAGGTCGTGCTCCAGCAGGGACCGGTCGGCGAGCACCCGCGTCCGGGTCCGGTGGCCGAAGGGCGGCACCCCGCCGATGGCGTACCCGGTGGTCTCCCGGACGACCTCCGCCTTGGCACGGGTGACCTTCCCGGCGCCCAGTTCCTCGCGCACGCGGTCGAGGTCCACGCGGGAGGCGCCGTCCATCAGCACCAGGACGGGCTCCCCTGCCCCGAGCTCTCGGCTTGCCTCGGCCAGGGGGGACCCCCACGCGGTGAAGATCAGCGACTTGCAGATCTGGCTCAGTTCGCAGCCGACCGCGGCGGCGGCCTCGGCGGCGGTGCGGGTGGCGTCGGGGAAGCGCCGGACCCGGCCCACGAGGTGGTCGAGTCCGAGGTCGCGCAGGGCCTCGGCGAAACGGGGGTGCGCTCCGGAGCTGTCGGCGTCAGTGGCGGCTGTCGTCGTCATGCGGGGCACGCTATCGGTGCGTGTAGGGCACACGCGAGGCCGTTTCAGCTGGTGGAGTCCTCCGGGCGCAGATCCGCGAACTCCCACCAGGCGAGGGGCAGCCAGTCGCCGTCGACGAAACCGTCGACGGAACCGCCGGTGCCCCGGATGGCCACGCGGGTGCCGACCGGGTAGGTGGTGCCGGACAGTCCGGAGACCGCCACGAGAAGGGTGCCGATGCGACGCGACAAAGCCGTACTTCCTTTCTGCTCTGGGTGCAAATCGTCTCATCATGCACCAGCCTGGTATATGAGCCACGGCACAGACGGAGGTGCTTGACGATGAGGGCTGTCGTGTACAAAGGCCCCTTCGAGGTAGCGGTGGAGGAAGTGGAGGATCCTCGCATCCAGCATCCGAACGACGTGCTCGTCCGGGTCACCTCGACGGCCATCTGCGGCTCCGACCTGCACATGTACGAGGGCCGCACGGCCGCGGAGCCCGGCATCGTGTTCGGCCACGAGAACCTCGGAGTGATCGAGGAGACAGGAGAAGGGGTCACCACCCTCCGCAAGGGCGACCGGGTGGTCATGCCGTTCAATGTGGCCTGCGGGTTCTGCAAGAACTGCTCGGCGGGCTACACGGGCTTCTGCCTGACGGTGAACCCGGGCTTCGCCGGCGGCGCCTACGGCTACGTCGCGATGGGGCCCTACACCGGAGGCCAGGCGGAGTACGTGCGCGTCCCGTACGCCGACTTCAACTGCCTCAAGCTCCCGGAGGGCAGCGAGAAGGAGACCGATTTCGTCCTGCTCGCGGACATCTTCCCGACCGGCTACCACGGCAACGAACTGGCCGACGTGCGCCCCGGTGACACGGTCGCCGTCTACGGCGCCGGACCGGTGGGGCTGATGGCCGCCTACTCCGCGATGCTGCGCGGGGCGAGCAAGGTGTTCGTGGTCGACCGGGTCGCGGAACGCCTGCAGAAGGCCGAGGAGATCGGCGCGGTCCCGGTCGACTTCACGCAGGGCAACCCGGCGGAGCAGATCAGGGAGCAGACCGGCGGGCAGGGAACGGACAAGGGCGTCGACGCGGTGGGCTACCAGGCCCAGGCCCAGGGGCCGGACGAGGACCGCGAGGAACCGGCGGTCGTGCTGAACTCGCTGGTCGACACGGTCCGGCCGACGGGCGCCCTCGGGGTGCCCGGCCTGTACGTGCCGAGCGACCCGGGCGGTCCGGACGAGCAGGCCAAGAAGGGCATGCTGGTGGTCGCCGTCGGACGCCTCTTCGAGAAGGGGCTCCGCATGGGCACCGGCCAGTGCAACGTCAAGCGGTACAACCGGCATCTGCGGGACCTCATCATCGAGGACCGCGCGACGCCCAGCTTCGTCGTCTCGCACGAGTTGCCGCTCGACGAGGCCTCGTCGGCCTACGAGAAGTTCGACAAGCGCGTCGAGGGCTACACCAAGGTGGTCCTCCACCCGCAGGCGGCGTAGCAGGAGGAGGCGGGCCGGAGAGCAGCGGGGAGGCCGGTGCGGGCACGCGATGCCCGCACCGGCCTCCCCGTCCGCCGGGTCAGACGCGGACCAGTTCCCGGTCGCCGTCGTCGTCGCCGGAGGCGGCGCGCAGGCCCTCGCCCTCCACGTCGACGTTCGGCAGGGCCCGGTCCAGCCAGCGCGGCAGCCACCAGGCCTTGCGGCCGAGCAGGGCCAGGACCGCCGGGACGATGGCCATGCGGACGACGAACGCGTCGAACAGCACGGCGATCGCGAGACCGAAGCCGATCATCTTGACCATCGACTCGGAGGAGCCGATGAAGCCGGCGAACACGGCCATCATGATCACGGCGGCGGCGGTGACGACCCGGGCGCCGTGGCGGAAGCCGGTGACCACGGCCTGGGCCGGCTTCTCGCCGTGGACGTAGGCCTCCCGCATGCGGGTCACCAGGAACACCTCGTAGTCCATGGCCAGGCCGAAGACCACGCCGACCATGAAGATCGGCATCATCGACATGACCGGGCCCGTCTGCTCCACGCCCATCAGGTCCGACAGCCAGCCCCACTGGAAGACCGCGACGACCGCGCCGAGTGCGGCCAGCACCGACAGCAGGAAGCCGAGGGCCGCCTTGAGCGGGACGAGGATGGAGCGGAACACCACGATGAGCAGCAGGAACGCCAGGCCGACCACCAGGACCAGGTAGGGCACCAGGGCGTCGTTGAGCTTCTGGCTGACGTCGATGTTCATGGCCGTACTGCCGGTGACCAGCACGTTCGCGTCCGTGTCGGCCTTGATGCCGGCGCCCGCGTCGCGGATGCCGTGCACCAGGTTCTCCGTGGACGCCGAGGACGGCTGGGAGCCGGGGATCACGGTGATGGTGGCGGTGTCGCCGGCCTTGTTGGGCGCGGGCGGCGTCACCGTCACCACGTCCTTCAGGCCCTTGATCTCGTCGCCGACCGCGGTGAAGGCGGCCTTGGGGTCGTCGCTGCCCTTGGCGTCTACCACGACCATCAGCGGGCCGTTGAAGCCCGGACCGAAGCCGTCGGACAGCAGGTCGTAGGCGCGGCGCTGGGTGGTGGAGGTGGGCTGGGACCCGTCGTCGGGCAGACCCAGCTCCAGGTCGGCCGCAGGGATGGCCGCCGCGCCGAGGCCGACGACGCCGAGCAGCAGGACGGCCAGGGGGCGGCGGACGACGAAGCTCGCCCAGCGCGTGCCCAGGTTGGGCCGGGCGGGCTTGTCCGGCCCGCCGGTGCTCTCCCGCTTCCCGGCCCGGCCGCGCAGCCTGCTCTTCTCCCCCATCGGCTTGACCCTGCGGCCGGCGTAGCCGAGCAGCGCCGGGACCATGGTCAGGGCGATCAGCACGGCGATGGCCACCGTGCCGGCCGCCGCGACGCCCATCTTGGTGAGCATCGGGATGTTGACCACGGCGAGGCCCACCAGGGCGATCACCACGGTGAGACCCGCGAAGACCACCGCGGAGCCGGCCGTGCCGACGGCCCGGCCCGCCGCCTCCTCGCGCTCACGGCCCTCGGCCAGTTCGGCCCGGTAGCGGGAGACGATGAACAGGGCGTAGTCGATGCCGACCGCGAGGCCGATCATCATGGCGAGGATGGAGGTGGTCGAGCCCAGGTCCAGGGCGCTTGCCAGGGCGGTGATGGTGGACACGCCGATGCCCACGCCGATGAGGGCCGTCAGCAGCGGCAGGCCGGCCGCGACGAGCGAGCCGAAGGTGATGACCAGGACGACCGCGGCGACCGCGATGCCGATGACCTCGCTGGAGCCGGTGTGCGGCACCGCCTGGAGCGCGTCACCGCCGATCTCGACGGTCAGCCCGGCCTCGCGGGCGTGCTGCGCGCTGTCCTCCAGGGCGTCCTTGGCGGCGTCGTCCAGCTCCATGCCGGAGACCTTGTAGGACACCTGCGCGTAGGCGATCGTGCCGTCCTTGCTGACGGCCTTGGCCCGGTAGGGGTCGGTGACGGCGGCGACCTCGGAACCGTCGGACAGCTCCTTGACGGTGTCCTGGACGGTCGCCTTGTTGCCGGGGTCGGTCATCTTCTCGCCGCCGGGCGCCTTGAAGACGACACGGGCGGTGGCGCCGTCGGCACTGGTGCCGGGGAAGCGCTGCTCCAGCAGGTCGAAGGCCTTCTGGGCCTCGGTGCCGGGAATGGAGAACGAGCTGTTGCCCGCGGTCGGGGCGCCGGCCGCGCCGGCCCCGGCGAGGGCCAGCAACGCCACCCATATCAGGGCGACGACATGCCGCCGCCGGAACGAGAGCCGGCCGAGTTTGTAGAGGAAAGTGGCCACGAGGGCGTACTCCCGGTCAGGTCGTGGGTCTTCAGGGCAGGGGAGACCAGCCCGACGACGTGAGCGGTGGACGTCAGGTGGAGGGCTAGCTGGGGACTAGTCGGTGGTGGGGACGCCGAGGGCGGGGAGGACCACGGCGTCGATGTACGAGATGAGGAAGGCCTGGGTGGGCGGCTGGTCGTCGATCAGTGTGCGGGTGGCGAACGCGCCCACCAGCATGTGCACGACGTAGTCCAGCGCCGGGCGGCCGGCCTGGATCTCGCCGCGGTCGACGGCCCGCTGCACCACCCGGTGGAACTCCTCCATCTCGGGTTCGATGAGCAGTTCCTTGAACGCCTGGAGGAGATCCGGATTGCCGTGCACCGCCATGAACAGGCCCCGCATCAGCGCGGCGTTCTGCTGCATGGCGCAGTCGTCCTCCCGTGCGGTGAGGGCGTGCAGGTCGCCGCGCAGGGATCCGGTGTCGACGTCGGCGGTGCCGCCCGGCTTGTTGTGCCGGATCGCCTTCGCCACCAGCTCCGGCTTGCCGCCCCACTGGCGGTAGAGCGTGGCCTTGCTGGACCGGGTGCGGGCGGCCACGGCGTCCATGGTGAGGGCGTCGTAACCGACCTCGCGGAGCAGGTCGAGCACGGCCGTGTACAGCTCGGCCTCGCGCTCGGGGGTGATCCGGCTGCGCCGCGCGGCGGCGACATCGGCCATCGTGCTCACCTTCCTGCTTCGGAACGACACGGTTTCGTACACCACGAAGGTACCCCAGCCCTTAAGGGAACGAAACCGTTTCGTACGTGTCCTGCGTCACCGTGCCGCACGTGTCACGACTTGCTGGTCTCCATACCCGGGCAAAGCATGGTCGGGTGACCTATCTGCGTCTGCCGCACCTCCATGACGACCTGCTCTGCTTCGTGGCGGAGGACGACCTCTGGCTCGCCCCTCTGGACGGTCCCGGGCGCGCCTGGCGGCTCACCGTGGACCGCACCAAGGTGGGCCACCCGCGCTTCTCGCCCGACGGCCGCCACCTCGCGTACACGAGCTGGCGCACCCTCGTGCCCGAGGTGCACCTCGCCGCGGTGGACGGCGGCCCGGCCCGGCAGGTCAGCCACTGGGGCAGCGCCGACACCCGGGTCTGCGGCTGGACACCGGACGGCGACATCCTGGCCGTGGCCTCGCACGGCGAACCCTTCTCGTTCTTCACCTGGGCCTACAAGCTCTCCCCCGAGGGCGACCCGGGCCGCAAACTGCCCTGGGGCCCGGTCTCCGACATCCAGGTCGCCGACCTCGCCGGGGAGCGCAAGTCGCTGCTGCTCACCGGCACCCCGCCGCACGAACCGGCCTCCTGGAAGCGCTACCGCGGCGGGGCCACCGGCCGGCTGTGGCTGCACGGCGAACGGCTCCTCGACGGCCTCGACGGCCATCTGCACTCCCCCATGCTCGTCGGCGGCCGGATCGCCTTCCTCTCCGACCACGAGGGCGTCGGCAACCTCTACTCCTGCGCCCACGACGGTTCCGACCTGCGCCGCCACACCGACCACGACGCCTTCTACGCCCGCCACGCGTCCAGCGACGGCACCCGCGTGGTGTACCAGTGCGCGGGCGACCTGTGGCTGGTCGACGACCTGGCGCCGGACGCCGTGCCGCGCCGGCTGGACGTCCGGCTGAGCGGACCGCGGGCCGGGCGGCGCCCCTACCAGGTGGCGGCCTCCCAGCACCTCGACGGGCTCGCGGTCGACGAGACCGGGCGGGCCTGCGCGGTCGTCGTACGCGGCAGCCTGTACTGGCTCACCCACCGCGACGGCCCCGCCCGCGCCCTCGCCGACACCCCGGGCGTACGGGTGCGGCTGCCGGAGAGGCTCGGCGCCGGCGGCCGGGTGGCGTACGTGACCGACGCCGAGGGCGAGGACGCCGTCGAGATCGCCTTCCTGCCCCGGGCCAGCGGCGCCCGGGCGCCCCGGCGGCTGGCACAGGGTGCGCTGGGGCGGGTGCGTGAACTGGTGGCGGACCCCGCGGGCGAGCGGCTCGCGGTCGCCGCGCACGACGGCCGGCTGCTGCTGGTGGACGTGGGCGAGGACTCCCCCGGCGAGGTCACCGAGCTGACCAGGTCGGACAACGGCCCCGTGCGCGACCTGGCGTTCTCCCCCGACGGGGCGTGGCTGACCTGGTCGCACCCGGGCATCGGCCGGACCCTGCGGCAGATCAGACTCGCCAGGATCGCCGACCGGTTCGTCACCGACGTCACCAACGGCCGCTTCGAGGACGAGAACCCGGTCTTCACCCGCGACGGCCGCTACCTCGCCTTCCTCTCCTGGCGCGGCTTCGACCCCGTCTACGACGTGCACACCGGCGACCTGTCCTTCCCCCTGGGCTGCCGCCCCTACCTGGTGCCGCTGTCCTCCGCGACGCCCTCCCCGTTCGCGGTGAACCCCGAGGGCCGCCCGGCCGCCGGGGGCCTGGACCCCGTCGAGGACGACGGCAACGGCGAGAACGGGGCCGTGACCGTGGAGGTCGAGGGCCTGGAGAGCCGGGTCACCCCCTTCCCGGTCGCCGCCTCCAAGTACTCGGCGCTGCACCCGGTGGCCGGTGGCGGCCTGGTGTGGCTGCGCTGGCCGATCTCCGGCGCGCTCGGCGAGACCTTCGCCAGCCCGGACGACACCACCGGCCGGCCCACCCTGGAGCACTTCACCCTCGCCAAGGGCCGGAGGTCCGAACTGGCCCAGCACCTGGACGGGTTCGCCGTCAGCGGCGACGGCACCCGGCTGGTGATCGTCGACGAGGGCGAGCTGCGCGCCGTCCCGTCCCACGAACCGGGCGACTCCGACTCGACGGTGTGGATCGACGCACGCCGCATCCTGCACACCGTCGACCCCGCGACGGAATGGCGGCAGGCGTACGAGGAGGCCGGCCGGCTGATCCGGGCGTACTTCTGGGACCCCGGCATGTGCGGCATCGACTGGGACGGGGTGCTGGCCCAGTACCGCCCGCTGGTCGAACGGGTCGCGTCCCCGGACGAGTTCGCGGACCTGCTGCGCGAGGTGCTGGGCGAACTCGGCACGTCCCACGCCTACGTGACGGCCGCCCGGCGCAACGAGGGCCCGCCGCACTACCAGCGCCGCCAGGGCCTCCTCGGCGCGAACCTCGTGTGCCGCGACGGCAGGTGGACGGTCAAACGGATCCTGCCCGGCGACTCCTCCGACTCCAAGGCCCGCTCCCCGCTCGCCGGCACGGGCATCCGCGAGGGCGCGGTGCTCACCCACGTCGACGGCCGCCCGGTGGACCCCGGCACCGGCCCCTACCCGCTGCTGGCCGGCGCGGGCGGGACGACCGTGGAACTGACCTTCACCCCCGCCGAGGGCACGGGAGCGCCCCGCCGCGTCGCCGTCGTCCCGCTGACCGACGAACGGCCGCTGCGCTACCAGGACTGGGTGGCCAAACGCCGCGAGGTGGTCCGCGAGGTGAGCGGGGGCCGCTGCGGCTACCTGCACATCCCCGACATGGGCGGCTCCGGCTGGGCGCAGTTCAACCGCGACCTGCGCATGGAGGTCTCCCGGCCCGCCCTGATCGTGGACGTGCGCGGCAACGCCGGCGGCCACATCAGCGAACTGGTCGTCGAGACGCTGAGCCGGACCATCCTGGGCTGGGACCTGACCCGCGACGCCCAGCCCGTGTCGTACACCTCCAACGCGCCCCGCGGCCCGGTGGTGGCCCTGGCCGACGAGGCGACCTCCTCCGACGGTGACATGATCACCGCCGCGTTCAAGCTGCTCGGGCTGGGACCCGTGGTGGGACAGCGCACCTGGGGCGGAGTGGTCGGCATGACCGGCCGGCACGTACTGGGCGACGGCACCGTGATCACCGTGCCGATGAACGCGGCCTGGTTCGACGCCTACGGCTGGTCCGTGGAGAACAAGGGCGTCGCCCCCGACATCGACGTCCTGCGCACCCCGCTGGACTGGGCCGAGGGACGGCACGCCCAGCTGGCCGACGCCGTCGAACTCGCCCTGCGCCTGCTGGAGACCAACCCGCCCGCGACCCCGCCGACGTATCGCGACGTGCCCGACCGCTCCCGCCCGAAGCTGCCGCCGCGCGCCTGACCGGCACGGGAAAGGGGCGCCCCGCACGGGGGCGCCCCAGTCCGCTCAGCACGCAACGTCAGGCGTCGAAGTCCTGGTCGAAGCGGTCCTCCTGCTCGCGCTCACGCTCACGGTCGCGCTGCGGCTGCGAGGGGTCCATGTCCTCGTCACGCCGACGGCCGCGGCCCTGCATCTGCTCGCGAGCCTGGTCCGCCTTCTGACGGGCCTGGTTCTGCCACTGCTCGGACTTCTCCTGGAACTGGTCCTTCATACCCATGTGGGTTCACTCCCGTTGGGGGTGAGGGGATCTGGCTCGATCAGATTCACACGGGCCGTGACCCTGCGCATGTCGATCATTCACGGAGCGTAGTGCGCTGCTGTTCGTCGGCCGCGCCACCGGCCCCCACCAGGCCCGTGCGCATGCCCGTCAGCCGGTCGGCGAAGCGCCGCATCTCCCGCTGCCCCACCGTCCCGATGACCGCGGGCAGGTAGCCGCGCACCCCCTGCATCCCGCGCAGCCACCACTGCCCGTAGACGTGGCTCGACCGGCGCTCGATGCCCGCCACCAGCCGGTCCACCGCGGGACCGAGCGGATAGGTCTTGTTGGACGGCCAGGGCAGCCGCTGCCTCAACTCCCGCATCACGTCGTCCTGGTCGGCCCCGCGCACCATGTCCGTGTCCGTCCACGACAGATACCCGACACCGACCCCCACGCCCCGGTAACCGACCTCGGCCCGCAGACTGTGCGCGTACGCCTCCACGCCCGACTTGGACGCGCAGTACGCGGTCATCATCGGCGCCGGGGTGATGGCGGCCAGGGACGCGATCTGCAGCAGATAGCCCCGGCTCTCCAGCAGCGCGGGCAGGAAGGCCCGTGCGGTCACCGCCGAGCCGATCAGATTCACCTCGATCACCCGCCGCCAGGACTCCGGGTCGGAGTCGGCGAACGGACCGCCGGTCGCCACACCGGCGTTGGCGACGACGATGTCCACCCGGCCGAAGCGCTCCTTCACCGCCGCGGCGACCCGGGCCATCTCCTCGTGGTCGGTGACGTCGGCGTGCCAGTGGTCGCTGTCGCTGTGCAGCCGCGCCGAGACCTGCTTGAGCGCGTCCGGCTCCAGCCCGACCAGGGCGACCCTCACGCCTCGCGCGGAGAGCTTGCGGGCCAGCAACTCCCCCACACCGCGCGCCGCTCCGGTCACCACGGCGACCTTGCCCTCGAGGCTGACCCTGCTCATGCGCTCTCCTCGGATACGACCTGGATGTGGGTGGTGACGAGCTCGCGTATCGCCCGATTGACGGGCTCGGGCGCCTCGATGGGCGCCATGTGGCCGATGCCGGGCAGTTCGGTGATCCCGGTGCACCGGGGCAGTGCCTCGCACAGCGCCCGGGCCCGCGACGGCGGCGTCAGCCGGTCCGCCGTGCCGACGACGACCGCCGTCGGCACCCGCAACTCCCGCACGCCGTGGTCGAGATCGAGCAGGTCGAGCACCTGCGACCAGGTGTGGCGGACCGTGCGGGGGCAGGCGTGCACGATCCGGGCACACGCCTCGACCATGTGCGGCGCCGAAGCCGGGCCCATGGTCCCGTACTTGAGGATCCGCCGGGCCAGGGGCGTCACCGGCCCGAGCGGGGCGCGCGAGCCGAGGATCCGCCGGGTCAGCCAGGTGCGCAGCCGCCCGGGCCGCAGGGGCACGACGGTGGAGGCCGCCACCAGCTGCGAACTGCCCGTGCTGCACAGCAGGACGGCGGCCGCGTGGGCCCGGAAGCCGGCCCGGGCGGAGGCCGCCATGACGGTCATGCCGCCCATGGAGTGCCCCGCGATCACGGCCTGTTCGCCGGGGGCGAGGGTGGCTTCGAGGACGGCTTCCAGGTCGTCGGCGAGCGCGTCGGTGCTGCACGCCCGGCTCGCGGGGCTGCGGCCGTGGCCGCGCTGGTCGTAGGCGATGACCCGGTGGTCGGCGGCCAGGTCGCGGATCTGCGCCGCCCAGAAGGCGGTGGAGCAGGTCCAGCCGTGGGCGAGGACCACCGCCGGGGCGCCCTCGGGTCCGTGGACCTCCACGTGCAGCCGGGCGCCGTCGGCGGAGACGGCGGTCAGCTCGCGCACCGGGACGGGCGGGGCGTAGGGCCCGGAGTCGACGTACATGCGGCTCACGCGTCCACCCCCGCCTTCGTCGCGTCCCGCTGCTCGCCCCGGCCGGCCGCGGGCGCCCGCAGCACGTCGTACTCGGCGAGGTCCACGCGCCGCGTCGCGCGCCGGAACTCGGCCGTCGTCCCGGGCCAGATGGTGGTGTTGCGACCGCTGGCGTCGAGGTACCAGCTGGTGCAGCCTCCGGTGTTCCACACCGTCCGCTTCATGCGTTCCTGCACACGGTGGTTCCACCCGCGCACGGCCTCGGGCCGGGCGTCGAGGGCGACCCGGCCCCCGAGCACGTCGAGCTGGCGCACGAAGTCGGCCAGGTAGTTCAGCTGGGACTCGATCATCAGGATCATCGAGGAGTTCCCCAGGCCCGTGTTGGGTCCGATGATCGTCATCCAGTTCGGGAAACCGGCCGCCGAGGCGCCGCGCAGGGCCTCCATGCCGCCCTGCCACGTCTCGGCCAGCGTCCGGCCGTCGGCGCCCACGACCCGGTCGGCGATGGGCATGTCGGTGACGTGGAAGCCGGTTCCGAAGACGATCGCGTCCACCTCGGCCTCACTGCCGTCGGCGGCGACCAGGGTGGAGCCGCGCACCTCGGCCAGACCGCTCGCCACGACGTCCACGTTCGGCCGCGCGATCGCCGGGTAGTACGCGCTGGACAGCAGGATCCGCTTGCAGCCGATGCGGTAGTCCGGCGTGAGCTTCGCCCGCAGCGCCGGGTCCTTGATCGCCCGGGCCATGTTGCGCTTGGCCAGCTGCTCGACGAAGCCCAGTTCGTTCGGGCGCTTGGTGAACGCCTGCACCTGCAGCTCCCGGATGCCCCACAGCAGTCCGCGGCGCAGCTGCGAGGTGAAGGGCAGCTGCCGGTGCAGCCACCGCTCGGCGTTGCTGACGGCCCGGTCCATCCGGGGCATCACCCACGGCGGGGTGCGCTGGAAGAGGGTGAGCCGGGAGACCTCCGGCTGGATCGACGGCACGATCTGGATGGCCGAGGCGCCGGTGCCCACCACGGCGACGCGCTTGCCGCGCAAGTCGTAGTCGTGGTCCCAGCGGGCGGAGTGGAACACCTTGCCGGGGAAGGACTCCAGGCCGGGGACGTCCGGCACCTTCGGATCGGACAGCGGCCCGGTGGCCGACACGACCATGTCCGCCGACAGGCTCCCGCTGCTGGTGTCGATGTCCCAGCACAGCCGCTCGGCGTCCCAGGCCATCCGCTTCACCTCCGAGTCGAAGCGGATGTGCGGCCGCAGCCGGAAGGTGTCCGCCACGTGCTCCAGGTAGGCGCGGATGTGCTCCTGGCCGGAGAAGGTGCGCGGCCAGTCCGGGTTGGGCGCGAAGGAGAACGAGTACAGGTGCGAGGGCACGTCGCAGGCGCATCCCGGGTAGCTGTTGTCCCGCCAGGTGCCGCCGACGCTGCTCGCCCGCTCCAGCACGACGAAGTCGGTGATCCCCTCCCGGCGCAGCCGCACGGCGGCCCCCAGCCCGCCGAACCCGGATCCGACCACCGCGACCCGTACGTGCTCGCGTTCGCGCTCGCCCATGCCGACACCTCCACACACCACGAGAACCGTGCCAGTGAACACTGGCGCAATGGGAGCGTAGGGCAGGAGCGTACCGATGGGTAGGGGGCAGGACGAGGAAGTTACCGGCGGTACGCCTTAAGGTGCCCAGGTGGCCGAGAAGCGTGAATACCGCATGGAAGAGCTGGCCCGCCTCGCCGGGATCACGGTGCGCACCCTGCGCTTCTACCGCGAGCGCAAGCTGATCCCGCCACCGCGCCGCGAGGGCCGCATCGCCTGGTACGACGACGACCACCTGGCCCGGCTGCGCACCATCACCGCCCTGCTGGAGCGCGGCCACACCCTCAGCGGCATCGCCGAACTGGCCGAGGCCTTCGACCACGGCCGGGACGTCGGCGACCTCCTCGGCGTCGGCCCGCCCACCGAGGAGGAGCCGGTCCACCTCACCCCCGAGGAACTCGCCGACCACTTCGCCGGCGAGGCCACCCCCGAGAACCTCGCGGCCGCGATGGACCTCGGCTACCTCGGCACCGACGGCGGCGAGATCGTGCACATCAGCCGCCGCCTGCTGGAGGTCTCCTCGGCCCTGGTCCAGGAGGGCATCCCGCTCGCGGAGGTCCTCGCCGCCGCCAAGGAGGTCCGTACCCACACCGACGCCCTGGCCGACCTCTTCACGGCCCTGGTCCTCCGCCACGCGAACCGAACGGACCTCCCCCGCCTGCGCCCCCTGGCCCGCAGCGTGGTGGAGGCGGAACTGTCCCTGGCGCTGGACCGGCGGATGCGCGCGGGAGACTCCTAGGGCCGGACGGATCTAGCGGTCGTAGACGACGGTCACGGGGGCGTGGTCGGACCACCGCTCGGCGTGCGTGGCGGCGCGCTCCACGAACCCCTTGACGGCCCGCTCGGCGAGCCCCGGGGTGGAGACGTGGTAGTCGATGCGCCAACCCGTGTCGTTGTCGAAGGCCCGCCCCCGGTACGACCACCACGAGTACGGGCCCTCCGTGTCCGGGTGGAGGGTGCGGACGACGTCGGCGTAGCCTCCGTCCGCCGGGTCGAAGACCTGGGTCAGCCAGGCGCGTTCCTCGGGCAGGAAGCCGGAGGACTTCTGGTTGCCGCGCCAGTTCTTCAGGTCGGCCTTGTCGTGGGCGATGTTCCAGTCGCCGCAGACCAGCACCTCACGCCCCTCGGCGGCGGCCCGCTGCCGGAGGTCCTTCAGGTAGGCGAGGAACTCGCCCATGAAGCGTTCCTTCTCGTCCTGCCGCTCCGTGCCGACCTCGCCGGAGGGCAGGTACAGCGAGGCGACGGTGACGCCCGGCAGGTCCGCCTCCACGTACCGGCCGCTGCCGTCGAACTCGGCGGAGCCGAAGCCGATCCGCACCCGGTCGGGCTCGCGGCGGCTGTACAGGGACACCCCGGCACGGCCCTTCGCGGCGGCCGGGGCGTGCACGACGTGCCAGCCCTCGGGCGCGCGGACGTGTTCGGGCAGCTGCTCCGGTTCGGCCCGCACCTCCTGCAGGCACAGCACGTCGGCCGAGGTCCCGGCGAGCCACTCCACGAAGCCCTTCTTCGCGGCGGCCCGCAGCCCGTTCACATTCACAGAGGTCACAGTCAGCACCCCGGCACGATACCGGCACCCTGGACTGCGTCCAGTTCCGGATCACATACCGTATCCGTCATGGACATACGCCGGGTCTCCTTCGACCACCCCGACGCCATGAAGCTCAGCGACCAGGTCCAGGCCGAGTACGCCGTCCGCTACGGGGACGACGGCGACGCCACCCCCATGGCCGCCGCCGACTTCGACCCGCCGAACGGGACCTACCTGGTCGCCTACGACGCGGACGGCACACCGGTCGCCTCGGGCGGCTGGCGCACCCAGGACGCCAACGACGAGGGCAACCTCGACGGCGACGCCGAGCTCAAGCGGATGTACGTGATCGAGCAGATGCGCGGCCGGGGTCTGGCCCGCCGCATCCTGGCCGCCCTGGAGGAGGACGCCCGGGCGGCGGGACGCCGGCGCATGGTCCTGGAGACCGGCACCAAGCAGCCCGAGGCCATCGCCCTGTACACGTCCAGCGGCTACGCGCCCTGCGGGAAGTTCGGCTACTACCGTCATCACGAGGCGAGCCGCTGCTTCGCCAAGGACCTGCGGCCGGGCGGCTGACGGGCGCTCAGCGCGTGTCCCTGCTGTGGCTCGTGTCACCCCGGCGCGGGCCACCGCCGGCCACCGGCTCACCGATCGGGCCCTGAACATACGTCAGAGCCCGGTCGGTTTCCCGACCGGGCTCTGAGCTGCGTGGACCTGAGGGGATTTGAACCCCTGGCCCCCTCGATGCGAACGAGGTGCGCTACCGGACTGCGCCACAGGCCCTTGCAACGAGTGAAACTTTAGCACCCCGATCGGCCTGCTTGGAAATCCGTTCCGAAGGGGCGGCCACCTGCGGGTTCGAGGGCTACTCGTTGGCCGCCCGGGGGCGCTCGCCGTCCTCGTACTGGTCGAACAGGGGCGTGCGCCCGCGCTCCCGGGCCCGTCGGGCGGAGGCCGCGCGGCGTGCGTCGCTGCGCCCGTCGTCGTCGGCCGGTGCCTGCGGGCGGGGGTCCGCCGCGGCCGGCTCGACGGGCGCGCTCTCGTGCTCGGCGTCCGGTGCGACCGCGCTGGAGCGGGCCGAGCTCCAGGTGTCGGGGGCGCCGAGGTCCACGTCGCTGGTGGCCCGCGGGGCGACCGGCGCGGTCACGTACGTCGGCAGAGGCACCGGCACCGGCTCCCAGCTGTCGCCGCCCTGGCCGGGCCGCCGCTGCCGTTCGCGCTGCTGGTCGACCCACTCGGCGTGATCGGTCTGCTCGACGAGGGCACGCCGGTCCGCCGCGAGGGCGGACAGCCCGGGGTCGGTCACCGGCTCGGGTCCCTCCTCCGGCTCGGCGGCCTCCTCGTCGGCCGCCAGGCGCCTGCGGGGCTGGCGCTGCCGCTCGCGCAGCCGCTGGGCCGCGACCTCGGCCATGCGGCGGTCCATCTGGTACACGAACCGCCGGCGCTCCTGGGAGCGCAGGTAGGCGATGTACACGCTGAGCATGACCGCGGGCACGCCGGGAGCCCACAGGAACGCGAGTCCGCCGACGGCCGCGACGATCGCGCCGAGGGTGAAGGCGAGGAAGAGCATGATCGTGGTGCGCCGGCGGCGCGCGAGGACCTTCGAGCGCCGGGCCCGTGCTGCGGCCGCCTCGGCCTGCGGAGAGGGGCGCCGGGCGGCGGGGCCGGGCGTGCGGTCGCGCGTGCGGTCGCGGCCGGCCGGGTCCGGTGCCGGGTGGGCCGGCTGTTCGGGGGCGGGCGACGGTACGGGCGCCTGGGTGTGCGGGCGGGTCTTGGACACGGCGAAGGCCCGGACGTCCACCGACTCGGTGGCGGCGTCCAGGTCGCCGGCGTCCTGCTCCCCCTCCTCGGCGGAGCGCGCCCGCAGGTCCTTGGCGTACCGGCGCTCCATGGCCGCCTTTCCGGACAGGAGCCGGATGGCGGTGCTGAAGCGTTCCGTCGGACGGGCCTCGTTCAGCTCGTCCTGCCTACGGAGCCACATCGGCACCAAGTAGGCGGCCCAGGCCCCGACAATGACTGCGTAGATGAGGCCGCTGCTGCTCACGCCTCACACCGTAGAGGGGTTTGCGTGAGGCCATCTGCCAATTGAGCCGGTGTGTCGCACGATCTGGCTGATATTTCGAACTTTTCTTGTGACCGATGCGATCAGCAGACCGCTCGGGCCGGGAATTCATGACCGCGAGACGGTCATCCGGCGATCAATTTCGAACACGTATTCAATTTCCCGGGTGGTGACGCATTCCCGGATTACTCTGCGCGCGGGCCCGGTGCCAGCGCCTGAGCAGCCCGTCCGGCACTTCCTCCGCGGTGAGCGCGAAGACGAGATGGTCGCGCCAGGCGCCGTCGATGTGCAGATAACGCGGCCGCAGACCCTCCTCGCGGAATCCGAGTTTCTCCACGACCCGGCGGCTCGGGCCGTTCTCCGGGCGAATGCAGACCTCGATGCGGTGCAGTCCGACCGAGCGGAAACAGTGGTCCGTCACGAGGGCCACCGCCGTCGGCATCACGCCGCGCCCGGCCACCGCCTCGTCCACCCAGTAGCCGATGTGCCCCGAGCACATCGAGCCCCAGGTGATCCCGGCGACCGTCAGCTGCCCGACCAGCCGCCCCTGGTACTCGATCACGAACGGCAGCATCCGGCCCGCGTTGGCCTCCGACCGCAGGTGGCGCACCATCTGGCGGAAGGTCGGGCGGTGCGTCAGGGGCCCGCCCGGCGTGGGCGGCGGGATCGTCGCCTCCCAGGGGCGCAGCCAGTCGCGGTTGCGCCGGTTGACATCGCGCCACGCCCGCTGGTCGCGCAGCTTTATGGGCCTGAGGACGATGTCGCCGTCCACCAGCTCGGCGGGCCAGGATGGGCGGTTCAGCTCGCACCCCCACTGCCGGGTCTCGGGTGGTCGCCGCCGCGCAGCTGCTCGACGGCGTGGACGAGCAGCGGCTCCAGGACGGTGAGGCCGTCCTTCACGCCGCCGCTGGATCCGGGCAGGTTGACGATCAGGGTGCTCCCGGCCACTCCGGCCAGACCGCGGGAGAGGGCCGCGGTGGGCACCTTCTCGCGGCCGAACGCCCGGACGGCCTCGGCGATGCCGGGCACCTCGTGGTCGATCACCCGGCGGGTGGCCTCGGGGGTGCGGTCGGTGGGCGAGATGCCCGTGCCGCCGGTGGTGACGATCACGTCGTAGCCGGCGTCGGCCCCGGCGCGCAGGGCCGCTTCGACGGGGTCGCCGTCCGGGACGACCTGCGGGCCGTCGACGGCGAAGCCGAAGCGCTTCAGGCCGTCGGCGATCAGCGGACCGCCCTTGTCCTCGTAGACGCCGGCAGCGGCCCGGTTCGATGCGGTGACGACCAGGGCTCGGTACGGGGCCGAGCGTGCGTCACCGGTCGGCGCGTCGTGTGTCATGCCCGGCTCCAGTCGCCCGACTTGCCGCCCGTCTTCTCCTCCACCCGCACGTCCGTGATGACCGCTCCCTTGTCGACCGCCTTGACCATGTCGATCACGGTGAGCGCGGCGACGGAGACCGCGGTGAGGGCCTCCATCTCGACGCCCGTGCGGTCCGTCGTCTTCACGGTGGCCAGGATCTCCACGGCGTCGTCCGCGACCGACAGGTCCAGTTTCACACCGGACACCGACAACGGGTGGCAGAGCGGGATGAGGTCGGGGGTGCGTTTGGCGCCCATGATCCCGGCGATCCGCGCGGTCGCGAGGGCGTCGCCCTTGGGGACACCCTCGCCGCGCAGCAGTTCGATCACGCGGGGCGAGACCAGGACACGTCCGCTGGCGCGCGCGGTGCGCGCGGTCACGTCCTTGTCCGAGACGTCGACCATGCGGGCCGCGCCCGCCTCGTCGATGTGCGTCAGCCGGTCCTGTGCGGGGCCGTCCCGCGTGGGTGGGTCCTGCGTGCTCATGCTGTGTGGCGCTCCCGGTCCGGGCCCGTCGCGGTGCGGCGCGGGGCCTGCTGTGCGCGACACGGTACCCCCAACCAGGGGCTATCGGCCGAGCAGGACCACCTCGACCGCGGTGCCCGGCTCGACGGACTCGGTGTCCTCGGGGACGACGATGAGGGCGTCCGCGTGGGCGAGGGCGGCGACCAGGTGGGATCCGGCCCCGCCGACGGGGGTGACGCGGCCGCCGGAGCAGGTGGCGCGCAGGAACTGCCGACGGCCCTTCGGCGAGGTCAGGGCCTTGTCCGCGACGAGCGTCGCCCGGGTCGTGGGGCGGTGCACGTCCTCCAGGCCCATGAGGGTGCGGATGGCCGGGCGGACGAACAACTCGAAGGAGACGTACGAGGACACCGGGTTGCCGGGCAGGGCCAGCAGCGGGGTGTGGTCGGGGCCGATGGAACCGAAGCCCTGGGGCTTGCCGGGCTGCATGGCGAGCTTGCGGAACTCCACGCCGCTGCCGGGCTCGTCCTCGTCGCCGACGTGGGACAGGGCCTCCTTGACGACGTCGTAGGCGCCGACGCTGACGCCGCCCGTGGTGACCACCAGGTCGGCGCGGACGAGCTGGTCCTCGATGGTGGAGCGCAGGGTCTCGGCGTCGTCGGCGACGGCGCCCACGCGGTAGGCGATGGCGCCGGCGTCCCGGGCGGCCGCGGTGAGGGCGAAGCTGTTGGAGTCGTAGATCTGACCCGTGCGCAGTTCCGTGTCGGGCTGGACGAGTTCGCTGCCGGTGGAGAGCACCACCACGCGCGGGCGGGGACGTACGCGGACGGTGCCGCGGCCGATCGCGGCGAGCAGGGCGATCTGCGGCGGGCCGAGGATCGTGCCCGCCTCCAGGGCACGGTCGCCGGCCTTCACGTCGCTGCCCTTGGCGCGCACGTGCGCGCGGGGCCCGGCCGGGCGGTGGACCTGCACCTGCCCGGTGGCGCCCTCGGGGGCGAGGCTGCGGGCGCGCATGCCGTGCACCGGGCCCTCGCCGAGCCCGCCGTCGGTCCACTCCACGGGCACGACGGTCTCGGCGCCGGGCGGCAGCGGGGCGCCGGTCATGATGCGGGCGGCCTGGCCGGGGCCCACGTGGACGAGGTCGGCCTGACCCGCGGCCACGTCCCCGACGACCTCCAGGGAGGCCGGGAACTCCTCGCTCGCGCCCGCCACGTCCGCGACCCGCACCGCGTAGCCGTCCATCGAGCTGTTGTCGAAGGGTGGCAGGGACACCGGCACCGTGACGTCCTCGACGAGGACGCAGCCCTGGGCGTCGAGCAGGTGCAGCTCGATGGGCTCCAGGGGCCGGACGGTGGCGAGGATGTCCTCCAGGTGCTCGTCCACCGACCACAGGTGGCCGGAGCCGGCGTGGTCGTGGCCGGTGACGCGGGGCGCGGCGCTGCTCAACGTGCTACATCTCCTCGGCTACGAAACTGCGAAGCCAGGTCCGGAACTCCGGGCCCAGGTCTTCACGTTCGCACGCGAGGCGGACAATGGCACGCAGGTAGTCGCCGCGGTCGCCGGTGTCATAGCGGCGGCCCTTGAAGACGACGCCGTGCACCGGGCCGCCGATCTTCTCGTCCTCGGTGAGCTGCTGGAGGGCGTCGGTCAGCTGGATCTCGCCGCCGCGGCCGGGCTCGGTGCGGCGCAGGACGTCGAAGATGTTCGGGTCCAGGACGTAGCGGCCGATGATCGCGTAGTTGGAGGGCGCGTCGGCCGGGTCGGGCTTCTCGACCAGGCCGCCTACCTTGACGACGTCGCTGTCCTCGGTGGTCTCCACGGCCGCGCAGCCGTAGAGGTGGATCTGCTCCGGGGCGACCTCCATGAGGGCGACGACGCTGCCGCCGCGCTGCTCCTGGACCTCGACCATGCGCTGGAGGAGGGGGTCGCGGGGGTCGATCAGGTCGTCGCCGAGGAGGACGGCGAAGGGCTCGTCGCCGACGTGCGGGGCGGCGCACAGGACGGCGTGGCCGAGGCCCCGGGGGTCGCCCTGGCGGACGTAGTGCATCGTCGCGAGGTCGCTGGACTCCTGGACCTTGGCGAGGCGGTTCTCGTCCCCCTTCTTCAGCAGGGCCGATTCCAGCTCGTAGTTGCGGTCGAAGTGGTCCTCCAGCGGGCGCTTGTTGCGGCCCGTCACCATGAGGACGTCATCGAGACCCGCCGCGACGGCCTCCTCGACCACGTACTGGATCGCCGGCTTGTCGACGACCGGCAGCATCTCCTTCGGAGTGGCCTTGGTGGCCGGCAGGAACCGGGTGCCGAGGCCTGCCGCGGGGATGACAGCCTTGCTGATCCGAGGGTGAACCTGTGTCATGGCCGACACCCTAGCCGCTGCCTTGGGATGGAATCAGCGGCTCCGATTCATTGGCACTCATATGAGCTGATTGCCACGGTACGGGAGCAACCATTGAGTGACATCGCACGTCCGGGCGAGCCTGACAAGCGTGGTTTGCGGCGCGGCTTCCTCGAGATGAGGAGCAGGTTGACAGCCGATGACCTGCGGGAAACGGCGGCCGCGCTGGCCGGGCGAGCGCTGGGGCTGCCCGAGCTGGTCCACGCCGCAACGGTCGCGGCGTACGTCTCGGTGGGGAGCGAACCAGGAACGCTCGCGCTCCTCGACGCTCTGTGCGCCCGGGGCGTGCGCGTGCTGCTGCCGGTGCTGCTGCCGGACAACGACCTCGACTGGGGTGTGTACGAGGGCGAGGCCTCGCTGGTCCGCGTCCGGCACGGCGGCCGGATGGCCCTGTACGAGCCGGCGGGCGAGCGCCTCGGGCCGGACGCCGTGACCGTGGCGGACGCCGTCCTGCTGCCGGGGCTCGCGGTCGACGCCCGGGGGATGCGGCTGGGCCGCGGCGGAGGCTCCTACGACCGGGTGCTGGCACGGCTGGAGCGCGCGGGCGCGCGTCCGGCACTGGTGGTGCTGCTGTACGACGGCGAGGTCGTCGGGCACGTCCCCGAGGAGCCGCACGACCGTCCGGTGCACGCGGTGGTGACGCCGTCGGGGGTACGGCGGTTCGGCCGGCCCTCCTGACGCCGAACGGCCCTCCACGCACGCGTGGAGGGCCGTTTTGCCGTTGTGCCGGTGTCAGCCGCTCACGGCTTGAGCACGAGCTTGTCGGTCGTGCTGCCGTCCACCGCCCGGTCCGAGAAGGACCACGGCAGCAGTTCGCCGTCGGCCCACTTGTCCGTCTGGTCGACGTAGTGGGCGCTGTAGGCGTGCCCGGAGGCGCCGGTGAGGTTGATCCAGCGGGACTTGTCGAGGTCGCCGAGGTTCACCACCATCCGCATGGACGGCACCCAGACCACTCCGTAGCCGCCGGCGGCGTTCCAGCCGGTGGCGTTGACCGTGGCCTCGCCGCCGCCGAGCTCCCAGGGGCCGCGGTTGAGGGCGTGGCGGACGAAGCCGGGCCCGGCCGTGCCGAGGGTCTGGTTCTTCAGGAACAGGCGGTGCAGCCGGCCCCAGCTCCAGGAGTCGATGTCCTTGCCGAGCTTGGCGGTCAGCTCCCAGCGGGCGTCGACCATGGCCCGCTTGAGCAGCTGGTCGCGGTTGACGGCACCGTCGCGCGTGCCCACCTCGGGCGTCCTCCACCAGTCGCTGTCCGGCTGGCTCATCAGCTTGCGGACCACCTCGTACCAGCGGTCGCCGCCGTCGGGCTGGGCCCGGTCGGGGTCGCGCCGGCCGCACTCGCGGACCTCCCCGGCCTCGTCGGCGGGGCCGGTGGTGTTGACCGGCTTGACCCACAGGCACTGGCCCCTGGGGCGCAGCTCCTTGGGCAGCTTGTTGCCGAAGGCGAGCTTGAGGACGTTGCGCCAGACGGCGTTGAAGTACGCGGCGGCGGCCGAGTCGGCGTCCTGGGTGTAGTCCCAGCCCTCCAGCAGCTTCTGCGCCTGGCGGACGTCCTTGTTCTCCGGGTCGATCTTCAGCAGCGTGGGCACCAGCAACCGGGCGATCTCGCTGCTGTTGTCCAGCTGCATCTGCCGCATGTCGTCGGTGGAGACCTTGCCGCCGTCCTTGATCTTCGACTGGATCAGGTCGGTGATCCGCTGGCTCCGCGCGCCGTAGCCCCAGTCCGTGGTGAGGGTGTGGGGGTACTTGTCCGCGTCGATCACGGCCTGGTTGGCGGTGACGATGTAGCCGCGCTCGGGGTTGTACTCGTAGGGCAGCGCGGACTGCGGGAGGTAGCCGGTCCAGCGGTAGTCGGGGTCCCAGCCGGGTGCGGGGACGGATCCGTCGTGGTCCTTCGCGCGCGTGGGGATCTTCCCGGGCAGGGTGTAGCCGATGTTGTCCTCGGTGTCGGCGTAGACCAGGTTCTGCGAGGGGACCTCGAACAGGGCCGCGGCCTTGCGGAAGCCGGTCCAGTCCTTCGCCCTGCCCATGGCGAAGACGGCGTCCATGGTCCGGCCCGGCTGCAGGGCGGTCCAGCGCAGCGCGACGCCGTAGCCGTCGCCCCGGTCGGGTGCGGCGGCGTCGACGGTGGCCTTGCGGCCGACCGTCACGAGCTCCTCGTCGCGGTCGGACAGCAGGGGCCCGTTGTTGGTCTCGCGGACGACGATCTTCTTGGGCGTCCCGCCGGCGACCTTGATGGTCTCCTCGCGCGTGGTGAATGGCTTGATCTTGCCGTCGTACTGGTAGCCGTCGCCGGTGATCTTCTCCAGGTAGAGGTCCGTGACGTCGACGCCGGAGTTGGTCATGCCCCAGGCGATGTCCTGGTTGTGGCCGATGATCACACCGGGCATGCCGGCGAAGGTGTAGCCGCTGACGTCGTACTGGCAGGTGCTGGAGACGCTGCGGCAGTGCAGGCCCATCTGGTACCAGACGGAGGGCAGCGAGGGCGACAGGTGCGGGTCGTTGGCCAGCAGCGGCTTGCCGGTGATGGTGTGCTTGCCGCGCACGACCCAGGAGTTGGAGCCGATGCCGTCGCCGTTCACGCCGACGGCCGGGGGCAGGTCGTCCAGCACCCGGGTGAGCCCGGTGAGCTGGCTGTCCACGCCCGAGGTGCCGGACGGGCCGGTCGCCCCGGCGGAGCTGCCCGCCGTGCCGCCGCCCGCCGTGCCGCCGCCCGCCGTGCCGGAGGTGCCCGGAGTGCCCCCCGTGCCCGTGCCGGTGCCGCCGGTCCCGGCCGTGCCGCCGGCGCCGGACGAGTCGCCCTGGGTGAAGGTGCCCGTCAGCGCGTCGACCTGACCCTCCTGCACGATCGCCTTGTTCCGGCTGTACGGGTACTGCGGGTACAGGTCGGCGATCTGCTTCGGGCCCAGGCGGCTGGTGAGCAGGGCGCGGTCGATCTCGTCCTGCATGTTGCCGCGCAGGTCCCAGGCCATCGCCTTCAGCCAGGAGATCGAGTCGACCGGGGTCCACTTGTGCGGCTTGTAGTCGTTGCTGAAGCCCAGCGCCGCGTACTCCAGCGAGATGTCCTCGCCGTCCTTGCCCTGGAGGTAGGCGTTGACCCCCTCGGCGTAGGCCTGGAGGTACTTCTTCGTGGACGCCGACAGCTTGGTCGCGTACTCGCGTTCGGCGACCCGGTCCCAGCCGAGGGTGCGCAGGAACTCGTCGTTGTCGACCTGGCTCTTGCCGAACATCTCCGAGAGCCGGCCGGAGGCCATGTGGCGGCGCACGTCCATCTCGTAGAACCGGTCCTGCGCCTGGACGTAGCCCTGCGCCATGAACAGGTCGGCGTCGGAGGAGGCGTAGATCTGCGGGATGCCGTAGCCGTCCCGTTTGACCTCGACCGGACCCGACAGGCCCTTGAGCGTGAGGGTGCCCTTGGTCTGCGGGAAGGAGGCCCGGACCGTGCTGATGGTCCAGTACGCGCCGAAGGCGACGCCCCCGAGGAGGGCCAGCACCAGGACGAGCACGAGGAGACGGGCCTTGCGCCCCTTTCTCCTGCCGGACTTGCCGGTCTGCTGACCCGTGGAGGCGGTGGTGTCGGTGGGCATCGCTGTCCTTGCTGTCCTAACGCGAGCGGCAGGTTCGGCTGTGCTTTTAACTGAGCGCTGGAGCAACGATAGGCGCAGGGCCTTGCGCCCCTTGACGCGGAGTCGGGAACCGGCACGGACGGACGTTCGATCTTGCCTTCTCGAGCGTCAAGAAATCGTCAAGAGTTAGGTAAGGTAACGAAGTAGTTGGCGCGATGCGTCACTGCGTCATGTGCGATGTACGTGAGCCCACGCGCGCGTGCGTGCGGGCCAGGGAAGGATTCGGCCGCTGACTGTCCATCACCTCAACCAGCTCCTGCTCGTCTGCTCGCTCGTCCTGCTCGTCGCCGTCGCAGCGGTACGGATCTCCTCGCGCAGCGGGCTCCCCAGCCTGCTCGTGTACCTGGGGATCGGCGTCGCCATGGGCCAGGACGGCGTGGGTGACATCCACTTCGACAACGCCGAGCTGACCCAGGTCATCGGGTACGCGGCCCTGGTCGTGATCCTGGCCGAGGGCGGCCTGGGCACGAAGTGGAAGGAGATCGAGCCGGTGATGCCGGCCGCCACGGCGCTGGCGCTGGCCGGTGTGGCGGTGAGCGTCGGGGTCACGGCGTCGGCCGCGCACTACCTGGTCGGGCTGGAGTGGCGGCAGGCGCTGATCATCGGGGCGGTGGTCTCCTCCACCGACGCGGCCGCCGTGTTCTCCGTGCTGCGCAAGATCCCCCTCCCCGCGCGCGTGAAGGGCACGCTCGAGGCGGAGTCCGGCTTCAACGACGCGCCCGTGGTCATCCTCGTGGTCTCCCTGTCCACCGCCGGGCCGGTCGAGCACTGGTACGTGCTGCTGGGCGAGATCCTGCTGGAGCTGGCGATCGGCGCGGCCATCGGCCTCGCGGTGGGCTGGCTCGGCTCCTGGGGGCTCAGGCACGTGGCGCTGCCCGCCTCCGGCCTGTACCCCATCGCCGTCATGGCCATCGCCGTGGTCGCGTACGCGGCGGGCGCGCTGGCCCACGGCAGCGGCTTCCTCGCGGTCTACCTGGCCGCGATGGTGATGGGCAACGCGCGGCTGCCGCACTGGCCGGCCACGCGCGGTTTCGCCGACGGGCTCGGCTGGCTGGCGCAGATCGGCATGTTCGTCATGCTCGGCCTGCTCGTCACCCCGCACGAACTGGGCGACGACATCGTGCCCGCGCTGGTCATCGGGCTGGTCCTGACGATGGTGGCGCGACCGCTGGGGGTGTTCGCCTGCCTGCTGCCGTTCCGGGTGCCCTGGCGGGAGGCGGCGCTGATGTCCTGGGCGGGACTGCGCGGGGCGGTGCCCATCATCCTTGCGACCATCCCGATGGTGAAGGGCGTCGCCGGCAGTGACCGGATCTTCAACATCGTCTTCGTCCTGGTCGTCGTCTACACCCTGGTCCAGGGCCCGACACTGCCCTGGCTGGGCCGCACGCTGCGCCTCGGGGAGGACGCGGAGGCCGCGGACCTCGGCATCGAGTCGGCCCCGCTGGGGCGGCTGCGCGGGCACCTGCTGTCCGTGGCGATCCCCTCGGGGTCGAAGATGCACGGCGTGGAGGTGGCCGAACTGCGGCTGCCGCACGGAGCCGCCGTGACGCTCGTGGTGCGCGGGGGCGAGTCGTTCGTCCCGCTGCCGACGACGATCCTGCAGCGGGGCGACGAGCTGCTGGTGGTCGCCACGGACCCGGTCCGGGACGCGGCCGAGAACCGGCTGCGGGCCGTGGGCCACGGCGGCAAGCTCGCCGGGTGGCTGGGCACGGACGGACCGAAGCCCTGAGGGCGCTTTGTCCCATTTGGCATCCCAGGGCGAACGCCCCATGGTGCTCGCTTTCACAGGCCGGGCACCCCGTGATCCCTGTAAGATGAAGGCGTACCCAGATCGAACCAACTCTGCCTGACGCAGAGCTGGCGCGACCGTATGGCGGTCGGGACACCCCTCCTCACCGGGCCCCGGCATCTACCGCAGTTCCGCGCAAGAGGACAGCTCTCGGCGAGGCCCACGACGGGGCCGGCGCTACCAGGCGGCAGAAAGGCACGGGCCGTGGAGTCCACGGTCACCTCGGAGAAGTCGAAGAACTCGACGGCTTCCGCCCGCCCGGGATACGGCCGGCTGCTGCGCACCCGCGGCGCCTGGACGTTCCTGCTCCCCGGCTTCGCGGCACGGCAGCCGTTCGCGATGCTCACTATCTCCATCGTCCTGCTCGTGCAGCACACCACCGGCTCTTACGGGGCGGCAGGCGCCGTCGCGGCCGCCACCGGTGTCTCCATGGCCCTGTTCGCGCCCTACAGCGGCCGCCTCGCCGACCGCTACGGGCAGCGCACGGTGCTGGTCCCCGGAGTCCTGCTGCACGCCGCGTCCGGGCTGACGCTGACCGCGCTGGCCCTGATGGACGCACCCCTGTGGGCGGTCTTCGCGGCCGCCGTGCCGACCGGCGCCTCCGTCCCGCAGATCGGCCCCATGGTGCGGGCCCGCTGGGGCGTGAAGCTCAAGGACTCGCCCCTGATGTCCACCGCGGCCGCCTTCGAGTCGGTCACGGACGAGCTGACCTTCGTCCTCGGACCGCTGCTGGCCACCGCCCTGTGCACCGCCGTCGACCCGGCCGCGGGCCTGGTCACGGAAGCCTCTCTCACTCTGGTCGGCGGCCTGCTGTTCGCCGCGCAGAAGAGCACCCAGCCGTCGGTCTCCGGCAGCGGCCACGCACGCGTGGAGCACGTCTCCGCCCTGCGGGGGCCCGGGGTGCGCGTGCTGATCGTGACGTTCCTGGGCATCGGCACCGTCTTCGGCGGCATGCAGGTCTCGCTGGCCGCGTTCACCGAGTCGATCGGCGAACCGGGCCTGAACGGCGTCCTGTACGGCGTCTTCGCCGCGGGCAACATGCTCTCCGGCCTGGTGTGCGGCGCGATCGCCTGGAAGGTGGCACCGCAGCGGCGCCTGGTCGTCGGCTACACCGCGCTCGCGCTGACCGCGTCGGGCCTGTGGGCCGCCCACTCGGTGCTGGTCCTCGCCGGCCTCGGCCTGCTGGTCGGCGTGTGCATCGCGCCCGCCCTGATCACCGGCTACACCCTGGTCGAGAGCCTCGTCCCGGCCGGGGCCCGCACGGAGGCCTTCACCTGGCTGACCGGCGCGGTGGCGCTCGGCCAGGCCGCAGCCGTCACGGTGGCCGGACAGCTGGAGGACCGCCTGTGGGGCGGCGCCGGTTTCCTGGTGCCGATGGGCGGCACGGTCCTGGCTCTGCTGACCCTTCTGTCCCTGCGTTCCCGCCTGTCCGCACGGGGTCCGGGGCGGACCGTGGCACGTGGCGTGGGTCACCGCGTGCCGGTGGCAGTGGACTGAGCGGCCGGAATACGTCACTATGGAGCGTCGTTAGCACTCATCGAGTGAGAGTGCCAGGAGGAAGACAGTGCCCACCTACCAGTACCAGTGCACCGAGTGCGGCGAGGGCCTCGAGGCGGTGCAGAAGTTCACCGATGACGCTCTGACCGAGTGCCCCAACTGCAAGGGTCGCCTGAAGAAGGTGTTCTCGGCGGTCGGCATCGTCTTCAAGGGCTCCGGCTTCTACCGCAACGACAGCCGTGGCTCCTCGTCGAGCAGCTCCCCGGCCGCGTCGAAGTCGTCGAGCTCCTCGTCGTCGTCCTCGGACTCCGGCTCGTCGAGCTCCGGTTCCGGCTCCTCGTCGAGCACGAGCAGCTCTTCCAGCAGCAGCACCACCGCCGCGTAGGGCCTGCTCCGCACAGCGCTTCCTTACGGGACCCTGTCGCCCCCGGGCGACGGGGTCCTCGGCGTTTCCGCGTGCGGTTAGGGTGCGGGCATGGCGAACAAGGCGAAGGCGACGGGTGCGGTGGGCTCCGCGGGTTCTGCGGACGTGGGCGCGGTGGGCTCCGCGGACTCTGCGGTTGCGGACGCGGTGGGCTCCGCGGACTCCGCGGGGGCGAGCGCGGGCATCGGGGTCATCGGTGGCTCCGGGTTCTACTCCTTCCTCGACGACGTGACCGAGGTCCCGGTCGACACCCCCTACGGGCCCCCGAGCGACTCGCTCTTCCTCGGCGAGGTCGCCGGCCGCCGGGTCGCCTTCCTGCCCCGGCACGGGCGGGGCCACCACCTGCCGCCGCACCGGATCAACTACCGCGCCAACCTCTGGGCCCTGCGGTCGGTCGGGGTGCGCCAGGTCCTCGCCCCGTGCGCGGTGGGCGGCCTGCGCCCCGAGTACGGGCCGGGCACCCTGCTGGTGCCCGACCAGCTGGTCGACCGCACCAAGGCCCGCGCCAACTCCTACTTCGACGGGCTGCCGCTGCCCGACGGGTCGGTGCCGAACGTGGTCCACGTGTCACTGGCCGACCCCTACTGCCCCACCGGGCGGACGGTCGCGCTGAAGGCGGCGCGCGGCCGGGACTGGGAGCCGGTGGACGGCGGCACGCTGGTCGTGGTCGAGGGCCCGCGCTTCTCCACCCGCGCCGAGTCGCTGTGGCACCAGGCGCAGGGCTGGTCCGTGGTGGGCATGACCGGCCACCCCGAGGCGGCGCTCGCCCGGGAGCTGGAGCTCTGCTACACGTCCCTGACGCTGGTGACCGACCTCGACGCGGGCGCGGAGACCGGGGAGGGCGTCTCGCACGACGAGGTGCTGCGGGTGTTCTCGGCGAACGTGGACCGGCTGCGCGGGGTGCTGTTCGACGCGGTGGCCGGGCTGCCGGGGAACGGTGAGCGGGACTGCCTGTGCGTGGGGGCGCTGGGTGGGATGGATCCGGGGATCGTGTTGCCGTAGTCGGGGCCGGGGTGGCCGGGGACTGGGGCGGAAGTCGCCGTTCCGGTGAGGGGGTTGTCCACAGGTTCGTGGTGCGTCCACAGGCGTGAGCGGGCGGCGGGGCGGAGCCTCATCGTGGGGAGCGCAAGCCGGTCCCTCGTCGCAGGTGGTGGTTCCCGTGTCCCTCGCCCACTCACTGTCCGTTCCTCCGCCCGTCCGCCCGGCCGGATCGCCGGGAGCCCATACGCCCTCGCCGCTCTCCGGTGCCGTTCCTCCCCGGCCCGGAGGGTGTTCGCCCCGGCCTCCCGCCGTCGCCGTCCCCTCCTGGGCCGCTTCCGCGGGACCGCCGGAGGCGCAGGTGCCTGAGACTCGTGAAGTGCCGCGGTTCGATCCCGTGCGGGTGCGCGGCGGCCGGTGCCTGTCCGGCCGGCTCGGGCGGCAGCGGTGGGTGGTCCTCGCGGCCGGGCTCGCCGTCGTCGCGGCCGCGCTCGCCGTGGTGGGTCCGCGTGACGCGGACGGGGCCCGCGGCCATCCCCGGGCCGAGCCTCCCGCACACGACGCCGCCCTCTCCGGAGGGCCTGCCGCCCCGGCACATCCCGCCGCGGAGCGGGTGACCGCGCCCGTCCGCATCGCCGACGCGGCCACCGTGCGGCTGCTGCGTCCCGGCGACCGGGTCGACGTCATCGCCGCCGAGGAGACCGCCGGGGGTGGTGAAGCCCGGGTGGTCGCCCGCAGGGTCCGGGTGACCAAGGTTCCCGAGCCCCTGGAGGACACTCCGGACGCCGGGGCGCTGGTCGTGCTCTCGGTGCCGCGGGACACCGCCGCCCGCCTGGCCGGGGCGAGCGCCGCCGGACGGTTGGCGGTGACGCTGTGGTGATGTCCGCCGAGGCGTCTGCGGGGCTCCTGTGCACGCTCTGGTCGAGTCCCGTGTCCGGTCCCTCGTCGGAGGGACCCGGGTGCGCTGATCGGCCCAGCGTTGACGTAGGTTGCGGAGCGTTTTGTTCCACAGGCTGCGTGTGCGAGAAGAGGCCCCGAGGTGAGCGAGAAGAAGGAACCGAGCGTCTGGCAGGGCTTCAAGACCTTCCTGATGCGCGGGAACGTCGTCGACCTGGCGGTGGCGGTCGTGATCGGTACCGCGTTCACCAACATCGTCAACGCGGTGGTGAAGGGGATCATCAACCCGGTCGTCGGGGCCATCGGCACCAAGAACCTCGACCACTACAGCTCGTGCCTGAGCACCTCGTGCGAGGGCGACCAGGGCATCCGGATCCTGTGGGGCTCGGTCCTGGGCGCCACGCTCAGCTTCGTGATCACCGCGGCGGTCGTCTACTTCCTGATGGTCCTGCCCATGGCCAAGTTCCTGGCCCGGCAGGAGGCCCGCCGCAAGGCGAAGGAGGGCGCGCAGGAGGTCCTCGAGGTGACCGAGCTGGAGGTGCTGAAGGAGATCCGCGACGCGCTGGTCGCCCAGCGCGGCTCCGGACACGACCGGCAGTAGCGGGGCGGGCGGCGGCCCGGCTGCTTCACAGGTGGTGGGGCGGCTTCTCGTCGAGGAAGCGGCGAAGGTCGGCCGCGGCGCCACCGGAGTCGGTGCGGTCGCCCCAGCCGCGGTCGGTGTCGTCGGAGGACTGCTGGTCCAGCGGGTCGTCGAAGACCAGCGCGGGCTTGGGCTCGCGCGGCTCGGAACCGGACGCGGACTCGGGGGCGGTACTCATGCGTCCAGGGTACGGTCGCGGAGAAAATCCCTTCGCCTTCTGGTGTGCTGGGCATCATGACCTCCAGCACCGCTCCCCCGCCCGCCCCCTCCGACGGCCCCGGTGGCTCAGGCGCCCCGGACCGCCGCGGTCCGCTGCGCAGACTCCGGGCGCGCGACCGCGACGAGGCGCACCGGGCCGCCTCGCCGCTGGAGCTCTTCTTCGACCTGTGCTTCGTGGTGGCCGTCGCCCAGGCGGGCATCCAGCTGGTGCACGCGGTCGCCGAGGGGCACGCGGGCGAGGGGATCCTCGACTACGCGATGGTGTTCTTCGCGCTGTGGTGGGCGTGGATGAACTTCACCTGGTTCGCCTCCGCCTACGACAACGACGACGTCCTGTACCGGGTCGTCACCCTGGTGCAGATCGCCGGCGTGCTGGTCCTGGCGGCCGGGGTGTCGCGGGCCTTCGAGGAGCACGACTACCTCCTGGTCTGGCTGGGCTACGTCATCATGCGGCTGGCGCTGGTGTCGCAGTGGCTTCGGGCGGCCCGGGCGAGCGAGGGCCCGGAGCGTGCGACGGCCCTGCGGTACGCGGGCGGTGTGCTGCTGTGCCAGGTCGGCTGGCTGGGGCTGCTGTTCCTGCCCGAGGACGTCCGGCCGTGGTGGTTCCTGGCGATGGCGCTGCTGGAGATGTCCGTGCCGCCCTTCGCGGAGAGGCACCGCTCCACGTCCTGGCACCCGCACCACATCGCGGAGCGGTACGGGCTGTTCACCATCATCGTGCTGGGCGAGACGATCGCCGCGGCCACGGTCGCCGTGAAGTCCGGCGTCGACGAGAACGACGCGCTGGGCGAGCTCCTCCCGATCGCCGCGGGCGGGCTGCTCATCATCTTCGCCGCGTGGTGGGTGTACTTCGCGGTGCCCATCCACGGCCATCTGCGGTCCAACCGGCAGGCGTTCCTGTGGGGCTACGGCCACTACCTGGTCCTCGCCTCGGCGGCCGCGATCGGGGCCGGCCTGGAGGTGGCCGTGGAGCACACGGTCGGCGAGGCGCACATCTCCACGCTGTCGGCGTCGGCGGCCGTGACGCTGCCGACGGCCCTCTACCTGCTCACCCTGTGGGCCTTGCACTCACGGTATTTCAAGCGGGG
Source organism: Streptomyces sp. NPDC026246 (assembly GCF_055567995.1). NCBI lineage: Bacteria > Bacillati > Actinomycetota > Actinomycetes > Kitasatosporales > Streptomycetaceae > Streptomyces > Streptomyces sp. NPDC026246. The sequence goes on along the minus strand of NZ_JBVHPJ010000009.1, from coordinate 136,551 downwards.
CATCGGCCAGCAGATGGTGCTGCCGACGACGGCCCTGCTCGTCATCTGCTGCACGTTCCTGGGCGACTGGGCGGTGTTGGCGACCGGCCTGGTCTGCGCACTGTCGGTGGTGGTGGGGGAGCTCCTGGCCACGCGCCGGACCTCCGGGAGGGGCGGGGCGGCGCCCCGGACGGTCTGACGCCGGTACCGGGTTACCGGCCGGTGTCTGGACAAGACTGTCCGTCATGACAGTTGACGCTCTGACGGATGTCGCCGGTCTGCGGGTGGGGCATGCGACGCGTGCCGGTGACGGTTGGCTCACGGGCACCACGGTCGTGCTCGCCCCGGAGGGCGGGGCCGTGGCCGCCGTGGACGTGCGGGGCGGTGGCCCCGGCACCAAGGAGACGGACGCGCTGGACCCGCGCAACGTGGTCCGCAAGGTCGAGGCGATCGTGCTGACCGGGGGCAGCGCCTACGGGTTGGACGCCGCGTCGGGGGTGATGGCCTGGCTGGAGGAACGGGGGCGAGGGGTCCGCGTCGGGGCGGACCCGGCGCACGTGGTGCCGGTGGTGCCGGCCGCCTGTGTCTTCGATCTGGGCCGGGGCGGCGACTTCCGGGCCCGGCCGGACGCGGCGACGGGCCGGGCCGCCGTCGAGGCCGCGGCGGCGAGCCGACCCGGTGCTCCCGTGGCGCAGGGGTGTGTGGGTGCCGGCACGGGTGCGGTGACGGGGGTGGTGAAGGGCGGCGTGGGCAGTGCGAGCACGGTGCTCGACACCGGCGTCACGGTGGCGGCGCTGGTGGTGGCGAACGCGGCGGGGTCGGTGGTCGATCCGGAGACGGGGGTGCTGTACGGGGAGTTCTTCGGCGGACGCGTGGAGTATCCCGCGGGTGAGGTGCACGCGGCGGCGGGGCGGCGGCTGGCCGAGGCGGCGGCGCGCAGTGCTCCTCCCCCGCTGAACACCACGCTCGCGGTGGTGGCCACGGACGCCGGCCTGACCAAGGCGCAGGCGCAGAAGCTGGCGGGCACCGCGCACGACGGGATCGCCCGGGCGGTGCGGCCGGTGCACCTGCTCAACGACGGGGACACGGTGTTCGCGCTGGCGACGGGCGAGCGCCCCCTGGACGCGGCGGACCCGCTCGCCCTGAACGAGATCCTCGCGGCCGGGGCGGACGTGGTGACCCGGGCGATCGTGCGGGCGGTGCGGGCAGCCGAGCCGGTGGACGGGCCGGGCGGGGCGTGGCCGTCGTACGAGGAGTTGTACGGGGGACGCTGAACCGGATTGGGCGGGCACGGCGGTGGCGCCCGGGGGCCGGACTTTGTCGCGGTTCTGTCACGTGATGGCCTTCACCGCGCACGGGCGGAACCCGGTCCGCGGCCCGGGCCCTCTTCCCTGGCGTACCGGAGCGGATCACGCACATCACACGAACTGGGAGCAGCCCGTGACAAGGCCGAACATTTCAGCGCGGCGCACTCTGGGGGCCTGTGCCGCCCTGGTGGTCGGCGCCCTCACGCTCACCGCCTGCGGCGGCAGCGCCACCGCCAAGGACGACGAGAAGGGCGGCGGGAACGACGCGAAGACGTCGGTGGCGAAGATCGCCATATCGGCGAAGGACGGTTCGACCGGCGCGTCCATCAACAAGACCGGGGTGAAGGTCAGCGGCGGCAAGCTGACCGAGGTGAAGATGACGGTCGCGGACAGCGGTGCGGCGGTCACGGGTTCCCTCTCCGCCGACGGCAGGGTCTGGAAGCCGAAGGAGCAGCTGGAGCGCGGGACCAAGTACCGGATATCGGCGACCGCCAAGGACGCGGACGGCAGGACGGCCGCGGCCAACTCCATCTTCACGACGGTGTCGAACTCGAACAGCTTCATCGGGACGTACGCGCCGGACGACGGCACCACGGTGGGTGTGGGCATGCCGGTGTCGTTCACCTTCGACAAGGCGATCACGGACCGCAAGGCCGTGCAGTCGCACATCTCGGTCACCTCCAGCAGCGGGCAGAAGGTGGTGGGGCACTGGTTCAACGGCCAGCGGCTCGACTTCCGGCCCGAGGAGTACTGGAAGGCCGGCTCCAAGGTCACCATGGACATCGACCTGGACGGCATCGAGGGCGCCAACGGCGTCTACGGGGTGCAGAAGAAGACGGTCACCTTCACCATCGGGCGTTCCCAGGTCTCCACGGTCGACGCGAACACGCAGACCATGACGGTCGTCCGGGACGGCAAGACGCTCAAGTCGGTCCCGATCTCGACCGGCGACGCGCAGCACACCACGTACAACGGGCAGATGGTGATCTCCGAGAAGTTCACCCAGACCCGTATGAACAGCCGGACGGTCGGGATGGGCGGCGAGTACGACATCCCGGACGTGCCGCACGCGATGCGACTGACGACGTCGGGCACGTTCCTCCACGGGAACTACTGGTACAACAAGGGCAACCCTCCCTTCGGGCGGCAGGGCACCAGCCACGGCTGTGTGGGACTCGCCGATGTGCGGGGCGCCGGCGGCGACACCCCCGCCAAGTGGTTCTACGACAACTCCCTGATCGGGGACGTGGTGATCGTGAAGAACTCCCCCGACAAGACGGTGGCGCCGGACAACGGGCTCAACGGCTGGAACATGGCGTGGAGTCAGTGGGTCGCGGGCAGCGCCTCCTGACCGGGTGAACGACCGCCCCTCCTGGGGTTCTTGACGCATCGACCGGGCCGCGCGGGAACTTTTCGCGCGGCCCGCGCGTTTTCCCGGACGTACGTTTTCTCGGTTCCCGGACATGATGTCCGACCGAGGGGCTACGGTATGCACCCACAAGGTGACATGCAGCAACGCCGGGAGAAACCTTGAGCGTTCCGTACGAGACGGCAGCGTACGAAGGCCATGACTCGCCCGAGTCTCCGGAGGAGCACCTCGCGCGGCTCCTCGGCCGCGCCCTGAACTCCTTCGAGTTGCCGGACGAGACGATAAGGCGGCTCGACTGCGCGCTGGCGCACGACGGTTCGCTGCACTCCGCGCACCACAGCGAGGGCCTGCACCGCGAGACGTACCGGCACACCTGGCTGCTGGCCGACGGTTGCGCGCTCACCCTGTGGGAGCTGGTGCACAACACCGTGCCGGGCGGCGAGCCGCAGCACGAGGTGTACGCCGACGAGGAGGAGCTGCGCGCCGCGACGGCCCGGCTGGCGCTGCCGCCGGAGACCCCGGACTTCGAACTGCCGGTGACGGTCCAGCTGTCGGCGGTCGCCGCGCCGCGGCACGCGTACGCCGGGGAGGGCTCGGCGGACCACGCGCGCCGTTTACTGCGCCGTGCGGAGAACCCGGACCGGCCGGGCGCGGACGTGGCGGCCCTCCTGGCCACGGCGTCCGGCCACCAGATCACCCAGGCCTTCGGCCGCCCCAGCCGGGCGGGCCGGGCGGTCCTGTCCTTCACGCTGTACGAGCACGCCTTCCTGCTGCGCGACGGCGAGGAGATCTCCCTCTGGGAGGTCGAGCACACGGCGACGCCGGACGGACGGCACATGTGCGAGGTGTACGCCAGCGAGGAAGCGGCGCGTGAGGCGATGGAGCGCCGCGCGGACCGGTTCTCCTGGCCGACCGGGAGCTGACGGGCCGTCCTTCCGGCTCGGGCCGCCTGCCCTAGGGGGCCCGGTCGCCGAGGCGGCGCGCCAGTTCGGCGAAGGCGTCCCGCTCCTCACGGGTCAGTTCCACGGACTCCGACCGGTGCCCCGTCTGCCGCTGCTGCGGGAGGGCGGGGAGAGGCCGGCCTTCGGGCCATCGGGAGACGTGCTCGGGCATGCGGCCCAGTGAACACCACGGCCCGGGACCGCGGTCCCGGGCCGTGATTTTCGTGATCTATCTCGCAGGTGGCATCAGGTGCCACCAGATCGCATCAGGTGGCATGAACCGTTCAGACGACCCGAATGGGGCGAAGACCCGCCACTGCCACTGCGTCGGCGTTCATGCCGCGACCGGCTGCTTCGCCTCCGCGGCCGGGGCGGCGGAGTCCTCGCCGGCGGCCGTCGCGGCGCCGGGGGCGGGTGTGCGCAGGCCCTTCAGGACGATCACCAGGGCGGTGGTGACACAGACGCCCGCGGCGATGGCGACCAGGTAGAGCAGCGGGTTGCCGATCAGCGGGACCACGAAGATGCCGCCGTGCGGGGCGCGCAGGGTGGCGCCGAAGGCCACCGACAGGGCGCCGGTGACCGCGCCACCCGCCATGGAGGCGGGGATGACGCGCAGCGGGTCGGCCGCGGCGAACGGGATCGCGCCCTCGGAGATGAACGAGGCGCCCAGCACCCAGGCGGCCTTGCCGTTCTCCCGCTCGGTCCTGGTGAAGAGCTTGCCCCGGACGGTCGTCGCCAGGGCCATGGCCAGCGGCGGGACCATGCCGGCCGCCATCACCGCGGCCATGATCTTCATGGCCGAGTCGCTGGGATTGGCGACGGCGATCCCGGCGGTGGCGAAGGTGTAGGCGACCTTGTTGACGGGACCGCCGAGGTCGAAGCACATCATCAGGCCGAGGAGGGTGCCGAGCAGGATCGCGTTGGAGCCGGACAGGCCGTTCAGCCAGTCGGTCATGCCCTTCTGGGCCTCGGCGATGGGCTTGCCGATGACGACGAACATCAGGAACCCGACGATCGCCGAGGAGATCAGCGGGATCACCACCACCGGCATGATGCCGCGCAGCGCGGCGGGGACCCGCACCCGCTGGATCGCCAGCACCACGCCGCCACCGATCAGTCCGGCCGCGAGACCGCCGAGGAACCCGGCGTTGATGGTGAGGGCGATCGAGCCGCCGACGAACCCGGGCACGAGGCCGGGCCGGTCGGCCATGCCGTAGGCGATGTAGCCGGCCAGGACCGGGACGAGGAAGCCGAAGGCGACGCCGCCGATCTGGAAGAGCAGGGCCGCCCAGCTGTCGGCCTGCGTCCAGAGGAAGTGGTCCATGACGGACGGGGCCTTGTCGACCTCGTAGCCGCCGAGCGCGAAGCCGAGGGCGATGAGCAGACCGCCCGCCGCGACGAACGGGACCATGTAACTGACGCCGGACATCAGCCACTTGCGCAACTTGGTGCCGTAGCCCTCGTGGGAGTCGCCCGTCCGCTCGACCGGGGTGGCCGGGGCGGAGCCGGCGGTGACCTCGCCGCGGGCGGCCTTCTCGCGGACTTCGGCGATGAGTTCGGCGGGGCGGTTGATGCCCGCCTTCACACCGACGTCCACGGTCGGCTTGCCGGCGAAGCGTTCCTTCTCCCGTACGGGCACGTCATGGGCGAAGATCACGGCGTCCGCCGCGGCGACGACCGCGGGGTCGAGCCGCGTGAAACCGGCCGAGCCCTGCGGCTCGACGACGAGTTCGACGCCCGCCTCGCGGCCGGCGTTCTCCAGCGCCTCGGCGGCCATGTAGGTGTGGGCGATGCCGGTGGGGCAGGAGGTGACGGCGACGATCCGGAACGCGGGCGCCCCGGCCCGGTCGGGCGCCTCGGCCCGGTCGGACGCCTCGGCCCGCCCCGGCGCCTCGCCCCCGGTGTCCGCCACGGCCGCGGTGTCCGCCACGGCCGCGGTGTCCGCCTCACCCCCGGCGGGCCCTTCGTCCGCCGCGGCCCGGGTGTCCGCCTCGCCGGCGGTTTCCACCCGGCCCCCGGCGGGCCCTGCGGCCCCGGTCGGCTCCTCGCCCGGGGCCGGCTGTCCTCCGCCTGCCCGTCCCCCGGTTTCGGCTGCGGCCTCAGCTCCGGCCCCGGCTGTGACCGTGGCGGCGGCGGGAGAGGCCGCTCCCGCCGCCGCCACGGAGTCGGTGGGAGCCGCCTCGGCGGGCGGCACCGGCTCGTCGCCTCGGATGAGGGCCGCCGCGGCGGCCGCGTCGCGCACCCCGCGCAGCGCGTCGGTGAACTCGCTGTTCATCAACTGCCGGGCCAGGGACGACAGGATGGTCAGGTGGGCGTCGTCGGCGCCGGCGGGCGCCGCGATCAGGAAGATCAGGTCGGCGGGACCGTCGGCGGCGCCGAAGTCGACACCCCGGGCACTGCGCCCGAAGGCCAGGGTCGGCTCCGTGACGTGCGCGCTGCGGCAGTGCGGGATGCCGATGCCGCCGTCGAGGCCGGTCGGCATCTGGGCCTCGCGGGCGGCCACGTCGGCGAGGAAGCCGTCCAGGTCGGTCACCCGGCCCAGGGCCACCATGCGCTCGGCGAGGGCGCGCGCCGCCGCCTCCTTGGTGTCGGCGGACAGGTCGAGGTCGACCAGCTCCGCCGTGATCATGTCGCTCATCGCGGGCTCCTTAGCGCGCGTATCGCCCGGTGGGACGGGTGGGCGGGGAGGGGGACGGGGACGCGGTGGGGGGTGGGGGGTGGGGGGACGGGGACGCGGTGGGGGGTGGGGTGGACGGGTGCGGACGTGACGGGGAGGCCCGCCGCTCCCGGAGGCGTACCTGCTGCCGGCCGTACGTCATGACACCGGCTCCCGCAGCGGGCGGTCGGCGGGGACGTCCGGCGTGACCGTCACCGCGGCCGGGTCCAGGTCGGCCGGCGCCGGCATGACGCTGCCGGGCAGCCGGACGGCGGCGGCGCCGTGCGCGACGGCGGAGGCGAGGGCCTCGGGGCCGTCGCCACCGGCGATGAGGAAGCCGGCGAGGGAGGAGTCGCCGGCGCCGACGTTGCTGCGGACCGCCTCGACGCGGGCGCTGCCGAACCACGTGCCCTGTCCCGACACGAGCAGCTGCCCGTCGGCCCCGAGACTGGCGAGGACGGCCCGGGCGCCCCGCTCGCGCAGTTCCTCCGCGGCCTTCACGGCGTCCCCGACGGTGGCCAGGGGACGGCCCACCGCCTCGGACAGTTCCTCGGCGTTGGGCTTGACCACGTCGGGCCGCTCGCGCAGGGCCGCGACGAGGGCGGGCCCGGAGGTGTCCAGGGCGATCCGGGCCCCGGCGGCGTGGCTGCGGGCGACCAGGTCGGCGTACCAGGAGGGGGCGAGGCCGCGCGGGAGGCTGCCGCAGCAGGCGATCCAGGCGGCGTCGCGGGACTGCCGCCGTACGGTCTCCAGGAGCAACTCCGTCTCGGCGTCCGACAGTTCGGGACCGGGTGCGTTGATCTTCGTCAGGACGCCGTCGGACTCCGCGAGGGCGATGTTGGAGCGGGTGGCCCCGGAGACGGGGACCGGGGCGACTTCGATGCCCTGCTGGTCGAGCAGTTCCGCGACGAGCGCTCCGGGGGCGCCGCCCAGGGGCAGGACCGCCACCGTGCGCCGACCGGCCGCGGCGACCGCCCGCGAGACGTTGACGCCCTTGCCCCCGGGGTCCATCCGTTCGCCCGTGGCGCGGATGACCTCGCCGCGGTCGAGGGACGGCACCTCGTAGGTGCGGTCCAGGGACGGGTTGGGGGTGACGGTGAGGATCATGCGCGCACTGCTTCCGTGCCGCCGCGCTCGATCGCGAGGGCGTCTTCGGGGCTCAGCCCGCTGTCGGTGATCAGCAGGTCGACGTCGCTCAGGTCGCCGAAGCGGGCGAAATGCTCCTGGCCGTGCTTGGCGGAGTCGGCGAGCAGCACCACCCGGCGGGCGGCGGCCACGGCCGCGCGCTTCACGGCGGCCTCGGCGAGATCAGGGGTGGTCAGGCCGTGTTCGACGGAGAAGCCGTTGGCGGCCACGAACAGCACGTCGGCGCGGATCTCCGCGTACGCCCGCAGCGCCCAGGCGTCGACGGCGGCACGGGTGCGGTGCCGTACGCGGCCGCCCACGAGATGCAGCTGGATGCCGGGGTGGTCGGCGAGGCGGGCGGCGATGGGCAGGCTGTGGGTGACGACGGTGAGGGAGGCCTCCAGCGGCAGGGCGGCCGCCACGCGGGCCACGGTCGTGCCGGCGTCGAGGATCACCGTGCCGTCGGCGGGCAGTTCCGCGAGGGCCGCCTTGGCGATGCGGTCCTTCTCGTCGGCGGCGGTGGTCTCCCGCTCGGCGAGGTCCGGTTCGAAGTCCAGCCGTCCGGCCGGGATGGCCCCGCCGTGCACGCGGCGGACCAGCCCGGCACGGTCGAGGGCCTTCAGGTCCCGGCGGATCGTCTCCGCCGTCACCTGGAACTCCTCGGCCAGCGACACGACGTCCACCCGGCCGCCGTCACGGGCGAGCCGGAGGATCTCCTGCTGCCGCTCCGGTGCGTACATGCCCGTTCGCCTCCACCTCATGCCCGAACTTGTGGTTTCAGCGGGAGGCTACGCGGAGATGTCCGCGAAGTAAACAGGTTCGGATGCACTTCGGACTCAGTCGGGCATGCGTGGACGGGATAGACGAACAGACACGGACGGACGAACAGACACCGACGGACGAACGGACACGGAGGCGAACGGACACGGACAACCGAACGGACCCGGCACCGAGAGGTGCCGGGTCCGTCGTCCCCCCTTGTCCTGGGGCAGTGCCGCGCTCAGACCAGCGCGGCCTTCTCGCCCTCCCGGGCGGTGCGGCCGTCCTCGTCCGCCGTCGCGGGCTGTTCCCCCTCGATGTGCTGGGCGGGCCGCTTCGGCAGCGCGAACATCAGCAGGAAGATGGCGCCCATGACTCCGGCGACCCAGCCCAGCGCGTGCTGGAAGGCGTCGACGAAGGCCGGACCCACCTGCTCCGGGCGCAGGTGGTCGGCGATGGTGCCGAAGAAGACGACCGAGACCAGACCGAGCCCCAGCGCGTTGCCCATCTGCTGCACGGTGTTGATCAGCCCCGACGCCGAGCCGGCGTGCTCGCGCGGCACCTCGGAGAGGATCGCGTCGGTCAGCGGCGCGACGATCAGGCCCATGCCGGCGCCCATGACGACCAGCGGCAGGGCCATCTGCCAGGGCGTGACGGCCAGGCCGTAGTGCCCGGCCTCCCAGAGGTAGAGGAGCACTCCCACGCCCATCACCAGGGCGCCCGCCTGCAGCACCTTGCGGCCGAACACCGGCACCAGCTTCTGCACCGAGACGCCCGCGGCCACCGACACCGCGATCGAGAACGGCACTCCGGTCAGCCCGGCCTTCAGCGGGCTCCAGCCCAGCCCGAACTGCATGTAGAGGGTCCACACCAGGAAGAACACGCCGAGCGCGATCCCGAAGACGGTCTGCACGGCGATACCGGCCGCGAAGCTCTTGACCTGGAACAGCGACAGCTCCACGAGCGGCGAGCCGTCCCGCCGGGCCTTGCGCCTCTCGTACGCCACCAGCACCGCCAGGACGAGGACCGAACCGGCCATCGAGACGTACCCCCACACCGGCCAGCCCAGCTCGCGGCCCCGGATGAGCGGGTAGAGCAGCATCAGCAGGCCCAGCGTGACCAGCGCGACGCCCACCAGGTCCAGCTTCAGGGCGCGGGGCGCCTTGGACTCGGTGATGAAACGGCCGCCGAGGATCAGGGCGGCGACGCCCACGGGCAGGTTGATCAGGAAGATGGCGCGCCAGCCCCACCCGAACAGGTCCCACTCGGTGAGCAGCGCGCCGAGCAGCGGCCCGGACACGGCACCGAGGCCGACGACCGCGCCGAACAGCCCGAACACCTTGCCGCGCTCGTGCGCCGGGAAGGTCGCGTGCACGATCGACAGCACCTGCGGCACCATCAGCGCCGCCATCGCGCCCTGCAGGAAGCGGGAGGCGACCAGCATGTCCGGGTTCACCGCGAGACCGCAGAGGGCGGAGGCGAGGGTGAAGCCGCCGATACCCAGCAGGAAGATCCGCTTGCGTCCGTGGATGTCGCCGAGCCGCCCGCCGGTGATCAGCCCGGCGGCGAAGGCGAGGGCGTAACCGGCGGTGATCCACTGGATCTCGCTGAACGACGCCCCCTCCTCCCGCTGGATCGACGGGATGGCGATGTTGACGATCGTGACGTCGACGAGGTCCATGAAGGCCGCGGTCATCACGATGGCAAGGGCGAACCAGCGGCGGCGGTCGCCCCCGCCGGCCGGGCCGGCCGCACTGCCGAGGGTGGTGTCGGTGGAGTTCATACAGCCAAGGTAGAGGGCCTATAGGTCAGGTCGTGTCCTAGTGGTACGGCATCCTCGGGGACATGACGACGGACACCCCGGCCCGGCTGCTGACGCTCCTCTCCCTCCTCCAGACACCCCGCGAATGGCCCGGCGGCGAGCTCGCCGAGCGGCTGCGGGTCTCGCGGCGCACGGTCCGGCGGGACATCGACCGGCTGCGCGAGCTGGGCTATCCCGTGCAGGCCACCAAGGGCTCCGACGGCGGCTACCGGCTGGTCGCCGGCAAGGCCATGCCGCCGCTGGTGCTCGATGACGAGGAGGCCGTCGCCATCGCGGTCGGGCTGCGCGCCGGGGCCGGGCACGCGGTCGAGGGCCTGGACGAGGCGTCGGTGCGGGCCCTGGCGAAGCTGGAACAGGTCCTGCCGGGCCGGCTGCGCCACCGCGTGACGACCCTGCAGGCCGCGACCACGCCTTTGACCAGCGGGGACGGGCCGAGCATCGCGCCCGAGACACTGACCGTCATGGCCTCGTCGGCGGCCGGGCACGAGCGCCTGCGGTTCGCCTACCGGGCGGCGGACGGCACCGAGTCCCGCCGGCTGACGGAGCCGTACCGGCTGGTCTCCACCGGCCGCCGCTGGTACCTGGTGGCCTACGACATCGACCGGGACGACTGGCGCACGTTCCGCGTGGACCGGGTGAGCGAGCCGTTCGCCACCGGGGCCCGGTTCGTCCCGCGCGAGCTGCCCACGGGGGACGCGGCGGAGTACCTGCGGCGGTCCATGCAACGGCAGCAGCGGACCTACGAGTTCGAGGTCGACTTCGCCGCCCCCGCCGAGTACGTCGCCGCCCGCGTGCCCCACTGGCTCGGCCCGCCCGAGCCACTGGACGACGGCAGTTGCCGTCTGCGGGGGTCCGTCGGGGACGCGGTGCAGTGGATGGCGTTCCGGCTGGCGATGCTGGAGTGCGACTTCGTGGTGCACCGCCCGGCGGAACTGGTCACGGCCGTACGGGAGTTGGGTGCGCGGTTGAGCAGGGCGGCGGAGGGCGGGGCCGCCCGGCCGGGGGCGTGAGACCGGAGGTGCCCGGGCCGGGCGGGTTGAGACCCGGGCCTCCGAGCCTCACCCCGCCCACGGGAAGTCGCGCAGCGCCGCGAGGTTGCGCAGGGCGAGTTCCGCCGGACCGCCCGGGCCCTCCACCGGGCCTTCGCCCTCGGCCCAGGCCTCCATCGCGGTCCGCACGGCGGCACTGGCCACGGCAGCGGCGAACCGCAGGTCAGGCCTGGGGGCAACGTTGTCGAGGGTCCCCTCGCCGGGCAGAGGGGCAGGGTGGCCGGAGGCCGCCTCGCCGAGCAGAGGAGCAGCAAAGCCGCCAGGGCCCGACTCACCGCTCCGGGAAACACGGTTGCCGTCACCGGATCCGCTGGACTCACCGAACCCCCCGCGCTCATCGGCTCCATCGGACCTGCCGGACTCACCGGACTGATCGGCCCCACCGGCCCCACCGGCCCCACCAGACCCACCAGACCCACCGACCCCGGCGACACGTGTCAGTCGTTCCTCCAGCACCTCGGCCAGCAGCCGTTCCGACGCCTGGCAGACCTCCGCCCACACCCTGCGCAGCGACGGGTTCGCGTCAGCCAGGCGCAGCAGCGCGCGGACCCACTCCCAGGAGGCCGTGGAGACACCGGCCCCCGGCGTGAGGGTGTGGCGCGCGCCCTCCTCCAGGGCCCGGAGCAGTCCGACGTCGGCCGGGACGGCGCGTACCGCCTCCGCCCAGCGCCGGGACCCTGCCGCGTAGAGCGGGGCGACGGCCTCCTCCTTGGTGGCGAAGTACCGGTAGAAGGTGCGCGGGGCGATACCGGCGGCCTGGGCGATGTCCTCGGCGCGGGTGGCGCGCAGGCCGTGCCGTACGAAGAGGCCGGCCGCCGCCCGGGCGATCTCCATGCGCGTTTCGGCTTTCCGCCGCTCGGTCAGCGAGTGCGGCGGCGGGGTGGGGGTGGTGGTGCTCACGCCCGGCAGGCTATGCCCATGTGACACAATCTGCCATCTGGCGGGCCACCCCGTGGTTCAGGTACGGGGTGCCCCGCCCTCCAGCGCCCCTCCGACCACGCCGGAGGCTCTGGCGGCAGGGCCGCAGAAAGCGAGCCGGGCCCCGGCGTCCGGGGGGAGGGACGCCGAAGCCCGGCTGGGGAAAGTCCCGGCGCCGGGGGGAGTGCGACGGGACGTGGTGTGCGGGGATCGGGGACCGCGCCCCGATCCGAACTGGTGGACCCAGAAGTCTTGTTCCCTGCGTCCGGGGATTGAAGCGGCGTTACAACGCCATGTTTGCGCGGTCTTTCGCCACCCGGCGTACGCGGTGCCCTCCGGGCGCCTCCGGTGCGTCGCCCACGGGTCGTGGGGACGAGCCGGGCGCCCGGACGCTCACCGTGCGGCGGGGCTCAGGCCGCCGCGTCGAAGCCGGTGCTGCGGGCCAGCTTCTTCAGCTCCAGCAGCGCGTGCTTCTCGATCTGGCGGATGCGCTCGCGGGTCAGGCCGTGCTCCTTGCCGACCTCGGTCAGCGTGCGCTCCCGGCCGTCCTCGATGCCGTAGCGCATCTTGATGATGGACGCCGTGCGCTGGTCGAGACGGCCGATGAGGTCGTCCAGCTCCTCGCTGCGCAGCAGCGTGAGCACCGACTGCTCGGGCGACACCGCCGAGGTGTCCTCCAGGAGGTCGCCGAACTGGGTCTCGCCCTCGTCGTCCACCGACATGTTCAGCGAGACCGGGTCGCGGGCCCAGTCCAGGACGTCGGTGACGCGCTCGGGCGTGGAGCCGAGCTCGGTGGCGATCTCCGCGGGCTCCGGGTCCCGGCCGTGCTCGCGGTTGAACTCGCGCTGCACACGGCGGATCCGGCCCAGCTCCTCCACCAGGTGGACGGGCAGGCGGATCGTGCGGGACTGGTCGGCTATCGAGCGGGTGATCGCCTGGCGGATCCACCACGTGGCGTACGTGGAGAACTTGAAGCCCTTGCGGTAGTCGAACTTCTCGACCGCGCGGACCAGGCCGGCGTTGCCCTCCTGGATCAGGTCCAGCAGCGGCAGTCCGCTGCGGGGATAGCGGCGGGCGACGGCGACGACCAGGCGCAGGTTGGAGCGGATGAAGATGTCCTTGGCCCGCTCCGCGTCGGCGACCAGCGCCTCGAGCTCCTCGCGGCTGGCGTCCGTCTTGGTCTCCTCGAACCCGTCGAGGACCTGCCGTGCGAACACACCCGCTTCGATGACCTGGGACAACTCGACTTCCTTGGCGGCGTCGAGCAGCGGTGTGCGCGCGATCTCGTCGAGGTACATGCCGACCAGGTCGCGATCGGCGATCTCGCCGCCATGGGCGCGAACACTGCTTGCACCGTTCGCCGTCTCGCCGGTGGCGGACTGACGACGGGCGACGGCACGGGTTGCCATGCGTGCTCCCTTGCGAATTGAGGTCAGCGGGTGGTCCTTCGGGACGCTGGACTCCGTCTCGGGGACCCTTTCCGGACTCTCCTCGGGTGCCCTGCATCCGATGGAAACAACGACTGGAATCAGGACAGAATTCCCCACCCGGCGCTCGATTTTTCTGATCATGCAGTATCCTGCCCGGCCACACGAGGAGGAACGGTGTTCACGGAGCGTACAGAGGTGCAGGTCAGGCCGGGAGTCGAGGACGACCTCGAGGCCCTCACGGCCCTCTACAACCACTACGTGCGTGAGACGGCGATCACGTTCGACACGGCGGTCTTCACCCCTTCGGAGCGCCGTCCGTGGCTGCTCTCCCACCCTGAAGACGGGCCGTACCGCCTGATGGTTGCCACAGCGCTCACGCAGTCCCGGGAGCCCACGGAGCCCCTGGAGCCCACGGGTTCCCCGGAGTCCACGGAGTCCACGGAGTCCACGGAGTCCACGGAGCCGGGTACCGGGCGGATCCTCGGCTACGCCACGTCCAGCCCTTTCCGGGCGAAGCCCGCGTACGCGACCTCGGTCGAGACGACGGTGTACGTCGCTCCGGACGCCGGCCGGCGCGGCATCGGCACCCTGCTCTACGAGGCCCTCTTCGCCGCACTGTCCGGCGAGGACCTGCACCGGGCCTACGCCGGTGTCGCGCTGCCGAACGAGGCGTCCGTCCGGCTGCACGAGCGCCTCGGCTTCCAGCACGTCGGCACGTACCGCGAGGTGGGCCGCAAGTTCGGCCGCTACTGGGACGTGGCCTGGTACGAGAGGCCGCTGTAGCGACGCCGCATCCGTGCCGACGCCTCATCGAGGCTCCGGGGGCGGTCAGCCGAACTGCACCGACCGCTTCGCCAGACCCATCCAGAACCCGTCGATCACCGACTCGTGCGCGTCCAGCTCACCGGCGGCGTCCGCCGCGCCCATGGTCACGAACAGCGGGGCGAAGTGCTCGGTGCGCGGGTGGGCCAGCCGTCCCGCCGGCGACTTGCGGGTGAAGTCCAGCAGAGCGTCCACGTCCCGGCCCTCCAGGGCCCGCCGGCCCCAGTCGTCGAACTCCGCCGACCAGGCCGGGACGCCCCCCTGCCGGAGCGCCGCCAGGTTGTGGGTGAAGAAGCCGGAACCGACGATCAGCACCCCCTCGTCGCGCAGCGGGGCGAGGCGGCGGCCGATCTCCATGAGCCGGACCGGTTCCAGCGTCGGCATGGACACCTGCAGCACCGGGATGTCGGCCTCCGGGTACATCTCGACCAGCGGGACGTAGGCGCCGTGGTCGAGACCCCGGTCGGGGACGTCCTGGACGGGCGTGCCGGGGGCGCGCAGCAGCTTGCGTACGGACTCGGCGAGCCGCGGTGCGCCGGGGGCGGCGTAGGTCACCTCGTAGTAGTGCTGCGGGAAGCCCCAGAAGTCGTAGACGAGGGGGACGGTGTCGGTCGCGCCGAGGGCGAGCGGGGCCTCCTCCCAGTGGGCGGAGACGACGAGGATCGCCCGGGGGCGCGGCAGCCGGGCGGACCAGGCGGCCAGTTCACCGGGCCAGACCGGGTCGTCGGCCAGGGGCGGGGCACCGTGACTGAGGTAGAGAGCGGGCATGCGCTCCCCGATGGCGGCGGACATGCGGCGGCTCCTTCCGGGGACCTGTTACTTGAAAACTGTAAGACACACTTGTTTAAAGTTCAAGGAGAGTCCGCGTACAGTGGAGCACATGAAGGCACCCGCATCCGCACCGTCGCCGGGCTCCGCCGCGGAGCCCCAGGAACCGCGCTGGCTCACCGACGAGGAGCAGCGCGTGTGGCGGTCGTTCATGGAGGGCGTCACCCTCCTCGACGACCATCTCGACCGTCAGCTCCAGCGCGACGCGGGCATGCCGCACGTCTACTACGGCCTGCTGGTCAAGCTCGGCGAGTCCCCGCGGCGGCGCCTGCGGATGACCGAGCTGGCGAGGCTCGCGAAGATCACCCGCTCCCGCCTCTCGCACGCGATCGCGCGCCTGGAGAAGAGCGGCTGGGTGCGCCGCGAGGACTGCCCCGACGACAAGCGCGGCCAGTTCGCCGTCCTCACCGAGGAGGGCTACGAGGTGCTGCGGCAGACCGCCCCGGGCCATGTCGAGGCCGTACGCCAGGCGGTCTTCGACCGGCTCTCCCCGGAACAGCAGAAGTCCCTCGGCGAGATCATGCGGATCATCGCCGAGGGACTCCAGCCGGCCGAAGCGGGTGCGGACCTGCCCTGGCTCCGCTGAGCCGGGGCAGGTCCTGGATGTCGCGGGTACGAGGCGTCCCCTTCCCCGTATCCGCGAACGGCCCGAAGGTGGGCGCCGCCGTCAGTGGGCGACGACCGGGATCTGCACCTCGTCCGCCGCGCCCTCGTCGGCGCCGGTCGCCGGGGTCATGTTCGGCCGGCCGGCGTTGACCACCGTCAGGGCGATCGCGGCGGCCACCACCAGGATGCCGACCGCGAACCAGATGGCGCTGGTGTAGCCCTGCACCTGCCCCTCCAGCTGGACCAGCTGCTGCTGGGACCGGCTGGTCGCGCCCACGATGTGGTCGGCGATGTACGAGGTGGTCGCCGAGGCGGCGATGGTGTTCAGCAGGGCCGTGCCGATCGCGCCGCCCACCTGCTGCGAGGTGTTGACCATCGCGGAGGCGACACCGGCGTCCCGGGGCTCGACGCCCTGGGTGGCCAGCGACATGGCCGGCATGAACGCCGTGCCCATGCCGAGGCCGAGCAGCAGCATCGCCGGCAGCAGCAGGGCCGCGTACGACGAGCCGATCTCCAGCTGGGTCAGCAGCAGCATGCCGAGCGCGGCGACCAGGAAGCCGGGGCCCATCAGCAGGCGCGGGGCGACCCGGGTCATCAGGCGGGTGCCGATCTGCGTCGAGCCCGTGATCATGCCCGCGATCATCGGCAGGAACGCGAACCCGGTCTTGACCGGCGAGTAGCCCTTCACGATCTGCAGGTAGTAGGTCAGGAAGAGGAACAGGCCGAACATCGCGATGATCGCGAGACCGAGGGAGAGGTAGATGCCCCCGCGGTTGCGCTCGGTGACCACGCGCAGCGGCAGCAGCGGAGCCTTGACCCTGGACTCGACGACCACGAAGGCCAGCAGCAGCACGGCCGAGGCGACGAACATGCCCACGGTCACGGCGTCGCTCCAGCCGTTGGACTCGGCTCGGGTGAATCCGTAGACCAGGGCGACCAGGCCGAGGGTGGACAGGACGACGCCGGGGATGTCGAGCGGGGAGCGGTTGCGGCCGCCCTTCGGCTCACGGATGACGAAGTAGGCACCGGCCGCGGCGACGATGGCGAACGGGATGTTCACGAAGAACGTCCAGCGCCAGTCCAGGTACTCGGTGAGGAAACCGCCGAGGATCAGGCCGACGGCACCGCCACCACCGGCGATGGCGCCGTAGATGCCGAACGCCTTGGCGCGCTCCTTGGCGTCGGTGAACATCACGGCGAGCAGGGAGAGCGCGGCGGGCGCGAGCAGGGCGCCGAAGACACCCTGGAGGGCGCGGGCGCCGAACATCATCGCCTCGTTGGTCGCGGCGCCGCCGAGCGCGGAGGCCGCGGCGAAGCCGCCCAGGCCGACGACGAAGGCCTTCTTGCGGCCCCACAGGTCGGCTATGCGCCCGCCGAACAGCAGCAGACCGCCGAAGGCGAGGGCGTAGGCCGTGACGACCCACTGCCGGTTGCCGTCGGAGATGCCCAGGTCCTGCTGCGCGGAGGGCAGGGCGATGTTCACGATGGTGGCGTCCAGGACGACCATCAGCTGGGCGAGCGCGATGAAGACGAGCGCCTTCCAGCGGCCGGGATCCGGTTCGTCCGGTACGGCCGGGGTGACGCGGGCCTTGGAGGCTGTTTCAGACATGGGGGTACCCACTTCGGGACTTCGTGACGGAAAAAGTGCGACGAAAGGTGACGGCTCGCCCGCTGCGGCGGCCGCTGGGACTGTCGCCTGGTCTACAGACGTGTGGAAAGGGCGGAACTAATCGGTCAGGGGCGGCGCAGGTCCTCCAGGGTGGTGGCCGTGCCCGGCAGGACTGAACGGGCGGGAGCCCGCAGCCCGTCCAGGAACAGCTGGAGATGACGGTGGACGAAACGGTCGGCGCGGAAGCAGTCCGTACCGGCCGGGGGCCTGCTGAGCTGGGCCACGCCGATCATGACGTCCCCGACGTCCACGTCGGAGCGCAGCTGACCGGCCTCCCGGGCCCGGTTCATGACTTCCTCGATCTGCCGCTCGACGCGCTCGCGCGCGGCCTCCAGGTCCGGGTGGTGCTGGTCGAACGTGCTGGAGACCATCGGGCAGAGCGCGCTGACCCGCTCGTCCGCGGCGGCGTGCACGAAGCGCTCCAGCGCCTCGAACGCGTCGCCGGTCTCGGCGAGCGCGGACTCGGCCGCCGCGATCGTACGGTCCATGACGGAGCAGACGACCTCGCGGACGAGGGCGTCGCGGTCGGGGAAGTGGCGGTACACCGTGGCGTTGCCGACGCCGGCCCGGCGGGCGATCTCGTCGAGCGGCACCTCGGGGCCGTGCTCGACGAACATCTCCCGGGCGGCGGTGACGATCCGCTCCCGGTTGCGCAGGGCGTCGGCACGGGGCCGGGGCGCCTTGCGCTGTGCGGGGGTGGCGGTCTGCACGGTGCACTCCTGTGGCGTGTGGTTGATGATCCGGGGAGCGGCTCCCCGTTTCAGTCGGACACATGGCTAAACGGGGAGTGGGTCCCCGGTATTTCCCGTCAGCGGAAACTTTGTTTGTGACCTGGGTCACATTGGCGAGGGGTGCGGCGGGGCGGCCCACCGTCGGAAGCAGGCGGCTGAGCGGCCCACGGCCGGAAATGGGCGGCGGAGTGGCCCACCGTCGGAAGTGGGCGGCGGAGTGGCCCACCGTCGGAAGGAGGCGACGGAACGGCCACCGTCGGGGGTGGGCGGCGGAACGGCACGGCACAGCCGGAGCGGATACCGAGACAGGGCCGAGTGCCCCGGACCACCCCGGACCCTTCCCCCGCGCAAGTCGACGGTGCGGGCTACTCGCGGGAAACCCACGATCGGTCTCGTCCAGCGGGCGACCCCGCACACGGCGCCGCAGGGTGAGCGCAAGGGTGCAGCCGGAGACGGGAGGCTGCCGTGGCGCGGGAGGTCCCTTGCAGGTCCCTGGCACGCAGCCACAGCCGCAGCCGCGGCCCCGGCGCCCCCGCACGAGCAACGCGGGGCCGCTCGGCCACCGCATACGCCGACGCGGTGGTGAGGACGACGGCGAACAGGTCGGCGGCGGCATATCCCGGCGGGGGAAGAGCGGCGGACACCCGCCCCGACGCCACGACAACAGGGGCGACGACAACGGGGGCCACGCCATGGGTGGCCACCCCACGGGTGGCCACGACAAGGGCGGCCACGACAAGGGTGGCCACGACAAGGGGGGCGACGACAAGGGCGGTCCCGAGCCGCTCCCCCGCCGCCGCATACCCCGGCGGCGTCTGGCCGCGCTGGCCTGCGTGACCGCACTGACCTTCACGGTGAGCACCTCGGCGGGATCGAGCCACCTGGCCCCCGACGCCATGACGGCGGGAGCGGCCCCGTCCGCCCTGTCGCGCACGCCCGCGCACGCCCCCTGCCTGATCCGCCCGGCCCGCGAGGTCCAGATGTCCGAGGGCATCCCGACATCGGCCGGCTACGCCCGCTCCACCGGCACCGTGCGCGCCCTCACCCTGATGATCGACTTCTCGGACGCCCCCGGCGAGGGCCGGGCCCTGGACCGCTACCGGGAGTTCTTCCCGCAGACGACGGAGTGGTTCCGCACCAGTTCCTACGGCCGCCTCGACTACCGTCCCGAGACCCCGATATCCGACTGGCTGCGGATGCCCCAGTCCTTCCACGACTACGGGATAGAGCGCGGGGCCCCCTTCGAGCCCGGCTACCGCGCACTCGTCCAGGACCTCGTCGCCGCGGCCGACCCGAAGGTGGACTTCGGCCGCTACGACCTGCTGAACGTCCTGGTCACCCCGAACGCGGGCCCCTCCGCTCTGGACACCGTCCTGTCCGTCACGTTCGCGGGCAACACCGAGGCCCCCCAGGCCGACGGCGTCCCCGTCGCCAACGCCTCGTTCGTCTACTCGCGCCAGGACGACGGATCAGGCTCCTACGACCGCACCGGCTACCGGGTACTCCCCCACGAGAACGGCCACGTCTTCGGCCTGCCCGACCTCTACACCGCCGAGGGCGGGGGCGCGGTCGGCCACTGGGACATCATGAGCGAGGACTGGGGCGCCAACAACGACTTCCTCGGCTGGCACAAGTGGAAACTGGGCTGGCTGGACGCGGCCCAGGTGCACTGCGCGGCCTCCCCCGGCACGACGGAGTTCACCCTCACGCCCCTCTCGGAGGCGGGCGGCCCCAAGCTGGTCTTCCTCCCCGTGGACGGCAGGACCGGTTACGCCGTGGAGGTCCGCACGCGCGCCGGCAACGACGAGGCGGTGTGCCGCCCGGGCGTCCTGATCTACGAGGTCGACGCGGAGGTCGACACGGGCATGGGCCCGGTCACGGTCCACGACGCCCGCCGCGACAGCGGCGGCTGCACCCGTTCCCCGAACGTCCACGCCGAGTTGTCCGACGCCCCGTACACCCCCGGCGAGACGTTCCGTGACACACGAAGCGGGGTGGAAGTGCAGGTCACCGGGGAGGGCCCGGAGGGCGGTTACCGGGTCAGGGTGACGAGGGGCGCCCGTACGGGCACGGGAAGCCCACCGGGCGTGGCGACGGGCACCGGCCCCCTCTCCTCCCCCGCCCCGACCCCCCACCGCCCCGACCCGCATCCGGTACGCTGACGCCTGTGGTCTTCCGGACCACACCACTGCCTTCGTAGCTCAGGGGATAGAGCACCGCTCTCCTAAAGCGGGTGTCGCAGGTTCGAATCCTGCCGGGGGCACCAGCCAAAAGGCCCCGGACCGATCTTGGTCCGGGGCCTTTGACATCCACTTCTGACATCAACGGCGTCGGTCACTGACGACCGGGACGCCGCTTCCTGAGTAGCCGGTCCATGTGGCTCATGGCCTCCCGCTGCGTGTCCTGCACGACGTGCGTGTAGACATCCATAGTGATGCTGATCTGGGAGTGCCCCAGGATCTCCATCACCACGCGGGGCGCGACCCCGGCCGCCGTGAGGAGCGTGGCCGTGCCGTGCCGGGCGTCGTGCAGCCGGATCACCCGGAGGCCGGCGGACCGGGCGACGCGGGTGAAGGACCGGTAGAGGTTCCGCGGCTCGACCGGGCGGCCGGTGCGGGTGGTGAAGACGTAGTCCGACTCACGCCAGGTCTCCCCCGCTTTCGCCCGAGCCGCCACCTGCCGCATCCGGTGCCAGCGCAGGGGCGCAATGCAGAGCGCGGGCAGCGGGACGGCACGGCGACGACGGCTCTTGGGATCGTCGTCGTACAACACGCCCCGGCGCCGCTGCACCTGCTGACGGACGTACAGCACGCGGCCGTCGAGGTCGACGTCCGCCCAGCGCAGGCCCACGATCTCTCCCCTGCGAAGCCCCATGGCGATGGCGAGCACGAAGGCCGCGTACAGCGGGTCCTTACGGGAGGCCGCCAGGAAGATGAGCGTCTCGTCCAGTGTCCAGGGCTTCAGCTCGCGGTTGTCTGTGCGAGGAGGTTCGACGAGCTTGGCCACGTTCCGCGTGATCAGTTCCTCGCGGCACGCCGAGGACAGCGCCGAACGCAGCACACGGTGTGCCTCCTTGGCCGTCGCCGCCGTGGTCTTCTCCTCCAGGCGGACGAGGAAGCGGCGCACGTCGGCGACGCCCAGCGATTCGAGCCGCTTGGCACCGAGGAGCGGTACCAGGTAGAGCCGGACGTGCGCTTCGTACTTGTCGTACGTGCTGAGCTTCCGCCGAGGCTTGATGACGTTGTCCAGCCAGTACGGCAGCCACTCGGCGAGTCTGGCCGACCGGGTCGGCACGGGCACGCCCTGGTCGACCTTGTCGAGCAGTTCCCGACGCTTGGCGTCGCACTCGGCCCAGGTCTTGCCGTAGGCGAACTTGCGGGCACGGGTGCCGTCCGGTTGGAGGACGTACACCGCGCACTGGAAACGGCCGTCCTTGCGCTTGGTGATGGTGCCGGCGCCGTTGGGGTTCCGCTTGCGTTGCTGGGCCATCAGGCCGCCGCCTCCAGTTCGTTGGTGATGTACTCGCGGACGGCCCGCGCCGGGATGCGGCGACACCGGCCGATGGTGATCGAGGGCAGGCGACGGGACCGGATCAGGTCGTAGACCGTGGAGCGTCCGACCTTCAGCCGCGCCATCACGTCGGGCACCGTCAGCAACTCGTCATCACGCATGGGTCGGTTCTCCTTCCGTTCCGGGAGCGGGTTCGAGGGTTTCGGCGAGCCAGGCTTCGGTGTTGGTGAGGCCGGTTCCGGCGTAGACCCAGTGCGCGAGGACGAGGGTCGTGTCCGGGTCGGTCTCGGCCGCCGCCAGGGCTTGTGCGCGGCGCCATTCGGCGCGGGCGTCGCGGAGGGCGCCGAGGGTGGTGGAGTAGCGGCGGGACTTGGTGGAGAAGTGGCCGCGGAAGCCGAGCATGTGGGCCCAGGCCCGCAGGCGGAGGTATTCGAGGTCCTTGCGGGCGCCGAGGGTCCAGGCGGTGCGGATCAGCCGGCGGGCGTGGTCGCTGATGTCGAGCTGGGCGAGTTCCGCGAGGAACCTCAGGGGCCGGTCCAGAGCTCCCGTCGCCGTCTCGGCGCCCTTGGTGGCGTACTTGGCGATGTATGCGGCGACGGCCCGCTCGGTCAGCGCCTGGCCGCCGTCGAAGTCGGCCGAGCGGATGGTGCGGACGTCGAGCTGACGGCCGAAGGTGAAGGTGTGGGCGCGGCCGTCGATGACCGGGCCGTCCACGCGGGCGGCGGTGGCGGCGGCCCGGATGGCGTCGGTCAGCAGCTCGGCGGTGGCCCAGGCAGGAGGCGGGGTGTCGCCGCCCTCGGGGCCGTCGATGCGGATGACGGCGTGGAAGTGGACGGCTCCGCGCTTTTGGTACTCGGCGACCTTGGCGAAGGACACCCGGGCGTAGTCGCAGAAGGCCCGCTGGGTGAGGCCGGCGCGCTTGGCGACCTCCCGGCGCAGGTAGATGGAGAAACGCCGCCACAGCGGACCGGCGTGCGCGTTCCAGAGCACGGCCGCTTCGTAGTCGTAGGTGTCCGGGTCGAGCGGGGTGCCGAGGGCGGGGTCGTCCTGGTCGTGGAGGGCGCCGCAGCGGCAGCGGCGGACCGAACCGGCCGGGCCGGTGGGGCGGTTGTGGACCGGGCCGAAGCTGGGCGCGGTGAAGGTGGCGAAGACGCGCGGGTGTGCGGCGACGCGTTCGGGGACGCCCTTGCCGCCGCGCAGGCCGGAGGTGATCAGGTGGAAGGTGTCGCGGCGGTACACCTCGGCGCAGGCCGCGCACCGGGTGGTGCGGCGGTTGTTGCAGCGGACCAGGAGGTGACCGGCCGGGAGGCTGGAGGAGTCGAGGTGGTGGAGGACGTTGCCGATCTCGCCGGTGCGGGTGTCGACGGCGTATTCGGTGCGGTGGCCGTCGAGGCGGATCGGGTGCGTGCAGCCGCCGAGGCCGGCGAGCTGGCGCAGGGGTGCGGGCATGGTGCCCAGGGCGGCCAGTTCGCCGAGTTCGTGGAGCGGGGGCGGAGTGGCGCGGGTGATGATGGCTTCTCCTTCTGGTTTCGGCTGGAGGGAGAGGGCCCCCGGGGCGGCGGATGCTTGGCGGTATCGAGGCCGCCCCGGGGGTCTGGTGTGTCAGCGGCGGTGCTGGTCGCGGAGCATCGAGCGCAGGACCACGGCTGCGACGGCCACGGAGACGGCCGTGACGGCGACGGCGGCCAGGAGTGCGGTCAGCACGACGCCGCCGACGAGGACGGCCGCGACCGCTCCCGTGCTGACGGAGATATGAGGGGCGGGACGCCGCGCGGGCGCCCGGTCGGCAACGGTGCGGGGGTATGCGGGCGGCGGTGTCGGGCTGTCGGGGTACTTGGGCAGGAACACGGCGAAGCTCTCCTTACCTACTCGTCTAGTCATGTGAGCCGTTGACGATGTCCACGCCGGAGCGCGTACCGGACTCGATGGCCGGGGCCATGAACGTGTGCGAGAGCCAGAAGCCGAAGAGGGCGATCAGGACGACGATCCACGTGCGGACGCCGAGGAACTTGACCGCTCCCCAGGCGAAGAAGCCGAGGACGACGACGAGCGGCAGGCTGACGGTCACGGTTTCCGGGTCCTTTCAGCGGACGGGGCAGCGGTGGGTACGGGCGGCCAGCTCGGCGGCAGCGCGGCTGTCGTAGTCGGCGGAGAAGCCGCAGCGCGGGGCTGTGCAGGCGGCGGTGTGCTTCTCCTGGCCTCGACCGTCGTAGGACGTGCCGACCTGAACGGGGCCGATGCGGGTGACGGAGCGGAAACGGCGGCTGGCGGTCACGTGGGTCTCCTCTCAGAGCTGGGCGGCGATAGCGTCGGCCATGGGCGGCGGGACGCCGAGGCGGGCGCGCAGGGTCGGGGTGTCGATGGCCGCTCCGGTGCGGGCGTGGTGCTCGGCGGCGACTTTGCGGGCGTGCTCGACCAGGGCGGCCGGGACGGCGACCGGCGGCGGGGCCGGAGCGGGAGTCGGTACCGGCTCGACTGCCGGAGGCGCCGGGGGTTCCGGTGCGGGATCGGGCGCGTCCTCCTGGTCCTCGATGTCCTCGGGCGCCTCCTGACCCACGGCGCCGCTGGTCTCGTCGTGCGTGGTCGGTGACGAGTGGGCGAGGAGGGTTCCGCCGAGGAAGGCGACCGCGGGCCAGCCCGCGACGAGGATGCGGAGCCAGGCCGGCACGTGGTCCAGGTCGAGCAGCCCGGCAGTGGCGACGTTCGCGCCCAGGGACGCGGCGAGGGCGATCAGGAACCAGCACCACCCGGCCGCTTTCGCGTCGCCGGACCGCAGTCGGCGCCAGGCGGCGACGAGCAGCAGGTCGACCGAGACGGGATAGGCCCACGCCTTCCACCCGTCCTGTCCGGCCGCCGAGGCGACGTCGTGCAGGTGGGCGAAGGACAGCGCGGCGGCGATGACCGCTTGGACGAGCACCGCGTCGACGCGGGCCAGGTGGGCGCGCATGCTGCGGCTCCTTCCGGGTTCGGGCATGGGAGGGGTAGGGACATGGCGTGAGGCGGTCACGCCGACCGGGGATGCGTGCGGACGCGGGTCAGTCGGTCACCGGGCGGGGCCGCACGGCCGGGCTCGGGGTCTCGACGGGCAGCCGTACGGGCACGTCGGGCCGGAAGGGCTTGAGCGCGGGCAGGTCGGGGACCATGTGAGCCCACTCGCGGCAGGTCTCGGCGGCGTCGCCGAGGGAGAGGTACGGCGTGCGAATGCGGGACCAGCCGCCGGAGGTGTCACCGGCCACGGCGAGGCCGGGCCGTTCGGGGGCGATGGCGCAGGCGGCGGAGACCGCCTCGGGGGCGATGTCGCCGAGGGCCATCTTGGCGGAGGCCTCGTCGTTGACGCGGTGGCAGACGCGGCCGGTCAACTGGGCCCGCAGCATGGTCGCGCCCTTGCCTAGTTCGGCGCCGAAGCGCTGGCCGCAGACCTCCAGGTAGATGCCGGCGGCCCGGCCGAGCTGGGCGAGGCGGATGAGCTGGGTGACCATCTCGTCCCGGCGTTCCTCGTCCTTCTTCGTGGCGACGAGGAAGAGTTCGGCCACCTCGTCGACGAACAGCACGACGGGCACTGGGCGTTCGTTCTCGGGCAGGCCCCAGACGTCGGAGGTGATCTCCTCGTCCGGCGTGCTCGGCGCAAAGCCCTGCCGGGCCTTGATCAGGTCGTACCGGTCCTCCATTTCCTTGATGAGCACGGGCAGCAGCTCGGCGGCCTGCTCCGGGTCGGTGGCGAGCGCCGACAGGCGCGGGGCGAAGGGCGCCAGTTCCACGCCCCGCTTGCAGTCGATGCCGACCAGGGCGACGGGCTGACGAGCGAGGCCGGCGACGAGGTGACGCAGGTACATGGATTTGCCGGACAGCGTGGCGCCAAGGGTGAGTTGGTGCGGAACGGTGCGGTAGTCGCGTACGAACGGAGTGGCGTCCTCGCGCAGCGCGACCGGCACCCGGAGCAGGTCCGGGCGGAGCTTGCGCGGCATACGCACCCGCCGTAGCACGTCGAAGCCGACGAGCCGCAGTTCGACCACGCCCGGCTTGATCGTGGTCACGTAGACGGCGTGGACGCCCCAGGCGTGCCGCAGCCGTTCGGCGGAGGCGGCCACGTCGGCGGGTTCCTGCCCCGGGGCGAGCCGCAGGCGGACCCGCAGCCCCGTCGTGGTCGGCCGGATGATCCCCCGGCGCGGCGGTACCGGCCGGACCTCGCGGCGGGAGGTGGCCTTAACCGCCAAGACCCGCAGCCGGGAGGGGGCCACGGTCAGCCCGCACGCCTCCATGACGGAGCCGTAGGAGCTGAGCAGCCGGACCGTGGACACCGGTAAGCCGACCGTGGACCAGTAGACGCCGGGGTGTCGCGCCCGGGCGTAGGCGGCCCCACCGCCGAGCGCGGCGACGGGACCACCCACCTCCAGAAGCGTTGCCAGGTCGGTCATCAGGCCGACGCCCCCACGGCGGCAGGGAAGGCGGCCGGAGTGACGGCGGCGGCCCGGAAGGCGATGCCGTGGCGCTGTTGGCCGTTGAACACGCTCTCCCACGGTCGGGCGACCAGGCCCGGCAGGGAGACCGGGGCACCGAGGGCGAGCCCTTCCGACACCCCGCTCTCCGGAACGGTCACCTTGATCAGGGACGACTCCCCCTCCTCGATGTACACGACGCCGATGGTCATCAGCGCCTCACCGCTGACGGCGTCCTTCGCGATCTCACCCGACTGCCGGTCGCGGACCTTGGGCTCGGGCGCCTCGGTCAGCAGGATCGTCGCGGCCGAGGTCTCCACACGGATGGTGCGCAAGTTTCTTCCCATCTACTCGTCTAGACAAGATGCATCCTTCGAACCCGGCGACGCCGGGAACGGGATCACCTTGCCACACAACTTGCCCACTCGTCTATACGAGTATGCATGCCGGTGTGTACGAGTTCCTCGTGGCAACCTGAGGAGGCCCCGACGTCAGAACCGAAACCGCGCTCTCTGCCCGTTGATGCGGATCAGGAAGTCCGTGAACGGGTCTCCGCCCCCTTCCGGGACGAGAACGAGACCTGCTGTGTGAATGGACTCGTCCGCAACTAGAGCCGCTTCCTCATCCCCTCGCCTCCAGGCATCGCGCGAGGTGTCGAAGAGGGGGCGAAGCGCGGCCCACCCGGGACCGGGCTCGAAACGACAGTCCGTCCAGAACATGTCGACCTCTTCCAGCAGCAGCGTTCCGACGAGTTGATCTCCTTGAGAGAGCCTCCAGCTCTGCACAGTCGATCACCCCTCTCTATGTGGCCGGGAGCTGGTACGACAATACGTAGGCGTCGGCCGCCATCACCGTGTCGCAGACCTCCACAGCCCGCCCCGCAGTGTCGAAGGCGGTGCGGATCAGGTGGATCACCGGCACACCCGAGGCCAGTTGCAGCGTCTTCACCTCGGACGGCGAAGGCATCCGGGCCCGGATCTCCTCCTCGAAGTGGTCGAGCTGGTGGCCCAGCTCCTCGAGCCGGGCATAGATGCCGCCGGGGCCGGGGTTGGGTTCGGCGATCTGCGTCCCGCGGGCGATGTCGAGCGGGAGGTACGAGGTGGCGAACTCGACCGGCCGTCCGTCGAGCAGGTACCGGCGACGCCGGGCGAGCACGCGCCGCACGGAGCCGAGGCGGGTGGAGATGTCCTGGCTGGCCTTCTCTTCCTTGACCTCCAGACTGTCCACCTTCGGGTGACTGCCGGCGGCGTCGGCCTCCACGATGAACGCGGACTTGCCCTGCTCGCGGTGGCGCCGGGCGAACCGGTCCGGGGCGAGCCGCCGCACCGGGGGTCGCGGCCGAACGAAGACGCCCTTGCCGTGCTCGGCGTGCACCAGGCCCTCGCCCTGGAGGACCGAGAAAGAGTTGCGGACCGTCATCCGGGAAACGCCGTAGTGCTCGACCAGCTCAGCCTCGGAGGGCAGCTTCTCCCCTTCCTTGAATCGCCCACGGTCGATGGCCTCGCGCAGCTGGTCGGCGATCTGCCGGAAGACCGCACGATCACTGGTCGGATCGAGGCCGCCGAGAATGCTCGGTAGAGACGTCACGCGTACTCCTTTAGGTATCTAGACGAGTGGGCGAGTGTTGTTGCTACGGTGGAGAGCCTAGTCAGCCGAGAGGGCCGAGGAACGTGAGCACAGAACGCCCGCACTCCGTGAGCGTCGCCGGGGTCATCGTCGATGACCAAGGCCGGGCCCTCCTGATCAAGCGCCGCGACAACGGTCATTGGGAGCCCCCTGGCGGAGTCCTCGAACGTGAGGAAACCATTCCCGAAGCCCTCCAGCGCGAAGTTCTGGAAGAGACCGGCATCAAGATCGAGCTTCCTGCGACCCTGACCGGCGTCTACAAGAACATGACGGGCCTGATCGTCTCCCTCGTCTTCCGCTGCCAGGCAGCCGACGGCACCCCCACCACCGGAGACGAGACCCGCGCACTGCGCTGGGCCACCCGCGAAGAAGTCATCGACCTTGCCGACGAGGCCTACGCGATCCGCGTCCTTGACGCACTCGACGCGATGTCTCCGCCGGCCATCCGCGCCCACGACGGCGTGAAACTCGTCTAGCCCGAACCCGCTGCACATGGCGGCCTACCAGCATGAAGGAACTTGTATGCACGAGTATACGAGTACAGCCCGGGTCTGGGGACTGTCTTGCCCAGGTTTCCCGGAAGAGGTCAGCCGGGCCCGCCGCTGGACCCGGGACATCCTGCGCGGATCTCCCCTGGCCGACGACGCCGAGCTGATCGTGAGCGAGCTGAGCTCGAACGCGATCCTCCACACCGCCAGCGGCATGCAGACAGGCAGCTTCCATCTGGCACTCGCGGTGTCCCCGCAGGTGGTCGCCCTCTCGGTCACCGACGAGGGAGGCACCGGCACGGCCCCGAAGGTCGAGCGCCAGGACGACCAGGCCGAGCACGGCCGGGGCCTGGGCATGGTCAACGCGCTCGCACACCGGGTCTTCGTCTACGACAGTTGCGGCGGCTACACGGTCACGGCGGAGCTGTTCACCGAGGCCGGACAGGCAGGAGGGCGTCCATGCTGACGGCCGCCCCTGCTGCGACGCCGAGGCCCGAGAGCCAACCACTTCCCTACCAATGCCGAGCCGCCGCCTACCCGATGAACGAGGCCCACTCCATCCCCTTGGGATCCCACGAGACCACAAGCCCGCGCCTCGCCCTGCGCTGGTTACGGGAACGCACGCAGCACATCACTGACCAACTCGACGGCGCTTACGCACAACCAGGCCTGTACTGGCTGACAGACGAGGCCGAGCACGAACGAGCCCTCGCCTACATGACCTGCGGCACGGGCTACCAACTCGCCCTCCACGACGACAGCACCCGCTATGTACTACTGGCCTACCCGGCGGGAGCGACCCCATGAAGAAGCTCACCCGCGGCTACTGGTGCGAATGCTGGACTCAAGACGTCAGCACGACCGAACGACCGGCGCTCCTGGCCTCGTTCGACGCCTACTCCGCACCCCAGGCAGACCGATGGGTAGCCATCGCGCTCCGCACCATCTCACCGGCACTCGACACCGACGCATCAGATCAAGCATGGGCATGGCTGTACGAGGAGCGTGCCGAGACCCGAAGGGCCCTGCTGCGCTCGGAACCTTGCACGGTGACCATCACGCACGCCGGCACTCGCATCACATGGACCATCCGGCCAGCGCTCTTCCTGCCCCTCGCGCACCGACAAGCCGCTGAACTCCCCGCGTGCACACAGAGCTTCAAGCCTCATCGCACAGACTGAGTTACAACTTTCTCTACTGGTTCAAGCCCCGGCTGCGCTCCGCTCCGCCGGGCGCGCTCCCGGCTCCGCTGCGGGCGACGCTCCTGCCTTCGGCCCGCTCCGCCCGCGCTGCGCCGACGCGCGCCCACATGTGGATAGGGCCGGAAGCCATGAGTCGATCACCGCATAGAACGGGGCGCGGTCAAAGACGGTGCCTCCGGCGGGGGATCGGCCGGCACCGGGATGGAGGGGGCGCCGTCGCCGACCGCGGGCACGTTGGGGCATGCGTGGGGTGCTCCCATCCCGTCCACCGTCGACCCAGGCAGAGCCGAGCAGACGCGGCCCAGGGCGTCCAGGTCGTTCGTACAGTGGTGCGCTCCACCTGGACGCCCTGAACCACGCCCGCTCCACGGTGTGTGGGTCGACGGCGGACGGGATGGGAGCTGGGGTGAGTGGTGGGCTGGGGCATGCGTGGGGATCCGCTAGAGCGCTGCTTTGACCTCCCGAACAAGCGCCGCAAGGTCGTACCCCTCAAAGTGATGCGCGTCCCTGGCGACGCCCTCCTCAATGAAGTCGACAATCGCATTCTTACCGGGATGCGGTGCAGGAGTCTCGCCGACCAGTTCGTCAGCGTCATATTCGAGACGCAGCATCCAGGTCTTAAATATGCCGTCGCCATCCCGCATAAGAATCAGACCTTGATCGAAGCGATAGAATCTATCCACCTCGCCGGCCGCCTCTGCAATTACCCAATTGATCGCCTTCGTGGCCTCAATCACGAGTACATACAGGCAGAATCTTTCCACCTGAAATTCCGCAAAGAGAGTTTTATACGCATCGGGATCCCAGCCGATGTTTTTATATTCGCGCCGAAGCCTCCAGACGCTTCCGCTCTCCGACTCCATGCAATTCTGTAGATGATTCAACAGATCTGCCATGACGTGATGAAGATTTCGAAACGCCTGCTCCGTGCGAGGGAAGCGGTTGGGCCATCGCATTTTGAGGAGCCAAGCTCCGGCCTGGATCAGTCGGGAGTAGCTGGCGTCGTCGAGGATTGGTATCGGCTGATTCAATCGGGCCGTCACGCTCTCCCATTGGTCGAGCTGCATCTTCTGTTCCCAGACTAGGAGAAGTGCAGCCATTCTTTCCAATAGTTCACGCTGTGACTCTTCGCCCGCCCCCAAGCTCTCAGTCACGAGCTGTTCATGGGACGCCTTCATCTCTTCCAGCTTCGCAACCGAGAAGCCAGCGCCGCTATTCTTATCAATCAGCGTGTGGTGGGTTGGGCATAGAAGGAGGAGATTTTCGTACGAGTCCAACTTGCTGTCGTCGTATCCCGCATCGTAACGCGGGCCATCTGGCCGCGCTGACCTTATATGCGCTTCCTCTCCCATGACTACGCCAACTGTAGCTAGGAGCTCAGATTCTTCCGTTCCCAAATCTTCCGTCAACGTTTGGCTGCACGTCGGGAAGGCGCATCTGTTTCCAGCGCGACCCCATAGGAGTTTGCGACTAAGCACGTTGATCGACACTGGCCCCCCCTGGCTCTATATTCCGCGAGTGTGCAACATCCTATGATCTGCACCGGTAGAAGTATGGCGGTGGAGGTGGTTGCCCACCTCACGATCACCGGGAGGTGCTTGTGTCGACTGGGACCGTAGGCGCTTGCCGTTGCTCAGTGACGACCTCATGCCACGTCTCCCGAGCGACAACCGAGAGCGTAGAGCTACAAGCCGAGGGTGAGCAGTACCAGCTACTCAAGCTTGTCGATGCACTCCCGCAACAGTGCGTTGATGTAGCCAGAGTTCGGAAGATCGTGCTTGGTGATGACGCCCCGGCTGGTCCGGATCTGCCGGTGCATGACGTCATCTGCCTGCGCCTTGAACTCCAGTAGTCGCTGCACGTACTTCTTATCCGTCTTGGTCCACTTGTAGCTGCTGACAGCCTGCTCAAACGACGCGCACCCAAGGATCGGCGGTACGTGATCGATGATGGCCCGCACTAGGGCGTGACAGGCGTAGGGGTGATCATCCCGGAAGCATGAGTTCAGCTCGCGGACGAGTTGCAAGAGCTTGTCGGGACTGAGCCGAGTCTCGCCCTGCTTGGCTGCCAGTTCCTTGATGAGGTCTTCATTGACGTACTGCGGCGGTTCCTCGGGCGGAGTGACCGGGCGCGGGATGACAGCATCCGTGACCGTCGGCATACTCCCTGTCAGGGTCGGTCCGACCCGAATCTTGCCGCCAGTCGAACCAAACACCTGCGCCAAAGCAGGAGCCTGACTTTCCGGGATGGTGATTGTGTTAGCCGCTATGGTCCGCTCAGAGACCCGCTGCACATAGCCCCTTAAGTCCTCAATGCCGCGGTAGTCCTTGAGCCACTTATGAAGCTCGAAACGCCACCCACTACGATCTGCTGCCCACGGCTGAGAGCCGCGCCTAAGGACTGGCTCATGCTCGAAAATGCCCGGCAGGGCCGCTACGAACTCATCCGTCACAGCGGGGAAATCTCGCTTGAAGTCGTCCGACGTGATGTAGCTGGGCTCCACCTTGTCAGGGGACGGCCTGATGGCGCGCTGCTGCTTAACGAAGTACTGCAAGACTGCGACGAAGTTCTCACCGAAGACGTGCCACAGCTCGGGCAGGTGTAGACCGGCAGCGACCGTGAGAGCCGGACGGCTGGTATCCGCCAGGTGTGCCCGGTCGTACCAAGCCAGGCCATACGACGCACCAACGGGGCTGTTGGCTCCGACTACCGGTAGAGACTTGAGTACCTGCTCGGCGTCGTCGTACCCGAGGTGATCCATCATCTGCTCGACGTAGCGCCAGACCGGCCACTGGCCAGTCCTCAAGTACTCCTCGGCCATGACCTTGAGCAAGCCGTACTGGGCGGCATCGAGTGGGGCTGACAGGTCCGGCATGGTTGGTCCGATCTTGGAATGATCCACACAGATGACCAGATGCTACGCCGCACCACTGACAGTGATCCACGACTTTGAGTCTCACCCTCACCACCGCAGGTAGAGGTAGGACAAGCAGGCTGTGCTTGACAGCACCGCCATGGTCGCTCACCCCTTAGCCGTCGGCAGGTGGGAGGGTCCACAGGGGAAAGCGGTTCCAGATATTCCACTTCCACTTACCGAAGTACGTTAGTGGTCCGGTGACAAGCCAGGGCAATGAGCCTGTCTACGGCCCGGCTTGGGCAGTCTGGTCGCTGTCACTGAGTGCCCCTACGATCCGCCCATGAAGGCTGCTGACTTCTTCCGCATCGAGCAGGACTCGACCTGGAGCACGAACGGGGACCCTTGGAGCTCGTGGCATGACGTGTTGGACACAGGGCTTATCGAGCGGATCAAGCGAGGGAACCTGGACGGGGTAACCGACCTGGACGCCGCGCAGGGGATATCTCGACTGGCGTATCAAGAGCTGCTGCACTATGGCACCAATCAGAAGGAGTGCAAGCTCGATAATGATGAAATGGCCGAGGTGCTGAGCGCTCTGCGCGCCGTCCTACGCCGCCTTGGCATTGGGTTCCGGCCGCCTTTTCGCGACTTCACCGGATTCCATGGCTACTGGAGCAAGCACGACATGGGGTATAGCTGGGCGGCCCGCCGTGGCTACCTCAGTGAGCTATTCGGCCCGCTGTGGGAGCAGCTCGACGGGCTTGAAGACGCGCAGTCGGCTTCGGCCGGCTACCGCGGCGTGGACGGCCAGATGCAGAACATCATCTTCGCCTCAACCGGCTTCAAGCCGGAGATGGTGATGCGGGATGCCATCAACAACGTCGTTGAGATCGTTGAGCATGGTGACTCATGCCTGGTCTATGACCGGCCGCTGACGGACGCCGGACTGACCTGGGGCGAAGCCGTGGCCTGGTGGAGGGACAAGCAAGCGCTCGGCCAGGCGGATGCCCGCGCGGTGGGGCATGACCTGTACCGGCGGCTCCGGGCCTCCATGAAGGACAACGGCCAGGAGAACCAAGCCGAGGTACTGCTGTTCAACACCTACTGCGAGCGGTACCGGGGTGAGGCGGGGATGAAGCGGCCTGTACTGCTGCCCCAGGTCTACCTCCACTACGACCCGCTCACCCGGAAGCAGCGTCAGAAGCTTCACAAGGGCGACCGCCTCAAGCGTGAGCGCATGGACTTCCTGCTGATGTGGCCCGGCCGAGCCCGGGTGGTTATCGAGGTGGACGGCAAGCAGCACTACGCCGAGGGCAAGACGGCATCACCCCGGTTGTACGCGGAGATGGTGGCGGAAGATCGGGCGCTGCGACTCAAGGGCTATGAGGTGTACCGGTTCGGTGGCTATGAGCTGACGGACAATCCTGATGCTCCGGCCACGCTGCGCCAGTTCTTCGATGACCTGGAAGCTTGCTACGGGACCACCGTGTCGTCGTAGCAGTCGGACGCATCGCTTGAAAACACTTCAAACGCCGGTGCCAGGACGTCTGGTGTTTCTCCCGTGTGGTGACGTCTGGTCGCCGGCATGACCGGCCGTTCGTTCTTCTCCATGTCCGATCTTCGCTTCCACTGCACCCAGCACACAAGGGCACATGGACGACGCAGAGAGCGCCGATCGCCTCATCCCCGCTTGGAGAAGAGTCGAGCGATCCCCGGCTGCTGCGTGTCTGCCTGCGTGACAACGCCGACGAACATCAGCGGACAAGCGCGGACGCCTGCGGACCATCACCGCAGATGAGAGGCACACTGGTCCAAGGCCAAGCACCCAGCTAAGTTGCTTTCGGGGCGAAGCGGTCGTGCGGTACTGGCCGGACAGAGCACGAGCTGGCGGTGAGAAAGCTTGGCACGCATTCCTGCATTAACCGGGCAGAGACCGACCCCTGGTCCGGGTCGCCTCTGGGGGCGTCTGGCTTGGCTCTCCTGCCAGAATCGCTCTAAAGCATTAGCAAGCTCTTACCAGTCCATGTTGGCAGCCTGATCCACAAGGTAGCCGTAATAGTGAAGCATCGCCGCGAATTCCTCTGCGGACTGCATCGCCAATGCGACCTCAGATCTGAACTGCTCATCGTAGTAAACGTCCATGCCGCCTTTGATCCACGTCATTGCAAGCGGGGCGGCTACGTCTTCAATCCACCTGTCGCAGGCGTCGAATACATCCTTGATTCGCCCGAAGTCGTCGATTCCTACCGGCACGAAGTTGAAGTACGGCCTCTCCCTGATGTCACTGAGAACGGCAGGAAGGGCACCAACACCTTCCATGTGGAACAACATAGTCGAACCGAACTTGTCGAAACCGCCATGCCCATACGTGTTCCGATATTCCTCGGCTATTCGATGCAGTGCGTCAAAATGCGACTTCGCCAAGGAATCCGAGCTAAGCTCGAATATTTTCTTGAACTTAATCCCCCATCGATCGCCAATAAAAGACTTCAGGCTATCCTTTGAGGGGTCGAAGCCGAGAAATGGGAGGAGTAGAACTAGCGTGTGCTCAAGAAGGCTGAAATATGCAGATACCATGGCAACAGCGTTATAGAAACCCTCCGTTTCTCTGGGTGCAATCAGCCGCCCCCCTTTCTCTCCGTCGGGTTTTATCCTACCCCGACCGGCGAAAGCATCTTCAGCCCCATCCCGAAAGTAGACATAAATGCCGCGAAGTCGGTGATACTGGTTTCGAATCGTCACCTTGCCCTGTTGAATTTGATCATCGGCAAAATTTCTAAGGTAGCGTCGCTCAAGGTAGCGCTGCGCTTTTTCAAGCATAACAACAACGCGTTCATGTAGCGCCTCTGCCTCATCTTCAGACGGCAGTGATCGCGAATCTACATAGAGGCGAAGTCCAAATTTCTGATGCGCTAGAGAGCAAGGGTGACCGTCGACCGCAAAAGTATGCTCCCAAGCCAACTTCTCCCCACGTCCGAGGTCTGGAGATCCGATCAGGTTCAGGACTATTCGACAGATCCCCGGGACAGGAAAACGAGTGGGTTCAATGCGAAAACGGTGCGCCGGACGGCCGAGCGTCATCGCAAACCCAGGATCGTCTGATGCTGCCGGCTTCAAGCCCCTTAGAACGCGCCCGAGATGGGTCTTAAGTGCTTGTTCCTGATTGCTCACGATGCCCCCTGGTGCTCACCATTTGCGAATCCCTGACAAGGTACATACCCAGGCCAATGCACGCCACTCAGCGGTCGGTTGTTGCTGCCAGGAACGCTGCGGCAGAAAGCTGCACCTGCGGACGTCACAGCCCTGCCAAGACAGATAGCAGTACCGGACTGCACCAGCGCAGGCTGAAGACCCGCGACGACATCAGTCGACTGGCTAGGGCGACCGAGCGCCATCTCCGATGCGCTTGCCGACGCGTCTGCACGTGCAGTCACTCCAGAGCCGGGTGCCGGACGGCCGCGCCACAAGCGCACCAGATCGGGCGGGGAACAGCGGGGAATCACGGTGAACGGTGGTCCAGCCTGAGGAGGCGGCTACCGGGCGTTCCCCCAGGTCATTGCCCGGACAGGCCGCAAGTGATCGCAGCTTCCCATGCTGAGGGCTCGGAAGCTGTCGGCACGGGCCTGCCTGCGGCTTGCTCTGGTCAGCGAGCACAACAGTCACAAATCGCGTGCCCCGTCGGAACGTTGCACACTAGTCTCCGACCATGGCGAGCACGACATGCGGATGGTGCGGACGGCTGGCTCACATGAGACCGGTCGGCGGTGCTGAAGTGGTCCCTGATCAGAACAGCCGCCTCAACGTGGGATTCGAAGCCTACCGGTGTGCCAACTGCCGTCGGCTGGTCCTCGCCCACGGATGGACCGACGTCAAGCCTACGAATGATCGGGACGACGCACCTTCTGATCTCTGGGACCATCCTCAGGCCCAGCAGCCACGATGGCTCCCCCCGGCGAAGTCCAACAGGACGTTCCCAGATGTCCCCGCAGCGATTGAGTCGCTCGCGGTTGAGGCGCATGACTGTCTGACCATCATGGCTGACCGAGCTGCCGTGGCACTTGCCCGTGCAGTGGTCGAGGCGTCCGCGAAGGAGAAGGGTGTCACAAGAGGGAGCCTGATCGCGAAGATCGATGAGCTCCACCAACTAGGGCTGCTGCGCGGGCATATCAAGGAAGCAGCACACGAGGTGCGCTTCGGCGGCAATGAGGTAGCCCATGGCGATCTCGCCCCCGTTGATCACGAGGCGGCCGAAGAGATCTTGACACTCATGGATGAGGTGCTGAACGACCTGTTTCAGTCCCCAGCTCGCGTGGCCCGTGCCCGTCAGCGACGCCTGGAACGGTCCCAAGCAGGCCCAGCGTCGGTGACCACCACCGCGTCAGAGGGACAGCCCAGCCCCTGAACTCCTAACGCAGGCCCCACGACAAGGCTCCACGGACCATCGCAGCTGCTCAGTGGTGCATCTCGCCGCGAAGAGGTCGCGTGCCACAACCGTGCCAGATGCAGGGGTCAGCCACGGTCAACAGCGTGAACTAGCGGGGGCATCTGTACCCGCTAGCTCAACCCAAGAAGCCGCAGGTCACCGGCCAAGCGCCCCAGCATCTCTCCTAAAGTGGTTGTCCAGCCCGCTCACCGAGTCCATACCTGCTGGAACTCCTCGGCCGGAATGGTTTCCAACGGGTCCTCTTCAGGGTCGATCGCTTGGTCTGTCAGGCCGCCGTGCTCGTCCTCCAGGTGCTCCCAGCTGTACCGGTGGAGTTGGCCGGCCGAAGTCAGCTCGGCTTGCTTGATGACGATCAACTCGCCGCGGTCGGGTACGGCCTCGATGTACCACAGACCGCCCTCCTCGTCAGCGTGGCGGAAGTGGTACCGCAGGGCGGCGTCCTCATCGAGTGCTCGGAAGTAGGCCACGCTCTCTGCTTGGATGCGCTCCAGGTCAGCCACAGGACCATCGTGCCAGCGAGCGCGGGCGGTTGCACCGTTCTGACATCCACGAGTGACATCAACGGCACCGGACGCCAGCACTCCCAGGCGGTCCGGCATGACTAACGTGGCCGGGTAACTCCCCGGCAGCTCCGAGAAGCGATCGAACTCCTAAAGCGGGTGTCGCAGGTTCGAATCCTGCCGGGGGCACACGCAGAAGGGCCGGCTCAGGAGGTCATCCTCCCGAGTCGGCCCTTCATCGTGTCCGGGATCGTGCGACATGCGTGCCAGTTCCGCGCCAGTTGCCCACCCTGCGGCCCGACGAAGACGTGCTCGTCGCGGCCGGGGGCGGCGAAGTGCTCCACGTGGCCGTGGCTCGCGTCAAGCATCCTCAGGAGTGGTGGCCACGGACATGCGGCCACGTCCCCCGACGCCACTGCGCGAAGACTGGGACCACGGGGCCGGGCTCCAAGGCGGCAGTCGGGTGCATCGAGCTTCACCAGAGGTGCCAAACGCGCTCGACCCCACCGAATCCGCACACTTGAGGAAAACCTGAGGAGGAAGTGTGGCCTCCACCATAGCGGCATTGGGCCCTGGCTGATGATCTTGCACCCGTAATGATCATTCGGTTACGGGAGGTAAACATGTCGGGGTACAGACGGCTACGGATCGGACTGGCTGCCACGGCCACCGCGTTGGCCCTCACGGGCGTGGTCTCGCCCGCGGTGGCGGCCGACGAGGGTTCCTCGGCGACGGGCGAGGACTCTTCTTCGCTCACCGTCGAAGACCTTGCCGGTGTGGACGTGCGGATAACAGACCCGTTGGCGGGCGGCATCTCTGCCAGCAACTTCCACAGCGAGATCAACGGCTGGCTGCCCGGGAAGACGTCCCGGGCGTGGACCGACGAGGACTACACGGAGATCAAGTTCACCGGCTGCGACGCCACAACGGGCAGCAGGCCCAACATGGGTACCTCCACGCACGTGAAGCTGTGGCAGTACGACGTGGGCCCGGACGACGATCTGGGTGAGAAGAAGTTCACCAACTGCTTCACGGGCTCCAACAAGACCAGCAAGGGCGAGTGGAACCGCTCGAGCAGCTCGCACAGCCGCTGGTTCGAGATCAGCAAGATCAACGGTTACAACTACGACCGCTACCTGAAGCTCGAAGTGGACAAGGTGTACGTGGACACCAGCAAGGCCGACTAACGTCCGGTCAACTCTGCTCCACCCCCCACGCGGACCAGGAAGCGCCTCCCCGCAGGCGCTTCCTGGTCTGCCCGTTCACGGAAGACGAGCACCCGACGTGAGACTCCGGACCCGCCTGCTGACCTCGAGCGCGCTGTGGACAGCGCCGTTGTGGCTCGGCATCGTCCTCTTCTACTACACCTGGGCCCTTCACACGGTCACCGGCACCTTCAGCCGTCCGAGAGCGGAACTCCACTGGGCCGCGTCCGTGATCCTGGATGCCACCGAGCACTTCTACGCGTTCGCCTATGCCCTGGCCGCGGCCCTCGGCGCATGGGAGGCAGGCCGTCTGCGAAAGGACGGCATCTGGAATCTCGCCCCCGCACGATCCCGCTACCGCATCGCCGCCGGCGTCCTGGCACCGCCGATCACGGCCGCATCACTGATGCTGGTCGTACCCAGCCTCCTGGCACTCATCGAGTTCCGGCTCGCGCCCGACCCGCGCGCCCTCCTCCCCGTGGCCGTCGGCATCGCGATCATCTGCTCGTTCAGCATCGCCGGTTTCGCCGTCGGTCTGCGCGTGCCACGAGCCATCGCCGCACCGCTGCTCGCGGCGGGCGGCTGGTATCTGGTCGCGTTCACCGTGACCTACGCAGCACCGGCGTGGCCGGGAAACGTGCTCACGCAGCGCTGGTACGTGGACTTCGGCGCCTACCTCACGGCCCCGACCCTTGTGATGCCGGTCCTGTTCTGCGGTGGCATCGCCACGGCTATCGCCGTCTGCTGGATACGCACAGCTGCCCCGCTGACCCGTTACCTTCTGCGTGCCGCGGCCGCAGCGTTCGCCGTCCTCCTCGCAACGGTGTCGGCGAACACCGCGAACGCCTGGTCGATCAATCCACCCACCACTGCCGGGCACGCACCCGAGACATGCACCGGGCGGGCCCCCACCGTATGCATGGCGACCCATGCCGGCTCGGCCGATCATCTGCCCCGCGTGCGCTCCAGCCTGGTGTCCACCGTCCGCACCCTTCGGAAGGCCGGTGTGAAGGTGCAGATGCCGGAGAGGATTCGCGACACGGAGGGGCGGGCCGGCAAGCGCTCCACCGCTCGGGAATGGTGGCTCCCCTTGACCCAACAGGTGAGCCGGAACAACGGCAGCCTGGTCTACGTCCGCTACTCGGCAGCCATGATGACCGTGCACTTCCCCTGCACGCTGCCGCAATCGTTCGATGCCGCGCGGGAACCGGCGTACATCGTCAACGCGGACGCCGCCAAGCTGTGGGTCGCCCGGAGGGCGGGAGTGGAGAAGCCCTTCCTCAAGTGGCGAGCGAGCCAGTACCAGGAACTCGACAACGGCGCCGAGGTACTGGCCAAGGTGAAGGAACGAGCCGCAGAAGCCGAGCGTCTTGCAGGGAACGAACAGACAACGTGGTATGCCCGTGAACGCGCAAAAGCCTGCCACCTGGCCACCGGAAAGGCCTCGTCGTGATCTGGTGGTTCAAGGCCAGGCGCATTCCCACCGTGCTGCTGCCTTCGTGCACGGCGTTCGCCGTCGTCCTGGTCCTGGCCTACGAGTGGACGGCGACGCTGCCCTCACTGGCCAGTGGCAGCAGCACCGTGCGCTTCCTCACCTTCGTGCCCGTCATCCTGGTCGCAGCGCTCCACTACTGCCTCACACAGCGTCTGTCCGACACGGAGCCGCTGTCCGAACGGCCCGTGCTGCGCTACGACGTACTGCTCGTCCTCGCCTCGGTCTGCTTCGCCGGACTGACCGGACTCGCCGTGGGCGTCATGGCCGGGGACGACACTGCCCTGGCTGTAGGCCGCAACGTCGCCTTCCTCACCGGCCTGATGCTCCTCGCACACCGACTCATTCCCCAGGCCGCAGCCGGCGTTGCGGTCGGCTGGGTCTTCCTCGCGGTCTTCGCCGGCAGCGACGCCTTCCGCCGACCACGCTTCTGGTCCGTGCTCGAACACTCCGCGACCAGCATCCCCGCATGCGTCGAGACCCTGCTGTGCTTCGCCGCCGGCCTCGCTGTCCATCTCTTCGCACGCCCTCGCACACGGTGAAAGGTCCAGCAACTGTGTCTGTCGAACTCGCTTCAGTGTCGTTCTCGTACGGGCGACGGAAACCGAACATTCTCAACGACCTGTCCTACACGGTCCCCGAGGGCTTCACCGTGCTGCTGGGCCCCAACGGAGCCGGAAAGTCCACGCTGCTCAAACTCGCGTGCGGACTGAACCAGCCCACTGCCGGCACGGTGCGACTGGGCCGGCACACCTCCGGGGACCGCGAGTTCCTCACCGCGGTCGCATGGATGCCTCAGAACATCACCGCCATGACCGGGCTGACCGCCCGTGAACAAGTGGCGTACACGGGCTGGCTCAAGGGCATGAACCGCAGCGACGCCTGGGAGGCCGCAGCGATCGCCCTGGACCGGGTGCACCTGCTCGAGCGGGCGGACGTGAAGACGAAGCAGCTCTCCGGTGGCCAGCTCCGTCGCGTCGGCGTGGCCTCCGCCCTCGTTCACGACGCGGAGGTGCTGCTCCTCGACGAACCCACCGCGGGTATGGATCCCACTCAGCGACGTGTGTTCCGCGATCTGATCCTCACCCTCGCCACGGGCGAGGTGCGCGTGCTGATGTCCACCCACGACGTCGCGGACCTCGCCGAGGAGGCCGACCACGTCACCGTCCTCAACGAGGGTGCGGTGACCTTCACAGGCGCCACGCGTGACTTCCTGGCCCATGCCCCCACCGAAGTCCCGGGCACCCGCCGCGCCGAGGTCGCCTACACGGCCTTGGCCGCTCACGGCTCCGTCCACTGACGATCAGGCACTCGCGGCGAATTGCCACCTCCCCGAGGGATAGCCACACCCCCCTCACCCCGTCGTGATCGTTCGAGAAGGGGAGGGTCGATGAAGGGCTCTGAGCTTGAGGAGTTCCGGGAGTTCGTGGCGATGCGGTCCACCGCGTTGCTGCGGCTCGCGGTGCTGTTGACCGGAGGGGACCGGCATGC
This sequence comes from Streptomyces sp. NPDC026246, assembly GCF_055567995.1. NCBI lineage: Bacteria > Bacillati > Actinomycetota > Actinomycetes > Kitasatosporales > Streptomycetaceae > Streptomyces > Streptomyces sp. NPDC026246. The sequence goes on along the minus strand of NZ_JBVHPJ010000009.1, from coordinate 95,289 downwards.
CGCCGAGGATCTGCTGCAGATCGCGTTGATGAAGGTGTACGGGCGGTGGGCCCGCATCGAGCAGCACGAGGCGTACGTCCGGCAGGTCATGTACCGCCAGCAGGTCAACCGCTGGCGTCTGCGCAGGCATCGCGCCGAGACGACGGTGCCCGTGCTGCCCGACACCGCCACGGACACCGACGCCGGGGCGGGTTCCGAGGTGCGGATCGCCCTGTGGGCGGCGCTCGGGCGTCTGAGCAAGCGGCAGCGGGCCGTGGTCGTGCTGCGGTACTTCGAGGACCTCCCCGAGGGCGAGGTCGCGGCGCTGCTGGGGTGCCCGGTCGGGACGGTGCGCAGTACGGCGTACCGGTCGCTCGCCAAACTCCGCGCCCTGGTGCCGGAACTCGGTCCCGAAGGCCCCGGGCTCCCCGGGCAGCCCGGGCAGCAGGTCCAGTCGCTCAGCTACACGCCGAAGGAGGTCCGGGGATGACCACGGAGCAGGTGGAGGCGAAGGTCCGGGAGACGCTGCACGCGGTCGACCTGGACGGAGTGCGGGCGCCCGGCGATCTGGTCGAGCGGGTGGTGCGGCGGCGCGGCCGGCGGCGCTTCTCGCAGGCCGCGGGAGCGACGGTCGCCGTCGCCGCGATCGCGGCCGGAGCCGCGTTCGGGCTGGGCGACGGTGGCGCGGGTGGGCGTGAACGGCCCGCGCGCCCGGCGGCCACGCAGCCGGCGACTCCCCCCGACGGCTGGCAGCCCTGGCAGGGGGAGATCCGGGGGGCGGGTGAGCGGGGCTGCCTCGTCGAGGGTGCCGCGCTGTACTGCGCCGGATCGCGGTACGACGTCGCGAAGTTCGACGCCGGCACGGGCAAGCGGCAGTGGACCGTCGCGGTCAACCGCGAGGGCGGCGGGATCGATCACCCCTTCGCGGCGCGCGACGGGGTCGTCTACGCCTACCGGAATCACACCGCGGAGAACCTGCCGGACGGCGACTACGCGGGCGGCACCGATCTCATGGCCGTGGACGCCGGGAGCGGTGAGGTGCTGTGGAAGGCCGAGATGCCCCAGGACGACCGGACCGAGCAGGCCGCCCTGCTCATCGACGGCGCGGTACTGGCCAACACGCCGACCGTCCGGACCGTGTCGGCCCTGGATCCGCACACCGGCGTGGAGAAGTGGCGTTTCAGCTGGGCCAAGGGGACGGTGTGCGAGCGGGCCGTGGTGAGCGGTGTGCCCCATCTGCTGTGCACGCGCGACACCGAGGAGCCCCACGACACGGACGTCCTCCGGCTCGATCCGGCGACGGGACGTGCCACGAAGGTGGCGACCCTGGACGGCAGGGCGGATCTCGTCGGTACCTCGGGTGGCCGGATGGTGCTGATCGCGTCGAAGGGCGGGGCCGGGAAGAACCTGCGGCTGATCACCGTCAGCAGGGCCGGGAAGCAGACCTCGCGGCCTTACCGGGTGGGGCCGCTCGCGGCGCTGGAGGTCGCCGGTGACCGCGTGATCTCTCTGTCGCGGCGGGGCGAGGCCTCGGTCTTCTCCCTGTCCGCGGGCCGGAGCCTGTGGACCCGCTCCGCGGGGGTGAAGGTGCCGGGGCCGGACGCGTTCGCGCAGGCCGTGGCCCCCGTGGTGTCGGAACGGCAGGGTGTCGTGTACTTCGCCGACGACACCGGAGCACTCTCCGGGCTGGATCTGCTGACGGGTGAGCAGGTGTGGCGCGGCCACGCCGACATCGGCAAGCCGGGTCCGGGTGCGGCCGACTCGCCCCAACTCCTCCTCTACGGGGACGTGCTGATCGCCCGGAACGGTCAGAGGATCGTGTCGCTGCTGCCGGGGACCGGGGGCTGACGGGAGGGGTGGCGCGGCCCGTGTCCCACCCGGTGTGTGGAAGGGCCGGGGCTTGACCGCGCCCGGTCTCAAGCACGGGGATCGGTGACCGAGCGGCAGTCCGAACCTCTCCTGAGGGAGGGTCGCCACCCGGACCCGAACCTCTCCCGGGGGAGGATCGGCACCCGGACCCGAACTTCCCCCGGGGAAGGGGCGGCACCCGGACCCGAACTTCCCCCGGGGGAGGGTCGCCACCCGGACCCGAACTTCCCCTGGGGGGTCGGCACAGCCGTGGAGTCGTGTGCCTGTCGCGGGTCGTCGGCCGTGGGCGCCCCGAAGGCGCGATGTCCTTCGGGGCGCGCGGCAGGGGTTCGGGTTCAGGCGTTGTAGCCGCCGTGGGCGTCCAGCACCGCGCCCGTGACGTACGACGCGGCGGGGCTCGCCAGGAAGGCGATGGCCGCGGCGATTTCGTCGGGGTGCCCCATGCGTTGCAGAGACAGCGAGCTCACCAGGGCATCGAGGGTCTCGGGGTCCGGCGGCTGCATGCCGCCCTCCATCAGTCCGGCCTCCACGACGTTGGCCGTGATGTTCCGGGGCCCGAGGTCGCGTGCGGCGCCCATGGTGTACCTCTCGATTCCGGACTTGGTCGCCGCGTAGTCGGCAAGACCGGGGGCGCCGACCCGGGAGCCCAGTCCGGAACTCACCGTGATGATGCGGCCGCCCTCGCGCAGCACGCGTGAGGCGGCCCGGATGACGGCGATCACGCCGAGGTAGTTGGTGGCGTGCATCCGGTCCAGTGCGGCGGTGTCGGCGTCCGGGTCGTCCACCGTGCCGGCCACGGAGATCGCCGCGTTGTTGACGAGGATGTCCAGGCCGCCGAAGTGCGCGACCACGTCGTCGATCAGCGCCGGCGCCCGGCTCGTGTCTGCCTGGTCGGACTGGATGGCGATGGCCTTCGCTCCCTTGCCGTGCACCTCGTCGACGACGGCCTGGGCCTGCTTCCCGGAACTGACGTAGGTGAAGGCGACGTCGGCGCCCTGCTCGGCCAGCAGCCGTACGGTCGCGGCTCCCAGTCCGCGCGATCCCCCGGTGACCAAGGCGACCTTGCCCATGAGTGGCTTGCTCATTCTTCTCACCTCGATGATTGACCCTTCGCGGCCGTCGCAACATTAATTGTTACGACAGAGCGTTGCAACCTTAACTGTTACGACTGCACTGTCGTAACATCAAGGGTTGCGGCCGAGAGGAGGGCTTCATGAGTGCCAACAGCAGGTTGACCATCGCCGCCCACGCGCTGGCCTGGATCGGGCTCTATCAGCGCCAGGGCCACGAGGTCGCCACGTCCGAGCAGATCGCGACCAGCGCGAACACCAACCCCGTGGTGATCAGGCGGCTGCTCGGCGAGCTGCGCAGGGCCGGACTCGTGGAGTCCCGGCGAGGCGTGGGAGCGGGCTGGTCGCTGGCGCGCGACCTGGAGTCGATGACCCTGCTCGACGTGTACGAGGCAGTGGAACCCGGCCCGCTGTTCGCGATGCACCGCACCACCCCGGACCAGGGATGCGTGGTGGGTTACGGCATCCAGCCGGCGATGCAGAGCATCTACGAGGGCATCGAGGAGACTTTGAGGCACGAGCTGGCCCGCGTCACGCTCGAGAACGTACTCAGGGACGTACTCGCCGCACCTCGCTAGCCTCCCTGCTACGCCCTGACATCAACAAGATCCGCATTGATGCCCGGACCGGTGGAATAGCCCGGCAACCAGTCCGGCGCGATCCGGCATTCCATCGCCGAAGGTGAATGCGCACCGGGTGACCGGCTCCCTCCGGCGCGGGAACTCTCCCAGGCACTGGGCGTCAACGTGAACCGGATCGGCCGGCGACGCACTGAGACACCGGCTCGGGGAGGACCGTGCCCCGCCGGCGGGGGCCGCGGGTGAGAGCGACACATTCGGCGTTCTCGGCGGTGGGGGGGACGCTGGCTGGGAGGTCGCCCGCGGAGGCTACAACGGACGGCACGAGCGGCTGGGGGAATTGGCGCCTTTCGATCCCTTCACGGTCGTGCGGCGTGGTGGGGGCTGGACGCGCAGTTCCCCGCGCCCCCCGGGCCGGCAGCCGGGCCTGTCACCCGTCCGGGTCGGTCCGAGGGAGCCCGGCTGCTTCCCCGTTGGATAATCAGGGCATGCCCGACCCCGCCGACGCCCCCGAGCCCTGTCTTCGGCTCGTCGGTGACGTGCTCGCGGTCGGGGAGGCGTACGGGCTCGTCCTGGCCGGGGGATACGGGATGGTCGGCCACGGGCTCGCCGCGCGTGGTGGGGTGGAGGTGGATCTCGCCACCGAGCATGCCGCCGGGATGGACGAGATCGCCGGTGCCGTACGGACCGGGCTCGTGGCGCGCGGCTGGCTCGTGCGGACGCTGGAGGGCGATCCGCTGGCCGCCGGTTTCCTCGTCACGGACGCGGCGACCGGGCGGGAGCGCGGGGTCTCCCTGCGCAAGGAAGTGCTGTGGCGCCCTGCTGTGCCCACGGAGCTGGGACCGACGCTGTCGCTGGAGGACCTCGCCGGTATCCGGGTGCGCGACCTGGCCGACCAGGGTCTCGCCCGCGACCTCGTGCACGTCCACGCCGTCTCCTCCCGCTGGAGCCACCCCGAGCTCGAGGAGCTCGCCCGCCGGCACGCCCCGGACTCCTTCGACCTGACCGACCTCCAGGCCCGGCTCACCGGCACGGACTGGCTCGACGACCGCGCCTTCGTCGCCGAGGGTGTCGAGCCCGGGGACGTCGCCGGGCTGCGCCGCTGGGCCCAGGAGTGGGCCGACGACATCGCCGAACGCCTCATCGAGGGGGAGGCTCCCGGCGACGGCGACGGCGACGGCGACGGCAGCGGCGGCGTGGAGGGCGGTGTTCCGGGGGACCGGTTCGGCGACCCGGCGTGACGGGGCCCGGCCCTGTGCCATCCCTGCCCTGTGTCAGCCCGGGACCGGCACCACCCGCCGCCGTACGCGTCCGTCAGCCCGGGACCGGCACCACCCGCCGCCGTACGCGTCCGTCCGCCGCCATCAGCAGCAGCGTCACGGCCGCCGAGGCCGTGCCCATCGCGGTCATCGCCCCGGCGGGGGAGGTCAGTTGGGCCACCGAGCCGGCCAGTGCCGCCGCCACGCCCTGCATCGTGAGCATGCCCGCGGAGTGCAGCCCGAGCGCGTGGCCCGTCATGGCGTCGGGGGTCAGTTCCACCAGGCGTTCCTGCTGGACGAGGCTGGCGCCGAAGCCGGCCGAGGCCAGGGTCACGGCGGCGGCCGCCAGGGGCAACGGCGGCAGCAGCAGGAACGGCACGTACGGGAGGGCCAGGAGCAGCAGGAGGGGGAAGCCGAGGCGCCTGCGCAGGGCCGGCGGCAGCAGGCGGCCGACCAGGACGTCTCCGGCCAGCATGCCGAGCGCGGCGCAGGCGAACAGCGTGCCGGCGGCCTCCGGCGCGTAGGAGACGTACAGGGATTCGCAGCCGACGACCAGGCCGTTGGGGATCCACAGGGCGAGGTAGACCTGGCGGCGCGGCGGGGACGACCACAGCAGGGCGTTGGCGCGCCAGGTGGCCCGCACCGAGGGGCGGCCCGTCGTCCGGGGCGGGCGGACGGTCAGGCCGAGGCGGAGCGTCACGGCCGCCGCGAGGTAGAGGGCGGTGGCCACCAGCAGGGACGCCCTCGGGGACAGCAGGGCCACGAGGGTGCCGCCGGTGGCGTACCCGGCGATCTGCATGAGGCCGCTCATCATGTTGAACACCGACCGGCCGAGCAGGTAGCCGTCCTTGGTGAGGATCTCGTTCAGCAGGCCCCAGCGCACTCCCCCGCCGACGGACTCCACCAGTCCCCTGGCCAGGACGATCGCGAACAGCGCCGCGACGGACAGCCCCGGCAGGGCCAGGGCCGCCGTGGCCGCGGCGAACAGCAGGGCCAGGGCGGTCAGGGCGGCGCGCGGCGGCAGGCGGTCGGCGGCGGAGAGCAGGAACGTCGCGCCCAGCACCTGCACCAGCGACGAGCCGAACATGCTCACCGCGGACAGCAGGGGCGATCCGGTGGCGCGGTACACGAGGGTGCCCAGGGCGAGTCCGGCCATGGTCTGGGCGACGGTCTGCGCCGACGCGGCGACGAAGAAGGGGGTGAACTCGGGCGTGCGGAACAGGTCGCGGTAACTGCGCATGCCGGGAGTCTCCGGGCGGCCCACAGGGCTGGGTTAATGTTTCGCGCACACGCGAAACCATCACGCGCAACCATGAGGACACCGTGGGGAGGGCGTCCGTGGGCTGGTGGCAGATCAACGCCGACACCCTGGCCGGCAGCCGGTTCGTGATCTCCCCGTTCGCCGAGGTCTTCGCGAGCCTGCGCCTGCTGCACACGGCGCGGGCCGCGCACCCGGGCGAGCGCGGCTGGCTCGACGCCCATCTGCCGGCCTACCGCGCCCGCCTGGCGCGGGACCCGGTGACCGCGCGGCTCGTCGGGGCCGGCATCGGGGCGGAGTGGACGGCCGACTTCCTGGCCCCCACGCCCTGCGACGGCGAGACGTTCGAGCAGACGGTGGCGCGGGTGCGGGCGGCCTGCCCGCGGGCGGCCCGCTCCGATCTGACCGTGTCCCTGCGCGGCCCGGTGCCCTCCGTCCTGGACCGGGACGACCTGCCCGCGCGGGCCGCGGATCTGCTGACGTACGTCTGGGAGACGGCCGTGCGTCCGTACTGGCCGCACCGGCGGCGGATCCTGCAGGCCGATGTGGTGGCCCGGACCGCGCAGGTCAGCAGGGGCGGTTGGGCGTCCGCCCTGGACACCCTGCGGCCGGGGACGCGCTGGCTCGGCGAGAACCGGCTCCAGGTCAACGCCCACGAGTACCCACCGCGCGAGATCTCCGGCGCGGAGCTGGTGTTCGTGCCGATCACCGTCCAGCGCATCGGCTGGGTGTCGTGGGAGGGCACCGACCGCTACGCCCTGGTCTACCCGTGCGCCGGGGCGCTCGCCGACCCCGGCGGCAGACCCGTGCCCGCGAGTCTCGGCGCGCTGCTCGGCACCGCGCGCGCCGGGGTGCTGATCCGGCTGGCCTCGCCGCTGAGCACCAGCCAGCTGGTGGCGGTGACCGGGCAGGGGCTCGGCTCGGTCGGCCGGCATCTGCGGGTGCTGCTGGACGCGGGGCTGGTGGAGAGGACGCGGGCGGGCCGGTCGGTGCTGTACGCGCGGACCGCGGCCGGGCAGGCCCTGGTGGAGGCCCAGAACCCGCCCGTCACCGGCCGGGGCTAGGGTCTGTCCCATGACGACTTCCCACACTTCCTCCCCTCTCGACGTCGAGATCGGCGCCCTCCAGGGCGGCTCGGCCGACCTGTCCCAGTACGCGGGCCGTGCGGTGCTCGTGGTGAACGTGGCCTCCAAGTGCGGCCTGACCCCGCAGTACGCCGGACTGGAGCGGCTGCAGGAGCGGTACGCCGGGCGCGGCTTCACCGTCCTCGGCGTGCCCTGCAACCAGTTCCTCGGGCAGGAGCCCGGCAACTCCGAGGAGATCGCCGAGTTCTGCTCGGCGACGTACGGGGTGACCTTCCCGATGACGGAGAAGGTCGAGGTCAACGGCGACGGGCGGCACCCGCTGTACGAGCGCCTGACCGGTTTCGCCGACGCCGAGGGCCACAGCGGGGACATCCGCTGGAACTTCGAGAAGTTCCTCGTCGGCCGGGACGGGCAGGTCGTGGCCCGCTTCTCGCCGCAGACGGAGCCGGAGTCGCCGGAGCTGGTAGCGGCCGTCGAGGCCCAGCTGGCCTGACGCCCGCGGTACCGCCCCGCGGTGCTGTGCGCGCGGTGCCGCGTCGGCGCCGCCCCTAGGTGCTGTCCGCGCGGTGGGCGAATGGATCGCCGCGCGGGGGCTTGCCCCGGCCGGTTCGTGCCGAGGGCTGTACATCGCGGACGGGACGGGGGCGCGGCCCGAGGATCCGGTGTGCGACGTGGCGTTCCCGGTGCGCTGAACGGGTCCCGTGCACGGGTCCTGCCACCCGGCCGCGTGCACAAGCGGAGCCCTCTCGGCTAGGACGGCGATGCTGGTCGAGAGGGCCCGTTCGGTGGTGCTTGTGCTGTTGTCGTGCCGCGGCTCAGGCCTTGACCGAGGCCACGAAGGCGCTCCACGCGTCGGCGGGGAACGCCAGCTTGGGGCCCTCGGGGATCTTGGTGTCCCCGAGCTCCAGGGCCTCTTCGACGGTCGACCTGACCATCACGCAGGCACCGTTGTTGTTGGTGTAGGAGGACGTCGTCCACGTTTCCGTGGCGCCCAGACGAATAGCCATGATCGCTCCGTAGCCAGTTGCGTTTACGCCAACCGGTGCTGGTGGTTGGCGTGATCGACGCTACTCGCCCGCCTCATCGTTCGGCGCAGTCATTCACTCGACCGGATGGCATATTCCAGAGGAGACTTCCAGTCGGCCGTGTCAGAGGTGTAACATCGCGCGGCCCGTCCGGCGGAAGGTCATCCTCCGGTGCCGCTCAGCGCGCGTAGTCCTTGGCCAGACGCTCGATGAGCTGCCGGGACTGGTCCACGTTCAGCGCCTGGGCGCGCAGGTGCTCGTACATCACGGTGTACTTCTGCACGTCGAGCGGCTTCTCCAGGTACAGGTCGCTGGTGACGCCCTCGATGTACACGACGCTGGAGTCGGCCGCGTCGGCGAACTCCAGGATGGAGTACTGGCCGTTGATGCCCGCGTGGGCGCCGACCTCGAACGGCAGGACCTGCACGGTGATGTGGGGCAGCTGCGACATCTCGATGAGGTGCTCCAGCTGTTCGCGCATCACCGGGCGGCTGCCGACGACCCGGTGCAGGGACGCCTCGTCCAGCACCACCCACAGCCGCAGCGGCTCCGTCTCGGCGGTGATACGTCCCTGCCGGCGCAGCCGGACCTCGACGCGCTTGTCGTGGTCCGCGTCCGACGCCTCGGGCGACCCGCCCCGGATGATGGCCTCGGCGTACGCGCGGGTCTGCAACAGGCCCGTGATGATCTGGGGTTCGTAGACCCGGAGCGACTCGGCGTCCGTCTCCAGGCCGATGTAGACGCTGTACGGGATGTCGCCGAACGCGTGCCACCAGCCCTGCTGGCGCGAGTCCTTGGCCATCTGCATCAGCGACTCGACGATCCGCTGGTCCTCGACCTCGTAGACCCCGCACAGATCGCGCACGTCGCGCTGGCTGATGCTGCGCCGCCCGTTCTCCAGCCGGCTGATCTTCGACTGGGACACCAGCAGCCGCTCGGCGACCTCTTCGGCCGTCATGCCCTTGAGCTCCCGGAGCCTGCGGAGCTCCTGGCCGAGCCGGCGCCTCCTGACGGTGGGGTTGACATTGGACGCCACGGGACGTGCACCTCCGGCTGCGTGCCTCTACTTTGCGTATCTGCTGTTGAGCAGACTGCCACCAAGGTGCTCATCACCGCTGGGAAACGGTGGATGTGCGACGGGTACACGCCAGTTCGGCAACGGCACGGCACGCCCGAGCGGGGCGGCGAGAGCGCCGGCTCTCGCCACCCCGCTCGGACAGCGGCTCCCGTGACCGGGCTCGTGAGGTCCCGTGAGGTGTACCGGCCGTCGGGTGGTTCGGTGCGGTGCATGCAGTGCATGCAGTGCATGCGGTGCATGCAGTGCATGCAGTGCATGCGGTGCGAGCAGTGCGTGCGGTGGTGTGGTGCGTGCGGTGCGATCCGGTTCGCTGCGTCCAGCCGCGTTCCGGGTCGCGGACGGTCAGTGGACCGCGGCGCGCACCATGCTTCCGTGGCGCGGCTGCATCGGAACACCCCGGGCCGGTTCCGGTGCGGGCCTGGGTCCGCCGGCGGCCTGACGGCCGGGCGGGGCCGGGTTGCGGCGTGGCTGTGCCCCCACGCCGTTCTGGACGTCCATCACGGCGTGCGCGACGAGGCCGCCCATGGGGTCGTGCCTGATCAGGTCCCTGAGCCGGGAGCGAGAGGAGCGTCCCTCGTTGCCCGGGTACAGGTGCTTGCCCAGTCCGACCGCGTGGGCCAGTGCGGCGAGCGCCGCGGTCCGCGGGTCCGGCGGTACGCCGGTGCGGATCGCGGAGTCCAGTCGGGCCCTGATCTCCCGGCTGATCTCGGTGTCCGTCGCCTGGTAGCGAGTCGTCGGCAGCACTCCGCACATCTGGCCCGCCACGGCATGCACCATGCCGCACCGCTCCAGATGCGAGAGGTACGTCTGGCGGAGCCCCAGTCGGGGTCCGCCGATCCAGTGGACGGCACGCACGGGAGCGCCACGCCTTCGCAGCAACTCCAACGCGCAGTCCAGTGTCGGATCTCCGGTCGGCCGTGGTGCCACCACGGCGATACGATCCCCGTCCGGGGCTATCCGTCCGGCCAGCGCCAGCTCCACTAGCTGTGCTCCGGCCAGACCCAGGTCGAGCGACTGCGGCTGTGCAGTGGTACCCGTGGCCGGGTCCAACGCCAGCAGCAGAAGCTCCTCCGGAAGTGTTCTGCGGCTCCTGCCCATCCATGCCTCCCCGCGTGGATGAAAGACAGGGTGACCCCTCTCACATTGGTCTGTCGAGGGTGCGTGACCGGTTCGTAGTGGAACCAGTAGGTATGTCGTTCTCGTCTACCGGATGGATCTGGTCCGCCGCACAGGACACTGGTACATGGTTCGGACAGCGCCGGTGTGCGGGGTCAGGGCGGCGGTAGACGGTTCGGTACGCGTACGCGGGTGGTGCGGCGCGAGGAGGAGGCATCGGTGGCGGGCGAGTCCCCCGACAGGTCGAAGCAGCGCGAGTCGTCGGCAGAACCGACGTCGGGGAGCGCGGGTCCGGTTCCCGGGGCCAGGAGCGAGTCCGCCGATCCGCGGCTCGCGGTGGCCCGGGACACGAAGAGTTCGAAGACTTCCTCCGCGGGGCGCGGTGGCGTCGACACGGCGACGCGCGTCCTGTCCGTCCCCACGGACGGGGACGCGAAGGACGCATCCGCCGAGGCGGAGCAGGAGCGTACGGACGCCGAGCCGGACGCGACCGGCACGACCGGCACGACCGACTCGACCGGCACGACCGGCACGACCGACTCGACTGCGAGCGCCGAGCGGGCCGAGGGCGACGCCGGCACGCGGGAGGCGGAGCGCGCCGAGGGTGACTCGGGGGCGGACGCCGAGCCGGGCGACACCCGGGGTGGCGACGCCCGTGACGAGGACGCCGCGTCGGCCGAGGGCCCCGGCGAGCAGGGCGACGACGCAGGTTCCGCCGGGCGGGACGAGGACGCCTCCGCCGGTGACGGGCGGCTCCGGGAGGCCGTCGCCGCGTGGGTGGCCACGGCCGACCAGGACGGCGAGACCGGCCGGAAGACGGGGGAGGCGGACCGTTCCGCCGGCACCGCCACCGAGGCATCCGCGACGTCCGAGCCGCCCGCCGCGAAGAGGGACGCGGACTCGGACGCCACCGACGCCGACGCCGACTCCGAGGCCGGCGCCGACACCACCGCGGGCGAGGAGACCGACGGCGGCACGTCCGCCGCCCCCTACGTCGACCACCCCACCGCCGTCTTCCGCACCGACGGCAAGCCCGCCGCCGGGGGCGCCCGCGACGCGGCCTCCAAGGACACGGGCAAGGGCGAGACCGAGGGCGACGGCGCCGAGAAGCCCGCCGCGCCGCACGTCGACCAGCCCACGGCCGTGTTCAAGGCCGTGCGGCCCCCGGTCGACCAGGCCACCACGATGCTGAAGCTCGGCGACGCGGCCAAGGACGCCCCGAGGAGCGACCGCAGGGCCGCGCCCGAGGACACCCGCAAGGGCACCCCCGCCACCGCGCCCACGGACGCCCGGAAGAGCACCGCCGCACCCGCACCCGCACCCGCACCCGCACCCGCGGACACCCGCAAGGGCACCGCCGACGCCACCCCCGAGGACGCCCCGAAGGACGCCCCGAAGGGTTCCGCGCAGGAGACCCCGAAGGACGCCCCGAAGGGTTCCGCGAAGGACACCCCGAAGGGCACCCCCAAGGGCTCCGCCGGTGGCGCCGCCGAGAAGGACGTCGAGCGGACCAGCAAGTTCGTCGCGCTCAAGCCGCTGGACGATCCCGCGGCGCGGAAGCCGCCGTCGGCCCCCAAGACGGGCGCGGCGGCAGCCGCGGGGGCGACCGCGGCGCCCGAGCAGAAGGCGCCGGCCGCCCCGGCGAAGGACGCTCCCGGGCGCAAGACCTCTCCCGCCGAGGCCACCGCCGTCGTGCCCGTCGTCGGGCCCGAGCGGACCACGCAGCAGCCACTGCCGCCCAAGCCGCCGCTGGACCTGCTGGCCGAGCTGACGAACACCCCGCCGCCCCCGGAGACCCCGCTGCGCACGGCGGTGCGGCGGGTGAAGATCTGGACGCCGATCGCGCTGCTGCTGCTGATCGTCTTCGCGGTCGCGCAGAACCTGCGTCCGCTGCCGTCGCCCACCCTCGACCTCACCGCCAAGGACAGCTACACGTTCGAGGGCGGCAAGGTCGACATCCCCTGGCCGGCCGACGGCCAGGCCGCGCTGGACGTCCAGGGCATCGGCACCTTCGGCTCCTCCGGCGAGCAGCGGCCCGTGCCGATCGCCAGCGTCGCCAAGGTCATGACCGCCTACGTCATCCTGCGCGACCACCCGCTCAAGAGCGGTGAGGACGGCCCGAAGATCGGCATCGACCAGGCCGCCGAGGACCAGTCGGACGCCGGCCAGGAGTCCACCGTCGACGTCACCAAGGGGGACAAGATCAGCCAGCGGGAGGCCCTGGAGGGCATCCTGATCGCGTCCGCGAACAACGTGGCGCGGCTGCTGGCCCGCTGGGACGCGGGGTCGGAGAAGGCGTTCGTGCGGAAGATGAACGACGCCGCCGAGGACCTCGGCATGAAGAACTCGACGTACACCGACCCGTCGGGGCTGAACAACACCACCGTCTCCACGGCCGTGGACCAGGTGAAGCTCGCCAAGGCCGCCATGCAGCAGCCGGCGTTCCGCGAGGTCGCGGCGATGATGTCGTACGTCGACTACAAGGGCGTCAAGCACGACAACTGGAACCGCCTCGTCGGCTACAACGACGTGACCGGCATCAAGACCGGCACGACCACCTCCGCGCTCGGCAACCTCGTGTTCTCCGCCAGGAAGGACGTGAACGGCGAGACGCGGCGGATCATCGGCGCGGTCGTGCGCCAGCCGGCCGGCGGTCCGGACAACACCATCCTGGGTGCCGCCCTGCACGAGGGCGACAAGCTGATCCGGGCCGCGCAGGGCGCGCTGGAGTCGGCGACGATCCTGAAGAAGGGCGAGGTCGTCGGGTACGCCGACGACGGGCTCGGCGGACGCACGCCGGTCGTCGTCACGAAGGACGTCACGGCCGTCGGCTGGGCGGGGCTGTCGGTCAAGCTGACGTTCGCCGCGGACGAGCTGCCGCACCAGGCGAAGGCCGGCAAGAAGGTGGGCACGCTCACCGTCGGCGACGGGTCCAGCGGCGCCGTGAAGGTCCCGGTGGCCCTCCAGAAGGATCTGGTCGAGCCGGGCTTCGCGGACAAGCTGACGCGCATCGGCTGAGCGCGGGCCGCGGCCCGCGCACCGCACCCCGCCGGTGGGGGCCCGTCCGGGCCCTGCCCGGCGGGGTGCGTGCTAGCGTCACGAAACGGGGCAGGTCGCCGTGCCCGGCGGCATGCGGCGGACCGGGGGAACGAACGGTTCACGGCCGGGGACATCGGGCGAGAACAGAAGACGGGACACGGGGAGTGCCTTCGAGTGGCCACTGCGGAGCCGACACGCGCAGACGACGCCGATCCGGGCCCGGTATCCGGCCCGCGAATAGGCCTGCCCGCAGGCCCGGGCGGCGCGCCGCCGAAGGACGCGACACCGCCAGACGCGACACCGCAGGACACGACACCGCAGGACGCGGCGTCGGAGGTCGCGACACCGCAGGACGCGGCGCCGGACGGCGGTGACGGCGGAGCCGGGCTGCCTCCCGTGGTGCGGGCCGTGCGCGCCCGCATGCTGCGCCACCCGGTCCTGTCGATCACGGGCCTGGCCGCGGTGCTGCACGTCGTCTGGTTCTTCACGTTCGCGAACAGTGGTGGCGATCTCGCCGCGCAGGACGCCTGGGCGGAGTTCGTCGGCCGGCACCCGGACTCGGCGTACAACCTCGCCTGGTACGGCGGCATGCACCCGGTGTCGTACAGCGTGGTGTCGCCGTACCTGATGTCGGTGCTCGGCGTCCGGACGACGATGATGATCGCGGGGACGGTGTCGGCCGGTCTGCTGACGCTGCTGTTGCTGCGCTCCCGTTCGGTGCGCAATCCGCTGTGGGCGTCGCTGGCGGGTGTGTTCGGGCTGTTCTGCAACGCCGTCTCCGGCCGGGTCACCTTCGGCCTCGGCATGATGTTCGCGCTCGGCGCGGTGGCGGTCGTGTTCTGCTGGCCGCACCGGTGGCGGTACAGGCGCTGGGCGAAGGCCCTGTGCGCGGCGCCCCTGGCGGCGCTGGCGACGATGGCCTCCCCGGTCGCGGGCCTGTTCGTGGGCCTGGTGGCGGTGGCGCTGTTCCTGCAGAAGCGGCGGCCCGGTGCCTGGGCGCTGGGACTGGCGCCGAGTGTGGTGGTGGCGCTGTCCGCGTGGCTGTTCCCGTTCTCGGGGACGCAGCCGATGATCTTCGGCTCGGTGCTGCTGCCGCTGGCGTTCTCGGTCCTGGTCCTCGTGCTGGTGCCGCGGGACTGGAAGACGGTCCGGCTGACGGCGGCGGTGTACGGCCTGGGGGTCGTGCTGGTGTGGCTGATCAGCTCGCAGATCGGCTCCAACATCACGCGGCTGGCCATGCTGTTCGCCGGTGTGGCGCTGGTCGCCGCGCTGCCGTTCACGGTGCCGCGCAGCCGCAGGTGGTACGCGGCCGTGGTCGCCCTCGTCGGTTTCGGCGTGTGGATCGGCTTCAAGACGGTCGACGACATCGTGCACACGGCCCCGGCGGCCTCCTGGTCGCGTGAGCTGGCGCCGCTGGTGAACGAGTTGCAGGAGGTCGGCGCGGAGAAGGGACGGGTCGAGGTCGTGCCCGCCCGCTCCCACCGCGAGGCCTCCGCCCTGGCCCCGTACGTCAACCTGGCCCGGGGCTGGAACCGCCAGGCCGACATGGAGCGCAACCCGCTCTTCTACGACGACACCCTCAACTCGGCGAACTACCGCGAGTGGCTCAAGCGCTGGGCGGTCCACTACGTGGTGCTGCCGAAGGACGAGCCGGACGGCGACGGCGGGGAGCGCGAGCGGGCCCTGGTGCAGCGCGGTCTGCCCTATCTGAACCAGATCTGGGGCGACGCCAACTGGCAGCTGTTCAAGGTGACCGCGCCCACGCCGCTCGCCGAGCCGAACACGGTGGTCGACCGGGCCGAGCAGGGCGAGATGGTGCTGCAGGTGAGGAAGCCGGGCCGCATCCTGGTGCGCGTGCCGTACTCCCCGTGGCTGAGCATCGTCGACGCCGAGGGCAGGAGCCTGAAACCGCCGCAGGAGACGGAGGCTTCCGAGAACCGTCCCGAGGGCGAGCCGAAGACGTACGTCAATGTCAACGGCTGCCTGGCGGAGACGGAGGAGGACGCGCAGGGCGACAAGTGGACGGAGCTGCTCGCGCCGAAGGCGGGCACGTACCGGCTGGCGGCGCCGTACCAGTTCCCGCGCGGCACGCCTTGTCCGGAGGAGCTGCGCTGACCCCCGCGGATCCCGTCCGACCACCGGCGCCCCCGGCCTGCCCGACGCAGGCCGGGGGCGCCGTGCATCGGGCCCCGGACGGGCCGCGGCCACCCCCTCCCGTGTTCAAGTAGGTGAACGCAAGTCACCTTGCCGAACAATTTTGCCGTCTCTTGACCTTCCGCTTCCTTGCCGTGCGCACGTCACCGAACCCACAGTTCACATGCCTGACTGTGGCGGCAGCACCGTGGAAGGGGACTCATGAACGGTCTCGACTGGGCCGTGCTCATCGGCTATTTCGCCGTGATGGTCGCGATCGGCGTCTGGTCGCACAAACGCGTGGACGACGTCAGCGACTTCTTCACGGCCGGCGGCAAGATGCCGTGGTGGCTGTCCGGCATCTCGCACCACATGTCGGGCTACAGCGCGGTGATGTTCACCGGGTACGCGGGCATCGCCTACACCTACGGCGTCACGTCCTTCGTCACCTGGTCCTTCCCCATCGCCCTCGGCATCGCCATCGGCTCCAAGCTCTTCGCGCCGCGCATCAACCGGCTGCGCTCCCGGCTCCACGTGGCATCCCCGCTGGAGTACCTGAAGAACCGCTACGACCTGAAGACGCAGCAGGCGCTGGCCTGGTCCGGCATGCTGCTGAAGATCGTGGACGTGGGCGCGAAGTGGGCGGCGATCGCGACGCTGCTGTCCGTCTTCACCGGCATCTCGCTCAACCAGGGCATCCTGATCACCGGTGGCATCACGGCGGTCTACTGCACGATCGGCGGTCTGTGGGCGGACGCGCTGACCGAACTCGGCCAGTTCGTCATCCAGTTGCTGGCGGGCGTCGCGATGTTCGTCGCGGTCGTCGTCCGGCTCGACGACCACGGCGGCTTCTTCGGCGTCTGGGACTCCCCCGAGCTGCAGGGCCACGAGAAGCCGCTGGTCGGCCCGTACGGCACGGTGTTCCTGCTGGCGTTCCTCTTCATCAAGCTGTTCGAGTACAACGGCGGCATGCTCAACCAGGCCCAGCGCTACATGGCCACGCCGAACGCGAAGCAGGCCGAGCGGTCGGCCCGGCTGTCGGCGATCCTCTGGCTGGTCTGGCCGCTGGTGCTGTTCTTCCCCATGTGGATGTCGCCGCTGCTGGTCGAGTCGCAGAAGGCGGACGGCTCCGACTCCTACGCGCTGATGACCGAGCAGCTCCTGCCGCACGGCCTGCTGGGCCTGGTCATCGTCGGGTTCTTCTCCCACACGATGGCCATGTGCTCCTCGGACGCCAACGCCATCGCGGCCGTGTTCACCCGGGACTGCGCGCCGGTGATCTGGTCCCGGGCCCGGGCGTGGAACCAGAGCCAGGGGCTGCGGGTCGCCCGGATCGCCACGGTCGTCTTCCTCGGCCTGTCGATGGCGGCGGCCACCCAGGTCAACTCCC
Organism: Streptomyces sp. NPDC026246; assembly: GCF_055567995.1. NCBI lineage: Bacteria > Bacillati > Actinomycetota > Actinomycetes > Kitasatosporales > Streptomycetaceae > Streptomyces > Streptomyces sp. NPDC026246. The sequence continues at coordinate 78,410 of NZ_JBVHPJ010000009.1, read as the reverse complement.
CCGCGTTCAAGGACATCATCACCGTCGTCATCAAGTGGGTGGCCGGTCTGATGGGCCCCATGGCGATCCCGATGATGCTCGGCCTGCTGCGGGCGTTCCGCCGCTCCGGCCCGACCGCGGCGCTGGTCAGCTGGTCGATGGGTCTGCTCGCCTTCTGGCTGGTGAACTACCCGATCAACTGGAACGTCGAGGGCGGTGTGCCGCTCCAGTACCAGGTGTCGATCCCGCTCGCGGTGTCCCTGGTCCTGTACATCCTGATCGGCTACCTCAAGCCCGAGGACACCCCCGAGCGTCTGGCGATCATCGAGAAGATCAACACCGACGGGGACGGCGCGGCGACGGCCGCGGTGCCGGCTCCGGCCGGGCCGGTGGACGAGGCGGTCCGCACGACGGTCCGGGAATGACGGACGGGGACCGGTTGCCTCCCGTCCGGCGGCGGGCTCACGCCCGCGGGTAGCGGGCGAGCCAGCCCGGGGAGGAGCCGCCGGGACCGTGCAGGGCGGGTCCCTGGGTCATCTCCAGGGCGAAGTCGTCGGCCAGCTCCAGGATCGTGGGACGGCCCTCCAGTTCGGCCAGCCAGGCCGGCGGGAGGGCCGTCTCCCCGTGCAGGGCGCCGAGCAGGCCGCCGGCCAGGGCGGCGGTGGCGGCGGAGGGGCCGTCCTGGTTCACGGCCAGGCACAGTCCGTGCCGGACGTCGGCGGCGACGAGCGCGCAGTACACGGCGGCCCCGAGCAGTCCCTCCGCCGTACCGGGCCCACTCAGTTCGGTCACGCGCTCCGGTCCCGGCATGCCCTGGCGGACGGCGCCGAGCGCCTGCTGCAGCGCGCCGGACACCGGTTCGTGCCCGGGGCGGGAGGCCAGCAGGGCGAAGGTGCGCTGCACCGCCGCGTCGAGGCTCTCCCCGCGGGCCAGCGCGTGCACGAGCAGGGCGTAGGCACTCGCGGCGAGGCAGGCCGCCGGGGAGCCGTGGGTCTGCGCGGCGCACTCCAGGGCGAGCTGGGCGACGAGCTGCGGCTCCCAGCCGACGAGCAGCCCGAACGGGGCGGACCGCGCGGCGGCCTCCGGCCCGGTCTCCCCGGGGTTCTTGGGTGCCTCCGGCGTGCCCATCGTCTCGTCCCCGAGCCCCAGCAGCAGGGCGCGGGCGGGGTCGCGCCGGGCGTACAGCCACTCCTCGCGGGCGAGCCACCCGTCGTCCTTGCGGCGCTCGTCGGGACCCCAGTCCCGCTGGGTGGCGGCCCAGCGCAGATAGGCCCGGTGCAGGTCGGTCGGCGGGTGCCAGGCGCCGGTGTCGCGCCGCACCTGGGCGCGGATCAGGCCGTCGACGGAGAACAGGGTGAGCTGCGTCAGGTGCGTGACGGCGCCGCGTCTGCCGTAGGCGGGGGCGAGGTCGAGCAGCCCCTCCGCGCCGTGCGCCTCCCGGATCTGCTCGATGCCCAAGCCGTCGACCGGTGCGCCGAGCGCGTCGCCGACGGCCACGCCGAGCAGCGTCCCGCGCACCCGGCTGCGGAAGTCCTGCTGTTCCGTACGGCCCCAGACGGCCCCGGCAGTCGCACCCACCTCGACCTCCCAGGACACCGTCCACACGTACGACGCTGAGCACTGTAATCGAACGGGAACGGCGGACCGAGGGCCGCAACGGTATGGGAGAAGTGCCGGGAGGGACCGGAGTCGCCTGGTATCGGCGTACGGTCAGGCCGCCTGTTCCGCCGTGGGACGGCAGTCGCGGCAGTGGCCCGGGGTGGGGGCGCGGAAGGCGCGTTCGCAGCCGTCGCAGGTCTGGAGGGGGGCCGGGCGGGCGGCGGGGGGCGGGCCGGGTGGCGCCGCCGGGAGGGGTGGGGGCAGCAGGGCGGTCAGCCGGTGGGAGAGGAGCGCCGCCGGGTGCTTGATCGGATCCTGGGGCAGGCCGGCCGTCAGGGTCCGCGTCACGGCGGCGGCGGGAACGCCGCGGTCCAGCCAGGCCGACACCGAGGGGGCCAGCCGGTGGACGTCGCGTTCGCTGAGCAGCAGACGGGAGTCGACGGCACGCAGCCCGGTGAGCAGGTCGGCGGCGGAGCTGCGTGGTCCGGTGGGCGCGGCGGCGGCCCGGGGTGACGGGGCGGCGGGGCGCTGACGGGGCTTGTTGTACGACACCGTGCGGGTCACGACTCGGCCCGATTGAAGACGCTCCTTGGGGCGAGCCAGGTAACCGTGTGCCTCCAACTCCCGCAGGGCCGCCGCGACGCGGATCTCGCCCTCGGGGAACTTCGCCGCCAGCGCCTTGATCCCGACCGGTGTCCCGGCGGGCAGCGACTGGATGTGCACCGCCAGGCCGATGGCGGTCAGGGACAGGTCCGGATGCTGGGCGAGGTGGTTGCCGACGACGGTGAAGTGGTCGTCGTGGCGCTCCGTCACGTGCTGGACACCGGAAGTGCCGGACTGCGCGCGCACGGGCGCGCTAGGGTGCTGTTCAGTCATCGGGAAGGTGCTTTCTTCCTTGGTGATCAGGCCCTCGCACTGGGATTGCCCGTCCCGGCGAGGGCCGTATTCGTTTTCGAAGGTGTCTGCGCCGACGCTGCACCATCGACTCCCCGCCGCGCCAGCCGAGTTGGTGATGTTCACCCCTGCGAGTGAGCCGCGGGGGCGGTGGGGGCGGGTTGGTTCTTTCCCCCGGTTCTTTGGTCTTTGGCGTCGGGCGCCACCGGGTCATGACGGGCCGCGACCCGGGTGCGAGAAGTCGTGGAAGAAGGTGTTGGCGTCGGTGGAGTAGGGCGGTGGCTCGTCGGACTCGGTGGTGATGCCGAGGTCGCGGCGCATCGCCTCTCTCGCCGCGGCGATCAGCGTCCACACGGCGTGCTGCGCCTCGGCGGCCGACCGCAAGGTCTCGCCGGGCCGCGGATTGCCCTGCTCCAGCCGTTTCACCTGCCCGTAGACGCCGTTCAGCGCCCCGTTCACCGCACGCGCGGGGCCGATCACCGCGTCCGGCGCGATCATCAGCGCCTCGGACCAGCGGTCGCGGTAGGTGTCCTTGGCGGCCTCCAGCGCCTGGACGTCCTCGTCGCCCGCCGTGCGGTCCCGCATGACGTACAGGTGCCGGCTGAGCGCCGTGCAGAACTGCCGTGCTTCGCGGTGCAGTTCCGTGTAACAGCGGCGCCGCAGCTCCCGGTTCGAGCGCTCCTCCTGGAGCGCCTGGCTCATCTCCAGCTCGTGCCGCTTGGCCTTGTCGGCACCCCGCTGGGTGAGCAGCGCTCCCCCGAGCGTCCCCGCCACACCGGCCACGGCTATCAAGACCGCCCCCACGTCCATCCGGACACCCTAGCCAGGTCCGAGCGCGAGTTCGACCCACACCGTCTTCGCTCCGGCCGGCGCCCCGCTCACCCCCCAACGGGCCGCGCAGGCCTCCACGATGGCCATGCCGCGGCCCCCTTCCGCGTCCTCCTCCGCCGGGTCGGGGAGGAACGGGACCCGGTCGCCCCGGGCGTCGGTGACCTCGACGCGGAGCGTGCGGCCGGGTCGCAGTTCCAGCACCAGCCGGAAGTCCCTGCCGGTTACGCGCCCGTGCAGCACGGCGTTGGACGCCAGTTCCGCCACCACCTGAGCCGCGGCCTCGTACGGCTCGCCCCAGTCGTCGAGTTGGCGTTCGGTGAGCAGACGGGCCAGGCGCGCACCCCTGCGGGTGGCGGACAGCCGCACCGCGAACTGCCGGGTGGGGACGGGAACCTCCACGGTGAATCTCTGGCTCATGTCACCCAGAGTGGCCGCACGGTCCCTACGCTGAACAGCTACGACGTCGGTACGGAGCGTGACTGTCCGGGCGCTTCCCGGGGTCGTACGGCTCGTACGTCAGGAGGGGAAGGCGTGGAGGACGAGGAAGCGGCGGCCGTGCTCAGGGCGGTCGGGCGGCAGATCAAGATGTGGCGGGAGGCCGCCGGGCTGAAGCAGGCGGAGCTGGGCTCGGCCATCGGCTACGGCGAGGAGATGGTCTCGTCGGTGGAGCGGGCCCGGCGCGTGCCGAAGCCGGACTTCCTCGACAGGGCGGACGAGGTCCTCGCCGCGGGCGGCAAGCTCTCGGCGATGAAGGAGGACGTGGAGAGGGCCCGGTACCCCAAGAAGGTCCGCGACCTGGCCAAGCTGGAGGACGAGGCCGTCGAGCTGGGCGCGTACGCCAGTCTTCACATCCACGGTCTGCTCCAGACCCCGGAGTACGCGCACGCCCTGTTCGCGATGCGGCGGCCTGCCTACACCGAGGAGGAGATCGAGCGGCACGTCGCCGCACGCATGGCGCGGAAGACGGTGTTCGACCGGGTGCCACGGCCGTTGGTCACCTTTGTCCAGGAAGAGACGACGCTGCGGCGGCCCTTCGGAGGCAGAATGGTCCTCCGCCGCCAGCTCGAACACCTGTTGGAAGTCGCGGAGTTACGGCATGTGGAGATCCAGGTGATGCCCACGAACAGGGAGGATCACGCCGCCGTGATGGGTTCGTTCCGGCTGCTGAAACTCCGGGGTGGCAAAGTGCTCGGCCACACGGAAAGCCAGTTGTTCGACAGGGTGATCAGCGATCCACAGGACGTGCAGGTCCTCGACATGCGCTATGGCATGATCCGGGCGCAGGCCCTGTCGCCCCGCGAATCGCTGACTTTCATCGAGAAGTTGCTGGGAGAAGAGACATGACGCCCACCCCACTGACGTGGATCAAGAGCAGCCACAGTGGCAACGACGGCCCCGACTGCGTGGAGATAGCCCTGGACCGCCCGGCGGTCCACGTCCGTGACTCCAAGGACGTGGACGGCGCCCGGCTGGCGTTCACGGACGACGCCTGGTCGGCGTTCCTGCCGTTCGCCGCCGGGCGCTGACGCTCAGCACCCCGTCCGCGCCAGGGCCGCACGGTCCGTGTCCGTCAGGCGTTCCAGCGCTTCCGGCTCCAGCGCCCGCACGCGTCGGACGTCGGCCCGGGCCAGGTCCGGCCGGCCCATGACCGCGTGCAGCACGGCCCGGCGGCACAGCGCCCAGACGTACCGGGGCCGCAGTTCCACCGCCCGGTTCAAGTCGGCCAGTGCCTCGGCGTGGCGGCCCAGGCCGGCCAGGGACGCGCCCCGGCTCGCATACGCCGACGCGTACCGGGGGTCCAGGCGCAGGGCCACGTCCAGGTCGGCGACAGCCTCTTCCCCGCGGCCCGCGACCCGCAGCGCGTCGGCGCGTTCGCAGCGGCCCCATGCCCAGTCGGGGTGCAGGGTCAGGGCCTGGTCCAGGTCGGCCCGCTGGCGGTCGGGGCGGTCGAGGGCGCGCCACACCCGGGCCCGACGGGCGAGGGCCCAGGGGTAGTCCGGCTTGATCTCCAGAGCGCGGGTCAGGTCCGCCAGCGCCTGCTGTGGTTCGCCGCGGCTCAGGCGGGTGGCGCCGCGCGACGCCCAGGCGAAGTCGGTCCCCGAGTCGAGCCGGATCGCCTCGTCCAGGGCGTCGAGTGCCTCGTCGTAGCGGCGCAGGATGCGCAGGTACTCCCCACGCACCGCGTGGCCCCTGGCGTCCTGCGGTCGCAGGGCCAGCGCCTCGTCCAGGTCGGCGAGCGCGCCGTCGTAGTCGCCCAGTTCGCCCCGGGCCATGGCGCGGCTGCGGTATGCCCGGGCCAGGCCGGGATCCAGGGCGAGGGCCCGGTCGTGCTCGGCCAGGGCCTCCTCGTACGCGCCGCGCTGCCGCAGCGCGCTGCCCCGGGCCGTGTGGGCCAGGGCGCGAGCGGGGGTGTCGAGGGGGGCGCGGCTCAGCAACAGGGCGAGGGCCGCGGGGACACCGCCGTCGGTGAGGGCCGCGTCGAGGTCGGCGCCCCAGCGCGCCGCGTCCTCGGCTTCCGCGTCCCGGCCGGCGTCGGTCAGGGCCCTGGCCCACTGCCGGGCCGTGGGCTCGTCGGCCGCGACCGCCCGTACGGTGTCCCGGAGCGCGGAGGGGAGCGCGTCCGGGGCGCCCGCGCACAGCAGGTGGTACGTCTCGGCCAGGCGCAACTCCCGCCAGGACCGGTCCGCCCAGGGGTCGGCGAGCCCCTGCCCGGTCTCCTCCCGCCAGTCGGCGAACCACCGCGCCAGCCGCCGCTGACGTTGCGTCCAGGTGCGCGGCGACCGCAGGCGCTGCGCCCGCAGCATCGGCGTGCGCACGACATCGTGGTAGCGCAGCCGTCCCCCGTCGTGGCCGGTGGCGAACGGCCGGGACCGCAGCCAGTCGTAGACGCCGTCCGCCTCGTCGTCCGGACAGTCGGCGACGGCCCGGAACACGTCGGCGTCGAGCCATCTCGGCAGGGCGCAGGACAGCGCCGCGGCCCGGCGCGCCGGGTCCTGCTCCCACTTCAGGAAGCGGTCCACCGCGCTCGCGCTGGGGTCGCCGACGTCACCGGGACCGGCGGGGCCCGACTCGGCGAGGGTGGAGACCAGGACGGGCAGGCCGCCGGTGAGGCGGAGGATCTCCGCCACGACCGGCTCGGCGGTGACGCCCCGGGCAGCGAGCAGTCCGCGCGTCTCCGCATCTGTGAAGGGCGTGAGCGGGAGGTCGGTGACGAAGTCCGCCAGGCCGCCCCAGCGGGACCGGTCCACGGGGTCCTGCCCCGCCGTGACAACGACCACCGTGGCGGGCAGGGGGCCGTACCGGTCGGTCGTCATCGTCTCGTGCAGCCAGGGGTCCAGCAGCGGTCCCGTCCGCTCGTACGTGTCGAGGAAGAGGGCGATCCACGGGGCCGTCACCTGCTCCAGCTCGCGCAGGAGGATCGGTGTGAGCACCTGCTCGGGCTCCAGCACCAGCCGCACGTCCTCGTGGTTGCGGAAGCGGGCCAGCAGGCTCGCCCGCAGCCGGTCGGCGCCTTGGGCCAGCCGGTCGGCGTCGAGGAGTCCGGCCAGCGGCCCGACCACCGGCACCATGCCCGCGGCCACCAGCCCGGCCCGGGCCGCCAGCTGGCCGCCCGCCGACGGGCGCGCCTCCTGCGCGCCCGCCTCGGCGTCCAGGGCCGCCAGCACGGCCAGTTCGGCCTCCTGCCGCCGCTCACGGTGGGCATCGAGGAGCCGCTCCAGCTCCTTGAAGCGCCGCCCCTGCTCGGCCAACTGCCGGGAGATCTCCGCCATCACCTCCGGGAAGCTGCCCGCACTGTCGTCCACGCGGGCGGTCACCGCACCCCGTTCCCGGGCGATGTGCTCCAGCTCCCGCAGCAGGAACGTCTTCCCGACGCCCGCGTTGCCGTGCACGTGGAAGCGAAAGCGGTGGCGCTCGTCGTGGGGCGGGGTGTCGAAGTTGGCGCGGAACAGGGCACGTTCGCCGGCGCGGCCGACAAACCCGGCCCGGCTGCGCTGCCGTATCAGTTCCTGCATCGACGGTCGCGACTGCGCCATCCGTACGTCCCCTCGTCTCGTCCGGCCCGGCTCGCGCCGCCATTCTCGTTCACCGGACGGCGGACTTCGAGGCGCTTCGCCGGGGGAGAATGATCGCCATGGCCACCTCATCAACTCGACGCGGCGGGCTGTCACTTGCCGCCACGCTACTGACCGCCACCGTCGCCCTCTACATGGCTCTCGTCGCCTTCGGGAACATCACCGACTTCGGGACCAACCAGCAGTTCGTCCGCCACGTACTGGCGATGGACACCACGTTCAAGGACGACGACCTGATGTGGCGGGCCGTCACCAGTACCGCGCTGCAGGACGCCGCCTACGTCTTGATCATCGTCTGGGAGACCGTCGCCGCGCTCGTCCTCATATACGGGACGTGGCTGTGGGCCCGGCGCGACGCGGTGGCGGCCCGGCGGACGTCGACGTACGGGCTGCTGATGGTGATGCTGCTGTTCGGTGTCGGGTTCATCGCCGTCGGCGGTGAGTGGTTCTCGATGTGGCAGTCGAAGACCTGGAACGGGCTGGACGCCGCGACGCGGATCTTCCTGTTCAGCGGGGTCGTGCTGATCGTCAACCAGATGACGGCCCCGCGGGCGGAACCCTCCGCTACTTGACCACGGCCACGGTCGTGCCGACCGTGCCGAACGTCCACAGTGCCGTGCCGTCCGCCTTCTTCATCCGCACGCCGCCCGTCTGCGCGCCGGAGGCGGGCGGCGGTGGCGAGGCCCCGTCGACCGCGTTGGAGAAGGCGACGGACACACCGGCCTTCGCCGTGAAGTAGAGGATGTGCTCGATCTCGACGCCGTCCGAACCGGTCGTCGCGCGGTTGCGGGAGGAGATCGTGTAGGTGCCGGGGTCGGGATCGACCGTCCCCGGCCAGACGGTGAACGTGCGCCGGGCGGCGTCGCTCGCGTCGACCAGCCAGACCCGCTTCTCGCCGAGGGAGTACACGATGCGCCGGCCGGTGCCGGAGCCGTCCGGCACCTTCGCCGGCTCCTTCGCCGTGGGCGTGGGGGTGGGCCGCGCGGTCGCCGGGGTGCTCGGCTTGGCCGCGGAGGCGGTGGGGTGCGGGCTGCGGTCCGCCTGCACGCCCAGGACCGTCACCGCGGCTATCGCTCCCACGGTCAGCCCGGTCACCCAGGCCCACGAAGGGATTCGGGCAGGCACCGGTACGCATCTCCTCAGTCACGGGACCCCGCACAGCACCGGGGTTCCGATCATCGTACTGCGCGCGGGCCGCTCCCCCTGCGGCCTCAGGGCCCGTCGGCCGTCTTGCGCGCGGGGACCGGGCCGGTGCCCGCGCCCCGGGCGGTGTAGCGCGGCGCGCGGACGGGGGCCGGGTAGGCGAGGTGCACCAGCCGGGTCTGCTCCTGACGCATGTGCGTGAGCGATTCGAGGATGTAGCCGGACAGCAGCACCAGCGCGGCGATCGTCATGATCGCGGCGGCCAGGATCGCCGTCGGGACGCGGGGCACGGTGCCCGTCTCGACGAAGTCGGCGATGACCGGGACGCCGAGGATCACCGAGACCAGGGCCAGCACACCGGCGATGAGGGTGTGCACCAGCGAGGGGCGTTCGCGGCGCGCGAGGTCGAGGATGACCCGCAGGATGCGCCAGCCGTCGCGGTAGGTGCGCAGCTTGCTCTCGCCGCCCGCGGGCCGGACCCGGTAGTCCACGGGCACCTCCGCCGTGGGCAGCCGCAGGTGCAGCGCGTGGATGGTCATCTCGGTCTCGGTCTCGAACTCCCGGGCGAGCGCCGGGAAGGACTTCACGAACCGGCGCGAGAACACCCGGTAGCCGCTGAGCATGTCGGTCACGTCGTTGCCGAACAGCGAGCGCACGGCCCCGGTGAGCACCTTGTTGCCGACGGCGTGCCCGGCCCGGTACGCCCCGTCCACCGTCACCCGGCGGGCGCCGACGACCTGGTCGTAGGGCCCCTCGAAGAGCAGGTCGACCAGGTCCCGGGCGCGGGAGGCGTCGTAGGTGTCGTCGCCGTCGATGATGAGCAGCGCGTCCGCGTCGACGTCGGCGAAGGCGCGGCGGATGACGTTCCCCTTGCCCTTGCGGGGTTCCTCGCGGACGATCGCGCCCGCCGCCCGGGCGACCTCGACCGTGCGGTCGGTGGAGGCGTTGTCGTACACGTAGATCGCGGCCTCGGGCAGGGCGGCGCGCAGGTCGCGGACCACCTTGGCGACGGCCGCCTCCTCGTTGTGACACGGCACGACACACGCGATCGTCGGTTCCACTGCCACTCCCACTCCTCGCCACTCCTCGGCCGAAGCGCTGTCGGATAGTAGGAAATGATGCGATATGCGCGAGCCCTCGGGGCGAGGGCACGCCGGATGGTTACCCTCCCTTTCGTGCCGGTTCCTCCCTCTGTGACCAGCTCCGTGCGCCACGCCGTGCAGGGCATCTGGCGCGAAGCCGCCAAGTTCGGCGTCGTGGGCGCGCTGGCGTTCGTCGTCGACAACGGCGGGTACAACCTGCTCGTCTTCGGGCTGCCGGGCGGCGCGCGCGGCGGGCCGATGGGCGACTCCCCGGTCCAGGCGTCGGTCGTCGCGACGTGCGCGGCCGCGTTGTTCAGCTGGGCCGGGAACCGGTACTGGACCTACCGCGACCGGCACCGCGACAAGGTGACCCGTGAACTCGCCCTCTTCCTCGTCGCCAACGGCGTGGGGCTCGCCATCACCGCCGGGACCGTCTTCGCCTCCCGGCACCTGCTCGGCCTCGACTCCGCGCTCAGCGACAACACGGCCCGCATCCTGGGCTGGGTGCTGGCGACCCTGTTCCGCTTCTACGCCTACCGGCGCTACGTCTTCGTGGCACCCTGAGCCGTTAGCATCCGGCACATGGGACAAATGGGATGGACGGCTCGGACGCGGCACTGGGGCTGGGTCCTGGCCGCCGTCGCCGCCGTGTGCTGCCTGGCCACGATCCTGGTCTTCGCCCCCGGCTTCCTGAGTCCCGACAGCCTCGACCAGCTCCGGCAGGCCGAGGGGAGGAAGCCGCTGACGGACTGGCACCCGCCCGTGCTGAGCCTGGTGTGGCGGGCGCTCATCGCGGTGACCGGCACCCTCACCGCGATGCTCGTCGTGCAGTCGCTCGTACTGTGGGGGGCGCTGTGGATGGTGGCCCGGTGCGTGGCGGACCTGACCGGCAGGCGCGGTGCGTCGCTCGCCGTGCTCGGCATCGGCCTGGCCCCGTACGTACTGACGTTCGCCGGGGTGGTGTGGAAGGACGTCCACGCCGCGCAGGCGCTGCTCGCCGCGTGCGCGGTCGCCCTCACGGGTCTGCGGATCCGCGACCGGGACGTCCGCCCCGCCGTGCGGTGGGGGCTGCTCTGGCTGGGCGTGCTCTTCCTCGCCTACGCCATGCTCGTGCGCAAGAACGCCTTCCTCGCCGCCCTGCCCGTCTTCGTCCTGCTGGTGCTCGCGCTGTGGCACCGACCGGGACGCGGGGCGTGGGTGCGGTGCACCGCCGCGCTCGCCGCCGCGCTGGTCGTGCCCGCCGCCGCCATCTCGCTGTTCGCCCAGCCGCTCAAGACCGAGCAGGGCGCCCAGATCATGCTCGACGACCTCGTGCACGTGCTGCGGGTGGACGAGCTGCGGGCGGCGGACGTCTCCCCGGCCCTGCGGGACCGGCTGGTGGCCTCCGCCCGCGAGTGCGAGCGCGTCGGGGCCCTGTCGGACGCCTACTGGGCCTGCTACGACCGGCCGGCGGACGGGCTGCGCGGCGACTCCGGCGAGATCACCTCCCTGTGGCTGCGGGAGATGGGCGGGCACCTGCCGCAGTACCTCCAGTACCGGCTGCGGCTGTTCGCGACGCTGCTGTTCGAGACCGACTACGCCTACAAGGCGGGCATCACCCGCAACGACCTCGGCATCGAGGTGGCGCACCCCCGCCTGGAGGACATGCTCGGCTCGTACGTCAAGGGCATGGTCGCCGACCTGCCCTGGCTGTTCCGCGGCTGGTTCTGGCTGGCCGTCGCGCTGGTGCTGGCCGTCCGGCCGGGCCGGGGCGCCTTCGCGATGCCGGTCCGCGCGCTGGGCGTGAGCGCGGCCGCCTACGTCCTCGGCTACCTGCCGATCATGCCCGCGACGGACTTCCGCTACGTGTACTGGCCCGCGATCGCCGGCACCCTCGGCCTGCTGCTGCTCTGGGCGGGCCGGGGCACGCCTCCACCGGGGCCCGCGGACCCCGGTGGAGCGACCGGCCGCCCCCTGACGGAGCACCAGCCGGCGGACGCCAAGGGCCAGTAGGGCCGGCCCCTCCGGCAGCCCGTCAGTCCAGCACCGGGAGCAGCTCCGGCAGATGGCCGTCCGAGGCCGCCGCCGCGCGCTGCCGCTCCTCGGGGACCTCCCCGTACAGGGTGGTGCGGGGCCGCGCGGGGCGCCCGGCCGCGTCCGCCACCGCGATCAGGTCCTTGACCGACTTGTACGAGCCGTACGAGGAGCCCGCCATCCGGGAGATGGTCTCCTCCATGAGCGTGCCGCCGAGGTCGTTCGCGCCCGAGCGCAGCATCTCGGCCGCGCCCTCGGTGCCCAGCTTCACCCAGCTGGTCTGGATGTGGGGGATGTACGGGTGCAGCAGCAGCCGGGCCATGGCGGTGACCGCGCGGTTGTCCCGCATGGTCGGGCCGGGGCGGGCGATCCCCGCGAGGTAGACCGGCGCGTTGGTGTGCACGAACGGCAGGGTGACGAACTCGGTGAAGCCGCCCGTGCGTTGCTGGATGCCCGCGAGGGTGCGCAGGTGCCCGAGCCAGTGGCGGGGCTGGTCGACGTGCCCGTACATCATCGTGGAGGACGAGCGGATGCCCAGCTCGTGGGCGGTCGTCACCACCTCGATCCAGTCGGCGGCGGGCAGTTTGCCCTTGGTGAGGATCCAGCGGACCTCGTCGTCGAGGATCTCGGCGGCGGTGCCCGGGATGGTGTCCAGGCCCGCTTCCTTGGCGGCGGTCAGCCACTCGCGGATCGACATGCCGGTGCGGGTCGCGCCGTTGACGACCTCCATCGGGGAGAAGGCGTGCACGTGCATGCCCGGGACGCGTTCCTTCACCGCCCGCGCGATGTCGAAGTACGCCGTGCCGGGCAGGTCCGGGTGGATGCCGCCCTGCATGCAGACCTCCACCGCGCCCACGTCCCAGGCCTGCCGGGCCCGGTCGGCGACCTGGTCCAGGGACAGGGTGTAGGCGTCGGCGTCGGTGCGGCGCTGGGCGAAGGCGCAGAAACGGCAGCCGGTGTAGCAGACGTTGGTGAAGTTGATGTTGCGCGTGACGATGTAGGTGACGTCGTCCCCCACGGCCGACTTCCGCACGTCGTCGGCGACCCGGGCGAGGGCGTCCAGGGCCGGGCCGTCCGCGTGCAGCAGGGCCAGCGCCTCGTCGTCGGTCAGCTTCGTCGGATCGTCGGCGGCCGTGCGCAGGGCCTGCCGTACGTCGGTGTCGATGCGCTCGGGGACCATGCCCGGGGCGGCTGCCTCGCGCAGGGCGCCCCAGTCGCCGTACACCTCGTCGAAGTCGTCCCGGCGGTCCGAGGTGCGGCCCTCGGTGTCGATGGAGCTGTGCAGGTCGGTGCGGCCGGACGCCGTGAAGACCTCCTCCGGCTCCTGCCACGGCAGGCCCTCGGGCAGGGCGTCGGGGCGGGCCAGGCCGGTCTCCGGGTCGGCGAGCGCGGCCACGTGCGGGCGCACCCGCGGATCCAGCCACGGCTCGCCGCGACGCACGAACTCCGGGTAGACGCAGAGCCGTTCGCGCAGCTCGAACCCGGCCGCACGGGACTTCTCGGCGAGCTGCTCGATCTGCGGCCAGGGCCGCTCGGGGTTGACGTGGTCGATGGTGAGCGGGGAGACGCCGCCCCAGTCGTCGATGCCGGCGGCGATCAGCCGCTCGTACTCGCCGTCGACCAGGTTGGGCGGGGCCTGGATGTTGCCGCTCGGGCCCATGAGGAGCCGGGCGACGGCCACCGTGGCGACGAGCTCGTCCAGTTCCGCGTCGGGCATGCCGCGCATGGCGGTGTCCGGCTTGGCGCGGAAGTTCTGGATGATCAGCTCCTGGACGCCGTGGTAGGCGCGGGAGACCTTGCGCAGCGCGAACAGCGACTCGGCGCGCTCCTCGTAGGTCTCGCCGATGCCTATGAGCAGCCCGGAGGTGAAGGGGACGGAGGAACGCCCGGCGTCCTCCAGGACCCGCAGACGGACGGCCGGTTCCTTGTCGGGCGAGCCGTGGTGGGGGCCGCCCGGCTCCGACCACAGGCGGGTCGCGGTGGTCTCCAGCATCATGCCCATGCTGGGCGCGACGGGCTTGAGCCGCTGGAAGTCGGACCAGCTCAGGACGCCCGGGTTGAGGTGGGGCAGCAGCCCGGTCTCCTCCAGGATGCGGATGGAGACGGCACGGACGTAGGCGAGGGTGTCGTCGTAGCCGTGCGCGTCGAGCCACTCGCGCGCCTCCGGCCAGCGGTCCTCGGGCTTGTCGCCGAGGGTGATGAGCGCTTCCTTGCAGCCGAGGGCCGCGCCCTTGCGGGCGATGTCCAGCACCTCGTCCGGGGACATGAACATCCCGTGCCCGGCGCGGCGCAGCTTGCCGGGGACGGTGACGAACGTGCAGTAGTGGCACTTGTCCCGGCACAGCCGCGTCAGGGGGATGAAGACGCTCTTGGAGTACGTGATGACGCCGGGCCGGCCGGCCGCCTCCAGACCCGCGTCCCGCACCCGGGCCGCGGAGGCCGACAGGTCCCGCAGGTGCTCACCGCGCGCCTGGAGCAGGACCGCCGCCTCGGCGACGTCGAGCGAGACGCCGTCCCTGGCCCGTTTCAGGGCGCGCCGCAGGGAGTTCTCGGTGGGTCCGGTTCCGGAGGTCGCGGCAGTCGTCATTCTTCGAGCATACGAGTGCGCTGATCAGCCGTGACAGCGGTGAGTCCCAGTGCGCGCTTCAGCTCGGGCGTGCTGGTTCGTCGGCGTGTGCGGGCCGTACGTGGTTTCTCGCGCAGTTCCCCGCGCCCCTGAGGGGGGCCGCAGGCCTTCAGGGGCGCGGGGAACTGCGCGACCGGCCACGACGAACCTGCGGTCGGCCACACACCCGGCGTCGGCAGACGGGACCCCGACTACCCCACGAACGCCCCGTACTGGTCCAGTGCCTTCAGCACCTCCGCCTCCCCCGCCGGAGGCAGCTGCGCCACGACCTCCTCGATACCGAGGTCGGTGTAGTGGGCGAGTTTGCCGGGGCTGGGGTGGACGGCGTAGGGGACGACCTGGAGGGCCTGGGGGTCGCGGCCGGCGTCGGCCCAGGCGGCGCGCAGGACCGGCATCGAGTCGCCGAGGCCCCGGCCGCCGATCGGCAGCCAGCCGTCGGCGTACTCGCTGATGTGGGAGAACAGCTTGGGCCCGGCGGCCCCGCCGACGAGCGTGCGCGGGCCCACGACCGGACCGCGCGGCTTCTGCACGGGCTTCGGATACGCGTGACTGGCCCGGACGCCGCCGAACTCCCCGTCGTACGCGACCGGTTCCTCCGACCACAGGGCCCGCATCAACGCCATGCGGTCGCGGACCAGTTCGCGCCGGCTGCTCCAGTGCACGCCGTGGTCGGCGGCCTCCTCGACGTTCCAGCCGAAGCCGAGCCCGAGGGTGAACCGGCCCCCGGACAGGTGGTCCAGGGTCGCGATCTGCTTGGCCAGGTCGATCGGGTCGTGCTGGGCGACGAGCGTGATGCCCGTGCCGAGCCCGAGCCGCTCCGTGACGGCGGCGGCCTGGCCCAGCGCCACGAACGCGTCGAGGGTGCGCCCGTACTCCCACGGCAGCTCACCGCCCGCCGGGTACGGGGTGGTCCGCTCGACGGGGATGTGGGTGTGCTCGGGCAGGTACAGACCGGCGAATCCGCGCTCCTCCAGCTCCCGGGCCAGCCGGGTCGGAGTGATCGTCTCGTCGGTGAGGAAGATCGTCACGGCGATGCGCATGACCCATCTGTACCCGAGGGAGGGGCCGCTGTCCATACCGACCGGTCGGCATTCGCCACGGGCGGCCGCACGGGTGAAATCCGACCGTCCCCCTGCCTTGCACCGGAGTTCACGGCTCGGTACAAGGCTGGGCACGACGTTCCACGCGCCACCCCCGCACCACCCGTGCCTTGTCACCGACCACACCGGGGAGCAGCAGCATGTGTGAGGACCAGCAGGGCGGACTCGGCCGGCGGGCCCTGTTCGTGACGGGAGCGGCCTCCGCGCTTACGTTGGGAGGTGTGAGCTTCGCTTCAGCGGCCGGCGGGCGGCCGGAGAGCAGGACGGTGCGCGGCACGCTGCCTCCCGGCGCCCCCGACTTCGTCTACGTGCCGGTCGAGGTCCCGGCCGGGGTCAGGGAGCTGAAGGTCGCCTACACCTACGACCGGCCCTCCGTCCCGGCCGGCACCCCGGGCAACGCCCTCGACATCGGCGTCTTCGACGAGCGCGGCACCGACCTGGGCGGCCGGGGCTTTCGCGGCTGGTCGGGCGGGGCGCGCACCGAGTTCTTCATCCGGGCGGACGAGGCCACGCCCGGCTACCTCCCGGGCCCGGTGCGCGAGGGCACCTGGCACATCGCGCTCGGCCCCTACACCGTCGCCCCGCAGGGACTGTCGTACGAGATCACGGTGACGCTGTCGTACGGCGAGCCGGGCGAGACCGTCCGGCCGGTGTATCCGCCCGAGCGGGCCAAGGGGCGCGGGCGGGCCTGGTACCGGGGCGATTGCCACCTGCACTCCTGGCACTCCGACGGGCGCCGCACCCCGGCCGAGATCGGGGAGCTGGCCCGCGCGGCCGGTCTGGACTTCATCAACTCCTCGGAGCACAACACCCACAGCGCGCACGCCCACTGGGCCGACGTGGCCGGGGACGACCTGCTGGTGATGCTGGGCGAGGAGATCACCACCCGCAACGGGCACGTGGTCGCGCTCGGCACCGACCCCGGCACCTTCGTCGACTGGCGCTACCGGGCCCGCGACAACCGCTTCGGCCGGTTCGCCCGCCAGGTCAGGCGGGCCGGCGGCCTGGTCGTCCCGGCCCACCCGCACGCCACCTGCGTCGGCTGCAACTGGAAGTTCGGCTTCGGCGAGGCCGACGCCATCGAGGTGTGGAACGGCCCCTACACGCCCGACGACGAGGTCGCCCTGGCCGACTGGGACAGCATGCTGGTGGCGTCCGTGCGGGACGGACGCGACTGGATCCCGGCCATGGGCAGCAGCGACGCCCACCGCGCCCCCGACGCCGTGGGCAGCCCGCAGACCGTCGTGCTGGCCGACGACCTGACCCGGGAGGCCGTCCAGGAGGGCATCCGCGCGGGGCGGTCCTACGTCGCGGAGTCGGCCCGGGTGTCCCTGGCGTTCCGGGCGTCCGGCGGGCGCGGCGAGCACGCGGGCATCGGCGAGCGGCTCGGCGTCGGCCGGGACACCCCGGTCACGGTCCGCCTGGAGGTCACCGGCGCCCCGCGCTGCTCGGTCCGGTTCGTCACCGACCAGGGGGTGCTGCACACCAGTGACCCGCTGCCCGTGTCCGGCGCGGGCACGGTCGAGTGGCGCACCACACCGTCGTACGCGGCTTATGTGCGGGCGGAGTTGCGGCACGAGGCGGCCGCGGGTCCGCTGCCCGGGCCGCTCGCGGCGTTCACCAACCCGATCTTCCTGGGCCGCCGCACCGCGTGAGCGCGCGGCGGCCGGCCGGGGACCACCGGCCGGTGAGGTCCGGCGGACACACGACCGGCCGCGACGGCGTCCCCTCCACGCCATCGCGGCCGGTCTCCCCCGGTGTTCCCCCGAACTCCCCCGGTGTTCCCCCGAACTCCCCCGTCGGACGGCCTACTTCGCCGGCTTGAACGGCTCCGACGTGGCGTGCAGGTCCTTCGTCTCCAGCGGCTCGTCGGTCGCGTGCAGGTCCTGCGGCTTCAGCGGTTCGTTCGTGGCGTGCAGGTCCTTCGTCTCCAGCGGCTCGTCGGTCGCGTGGAGGTCCTGCGGCTTGAGCTCGTCGCCCATGGTCCTCAACTTCCTTTCACGGATCAGGCAGTGGGTCGGCGGGCCCGGCCGGTCACTCCCCCGAGGACGACCGGACGGGCCCGCCCGGGCGGCTCGCCCGGATGCCGGTGCGAGGCCCGGTGCGGCGACCCGTCTGCCCCCCGACGCGACGGATCGACCGAGATGAATCATCGCGCAGGGCGATAAACGAACGATGAACGCCCCGGAGCGGACCTCAGGCCGCCCGTACCGGCGTCAGCAGGGCCCGCACCTCGGCGGCCTCCGGCGAGCCCAGTTCCTCGTAGATGCCGGCCGCCTCCTGCCAGCAGACCTGGGCCCGTCCCGTCTGGTCGAGGCCGCTGAGCGCGCGGCCGAGGACGGTCAGGACGTTGCCCCGGCGCCACTCGCCGCCGATCCCGCGCAGCACGGTGAGGGCCATCTCGGCGTTGGCCGCCGCCTGGGCGGGGCGCCGGGCGGCGAGGTCCACCTCGGCCAGCCGGAACAGGCTCATGCCCTCCCACAGCCGCTGCCTGCTGTCGCGGAACACCTCCAGCGCCTCCTGGAGCCGTCCGGCCGCCTCGCCCAGCTCCCCGCTCTGCGTCAGGGCGAGCCCGAGGGCGTAGCGGGCGTTGGCGCCGCGCATGGAGTTGCCCATGGCGTCGTAGATGCCGATGCCCTCCTGGGCCAGCGACACCGCGCTCTGGGTCCGCCCGGTCGCGAGGCGGATGCGGGAGAGGTTGCACAGGGCGGCGGCCTCGCCGGGGCGGTCCCCCAGGGCCCGGAAGTGCTCGATGGCCCGCGAGAGGTGCTCCTCGCCGTCCTCGTGGCGGTTCTGGTAGAGCGCGATGATGCCGCGCGCGTTGCGCGCCCAGCACACGGGCAGCAGGTCGTCCGCCTCCTGGGCGAGCAGGATGGCCCGCTCCGCCTCCTCGTCGGCCCGTTCGAAACGGCCGCTCACGTGGTGGACGTTGACGAGCGTCATCAGCGCCCGGGCCTCCGCCCTGTGCAGTCCGTGCTCGCGGGCCGCGTCGAGCAGCGCCGTGGCCGTGGCCTCGTACTCCTTGGAGTTGGCCCCCGACTCGGACAGGTCGTGGGCCGCCCACAGCAGGTCGATGGCGCGCGGGAGGGCCCGCGGCAGGCCGGCCGACCGCCGTACGTGGGCCAGGAGGCAGATCGCCTCGGCGTACAGCCAGTCCTGCGCGGTGTGCCGGTCCTCGAAGCGCAGGCCGGGGTACGAGGCGGCTTCCAGGTGGTCGACCAGCCGGTCCCCCGGGCGCTCGATCGCGTAGACGCCGGCCGCCGACGCCAGGTAGAAGTCCAGCAGCCGGGACAGGGCCGCCTCGCGCTCGCTAGGGGGCTGCTCGTCGCGCTCCGCGCACGCACGCGCGTAGAGCCGGACCAGGTCGTGGAAGCGGTAACGGCCGGGGGCCGCCGATTCGAGGAGGGACGTGTCGACCAGCGACTCCAGCAGGTCCTCGGTGTCCTCCACCGGCAGGTCCAGGACCGCGGCCGCCGCCGCGAGGGAGACGTCGGGCCCGTCGGCCAGGCCCAGCAGGCGGAACGCGCGGGCCTGGGCGGGCTCCAGCTGGCCGTAACCCAGCTCGAACGTGGCCTTGACCGCCAGGTCCCCGGCCTGCAGCTCGTCCAGGCGGCGGCGCTCGTCGGCGAGCTTCGCCGCGAGGACGGAGACCGTCCAGGTGCGGCGCGCGGCCAGCCGGGACGCGGCGATGCGGATGGCCAGCGGGAGGAAACCGCAGGCCGCGACGACGTCCAGGGCGGCCTTGCGCTCGGACGCGACCCGCTCCTCGCCCACGATCCGCGTGAACAGCGCCAGTGCCTCGTCCGGGGCCATCACGTCCAGGTCGACCAGGTGCGCGCCCGCCAGGTCCACCATCCGCACCCGGGAGGTGACCAGCGCGGCGCAGCCGTCGGTGCCGGGCAGCAGCGGACGCACCTGTGCCGCGTCGCGGGCGTTGTCCAGCAGGACCAGGACGCGGCGGCCGGCCAGCACCGAGCGGTACAGCGCCGCGCGCTCCTCCAGGGAGTCGGGGATCGCCGAGTCGGCCGTGCCGAGGGCGCGCAGGAAGGAACCGAGGACCGTCTCCGGCTCCGCCGCCCGGGCCCCGGCGCCCTGGAGGTCGACGTACAACTGCCCGTCGGGGAACGCCGAGCGCGCCCGGTGGGCCACGTGCACGGCGAGGGTGGTCTTGCCGACGCCGCCGATGCCCGCCAGGGCCGACACCGCCATGACGCGGCCCTCGGCGGAGGCCAGGATGTCGCCCAGTTCCCGCACGAAGGCGCTCCGCCCGGTGAAGTCGGGCACGGTGGCGGGCAGTTGCGCCGGACGGAGGGGGACGGCGGCCGGTTCGGGAGCCGGTGAGGAGGGTTCCGCGAGGCCAGGGTCCGCGCGCAGGATCCGCTGCTGGAGCTCGCTGAGGCCGGGGCGGGGGTCCACGCCGAGTTCGTCGGCGAGCAGGCGCCGGGTGTCGGCGTACACGGCCAGGGCCTCGGCCTGCCGGCCGCTGCGGTACAGGGCCAGCATCAGCAGCTCGCGCAGCCGCTCGCGCAGGGGGTGCGCGGCGGTGAGGGCGGTGAGTTCGGAGACGGCCTCGGCGTGACGGCCCTGCTCCAGGTCCATGTCCAGGCG
This sequence comes from Streptomyces sp. NPDC026246, assembly GCF_055567995.1. Taxonomy (NCBI): domain Bacteria; kingdom Bacillati; phylum Actinomycetota; class Actinomycetes; order Kitasatosporales; family Streptomycetaceae; genus Streptomyces; species Streptomyces sp. NPDC026246. Next base: position 58,462 of record NZ_JBVHPJ010000009.1, on the reverse strand, counting down.
GGCTTCGAGGAGTTGCAGCCGCCACTCCTCCAGTCGGGTGCGCTGGGCCTCCGCGTACGGGCCCGGGACGCCGGCCAGGGTCTCGCCGTCCCACAGGGCCAGGGCGCTGCGCAGCGAGGTGCGTGCGTGGCACAGGTCCCCGGCGGCGCGGGCCTTGTCGGCCTCGGTCGCCAGGTCCCGGGCGACGGCCAGGTCCAGGGCGCCCTCGGCGAGGTCCCGTACCGCGTAACCGCCCGACTCGCTCACCAGGACGCCCGGGTCGAGGACCTTGCGCAGCCGGGAGGCGTAGGTGCGCAGCGCGGCCAGGGCCTGCGAGGGCGGCTCCTCGCCCCACAGGGCGTCGATCAGCTCGGCGGCGGTGGCCGTACGGCCCTCGCGCAGCAGGAGGGCGGCCAGCAGGGCGCGTTGCTGCGGGGATCCGGTGGTGATCGGCTCCTCGCCGCGCCAGGCGCGCACGGGGCCGAGCACGCTGAAGCGCAGCACCGCGGGCGTCACCGGCCCGGCGGGCCGGGCCGGTTCCCCGGGCCGCGGCGGCGTCGCCGGGTCCACCGGCGCCTGCCCCGGCGACTCCGGCGAGGAGTCGGAACGCCGCTGCTCCGGTACGCGCGGCACACCGACCGGTACACCGTCCATGCAGTCCCCCTCGACATCCTGAGCAACCACGCCAGTCTGCCTTGTGCGCGGTGGATACGTCAGCCGTGGGAGACGCCGATCACAGGGCCGCGCACGGGAGTTGCCCGGTCCGCACACGCTCGTCGCACCCGGCGGGGCGTTCACCCCGGTTCCGTGGGTGCTCAGTCGTCGACGAGGGCCTGGCGGTCGACCCTGCAGTCGGCGACCGAGTCCACCAGGTCCGCGTCCACCTCGACCCGGACGGTCGCCTCGCCGGTGCCGCGCACCGTGACGTCCGTCGACCCGGTCATGAGGGAGTCGCCGCTGTCGTCGGCGAAGGTGACCCAGACGGTGAACGTGGCCTTGCGGCCGTTGGGGTTGCTCACCTCGACGGTCGCGTACGGGGTGGACGGTGTCGCGCAGCTCACCAGGCGCGCCGTGCCGTCCTCCAGGTCCCCGCCGGAGCCGGGCGAAGAGGTGGGCGTGGAACGGTAGCCGGGCCGTCGGGCGGAGGAACCGCCGCCGCTCGTCCCGTAGTCGTCGTCATCGTCGTACGTGTCGTCGGAGCCGTAGGAGCCGCCCGAGCCGTACGCGCCGCCCGAAGTGGACGAGCTCGAACTGTCGTGGTCCTGGCTGGAGCTGCTGCACCCGCCGCCGCCTCCGTCACCGCCGTGACCGCCGCCGCGGCCCCGGCCCGAGGAGAAGCCGGTCAGTGCCAGCACCACCAGAGCCGACACCGCTGTGTACCTGAGCGCACGCCCCCGAATTCGCATGACGGACAGCCTAGTGATCGCCTGTCACGGTCATGTCACCGCCTGGCGACCGGGCCGTACCCGGCGTAGCGTCGGGCGTGGAGCCGGTGCACCCGCCGTCTCCCGCAGAGCGGCGGCCGCCGTCCGGAGCCCCTTCCGTACACCGGTGCGACGGCCGTCCCCCGGGCCGGTGTCAGGCCGTGCGGGCCGTTCCGGTGCCCTTCTCCGCGTCCAGCGCGTACACGCAGCGGTCCTTGCTGCACGCGTACACCACCCCGTCCCGCACCACCGGGGAACCGGTGATCTCGCCGCCCGTGGCGAGCTTCCAGCGCAGCCGGCCGTCGTCGGCCTTGAGGGTGTAGAGCAGGTGGTCGGTGGAACCGAAGTGGATCCGGCCCTCGGCGACCGAGGGGGCGCCGACGATGTCGCCGCCCGCCTGGAAGCGCCACTTGGGCGTGCCGGTGACCGCGTCGAGGGTGTAGAGGCCCTTGCCGCTGCCCACGTGGACATGGCCGGCGGCGACCAGGACCGGCTCGACGGAGGCACGGGACTCGGTGGCGATGCGCCAGCGGTCGCGGCCGTCGGTGGCGTCGAGGGCGTAGACCGTGCCGAGGTAGTCGGCGAGGTAGACGCCGCCGCCGGTGACGGCCGGGCCGGGGACGAAGGCGGGCGGGCAGAGGAAGACGGCCGGCGCCTCGAAGTGCCACTTCACGTGCCCGGCCGCCACGTCGAGGGCGAGGACGCGGGTGCCGGCGCTCACGTACACGTACCCGTCGGTGCCCGGGGCGATCCGCACCGGGACGCCGCCGCAGGAGGCCGCGTCGCCGATCGGGTACGACCAGCGCTCGTCGCCGGTGCGGGCGTCCAGGGCGCGCAGCCGGGCGTCCTGCCAGACGTAGACCGTGCCGTCGTGCAGGGCGGGTCCGGCCTCGGGGGACTCGAAGTCGCTCTGGCAGCCGGTGGTCTCCCACAGCTTCTGCCCGGTGGAGGCCTCCCAGCCCTGGACGCCGCCGCCGCGGGTGCCGGTGACGACGGTGCCGCGCTCGGCCTTCAAGGAGTAGACCCAAGCGTCGGTCTGCAGCCGCCACAGGTCGGCGCCCTCACGGGCGTCCAGGGCGAACAGCGTGGGGCCGTCGGAGGCGTGGATGCGGTGGTCGGCGACCGCCATGGACCAGGCGACGTCGCGGGTCTTGAAGCGGCGGCGGCCCGTGGCCACGTCCAGGGCGTGCACCTCGAAGGAAGTGACGTAGACGAGGTCGCCCGCGACGGAGGGGGTGCCCCAGACGTCGTTGGACATGCGGAAGCGCCAGGGCCGCCAGCCGCCGGCCTGCTCGGGCGGTGCCGCCGGGGCCGGAGGCGCGGCGACGGCGGGACCCACGGCCGGGTCCGTGCCGTTGACGCCGGGGCGGGGCTTGGACCAGGAGGCGGCGAGGGCCGCCTCCGGAGGGGGCGCCTGCACGGCCGCGGCGCGGACGTCGGCGACGCGCGGGCCCGGGCCGATGGGCACCTGGGCGCCGGCGAGCCGGACGGGGCCGGTGTCCGGGGCGCCGACGGGGGCGGGCACCGGCGCGGGGGACGGCACGACCGGGTCGTGCGACGGCGGCGGCGGGATGGGCGCGGGGCCCGGGGCCGGGCGTCCGCCGCCGCGGCCGGCGGCGGGCCTGCCGGCCGGGCGGCCGTTGCGCCGGGACTCGATCAGGCCGACGGCCCGCTCGGGCAGCCACGCGGAGGCCGTGCCGCTGTCGTCGGAGCCGGAGCCGAACAGGTGCGGGGCGAGCTGGGCCTGCAGGTCGGCGGGGTTGGGGCGGGCCGTGGGGTCCATCTGCATACAGGACTCGATGAGCGGACGCAGCTCGTCGGGGAGCCCTTCCAGGTCCGGCCCCTCGCGCAGCAGCATGAAGACCGTCTCGACCGGGTTGGCCCCGTGGAAGGGCGGGTGCCCGGTGGCGGCGAAGACCAGCATCGAGCCGAGCGAGAACACATCGCTGGCGCCGGTGACGCTGCGGGAGTCCTTGGCCTGCTCGGGTGACATGTAGGCGGGGGTGCCGACGGCGACGTTGGTCATCGTCAGACGGGTGTTCGACACGCCGGACGCGATACCGAAGTCGATCACGCGGGGGCCGTCCTCGACGACGAGGACGTTCGAGGGCTTGAGGTCGCGGTGCACCAGCCCGGCCCCGTGGATCGACTGCAGCGCCTCGGCCACACCCGCGGCCAGCCAGCGCACCGCCTGGGCCGGCAGCGGCCCGCAGTCGTTCACTATCTCCTCGAGGGAGGGCGCCGGGACGTACGCGGTGGCCAGCCAGGGCACGGCGGCACGGGGATCGGCGTCCACGACGGCGGCCGTGTAGAAGCCGGAGACCGCCCGGGCGGCCTCCACCTCGCGGGTGAAGCGGACCCGGAACAGCTGGTCCTCGGCCAGCTCCGTCCGGACGGTCTTGATCGCCACGCGCCGGCCCGACGCCGAGCGCGCGAGATAGACCAGCCCCATGCCGCCGGCACCCAGCCGTCCCAGCACCTCGAACGGCCCGATCCGCCGCGGATCGTGCTGCGTCAGCTGATCCACCACTCTGCCTGCCACCTCCCCGTACGAGCCGCGCCAAGCCACATCTTCCACGCGACCCCGTGCAGCGTCTCACCACCGCACCGCCATGGCGGCACGCACCCCGATTCTTCCTGGCCCGGGCCGCGGTGGCGAACCCGGTGACCATTGGGATGTGTCCGAACGTACGCCATCAAATGCGGACCAATCGCTGCCGGGTCAGCGGTGCAGCAGAGCGAACGACGCCCCCTGGTCGTCGGTCACGACGGCGACGGTGCCGTAGGAGGTGCGGAAGGGCGGGGCCTGGACGCGTCCGCCGAGGCGGGTCACGTCCTCCAGTGCGGCCGGCACGTCCTCGACGGCGAAGTGCACGAGGAAGTGGGGCGGCATCTCGGCCGGGAAGACGTCGGTGACGGGCGCGCGACCGACGTCCGGTTCGGCGTCCGGCCCGAACAGGGCCTCGTGGAAGAGGTCGCCGTAGAAGGCGTTGGCCGCCTCGGTGTCCCGGGTGTACAGCTCGGTCCAGGCGAACGTCCCGGGCTCGTGCCGCGCGCCGAAGCCGGGGTGCTCACCGGGCTGCCACAGGGCGAAGACGGCACCCTCCGGGTCGGTGACCAGCGCCGCGACACCGAGGTCACCGGCCGGCACCGGCGCCGAGACGACCTGCCCGCCCGCCTCCCGCACCCGCCGGGCCAGGGCCGCCGCGTCGGGAGTGGCGAAGTACACCGTCCACACGGAGGGCAGCCGGCCGTCCATCTTGCGGACCAGCCCGGCCACGGGCTCGCCGCCCTTCAGCGCCCGCGCGAACGGGCCGAACCAGTCCTCGAAGGTCCATCCGAAGAGGTCCCCGTAGAACCGCTTGCCCGCCTCGACGTCGGGGAGCTGCGCGTCCACCCAGCAGGGGACGCCCTCCGCGTACACCGATGCCCTGTTTTCGGCCATGTCGCCAACGTAACCGGGTCGGCCGCAGCCCGCAGACCAGGCACACCGGCCTCCGAATCGTCGCGCACCCCATTTGCAGTCGGCCGAATAGCGCCCCGATCACGCGTCGGTAAGCTGACGGCATGACAGGACAAGTGCGTACCGTCGACGGCCGCGTGGCCGGCCGGCGTGGGCAGGCGACCCGGCAGAAGCTGCTCGACTGCCTCAGCGAGATGCTCAGCTCCTCCCCTTACCGGGACGTCAAAGTCATCGATGTCGCACGCAAGGCGGGCACTTCGCCCGCGACGTTCTACCAGTACTTCCCGGACGTCGAGGGCGCGGTCCTGGAGATCGCCGAGCAAATGGCCGCCGAGAGCGCCTCGTTGACCGAGCTGCTGGAGGGCCGCTCCTGGGCGGGGAAGGCCGGCTGGCAGACGGCGCAGGAACTCGTCGACGGGTTCCTGGAGTTCTGGCGGCAGAACGACGCGATCCTCCGGGTGGTGGACCTGGGTGCCGCCGAGGGCGACAAGCGCTTCTCCAAGCTCCGCGCGAAGATCCTCAACTCGGTCAACGCCTCTCTCGCGGGTGCCGTCACGGAGTTGCAGTCCAAGGGCCGCGTCGACAAGGACGTGAACCCGGCGGCCATGGCCGGTTCGCTGGTCGCGATGCTCGCGGCCGTGGCGTCCCACCAGAAGGGCTTCTCCCCCGGCGTGAAGCAGGCCGACCTGAAGCCCAACCTCTCCCTGCTGGTGTACCTGGGGGTCACGGGCCGCAAGCCGACGAAGTAGCCGGCGACGGCACGCACACCTGTCACGTCCTGTCTGGCGGGCGGCGGTTCACTCCGGTGGACCGCCGCCCGCCGTCGTCTCCGGGAACAGCCGCTCCCCGCACGGGCGTTGCCCCGGTTACCGAGCTTCCTGCCCGAAGGAGACCGCGATGGCCCTGACCCGCGAAGAGCGCGAACAGTTCCTGGCCGAGCCGCACGTCGCCGCGCTGGCGGTCGACGCGGGCCCGGACCGTGCCCCGCTCACCGTGCCGATCTGGTACGGGTACGAACCCGGCGGAGAGGTCTGGATCATGACCGGCCTGGACTCGCGCAAGAACGAACTGATCGGCGCCGCGGGCCGGTTCTCCCTGCTGGTGGACCGGCTGGAGCCCACCATCCGGTACGTGTCGGTGGAGGGGCCGGTGCTCGGCACGGCCCCCGCGACGCGCGAACAGCTGCGGGAGATCTCGGCCCGCTACCTGCCGGCCGACAAGGTCGACGGCTACGTGGACTTCGCCTGGAAGAACCACGGGGAACAGGTGGTCGTGCGGATGCGGCCGGAGCGCTGGGTCTCCTCGGACCTCGGCCAGGTCTGACACCGGCCTCCACCGGCTTCGAGGAAGCGGTCGGGCCTCGGCGGGCCCGCCGGGGCCCGCCGGGTGAGAATCGGGGGATGGCATCCGATCTCCACGAGCTGCTGCGGACCCTGCGGGTCTGGGATCCGCAGGTCACCGCGCTTGCACCCTTCGACCCGGACACCGCGCCCGCCACCCCGCTGCCGCTGTTCGCCGAGTGGTTCGCTGCGGCGGTGTCGGCCGGCCAGACCGAGCCGCACACCATGTCCCTGGCGACCTCGGACGCCTCGGGCCTGCCCGACGTGCGGATCGTGATGCTGCACGGCGCGGACGCCGACGGCTGGTCGTTCGCCTCGCACGACGGCAGCCGCAAGGGCCGCCAGCTCGCCGCCCGGCCGTATGCCGCGCTCGGCTTCTACTGGCCGGTGCTCGGCCGGCAGGTCCGGGTGCGCGGGCCCGTGTCGGCGGCGCCGTCCGAGGACGCCCAGGGCGACCTCCACGCCCGTTCCACGGGGGCGCTGGCGGCGGCGCTGACCGGGCACCAGAGCGAGGTCCTGCCGTCCCTGGACGAGCTGGCCGGGGCCTCGGAAGCGGCGTGGGAGCGGGCCGCCGCGGACCCGGCGGCCCCCGTCCCGTCCTGGACCCTCTACCGGCTGCGCCCGGAGGAGGTCGAGTTCTTCCAGGGGGACGAGCGGCGCCGGCACGTCCGCCTGCGCTACCGGCGCGAGGACCCGGAGGGACGGCGGGAGTCCTGGGCGCGCGAGCTGCTCTGGCCGTGACAGGCCCGCGGCACACGACCGCGCGTCGCCGTCAGGTGAAGTCGTACACCGCGAAGTCCGCGACCGGGCGGTAGCCGAGCCGCTGGTAGAGCCCGTTGCTGGTCGGGTTGGCCAGGTCCGTGAAGAGAACCACCTCGGCCGCGCCCGAGGCCAGGGCGGTCCGGCCGACCTCGCTGGTCACGGCACCGGCGTAGCCCCGGCCGCGCAGGGGGGCGGGGGTGTAGACGGTCGCGACCCGCACCTGCCCGGCGACCCGGGGCGTGACCCCGGCCATGGCGACGGGCGTCCCGTCCGGGGTCTCCCAGAGGGTGACGCCACCCTCGCTGATCCGGGCGTCCGCCCACTCGGCGGCTCCGCGCACGGTGCCCAGCCCGACGGCCGCGGCGAACTCGTCGTGCCAGCGCATGAGCAGCTCGCGGTCGGCCTCGCCGGCGACGCGGGGCGCACCGGGCGGCGCGGGGTCCGGCACGGCCGGAGTGCCGAGGCGGTAGAGCCGCTGGCGCTGGCGGAGCCGGGCCGTGACACCCGTGTGCCGCTGCCACGCCCCCGCGAAGGCCTCGGCGGTGTCGCGGTCGGCGTTCACCCCGGGCAGGCGCTGCCCGAGGCGGGCCAGCCGGGCGGCGAGGGCCTCGGCGTCCTCGGGGGCGAGGCCGGTGACGTTCAGCCAGTGCGGCGGGGTGCGGAAGAAGGCCGCCCGGACCTGCCCGTCGCGCTCCAGCAGCCCGAACTCCGGTGCACCCGCCCCGTACACGTCCGGTCCCCGTGTGCGCAGCGTCTCCGTGACCGTCAGCGGGACGGTGTGCAGCGCGGGCTGCGAGCGCAGGAACTCCCCGGCGCGGGCGAGGAAGTCCTCCAGGTCCCGGGTGGTGTGCCAGGTGCCGGCCCCGGCGGCGGTGTCCGTGTGGGTGTCCATGCCTCATGGTGCCGCCGGGCCGCCTCGCGGCGCCCGCGTATTTCCGCCCGGCTCAGCCCTGCTTCTTCGCGTCCTCGGCGAGGGTGTGGGCCACCAGCGCGTTGGCGTGGCCGTGCCCCAGGCCGTGTTCGGTCTTCAGCCAGCCGACCAGTTCCATGTGCCGGGTCAGCTCGGAGGAGCGGATGAGCTGCTGCCATGCGGCCACCGGCCGGCCGTACTTCTTCTCGATGGCGGGGAAGTAGCTCGCCGGGCCCTTCACGGGTGCGGTCATCTCGGGTGTCCCTTCGTGTGCGGTCACCGGATACGACCGGCGGCCCGCCCGGCGCTCATCGGCCGGCGCCGGTGACCCGCGTCACACGTCACCGTCCGGTCGCGTTCCGTCTGCTTTCCCCGCTGCCCCCGGGTCGGGGTCCGTGGCCAGCCGGGCATGCAGATGGGCGTCCCGGAACGCGTCGTGCCGGCCCTCCTCGAAGATCGCCCCGCGCAGGGTTCCCTCGTAGGCGAATCCACAACGCTCGGCGATCCGGCACGACGCCTCGTGGCCGACGGCATGGTCCAACTCGAGTCGGTGCAACCGCAGTTCCGTGAACGCCCAGCGCGCCGCGAGCAGCAGGGCCCGGGTCGCGACGCCCCGGCCGCGGGCCTCGGGCAGGACCCAGTAGCCGACGCGGGCGAACCGCAGGTGGTACTTGATCTCGTTGACGCCGATGTGGCCGAGCACGGTACCGCTGTGCGCGTCCGCGATCCGGAACGACAGCGAGGTGCCCTCCGCCGCGCTCTGCTCGCGCGCCAGCAGGGACTCCCGGGCGCTCCTGCGGTCCGTGACCGGCCGCAGCGGCGTGTTCCACCTCCGGAACTCCGGGTCCCGCAGCCCGCGCAGCCAGAGGTCCACGTCGGAGCCGGAACCCGGGTCCCAGGGGCGCAAGTGCAGGCCGTGGCCGCTCAGTTCGGGCAGTGCGTGGTCACGTGTGGGGGCCATGGGACCATTCAAGCGCGTGGGACCCGCGGGCACCCGCCCCGTGACGTGGAGAGGGCCTCACGACCGGGTTCCCCACCGCGACCGAACCGCAGAGGTCCTTGGAATCGGTCACCCGGCCGCCACAACCGGGCCGGATGCGCCATCGGCCCCACCCGCTCCCCCCACAGGCGTGATCAATCCGAAACCAATTCCGGTCTTGACCGAGACCCATCAAGCGGGTCCGTGATTACGCTCGCGCTCATGGCCGACTCCTCACCCCCCACCCACTCCTCCGCGCAGCCCGCGCCGCCCGACCGCCCCGTCTACGTCGTCGGAGGCGGCCCCGGCGGGCTCGCCGCCGCGTACGCGCTGCGCGCCCGGGGCGTGCGGGCCGTCGTCCTGGAGAAGTCCGACCGGGTCGGAGCGTCCTGGCGCCGCCACTACGACCGGCTGCACCTGCACACCACCCGCCGGCTGTCCGCCCTGCCCGGCCTGCCGATGCCCCGCCGGTTCGGCCGCTGGGTGTCCCGCGACGACGTGGTGCGCTACCTGGAGAAGTACGCCGAGCACCACCGCCTGGAGATCGTCACCGGCGTGGAGGTCTCCCGCATCGAACGCGCCCCCGACGGCACGGGCTGGCTGCTGCACGCCACCGGCGGCCGTGAGCTGACCGGCGCCGCGGTGGTCGTCGCGACCGGCTTCAACCACACCCCGCGCGTGCCCTCCTGGCCGGGCCGCGCGTCCTGGCCCGGGGAGTTCCTGCACGCCGGGCAGTACCGCAACGGCAAGCCCTACGCCGGCCGGGACGTCCTCGTGGTCGGCGTCGGCAACACCGGGGCCGAGATCGCCGTGGACCTGGTGGAGAGCGGTGCCGCCCGGGTCAGGCTGGCCGTGCGCACCGTTCCGCACATCGTGCGCCGGTCGACCGCCGGGTGGGCCGCCCAGTACAGCGGCGTCCTGGTCCGCCGCCTGCCGGTCGGTCTCGTCGACCGGATCAGCCGGATGCAGGCCAAGGTGGCCGTGCCCGACCTGTCGGCCCACGGCCTGCCGCGCCCCGACACGGGCCTGTACAGCCGCGTCAAGCAGGGGGCGATCCCGGTGCAGGACGTCGGGCTGATCGACGCGGTGCGCAAGGGCAGGGTCGAGATCGTCGCCGCCGTGGACGGCTTCGAGGAGGACGGCGGCGTGCTGCTGGCCGACGGCTCGCGGATCGCCCCGGACACCGTGATCGCCGCCACGGGGTACGTCCGCGCCCTGGAGGACCTGGTCGGGCACCTCGACGTGCTGGACGCCCGCGGCAGACCGGTCGCGCACGGTCCCCGCGCCCCGAGGACCGCACCCGGCCTCTACTTCACCGGCTTCACCAACCCGATCAGCGGCAACCTCCGCGAGATGGCGATCGACGCGGTGCGCATCGCGAAGGCCGTCGCGCGGAACGAGGCGGGCCGGGCCGCCCGCCTCCCGAACTGACACGCCACCCGGGACGACCCGCGCGAGGGAGCAGCCGGTCGACCGCCGACGACACCGACCCGGAACCGCCCGAGGACCCGGAACCCCTCGAACACGCCCTACTGCAGCCGGTCCGAGGAGGCGAGCAGCCGGCCCGCCGGTCCCGGGCGGTGAGCCGTCACCGCGTCCCGCGGCCGGGGGTTCCTCAGACCGCCGCCGGCAGGGCCGTCGGCGTGCCGCGGCGGATCACCAGCGCCATCAGCGCCGCCGCCGCGCACAGCGCCCCCGAGGCGTACCAGACCACGTCGTACGAGCCGAACGCGTCGCGCGCGACCCCGCCCAGGAAGGCGACCAGGGCCGCGCCGACCTGGTGGGAGGCGAGGACCCAGCCGAAGACGATGGCGCTGTCCTCGCCGTACCGCTCGCGGCACAGGGCGAGGGTGGGCGGGACGGTGGCGACCCAGTCGAGGCCGTAGAAGACGATGAAGAACACCATCGGCGGGTGGACGCTCGGCCCCAGCAGGAGCGGCAGGAACATCAGGGACACGCCGCGCAGGGCGTAGTAGACGGCCAGCAGGCGGCGCGGCTCGAAGCGGTCCGTGAACCAGCCGGAGGCGATCGTGCCGACGACGTCGAAGACGCCGATGACCGCGAGCAGGGAGGCGGCGGCCGTCACGGGCATGTGGTGGTCGTGGGCGGCGGGGATGAAGTGGGTCTGGATCAGGCCGTTGGTGGAGGCACCGCAGATCGCGAAGGTACCGGCGAGCAGCCAGAACGGGCCGGTGCGCGCGGCCGAGAACAGCACGGTCACGGCCCGCCGGGCGGCCCCGGCGACGGGCGCCGGCTTGGGGACGAACTCCACCGACCCGTACGGCTTGTGGTCCACGTCGGCCGGGTGGTCGTGCAGCAGCAGCCACACGAACGGCACGACCGCCAGCGCGGCGAGGGCCACCGTCACGGCCGCCGGCCGCCAGTCGTGGCGGTCGATGATCCACGACAGCAACGGCAGGAAGATCAGCTGCCCGGAGGCGGACGCGGCGGTGAGGATGCCGCTGACGAGACCGCGGCGGGTGGTGAACCAGCGGTTGGTGACGGTCGCCGCGAAGGCCAGCGCCATGGAGCCCGACCCGAGGCCGACCAGCAGGCCCCAGCACAGCATCAGTTGCCAGGCCGCCGTCATCCACACGGTCAGGCCGGAGCCCAGCGCGATCAGCGTGAGGGCGACCGCGACGACCCGGCGGATGCCGAACCGGTCCATCAGGGCCGCCGCGAAGGGGGCCGTCAGACCGTAGAGCGCGAGATTGACGGAGACGGCGGCGCCGATCGTGCCGCGCGACCAGTCGAACTCCGCGTGCAGCGGGTCGATCAGCAGACCCGGCACGGAACGGAAGGCGGCGGCACCGATGATCGTCACGAAGGTGACGGCGGCGACGAACCAGGCGCGGTGCACGCGGTGACGGCGGGGCTTCGGCGGCTGCTCGACGGCCGCTGCTTCGGTTGTCTGGCTCACGTCATAGAGCTTCGGGCCCCCGCCGCCCCGCAGCGAGTGGCCCGAGGGACAGCATTCGCTAGGATCGGGCCATGACGCCGTCCAGTGCAGCACCCGGACCCCAGGCGGAGCCCGGCTTCCGCCCCCACCGTGTCGTCGTCCTCGCGCTCGACGGGCTGCTCCCCTTCGAACTGGGCATCCCCCACCGCATCTTCGGCCGCCCCCGGGACGACCGCGGACGGCATCTGTACGAGGTCGTGACCTGCTCGGTCCGGCCGCCCGGCCCGGTCGAGACCGACGCCGACTTCGCCGTCCACGTCCCGCACGGCCCGGAGGCCCTGGCCACGGCCGACACGGTGATCGTCCCGGCGTCGTACGCGCTGGGCCCGGTCTACGACGAGGGCGTGCTGACCGAGGAGCTCGCCGCCGCGCTGGCCCGGATCCGGCCGGGCACCCGGCTGGCCTCGATCTGCAACGGCGCCCACGTCCTGGCCGCCGCCGGCTACCTCGACGGGCGCCGCGCCACCACCCACTGGGCCGACGCCGACCATCTGCAGCGGCTGTTCCCGCAGGTGGAGGTGGATGCGGACGTGCTGTTCATCGACGACGGCGACGTGCTGACCTCGGCGGGCGTCGCGGCCGGCATCGACCTGTGCCTGCACATGGTGCGCCGCGACCACGGCGCCGCCGTCGCCAACGAGGTGGCCCGCCGCACGGTCGTGCCGCCGCACCGCGACGGCGGACAGGCGCAGTACATCGAGCGGCCGGTGCCCGATCCGCAGCAGGCGTCCACCACCACCGCGCGGGCCTGGGCCCTGGGCCGTCTCCACGAGCCGATCCAGCTGCGCGACATGGCCGCGCAGGAGTCCATGTCGGTGCGCACCTTCACCCGCCGCTTCCGTGAGGAGACCGGCGTCAGCCCCGGTCAGTGGCTCACCCAGCAGCGGGTGGAACGGGCCCGCCACCTCCTGGAGTCCACCGACCGCTCCGTCGACCAGGTGGCCCGGGAGGCCGGCTTCGGCACGGCCCAGTCGATGCGCCAGCACCTCCAGGCGGCGCTCGGCGTCACCCCGACCGCCTACCGCCGCACCTTCCGCGCCCAGAACCCGGCGCCCGCCGCCCCCGCGACCTGAGCACCGGCGGCGGCCGGCCCGGACCCCGCCACCGTCACGCACGGACCCCGCCCGCCGTCCACAGCCTGTGGACAACTTTTCGGAGGGACGGCACCGCCCCCTGTGGAGGTGCCGGCGCCGCACCGCCCTCTGTGGAGGTGGCGACTCCGCGCTGCCCCCCTGTGGAGGTGGCGGCGCCGCGCTGCTCGCCCCGAGCACGGCAGCGCGCGCCACCCCCGACTCCGGCGCTCCCACCCCCGGCTTCCAGGACCTGACGGAAACCGACGCCGAATTCACGACTCGCGCTCGCCGAGGACCGCCACCACCGGGGCCCTCGCCGTCCCCTCACGGCGAATCGATGCCCACCAGCGTGATCAGCCGGTCACGAGCAGTCAACTGCCGATCGGCGATATGCCCCTTGTGCGGCTTTCACTGCGGGCGCGCACGGAAGCACGGCCCGGCGCACCCTCGTGCGTCCTGGGGAAACCGGCCGGCTCGGCATGCGCCCGTGCCCCCGCTCCGCCGCACGACCGCGCGGCATGTGCCCCGGCACCAGGCGCCGTCCACCGGCCGGCCGCCCGGCGGGGGCGGGACCCGGGACCTACACGGCCTCGTACGCCGCCAGCCCGTCGAAGGCGGCCTCGCCGGCGCCGCCGTACACCATCGCGCCACCCGGGCACGAGGCCGTGACGTCGCGAGCCGCGGCGCAACGGTCCACCTCGCACCAGATGCGCTTGCCGCCGGCCTCGACACTCCAGCCCCAGCGGTCCGCGAGCCCGTCGACGAGGGCCAGGCCCCGGCCGCCGGTCGCCTCGTCACCCGCACACCGGGGCACGGGGGCCCGGCCGCTGCGGTCGGCGACCTCGAGCCGGACGGTGGCCTCGTCCGTCACCACGGGCGGCAGGGAGAGCAGCAGCAGGGCGGGGCGGCCGGTGTGCAGCACGGCATTGGTGACGAGCTCGGAGACGAGCAGGATCAGCGTCTCGGCGAGCGGCTCATCGGCCTGTATGCCCGACCCGGCCAGGCGCGAGCGGGCCCACCGTCGCGCCCGCCCCACTTCTGCGGGGTCGGGCCGGATCTCCAGCTGCACTTGAAGCACCTGCACCGCTCACACCATCCGAACCGGCGGACACTTAGGCTCGCGCCTCACGAGGGCCACGATCGTAGCCATTTTCTGCATGGCCAGAACAACGGCCGGGACATGGATCACGGAATGTGAATCCCTTGTGGGACAGCATGGTTGACGTACAGTCACCCCAACAAGCGCTTCGGGCATATTCCAGCGCGAAGGAGTACCCCTGCGGCATACTGTGCGACGCTCCTCAGGGGCAGTCGAACATGCGGCGCCACCGGGTCCCACCGCGCTCAGAGCCACTCGCATCTCACCCAAGGTACCGGAGGGGCCGTCGACTCCGAGGGGTGACGGGACAAGCGGGAGGACACAGAGCGGTATCAACGCTCCGTGATCACGCAGTGCCACGATCCGCGACACACTCCGGGGCCGGCGTGCCCGACAGTGCAGTCAGGCGGCCGGTCGGGCTCCTTCGGCGCCGGACGGCATCCGGACGGGCCGTCACCGTGTGTCACCGTGCGCCTGCGAGGCGTTCGAACCCGTATGCGGCCGGGAAGGCGCCGCGGCTCGGACTGCCAGGTGAGGACCATGGCGCGCGGCGAGCGGTGACGGCGGCGAGTGCCGCGCACGACGGGTGCGCCGGAGCGGGGCGCGGGAGGGCGGGGCCGGTCCGGCGGGTGGGCGGCAGCCACCGCGGGGGCGTCACGCACCCCGTCACGGGACGCGGCCGGGCGGCACCGCGCACGGGCCCACCACCGCCGGGAGCGCGTCGGCGCGAGGGCTGAACTGCTCGCGCGGCCGGGCGTGTTGCCCGGCGGGCGTCGAACACGGCTTCTCACGCCGTCAGTTCTGCCGGAAGCCGGGGGACGACCTTCCGCGGGGAACGCCCCGCGGAAGGCGCAGCACCTACTCGGGCACGGTGAAGTAGCGGGCGAAGGCAGGCACGACCTCGGCCTCCCCGACCTTGCCGTCGTCGTCCGTGTCCAGCGCTCCGGCCGCGCGGCCGGCCAGGTCCTCGGGAACGCCGAGGCACTTCAGCACCCGGGCGGCTTCGTCGACCGTCGCCGTGCCGTCACCGTCGGTGCCGGCGACGGCCAGGGCCGCGTGCAGGAACGGCCGGGCGATCTCGGCGAATCGGTCGGGGTTGTCGCGCAGGCGCTTGACCGCGCCGTTGACGAACTCCTCACGCGTGATGCGCTGGTCGCCGTCGCGGTCCGCGATCCCGGCCATGCCCTGCCAGAAGGCCTCCGCGCCGCCGTACAGCGCCTGCCCCTTGTCGGAGCGGGCCGCCACGGCGAACTCGCCGAGGAGCGCCTTGGCCGCCCCGTAGAAGTCCTCGCGGTCGATGTAGCCGTTGCCGTCCTGGTCGAAGCCGGCGAACCGGTCGGCGATCCTGCGCTCGTACTCGCTGCTGACCATGTCTGTTTCTGGCCGCCTTACGTCGGGTGGGGTACGTCTGGGTCGGAGCGTACGACGGAGGGGACTGTCCGGGCGCGGGAAAGCGTCACTTGTGCCCGGACCGGGGGCGATCCGGAACGGATGTGTGGCCGGACCGCGACAGTCGGTCCGGTGCGACGCCGCCGCTCAGGCGGAGAGGGGCTCGCCCTCGTCGCCGAGGGCCGCGTCCAGGTCGGCGTAGACGTCGAAGAGCCTGCGCACGCCCAGCGCCCCGAGGACGCGGTTGACGTGGGAGCCGTCCGCCGCACCGCGGGCGGGCAGCACGAGGCGCAGCCGGCCCTGGCAGGAGCGGATCAGCCGGCGGACGGCGATCAGCACGCCGACGCCGCTGGAGTCGCAGAAGAACACCTCGGACAGGTCGAGGACAAGACAGTGGTGCCCTTCGGCCACTACGTCGTGCACACGCTGCCGCAGCACCGGTGACGTCACCAGGTCCAGTTCGCCCGACACCAGGAGCACGGACCATTCGCCCTGCTCACCGTCGGTCACTTTGAAGGTCACCACCACGCCCCTCGCTCGCCCGAACGGAAGCAGTCCCTACGCTTCCTTGCTGCGCGGCTGCCCAGCGGCCGTTCCCTGAAACGCGGGCCGCAAAACTGATCCCTCGGGGAAGAGGCCGGATCCAGTCGACTTCGATCCTGTTCGATCCCCTTCGACCGGTCTGCCCGGAGGGGGGTGGGTAGGCGCGAGGCCGACCACACACGGTGCACGCGCCGGTGGTCCTCTACCACCTGCGGCTCGCCAGGGGGCGCACATTGGCACAAAGGGGCGTGCGCCACCGTACGTGCCGACTACATTCGAGGAGACGTCGGGCACAGGCTGGACGGGGAACGGACGCGAAGGACGAGCAGGGGGTGACGGAGCCGCATGGCCGAAAAGGACGTACCGCCTCGCTGGGACCGCAAGATGCAGCAGCGGCTGGCCCGCGGGGAGGCCGCCGCCCTGGGGGAGCTGTACGACCGCTTCGCCTCCCTCGTGCACGGCCTCGCCCACCGCGTCCTGGGCGACGAACGCGCCGCCGACGGCATCACCCGCGAGGTCTTCGTGCACGTCTGGGAGCACCCCGACTCCTACGACCCCCGCAAGGGCCCGCTGCGCACCTGGGTGGCGACCCTGACCCACCGGCTCGCGCTGCAGCGGCTGCGCGCCACCGAGACCGCCGCCCTGGCCCGCGACGGCGCGGGCAGCGCGGAGGAACTGGAGCTCAGGGTGCGCAGCGCCTCGGTCGCCGCCCGGGCCGACTACATCGTCCAGTCCATGCCGGTCCCGCTGCGCTCGGCCCTGGAACGGGCCTACTTCCAGCGCCGGGACTACCGTCAGACCGCGGCCGACCTCGGCATCACCGAGGACGAGGCCCGCCGCCGCCTGCGCCTGGGCCTGCAACTGCTGTCCACGGCCCATGACACACAGGCCCCGGGCGCACCGCCCGGATACGGGGGTGCGGTGTGAACGGCCCGGACCGCTTCGAGGCGTACGACGGCCAGGACGGCCCTGACGGGGAGGACGGCCACGGGCACGACGACCGGGACACCGGGCCCGAAACCGGACAGGACCCGGCCCGGCAGCCCCGGATACCGCTGCCCCGGGCGTCCGTCGAGGACGGCGACGCGCCCCTGCCCGCACCGGCGGACCCCGGCGAGGCCCTCCTCCCGCCGCCCCGCCCCGTGTTCGAGCACGCCGTGCTGAAGTCCCTGCTGGGCGCGTGGGCGCTGGCCGCGTGCTCGGCCGACGAGGCGACGGCCGTCGAGGAACACCTCGGTGCCTGCGGCGGGTGCGCGGACGAGGCGCGGCGGCTGCGCGAGGCGGTCGGGCTGCTGCAGCGCCCGGACAGCCTCGACCTCGACCCGGGCCTGCGCACCCGTGTCCTGCAGACCTGCCTGGAGCGCCGCCCGCCCCGCATCCCCGTGCCCGAGTGGGCCGCCGCCTACGACGCCGAGACCGCGCGCCTGGACGCCCTGTTGCAGGACTTCGGCGACGCCGAGTGGCACGCCCCCGTGCGGCTGCGCTGGTTCCGCTCCGACGAGTCGACGAGCCGCCGCACCACCGTCGCCGGGGTGATCGCGCACCTGCTCAGCGTCGACGGCATGGTGGCGGTCGCGCTCGGCCTGGACGACCCGCTGGGCGAGGTCCCCGCGCAGCGCCCGACCCCGTCGGCCCGCACGGAGGCGTACTGGCGCGCCTCCCACTTCCCGCCCACGCGCGCCGTGCGCGGCCCCTGGCGCGAGCAGAGCCACCACCTGGTCCGCACGGTGTCCTTCACGGGCGGCGGCGCGGGCCGGATGCCGATCTCCTACGGGGAGTTCGAACTTCCCCTGCACGACGCGATGCTCGACCGGGCCTTCGAGTGCTGGGTGCACGCCGAGGACATCGCGGACGCGGTGGACTACCCCTACGACCCGCCCGCGCCGCGCCATCTGCACCGCATGATCGACCTCGCCGCGCGCATGCTGCCGACGGCTCTGGCCCACCGCCGCCGCACCGGTCTCGCCGCTCCGGCTCCGCACCGGCACCTGGTCGCGGCGGGCGAGCCGGGCCGCAGTCTCCGCCTGGAGATCGAGGGTTCGGGCGGGGGCGAGTGGCTGATTCCCCTCGACTCCCCCGCGGCCAAGGGATCCGCCGAGCACGAGGTGGCCCATGTGGCCCTGGACGGCGTCGAGTTCTGCCGCCTGGCCGCCGGCCACGTGCCCCCGCAGGAGGCGGCGGCCGGCCAGGTGGGAGACAGGCAGGCGATCAGGGACGTGCTGTTCGCGGCGGCGTCACTGAGCAGGATGTAGCGTCCGGCGGCGGGCACCCGCCCGCGCGCCGGGGCAGCCGGGCCCTCAGGCGAACACCACGGTCCGTCGGCCGTTGAGCAGGATCCTCCGCTCGGCGTGCCACTTCACCGCCCGCGCCAGCGCCTGGCACTCCACGTCCCGCCCGATCGCCACCAGCTGGTCCGGCGTGACGTCGTGCCCGACCCGCTCGACCTCCTGCTCGATGATCGGGCCCTCGTCGAGGTCGGCCGTCACATAGTGCGCCGTCGCCCCGATCAGCTTCACGCCCCGGGCGTGCGCCTGGTGGTACGGCTTCGCGCCCTTGAAGCTCGGCAGGAACGAGTGGTGGATGTTGATGATCCGCCCGCTCAGCTGCTTGCACAGGTCGTCCGAGAGGACCTGCATGTACCGGGCGAGCACGACCAGTTCCACGCCCTCCGCCCGCACGATCTCCAGCAGCCGCGCCTCGGCCTCGGGCTTGTTGTCCCTCGTCACCGGGATGTGGTGGAAGGGGATGTTGTAGGAGGCCACCAGCTCGGCGAAGTCGGTGTGGTTGGACACCACACCCGCGATGTCGACGGGCAGGGCCCCGATCCGGGCCCGGAACAGCAGGTCGTTCAGGCAGTGCCCGAACCTGCTGACCATCAGCACCACCCGCATCCGGTCCTCGGCCCGGTGGATCTGCCAGTCCATCTGGAACGAGTCGCCGATCGCGGCGAAGCTGGCGCGCAGCTTGTCCACGGTGACGGGCGCGTCCGCCGAGAAGTGGACCCGCATGAAGAACAGTCCCGTGTCGTGGTCGCCGAACTGCTGGCTGTCCTCGATGTTGCACCCGGTCATGAACAGGTAGCTCGACACGGCGTGCACGATGCCCTTCCTGTCCGGGCAGGAGAGGGTGAGGACGTACTGGTCGGGCGGGACCGGGGCGCTGGAGGACTGCTCGTTCATGCGGAACAGGTTCCCACAAGGGATGGCGGCACCGGCAATCGTCCCGCTCCTCGGACCAGCGGCGACGACCCGCCGGGCCGCCGCGGCGCCACCGGCCGTCCCACCCGCTCCCGAGAGCCCTAGGCGGACCTCGTCATGAGGTGCAGGACCTCCAGGCTGCGCGGCGGGAAGTCGGGCTCCTCGCCGTCACTCGCCGCGAGCCGCACATGGGCTTCCCGGGCCGCCCCGACCGCCTCCGGCCATGCCTCGTGCTCCAGGTACGCGGCGACCGGGGCGTCCGGTCCCACCTGGTGCATGATCCGCAGCACCCGCAGCACGGCCGTGTCGACCAGCGCCGCCTCCTGCGCGTCGCGGAAGATCGTGCCGACGTACTTCTCCGCCGACCAGTGGTCCAGCCAGGTGTCCTCCACCAGCCGGTACACCGCGTCGGTCACGTCGCCGTAGCCCTCCACGCCGGCCAGCCAGACGTCCCGCTGGAAGGCGGGATCGGAGAGCATGTGCAGCGCCGAGCGCACATTGCTGCGCCAGCGCCACCACGGCATGTCGTTGACAGGCATGCCGCCCATGGTGGAGGAGCGACGGCCACGACGGGAAGAGTTCTCCGAAGCTTGCACGGTCATCGATCGTACGTTCCCCTCCACATCGGTCACACCAACCCCCGCTGTTCACCTGTCCGTCACCGTCCGTTGAGCACGGGTCACTCACGGGTTGGTCGTGTGACGGAATCGTGCGGACCCATGACCGGCAGGCGACGCACCCGCAGTCCATTCCTCCCCGGCCTCCTCACCCGCCACGCCAGAAGCGGCCTGGCCACGGCGGGCGCGGCGGCCGCGTGCGCGGTGCTCCTCGCCGGCTGCGGTGTCGTCCCCGGCACCACGGGGGGAGCCGGGGACGACACCATCACCGTCATGACCTGGGCGCCGCAGGACACCCGGGCCACCAACAAGCCCGGTATGCCCGCCTTCGCCGAGGCGTACGCCCGTTGGATCAACGACCGGGGCGGGCTCAACGGCCGCAAGCTCAACGTCCTGACCTGCAACGACCACAACGACAGCGTGGCCGCCGCGAAGTGCGCGCGCCGGGCCGTCAAGGCGAACGCCGTCGCGGTGGTCGGATCGTACAGCCAGCACGCCGACTCCTTCTTCCCGTCGCTGGAGGGCGCCGGCATCCCCTACATCGGCGGCTACGGCATCACCAACGCCGAGTTCACCAGCCCCCTGTCCTACCCCGTCAACGGAGGCCAGCCCGCGCTGCTCGCCGGTCTCGGCCGGGAGCTCGCCCGCTGCGGTCCGGTCGCACTGGTCCGGCCCGACACCATCGCCGGCGACCAGCTGCCGCCGCTGCTCGACTCCGGCCTGAAGACGGGCGGCCACGAGAACTCCCGGGACCAGCGGGCGGCCGAGGACGCCACCGAGTACGACGGGCAGGCCGCGCGGGCGCTGCGCACCACGACCGCCGATCCGGACGAGCAGGGGTGCGTGGTCCCGGCGCTCGGCGACCGCAACGGCACCTTCATGGACTCCTTCCGCCGCGCCCGCGAGGCCTACCCGGACGTCCGCACGGCCACGGTGCTCGGCAGCGTCGACCAGACCGTGATCGACGCGACCGGCGGCGCCTCGGGCCCCTACGAGGGGTCCTACATCACGGGCTGGTACCCGGTGGTGACCGATGCGCGCTGGGACGGGATGAAGCGGGTGATCCGGGAGGAGGCCTTCGGCGACAACCGCGTCGACCCCGCCGACGCCGGGGTGCAGACGACGTACATCGCCTACACCGTCCTGCGCGAGGCCGTGGAGTCGCTGGGCGGCGGCCGGGTGAGCGCCGACACCCTCACCGAGGCCCTCGACGACGGGCTGAGGATCGGCACGGGCGGGCTCACGCCGACGCTGCGCTGGCAGTTCCAGGACAAGCTCGCCGGCGTCGGCTTCCCCCGCCTGGTCAACGCGAACGTGACCCTCCAGGTCGTGCGGGAGGGGCGGCTGGTGGCGGCGCGCAAGGGCTTCGTCGACACCACCCGGACGCTCCAGGACGCCGACGTGGCCTACTGAGCGGCGCCGCTTACTGAGCGGCGCCGCTCACAGCTGGGTCGGCCCGCGCTCGGTCAGGCCGTACTTCCGGGCGATGGCGTTCCACAGTCTGGCCGCCTCGGTCTTCTGGGCGCTCGCGACGCCGCTGGCCCGGTTGCCGGCCGCGGTCTGGCCGGTGACCCTGGCCTGGCCCTTCTTGCAGCCCTTCTTGCCGGCGGTCTGGTCGGCCCAGGCCGCGTAGTGGTCGTCGGCCGAGGCGGAGGCCTGCCAGGCCTTGGTCAGGGCGGTGGTCAGCGCGGCGTGGTCCGGCAGCCGGCCGACCTCGACGCCGCCGAGCCGGGTGACGAGCTGGTTGCGCTGCTTGGCGGCCTCCCGCAGGTCCTTGGCGGCCTGCGCGAGGTTGTCGCAGCGTTTGACGTCCGCGACCGCGTTGATCACGGTGCTGCGGCTGTTTCCACTGTCGGCGAGCAGCTTGTCCAGCTCGACCGCCTGCGCCCGGACCGGGTCGGCGGACGGCGAGGCGGACTCCTCCTGGGCGGGCGCGGACGCGGACGCGGCCACGGTCTTGCCGTCACCGGCGTCGTCGTCCCCGTCCCCGCCGCCGGCGAGCAGCGCGCCCGCGCCGATGCCGAGGACGGCGATGCCGATGCCCACGGCGGCGATGACGGGGACGCGTGAGCCGCCGCGCGAACGGCTCGGGGCCGCCGCCGTACGGGAGGACTGCCCACCGCCGTGCGGGGGCGGCGAGGACGCCTCGATCCGGGGCATCTGCTGCGTGGCGCCGGACGGCTCCTGGCCGCCGTCGGTGCGGAAGAGGTGCCCGAAGTCGGCGGGCGGCCGGGTGTCCGCGCCGCCGGGCACGGGCGGGATGTACCGCGTCGCCTCGGCGTCCGGGCCGGTGGACTGCGGTGTCCCCCCGGCCAGCGGTCCGGTGCCCAGGTACCGGGTGGCCTCGGGGTCCTGCGCCGCGGGTCGCTCGGGCGGCAGCGCCCCCGGCGTCACCGGCGGTATGTACTGGGTCGCCGCCTCGTCGGCGGCCGGGGGCACGGGCGGCAGGTACTGGGTCGCCGCGGCGGACCCGTCGGCCGGCACGGGCGGCAGGTACTGCGTCGCGCCCTCGTCGGGCGCCGGTGCGTGGTGCCCGGCGGGCGGCAGCGGCGCCCCGCCGCTCCCGTACCCGCCCGTGGTCCCGTACGCCTGCGGGGCCGGCCCCGCGGGGCCGCCGTAGACGTCGGCGGCGGGCGGCAGCGGGCCGTATCCCTCGGCGCGGCCGGTGTCCTGCCCGGGCAGCGGGGCCCCGCCGTGCGTGTCGTACGGGTCGGTGCCGTACGGCCCGGCGGGCTGCTGGGCGCCGTACGGGTGCGGCGCGTTCTCCGGCGGGAGCGCTCCCGGTGCCTGGGCGCCGGACGGCTGCCCGCCGTGCCACCCCTGCTGCGGCTCCGGGCCCGTCCACTGCTGCGCCTGCGGGGACTGCCAGCCCTGGTCCGGCGGCGGGGGCGGCGCCTGCTCGCCGGGCCCCCAGGGATCCCCCCACGTCTGGCCGCCCGCGGGGGCGCCCGACGAGGCGTCACGGTGACCGGACGGCGCTCCGGCCGGTCCGCCCGTCATGCCCGGCAGCAGCGGTTCGCCACCGTCCGAGGGCAGCACGATGCCTTCGCGCGCGGGGCGCGCCGAGGGCTCCTCGCCCTGTCCACTCTGCGTCACCGGGACTCCTACTAATGGGGGACCTTGTGAATCGTCGGGTCACGCTACCGGGTCCCCGGAGCCCGGTGCCACGCAGCACGGGACGTGACCTCCCGCCCTGCGCGGGCGGGAGCGGCACGGCTCACGGCCCGCCTTGCACGTCACCTCCCCCGCGTCAAACCAGCGTCACCCGTACGTTCACGCCCCGGTGGAGCAGGTGTTCACGCGGCCGCCTGCAGATCGAGGCGTGCCCCGAACTCCCGTACCACCGCCTCGTCCCGGTACGGCTCCAGCCGTTGCTGGAAGTCCTCCAGGTACTCGGCGCCCCGGTTGGACCGCAAATCCTCCAGCAGTTCGACGGCCTTCATGCCCGTGCTGCACGCCTCCTCGATCTCGCGCTGCTGCACCTGGGCCGTGGCGAGCAGCACATAGCCGATGGCCCGGCGGCGGGCCCGCGTCTCGGGGTGCCCGGTGAGCGACTCCTGCGCGCAGCGGGCCGCCGCCTCGGCCTCGCCCAGGTCCCGGTGGCAGTGCGCCAACTCGTCGGCAAGGTAGGCCTCGTCGAAGTGCGCGATCCACACCGGGTCGTCACCGGTCGCCGGATCGGCCGCCTCCAGGGCGCTCACCGCGCGCCCCGCGCAGGAGTGGGCGGCGCGTGCGTCGCCCAGGAGGGCGTGTCCGCGCGCCTCCGCGGCGTGGAACATCGATTCCGCCCGCGGGGTCACGCGCCCCCGCGCCCCCTCCTGCGCCGCCCGCGCCAACTGCGCGATCTCGCGCGGGTTCCCGAGCTGTGCGGCGAGATGGCTCATGGAGGCGGCCAGGACGTAACCGCCGTAACCGCGGTCCCCGGCGGCCTGCGCGAGCCGCAGCGCCTGGATGTAGTAGCGCTGGGCCAGGCCCGGTTGGCCCGTGTCGACGGCCATGTACCCGGCGAGCTCGGTCAGCCGGGCCACCGCGGCGAACAGGTCGCGGCCCACGGCCTCCCGGTACGACCCGGCGAGCAGCCCGGAGACCACGCTGTTGAGGTAGTGCACGACGACCGGCCGCACGTGCCCGCTGCCGTACTGGTGGTCCAGGTCCACCAGTGCCTGCGTCATCGCCCGCACGGCCTGCACGTCGGACTGCCCCACCCGCGGCCCCGCCGCGCGCGACACCTGCGCGTCCGGCGCGGAGATCAGCCAGTCCCGGCTGGGCTCGACCAGCGCGGAGGCGGCGACGGAGGAGCCGGCCAGGAAGTCCCGCCGCCCCACGTCGCTGCGCCACAGTTCGCAGACCTGCTCCACGGCCCCCAGCACCGTCGGCGAGAACTGCAGGCCCACGCCCGAGGCGAGGTTCTTGCCGTTGGCCATGCCGATCTCGTCGATCGTGACCGTACGGCCGAGCTTGCGGCCCAGCGCCTCGGCGATGATCGCCGGTGCGCGGCCCCGCGGTTGCTGCCCGCGCAGCCAGCGCGCCACCGAGGTCTTGTCGTAGCGCAGGTCGAGTCCGTGCTCGGCACCGCACATGTTGACCCGGCGGGCGAGGCCGGCGTTGGAGCATCCGGCTTCCTGGATGAGCGCCTGGAGCCGTTCGTTCGGCTGCCGGGCGACGAGCGGCCTTGCGGCCATGGCGTACCCCCTTGGCTGCGGTGCCCTGCCCTCGCACCGAGTTGACGTGTCTTCCGCGGCCGGGGTCCCTCGCACCCCGGCGAAGAGATCCGGCCGTGAAGATCAATGCCCCGCCGACCAGGCGAAAATGCGAGGCATGTGAGGATTGCCGGGGTTACGGCCTGCGCCGGCCCCACTCCTGGCTACCCACCTCGGGCCGCCGATCCTCACGCGCGCCCCCGGACATGCACCCATGCGCCCCGGCCACGGACGCGATGCCCCTCCCCGCGCACACGGGTGGGCGTAACCCCTGGTGACGACCGGAGTTGTGTTCATCGTGGAAGAGACGATCGCCGGCACCGAAGCCGCCCAGATCCCGAAGCAGCGCGGGGACTCGCTGCTGGAGACCGCTGTCCGCTACGCCGAGGAACGCCACTGGGACGTGTTCCCGGGCACCTGGCTGGAAGCAGCCGACGGAAGCCAGCGCTGCTCCTGCGGTGACGCGGCGTGCCCGGCACCCGGGTCGCACCCGGCGCGCCCCGACTGGGCGACGCAGGCGACGGGGAGCGCGACCGTGGCGCGACGGATGTGGCAGAAGCAGCCGACCGCGTCGATCCTGCTGCCGACGGGCCGGACGTTCGACGCGATCTCCGTGCCCGAGACGGCCGGGTTCCTGGCGCTGGCACGGATGGAGCGGATGGAGCTGACGCTGGGGCCGGTGACGCTCACGCCGGACCGGCGGATGGAGTTCTTCGTGCTGCCGGGGGCCGCCGCGAAACTGCCCGACCTGGTGCGGGGGCTCGGGTGGTCGGTGTCGTCGCTGGACCTGACCGTGCTGGGCGAGGGGGCGTACGTGGCCGCACCGCCCACCCGGTTCGGGTCGCGGGGGGCCGTGCAGTGGGCCTGCCGGCCCACGCCCGCGAACCGGTGGCTGCCGGACGCGGAGGAGTTGGTGTCGCCGTTGGCCTATGCGTGCGGCAGGGATCGCTGAGGGCCCCTTCCGTCCTGCGTGGTCTGTGTTCCTCGGCGGCTTCGGGTTCGCCGTGGTCGACCGCGCAGTTCCCCGCGCCCCCTGGGGCACTTCTCCACCGTAGGGTGCAGGGTGACGGAGGGAGACGTGGTGGGATCCAGTGCTGTACGGGTGCAGGGGCTCTGGAAGCGGTTCGGGCAGCAGGTCGCTGTCGCCGGGATCGATCTGGAGCTGCCCGCGGGCAAGTTCATCGGGCTCGTCGGACCGAACGGGGCCGGGAAGACCACCACCTTGTCGATGGTCACCGGGCTGCTCAGGCCCGACCAGGGGAGCGTCGAGATCGTCGGGCACGA
Organism: Streptomyces sp. NPDC026246; assembly: GCF_055567995.1. Lineage (NCBI taxonomy): Bacteria > Bacillati > Actinomycetota > Actinomycetes > Kitasatosporales > Streptomycetaceae > Streptomyces > Streptomyces sp. NPDC026246. The sequence continues at coordinate 32,744 of NZ_JBVHPJ010000009.1, read as the reverse complement.
CGTGTGGCGCGACCCGGTCGAGGTCAAGGCCCGCATCGGCGTACTGCCGGAAGGACTGCGGCTGTTCGAGCGGCTGTCCGGACGCGAACTGCTGGCCTACACCGGGCGGTTGCGGGGGCTGCCCGGGGCCGAGGTCGACAAGCGGGCCACCCAGCTCCTGGACGTGCTCGACCTGGCCGGGGCGCAGCACAAGCTGGTCGTCGACTACTCGACCGGCATGCGCAAGAAGATCGGCCTCGCCACCGCTCTCCTCCACAATCCCGAAGTGCTCTTCCTCGACGAGCCGTTCGAGGGCGTCGACCCCGTCTCCGCCCAGACCATCCGCGGCGTCCTGGAGCGGTACACGGCCTCCGGCGCCACCGTGGTGTTCTCCTCCCACGTCATGGAGCTCGTCGAGTCGCTGTGCGACTGGGTCGCGGTGATGGCCGCCGGGCGGATCCGCGCCACCGGCACACTCGCCGAAGTACGCGGCGAGGCACCGTCGTTGCAGCGGGCCTTCCTCGAACTGGTCGGCGCGCAGAGCCGGGACGCCGGCTCGGACCTCGACTGGCTGGGCGGCGGGTCCCGGTGAGCAGCCCCGCGATCACTCCCGTCTTCGTCCGGCTGAAGCTGTCCCTGCTGCGCAACGGACTGCGCCAGTCCGGCGGGCGCAAGGCCGCCTACATCACCTCGGCCGTCGTCGCCCTGCTCTTCGCCGCCCTGCAGCTGGTCGGCCTGATCGCGCTGCGCGGGCACGCGCACGCCGACGCGGTGGTCGTGCTGGCGGTGGCGGTGCTGGGACTGGGCTGGGCGGTGATGCCGCTGTTCTTCCCCAGCGGCGACGAGACCCTCGACCCGACCCGGCTGGTGATGCTGCCGCTGCGGCCCCGGCCCCTGATGCGGGCGCTGCTCACCTCCTCCCTGGTGGGCATCGGCCCGCTGTTCACGCTGTGCCTGCTGGCCGGTTCCGTGGTCGCCGTGGCCCGGGGCGCTGCGGCCCTCGTGGCCGGCGTGGCGGCCGTCGTGCTGGCGCTGCTGATGTGCGTGGCGCTGGCCCGGGCCGTCGCCGCCGCCAACGTCCGGCTGCTGACCAGCCGCAAGGGACGCGACCTGGCGGTGCTCAGCGGGCTCGTCATCGCCGTCGGGGCCCAGGTGGTCAACTTCGGTGCGCAGCGCATCGGCGCCTCGGGGCTCGGCGAGCTCACCCCCGCGGCGGACGTGCTGCAGTGGGTGCCGCCCGCCTCGGCGATCGGCGCCGTGCACGCCGTCAGCGAGGGCGCCTACGGGCGCGCCGGCGCACAACTGGCGCTGACCGCCGGTGCGCTGGCCGCGCTGCTCGCTCTCTGGTCGCGGCATCTGACCCGGCTGATGACCTCGCCGGACGGATCGACCCTGCCGGCCGCCGACTCCGCCGCCCGCGAGCGGACCTCCACCGGCCTGGCCCGGCTGCTGCCGGCGGGCCGCACGGGCACCGTCATGGAGCGCAGCCTCCGGTACGTGTGGCGCGACCCGAAGACCAAGGCCGCCTGGGTGACCTCGTTGGCCATCGGGCTGATCGTGCCGGTGTTCAACGCCTGGCAGGGCACCGGCTCGGTGTACTTCGCGTGCTTCGCCGCCGGGATGCTCGGCATCCAGATGTACAACCAGTTCGGGCAGGACACCTCCGCGTTCTGGATCGTCGCCATGACGATCTCCTCGACCCGCGACGCCCTCGTCGAACTGCGCGCCCGCGCCTACGCGCTGCTGCTGATCACCCTGCCGTACGCCACCCTCGTGACGGTCCTGACCACGGCCATGCTCGGCGACTGGCGGCGGCTGCCCGAAGCGCTCGGGCTGTCCTTCGCGCTGCTCGGCGCGATGCTCGCCACCGGGGCGTGGACCTCCGCCCGCTTCCCGTACTCCATCCCGCAGGAGGGGTACAAGAACGTCGCCCCCGGGCAGACCGGGCTCGCCTGGATCTCCATCTTCGGCGGGATGGTGGCCGCCGCCCTGCTGTGCGCCCCGGTCATCGCGCTCATGATCTGGCTGAACATCAGCGCCGACGGCGACGCCTACGCCTGGCTGCTGCTGCCGGCCGGCACGGCGTACGGGGCCGCGCTCACGGCGGCGGGGCTGCGCCTGGCCGCTCCGCGCACGGCCCGGCGCCTGCCGGAGATCCTGACGGCGGTCAGCAAGGGGTGAGGCGCGGCCGGCGGCTGAGGTCCCGGCGGGGGCGCTTCAGGGCGTGGTGAGCGAGTCCAGGAACGGCTCGATCGCGGCCCGCCAGGCCTCCGGCTGGTCGTAGTGGACCAGGTGGCCGGCGTCGGCGACCTCCGCGTACTGGCCGCGGGGCAGGACCCGGACCATCTCCTGGGCCTCCGCGCGGCCCAGCTCGCCGTCCAGACCCCGCACCACCAGCGCCGGGCACCGCACCTGCGCCAGCTCCTCCCAGTGCGCGTCGTACACCCACGTCTCGCGGGAGCGGAGCATCTGCTCGGGGTCGAAGACCGGGCGCCAGCCGTCCGGGGACTCGGCCATCACCTCGGCGTAGAACTCGCCCCGGGCCGGGTTGGGCCGCTCCACCCAGGGGTCGTCCTCGCCGAACCACTTGCGGACGTCGGCGAGGGTGGCGAACGGCAGCGGCCAGGACTGGAACCACTGGTCCCACTCCCGCTGGGAGGCGGCGCCGAGCGCGGAGGCCCGCATGTCGCAGATGATCAGGCCGCGGACCAGGTCGGGACGCCGGGCGGCGAGCTGCCAGGCGGTCAGCGCGCCCATGGCGTGGCCGATCAGGACGACCGGGGCGAGCCCGAGCTGCTCCAGGGCGGCCTCGGCGTCGTCGACGTAGGCGTCGCGGGTGAACGACCCCTGCGGGGGCTTGTCGCTGCGGCCGTGGCCACGCTGGTCGAGGGCGACCGCGCGGTGACGCTCGGAGAGCCAGCGGGCGGTGGCCGCCCAGTGCGAGGCACGGCCCATCAGACCGTGCAGTAACAGCACGCCCGGGGAACCGTCCTGGACGGGATGCGCGCCCTGCGCGTCCGGGGCCGCGCCGGCCGGATCCGGCTTGGGCGGGTCGCCGAACTCCCAGGCCGCGAGGCGTACGCCACCCGTCCCGGTCACGTCGATGCGTCGCGCCATGTCCTGGCACCCCCCAAGCCTCGCTCGGACCCCGGCCCGATCGGCCGGTTCGATCCTGTGAACCGTGTTCTGCCTGCTGTGCCTTCTGCCCCGCACGGCGCCCCACGCCACTGCCCCTGCACCCGTGCCGCGCGCCGTCCGCAGACTATCGAATGCGCTTTCGAGAATGGCCGTCCGGCGGCCAACACCCCTCAATCGAGTGACCGTCCCCGGGGATTGATCGCCGTCTTCCAGGGGAGATCTTCAGCGGGGGGCGGACCGCTCGGGGAAAAACGGTCCGAGGGAATGACCCTGAGAGCTCGGGGCTCCGGGTCAGACCAGGGGAGGACAAGCCCCGGCGCCGCACGGCGCCGGGGCTCTCCACGTTCCGCCGGCACATCCTCCCGCCCCCTCCCCGGCCGGGCGACATCGCTGTCAGACCGCGGCCAAGAGCCCTCAGGTCATATGCCTCACGCCACAGCGTCGCACGGGAAGCGGGCGAGCGCTGCCCTTCGACGGACTACGGACGAGAACGGGCAAAGATCGCGCCACGCCACGGCGCCCCCAGGGGCGACGGAGGGGCAGCCACCCAGCGCGTGGGGACCGGGCCGGGCGACCACGCCCGGCGTAGGGGACCGGGCCGGGCCCCCACGCCCGGCGTACCGAGCCGCCGTGGTCATGGACCACGCCGATCTGGCGGAGCCGCCGTGGCCATGCCACCACGCCTGTGCTCCGACCCCACGCCGGGGCCGCCACGGGTGCCGCCAGCGCGGTCGGGGTGAGCCGCGGGCATCCCCCGGGGGCCCGCCGCTCAGTGGGCCCGGGCCGGCCCGCGACCGCTCAGGGCTTCGCCACGAACACGTGCGAGGCCACGTCCGACTCCAGCTCGGCCGCCTCACCACCGCTGCCGACCAGCACCCCGCCCGCCGACTCCGTCACGCTCACCACCGAGCCGGGCTGCACGCCCGCCCGCCGCAGCGTGTACATCAGCTGCGCGTCCGTCTGGATCGGCTCACCGATCCGCCGCACCACGACCGTCTTGCCCTCCGCGCCCGGGTCCAGGCTGGCCAGCGACACCATGCCCTCGTCCAGGAACGGATCCGCGCCGTCCTTCTCGCCCAGCTCCTCCAGGCCCGGGATGGGGTTGCCGTACGGCGACTCCGTCGGGTGCCGCAGCAGCTCCAGCACGCGGCGCTCCACCGCCTCGCTCATCACGTGCTCCCAGCGGCACGCCTCCGCGTGGACCTGCTCCCACTCCAGACCGATCACGTCCACGAGCAGGCACTCGGCCAGGCGGTGCTTGCGCATCACGCGCGTGGCCAGCCGGCGCCCCTCGTCCGTGAGCTCCAGATGCCGGTCGCTCGCCACGGACACCAGACCGTCCCGCTCCATCCGCGCCACGGTCTGGCTCACCGTCGGCCCGCTCTGGTCGAGCCGCTCGGCGATACGGGCGCGCATGGGGACCACACCCTCTTCCTCCAGCTCGAGGATGGTGCGGAGATACATCTCCGTGGTGTCGATCAGTCCGGACATACGTGCCCCTCGAATGAGATCTGCCGGAGGCTGGACAGCTCACCGGCGTGTGCGCTGGCCCTGCCTCCAATTCTGCCGGATACCACCGACAACCGTGCCGCGGGAGGCAAAGCCGGAAGAAGCCAGGGGTTACACGCGGTTACCCACCCCCTCGGCAGGGTACGGCCCCGCTCCCACCGCTCGGCCGCCCACCACGACCCGCGCCGGGCCCTCGGCACCCCGCACCCCGCACCCCGCACCCGGCCGTATTGACACCGCACTGGTCCAGACCGCACCGTGATGCGCGACACAACCGACGGGCCAGCCGGAAGGGACCCTTCATGAGCGACCGCGCGCCGGCCGACCAGTTCCTCGACGCCGCGATCGACCTGCTGCGCACGATCCGCGACGAGGAGGCCGACGGCATCACCGCCGCAGGAACCCTCCTCGCCGACACCGTCGCGAGCGGCGGCCGGCTCTTCGCCTTCGGCGCCGGGCACTCCTCCCTCGCCGCACAGGACCTCGTCTACCGCGCCGGCGGCCTCGCCCTGATGAACCTGCTCGTCGTGCCGGGCGCCGTCGGCGTCGACGTCATGCCCGCTCCGCTCGGCTCCGCCCTCGAACGCGTCGACGGCCTCGCCACCGCCGTCCTCGACAGCTCCCCGCTCCGCGCGGGCGACGCCCTGCTGATCATCTCGCTGTCCGGCCGCAACGCCCTCCCCGTCGAGATGGCCCAGCACGCCCGCACCCTCGGCGTGACGGTCATCGGCGTGACCTCGGTGGCCTACGCCTCCCAGACCACCTCCCGGCACAGCTCGGGCACGTACCTCAAGGACCACTGCGACCTGGTCCTCGACTCGCGGATCCCCGTCGGGGACGCCGAACTCACCCACGACGCCATCCCCGCGCCCTTCGCCCCCGCCTCCACGGTCGTCACCTCGGCCCTCCTCCAGGCCGTCATGGCCACCACCGCCACCGCCCTCGCCGACCGCGGCATCGAACCCCCGCTGCTCCGCTCCGGCAACGTCGACGGGGGCCACGACTGGAACGCCCGCGTCATGGAGCAGTACGCCGACCGGATCTTCTACCGCCACTGAGCCGTGAGGCCCGGCCCGGGCTTCGGGGCAGGGGCCGGCTCAGCCCCGGCCCGTCAGTTCCGCCAGGTCCAGGGCCGTGGCGATCCGTACCGCCACATCCTCCGCGTACATCGCGTCCGCACGCTCGAAGGCGCTGCGGCCCGCGCCCCGCAGGAACGTCACCACCCCCAGCGTCCGCCCCCGGCTGCGCAGCACCGCGCACAGCGCGTGCACCGCGTCCGGCGGCCACTGCCGGGACACCGCCCACGCCCGCGCCTCCTCCGGCCCCACGGCCCCCGCACTCGCGCGCAGCGCACCCATCCGCTCCACACACTGCAACGCCGGATGCCCCTCGGCATACCGCACGGGCATCCCCGCACGGCCGGAGAGCCTGCTCGGACCCGGCGCCCCGGAGGGCGTGGCCGCCACCCGCACCAGCCGCACCGGCCCCTCGTCCTGCACGCCGCTCCGCGCACCGGCCGACGACCCGTCGTCCGCGACCCGGTCGATCAACGCGTGGTCGGCGAACCCGGCCAGGGCGAAGTCCAGATGCACCGTGGCCGCCTCCCCCGGGTCCTCGCACTCCGCCGCAGCCCGCGACGCCCGGTGCAGCTGCTGCGCGCGGAACCTCAGCAGCGACGCCTCCTGCTCCGCCTGCTTGGACTCCGTCACGTCCTGGAACAGCCAGCCCACACCCAACGGCACCGGCTCCTCCGCCAACGGCGACGCCAGCCGCAGGAAACCGCTGCGCCAGCACCGCCGCCGCTCGCCCTCCGGCGACCGCACACTCACCCACACCTCGGCCGGCTCGGGCGGCGCCCCCTGGGCCAGCACGTGCTGCAGCGCGCTCTCCAGCTCCTCCACACCCTGCGCCAGCAGCTCCCCGAGCGGCCGGCCCAGCACCGACGTACGGCCCCTGCCCAGCGCCCGGGCCGCGTGCGCGTTCACCACGGCCGGCCGCAGATCGGCGTCGACCAGCACCACACCCCAGCCGGCGTCCTCGAACAGCGCCTCGCTCAGCGCGATCGACCGCTCCAGGTCGATCTGCGTGTGCACCTCGCTGAACGCGCAGTACACCCCCGCCGGCTTCCCGTCCGGCCCCCGCACCGCCGCCGACTGCGTGCGCACCAGCACCCGGCCGCCGTCCTTCGTCAGCAGCGCGAACTCGTGCACCTGCCGCCCCGGCGCGTGCATGACCGACAGCAGCCGGCTCTCGACCTCCTCGGCGTCCGCGCTGCGCACCGCCCAGCCGGCCAGCCCACGCCGCCCGACGGCCTCCTCCGCGCTCCAGCCGAGGATCCGCTCGGCCTCGCGGTTCCAGTGCGTCACGACCCCGTCGGCGTCGAACGCGCACAGCGCCGCGTCCATCCCGTCCAGCAGCGCGGCGAGCAGATCGGACCCGTCCGAACCGTCCCGCCCGGGCTCGTCGGGCCCCAGCTCGTCGGTGGTCCCACTACGCCGGGAAGCACTCACCTGGACCCCCTGCAGGCTGCGTCCGCACGCACGGCACGTCGGTTCGCTCCTTGCAATCATTCAACTGGAACGTGACCGGGCGCACATCGAGTTCCCACAACATTGAGGGAATCGTTGTACGGCGGCAATCCCCACGTCAACGCCCCGGGCACCGCCCCCGCGGACCGCCTCGGCCGTCAGCCGATCGACGGCGGGACCCCGCAGCCGCTGCCGCGCCGGGCCTCCACCTCGATCTCGATCCGCATCCGCGGATCGGCCAGCCCGCACACGAGCATCGTCGCCGCCGGCCGCACCTCCCCGAAGTACCTGCGCAGCACCGGCCAGCAGGGCTCGAAGTCCTCCCGGACGGGCAGCAGGTACCGCACCCGCACGACGTCCGCGAAGCAGGCCCCGGCCTCCGCGAGGGCCGCCCCGATGTTCCGCAGACACTGCTCCGCCTGCTCGACGACGTCGTCCGAGATCGTCATGTCCGCGTAGTCGAACCCGGTCGTCCCCGACACATGCACCCGGTCCCCGTCCACCACGGCCCGGGCATACCCGATCCGCTCCTCGAACACGGACCCACTGCCGATCGCCCACCGCTGCGTCATGTCCCGAACGCTAGGGCGGGGATGAGCCATGCGTCCATGGCGTACGGCGGCCCGGCGCCCCGGGAAGCGCCGCGTACGAGTAGCAGAGGACCGGCCACGAAGACGACGAAAGCCCTTCCTTCGCACCAACGGGCGATTTCACGGCTTCCCGGGCCCGTCCGAGCAGCCTGGGCGGCTACGTTCGGTGGCGTACTCGAGAAGGGAGGTCACTCGCTCCCAGGCCGTGCGGCCGCGGGTGACCAGCCCCAGTCATCACGATCCGGCGGATCAGGCAGGTGCGACCGATGACTACGTTTCCTGTGGGCGAGCCGACCCACCAGGCTGTGCTTCCTCAGCAGCCTGCTCTGGAATCCGTGAGAGCAGACACCCCCGGGAGCAGGGACGAAACGGCTCACGGACTCCCCGCCGGCGGGCGGGGCACCGGCAGGGAACCTGGGCGAGGGGAGACCGGCGGACGCGGCACCGCAGTCCGCCGGCGTCACGCCGAGAGCGCTGTTCCGGCAGCGCGTGCGGCAGAGACCGGGAGCGGTGACGCTCCCCCTGCGGACCACGTCGCGCGACCCTACCCGGGCGGCGCCGGTGCGAGCAGGGTCCTCGTGTTGTCCCGGGAGGGCCGACCGCTCATGCCCTGCCACCCCGCTCGCGCGCGTGAACTGCTGCACAGAGGGCGGGCGGCCGTCGTGCGCCACGTTCCCTTCGTGATCCGTCTGCGGGATCGCACCCGTGACGCGTCGGTGGTCGAAGGAGTGCAGCTGCGCGTCGACCCCGGTTCCAAGGGCACCGGCCTCGCACTCACCGACGAGAAGACGGAGCGGGGTGATCACGGCGGCAACGTCACCGTCCGGCGCGGTCTGCTGGCCGTCGAGCTACGGCACCGGGGTGACCGGATCCGCGCAAGCATGAGGCAGCGCGCGGGATACCGGCGCCGCAGACGCAGGGCCAATCTCCGGTACCGCTCGCCCCGGTCGGGCAACCGCGCTCGACGGGCGGGCCTGCTGCCCCCCTCGCTGCGCCACCGGGTCGAGACGACTTTCTCGCTGGCCGGTCGGCTGTGCGACTGGGCGCCCATCAGGGAGATCCACATGGAGCGCGCCGCGTTCGACACCCGCGCGCTCAGCACCAGCGGCTCTCCACACGACCCCGGGCATGGGCGCGGTCCCCAGGCAGGGAACACGGTGCGCGGCCGCCTGCGGGCGGCGTGGAGCGGGGCTTGCGCCTACTGCGGTACGTCCGGTGTGCCGCTGAACGTCGAACACGTCCGGCCCCGTAGCCGAGGGGGCTCACACCGGTGGTCCAACCTGGTCGCGGCCTGCGTTCCGTGCAACCGGGCCAAGGGCGCGCTGCCTGTGCGGCTTTTCCTGGCGCACCGTCCCGACCGTCTCGCGCTGCTCCTCCCCCAGCTCGGTGCACCGCTGGATGACGCCGCCGCCATGAACGCCACCCAGCGGCAGCTCGCCACTGCCCTGGTCACCCTCGGTAGACCCGTCCGGACGTGGACCGGCAGGCTCACCAGCGCCAACCGCGTCGCCATGGGCCTGGACAAGACGCACACCCTGGACGCGCTCTGTGTGGGACCCCTGGATCACGCGTCCGGCGATCGGATCGTGAGGGTTCCGCGGCAGACGCTCACGGCCTCGGCTACCGGGCGCGGCTCCTACGCCCGTACGACGCCGGACAGACACGGTTTCCCGCGTCTGCTGCGGACGCGCGCCAAACAACACTTCGGGTACGCCACGGGTGACCTCGTACGGGCGGTCCTGCCCACCGGCACCCGGGCCGGGACCTGGAGCGGGAGGGTCTCGGTCCGAGCCAGGGGGCAACACAGGGTCAGTACGTCCGCAGGACCGATCGACGTCTCCCACCTGCGCCTTCGCCTCCTGCAACGGGGCGACGGATACACATGGGGCATGCGGTGCGAAGCGGTCGGGTCAATCTCTCGGAAAATGGGTTGATCGGTGGCCGAGCGGTTCCTAGTGTGTGGCTCACACCGAAAGGAGGTGATCCGGAGAATGTATGAATCCCGGACGCGTGAGGTGGCTGCGGGCTAGCGGCTCGTCACCACACTCAGTGCGGTGCCGGACCAGCGTGTGATCGAAGCGCGCAGCCGGCCCAATCTCAGGCAGTCACCCGACCCGCGAGTCGCCGGTACGTCCGGCCGGCTCCTCCGCTGGAGGAACCAGACTCGCGGGTCGTCTGCGTTCTCGGTGTTCCCGGCGTTCTCGGGGGGTGTGATCGTGACCGGTGCGTGGCGTTCCGATCGGGTCGGCAGTGCTCTGCGGGGTGGGAACCCCACGGTGCTGCGCAGGCTGGAGGCGGGGTTCGCGGTGATCGGGGACGTGCAGTTCCTGCCGGGCTACTCGGTGCTGCTGACCGACGATCCCGCGGTGCAGCGGCTGTCGGAGCTGCCGCGCGGCAGGCGCCTGGCGTTCCTGGAGGGCATGGACCGGCTCGGGGAGGCCGTCGAGCGGGCCTGCCGGCGGCTGGAGCCGGGGTTCCGGCGGGTGAATCTGGAGATCCTGGGGAACACCGACCCGTTCCTGCACGCCCATGTGTGGCCGCGCTACGACTGGGAGCCGGCGGCCCTCGTACGGCGGCCCGTGTGGCTCTATCCGCGGCGGATGTGGCACGAGGAGCGGTACGCGCTCGGGGAGCGGCACGACGCGCTGCGGGCCGCTGTCGGTGAGGAGCTCGACCTGCTGGCGGGGGGCGGCACGGGTGCGGCCCCACCCGGGGAGCGGATGGGGCCGTAGGAGGGAGACGGGCCGGGGTCAGTGGGCGATGTCGCCGTAGCCCTCGATCTCGCGGGGGTTGCGGCTGCCCGGGCCGACGTAGCGGGCCGAGGGGCGGACCAGGCGGCCGGTGCGCTTCTGCTCCAGGATGTGGGCGGACCAGCCGGCCGTGCGGGCGCAGGTGAACATCGACGTGAACATGTGCGCCGGGACCTCGGCGAAGTCCAGGACGATGGCCGCCCAGAACTCGACGTTGGTGGCGAGGACGCGGTCGGGGCGGCGGGCGTGGAGTTCGGCCAGGGCCGCCTTCTCCAGGGCCTCGGCGACCTCGAAGCGGGGGGCGCCCAGTTCGCGGGCGGTGCGGCGCAGGACGCGGGCGCGGGGGTCCTCGGCGCGGTAGACGCGGTGGCCGAAGCCCATGAGGCGTTCGCCCTTGTCGAGGGCGTTCTTGACGTAGGCCTCGGCGTCGCCGGTGCGTTCGATCTCCTCGATCATGCCGAGGACGCGGGAGGGGGCGCCGCCGTGGAGGGGGCCGGACATGGCGCCCACGGCGCCGGACAGGGCGGCGGCGACGTCGGCGCCGGTGGAGGCGATGACCCGGGCGGTGAAGGTGGAGGCGTTCATGCCGTGTTCGGCGGCGCTGGTCCAGTAGGCGTCGACGGCCGCGACGTGCTTGGGGTCGGGCTCGCCGCGCCAGCGGATCATGAAGCGTTCGACGACGGACTGGGCCTTGTCGATCTCGCGCTGCGGGACCATGGGCAGGCCCTGGCCGCGCGCGGACTGGGCGACGTAGGACAGGGCCATGACGGCGGCGCGGGCGAGGTCCGCCCGGGCCTGCTCGGCGTCGATGTCGAGGAGGGGTTTGAGGCCCCAGACGGGGGCGAGCATGGCCAGCGCGGACTGGACGTCGACGCGGATGTCCCCGGAGTGGACGGGGATGGGGAAGGGTTCCGCGGGCGGCAGGCCGGGGTTGAAGGCTCCGTCGACGAGCAGGCCCCAGACGTTGCCGAAGGAGACGTGGCCGACGAGGTCCTCGATGTCGACGCCCCGGTAGCGGAGGGCGCCGCCCTCCTTGTCCGGTTCGGCGATCTCCGTCTCGAACGCGACGACTCCTTCGAGCCCGGGTACGAAGTCGGACATCAGGCGGCTCCTGGTGTGTGAGTGACAGATGGTGCGCTGCGGGGTGGGCCGAACACACCGAGTCGGTCGGCTGGCGGGCGGTTGACCGTCCGAGGGATACGCGGTCCGTGTGCGGCGACTCGCGGTCCCGGCCGGTCCCCCTGTGATGCCCCGTGCGGTCGGCGGTCATCCAACCGCAACGGCACGGAAACGATATCCCCGGGTGTCACGATTGGGGAGGGGTCGCGGCACTGAGTGCCATGCAGTGACGAAGGACACCGTCCGTACGGCAAGATGACCGGGTGACCGACCGTGACGCCGCCCCTTTCGATCTGGCCTCGATGCGCAAGCAGTACCGGGCCGACGGGCTCGCCGAGAGCGAGCTGGCCGCGAACCCCGTGGAGCAGTTCGCGCGCTGGTTCCGGCAGGCCGCGACCGAGGGCGGGCTGTTCGAGCCGAACGCGATGGTGGTCTCGACGGCCGACGCCGAGGGGCGGCCCGGTTCCCGCACGGTCCTGCTGAAGCACTTCGACGAGCAGGGTTTCGTCTTCTACACGAACTACGACTCCCGCAAGGCGCGTGACCTGGCGCAGAACCCGTACGTCTCGCTGCTGTTCCCCTGGCATCCGATGGCGCGGCAGGTGATCGTGTCGGGGGTGGCGCGGCGGACCGGGCGGGACGAGACGGCGGCGTACTTCCGGAGCCGGCCGCACGGTTCCCAGCTGGGGGCGTGGGCCAGCGCCCAGTCGTCGGTGGTCTCCACGCGGGCGGACATCGACGCGGCGTACGCGGAGCTGGCCGCGCGCTACCCGGAGGGCGAGCAGGTGCCGGTGCCCCCGCGCTGGGGCGGTTTCCGGGTGGCGCCGCAGACGGTGGAGTTCTGGCAGGGGCGCGAGAACCGCCTGCACGACCGCCTGCGCTACGTGGGGCAGCCGGACGGCAGCTGGCGGGTGGAACGCCTGAGCCCGTGAGGGTGGGGGTGCGTGCTGTCGGCCCCGCTCAGCCCAGCGCCTCCTCCAGGACGCCGGCCCATTGGGTGACCACGCGTTCCCGGCGGGGGGCGTCGTCGGTGAGGAGGTTGGCGAGGCCGAGGCCCCGGGCCATGTCGAGCAGGCCCTGGACGGTCTCGCGGACTCCGGGGACGGTTTCGTCGGCGCGGAGGAGGTCGACGGCTATGCGGTGGGTCTCGCGGCCGACCCGGGATTCGAGTTCGGTGACGCGCGGGCGCAGCTGGTCCTCGTTGGAGGCGGCGACCCACAGGTGGAGGGCCGCGCGGAACAGGGGGCCGGTGTAGAGGTCGACCAGGGCGGCGACGACGGCGCGGCGGTCGCCCGTCGCGCCGTCGGGGAAGAGGGCGCGCAGGGCGGTGGAGCGTTCCTCGGCGACGTACTCGACGGCGGCCGTGAAGAGGTCCTCGCGGGTGGGGAAGTGGTGCTGGGCGGCGCCGCGGGAGACGCCGGCGCGTTCGGCGACCACGGAGACGGTGGATCCGGCCCAGCCGTGTTCGGCGAGGCAGGCCACGGCGGCCTCCAGGAGCCGCTGCCGGGTGGCCCGGCTGCGGTCCTGCTTGGGGACTCTCTCCGCACGGTCGACCGCGCTCACACCACCCATGCCGGATCCCGTCGTTCGAGGAAGGCCGTCATCCCCTCGCGTGCCGGTGCGGAGGAGAACAGCCGGGCCGAGAGCGCGGTGAGGTGTTCCGCGTCCCGGTCGAAGGCTTCCAGCACCCTAGCCGTGAGCAGCCGTTTCGTCTCGGTCAGGGCGTCGGGGGCGGATCTGCGCAGGCCGTCGAGCATGGGGGTGAGGGCCGTGTCGACGTCGTCGGCGTGGGTGGTGAGCAGGCCGGCCGCGGTCGCTTCGGCGGCGTCGAAGGGTTCGCCGGTGAGGTAGTGGCGGGCCAGGGCGCGCGGGTCGGCGCGGGGCAGGAGCGGCAGGGAGATGACGGCGGGGGCGACGCCGATGCGGACCTCGGTGAAGGCGAAGGTGGCGGTGGTGGCGGCGACGGCGATGTCGCAGGCGGCCAGGAGGCCGAGGCCGCCCGCGCGGACGTGTCCGGTGACGCGGGCGATCACGGGTGTGGGCAGTTCGACGATCTGGCGCAGGAGGGCGACGAGGGCCTCGGGGCGCGGGGGGTCCTTCAGGTCGGCGCCGGCGCTGAAGGTGTTGCCGGTGTGGGTGAGGACGACGGCGCGGACGGCGTCGTCCTCGCCGGCGTCGGTGAGGGCGTCGGCCAGTTCGGTGACGAGGGCGGCGGACAGGGCGTTGCGGTTGGCCGGTGAGTCGAGGGTGAGGGTGTCCACGGCGCGGGTGCGTGTGCGGGTCACGAGGCTCATGTGCGCTCCCTGAGCTGTCGTCGCAGGATCTTGCCGGAGGCGGCGCGGGGGATGCCGGCGGTGAAGGTGACGCGGCGGACCCGCTTGTAGGGGGCGACGCGTTCGGCGACGTACAGCATGATGTCCGCCTCGGTGAGGGCGGCGGTGGGCTGGCGGACGACGTAGGCGTGCGGGGTCTCGTTGCCGTCGTCGTCGTAGGTGCCGATGACGGCGGCGTCGGCGACGCCCGGGTGGGTGAGGAGGAGGGCTTCGAGTTCGGCGGGGGCCACCTGGAAGCCTTTGTACTTGATGAGTTCCTTGACGCGGTCGACGACGAACAGCCAGCCCTCGTCGTCGACGTGGCCGACGTCGCCGGTGTGCAGCCAGCCGTCGGGGTCGATCATGGCGGCGGTGGCGTCGGGGCGGTCGAGGTAGCCCTTCATGATCTGTGGTCCGCGGATGAGGATCTCGCCGGATGCGCCGGCGGGGAGGTCCTTAGCGGGGTCGTCGAGGGAGACGATGCGCATCTCGGTGCCGGCGACGAGCTTGCCGACGGTGCCGGGCGGGGCGTCGCGCATGGCGTCCAGGGGGACGACGTGGGTGCCGGGCGAGAGTTCGGTCATGCCGTAGGCCTGGCCGACGGGCGGCAGGCCGAGGCGGGCGGAGCAGGCGGCGGCCAGGCGGGCGTCCAGGGGGGCGGCGGCGCTGATGATGTAGCGCAGCGACGACAGGTCGTACTGGGCGACGGCCGGGTGTTTGGCCAGGGCCAGGACGATGGGCGGGGCGACGTAGAGCGCGGTGATGCGGTGGTTCTGGATGGCCGCGAGGAACTGTTCGAGGTCGAAGCGGGGCAGGACGACGACCGTGGCGCCTTGCCGCAGGGGGGCGTTCATCAGGGCGGTGAGGCCGTAGATGTGGAAGAACGGCAGGACGGCGAGGACGCGTTCGCCGGGGCCGGCGGGGATCGCGGGGTGGAGCTGGGCGAGGTTGGTGGCGATCTGCCGGTGGGTGAGCATGACGCCCTTGGGTGTGCCGGTGGTGCCGGAGGAGTAGGGCAGGGCGGCGACGTCCTCGCCGGGGTCGATGGGGACGTGCGGTTCGGGGGCCGTGGAGGCCAGCATGTCGATCAGGGAGCGGTGGCCGGTGGCGCTGTCGCACACGAAGATCTCCCGTACGCCGCCCGCGAGTTCGGCGGCGCGCCGGGCGGTGCCGAGCAGCGGTGAGACGGTGATGATCCAGCGGGCGGCGCAGTCCGTGAGCTGTTTGGCGAACTCCTCGGCGGTGGCGAGCGGGTGCACGGTGGTGACGGTGGCGCCGGCGCGGGTGGCGGCGTAGAAGGCGGTCGGGAAGGCGATGGTGTTGGGGCTGTGCAGGGCGAGGACGTCGCCCTTGCGGACCCCGGTCTCGGCGAGGGCGGCGGCGACGCGCCGGTGGAACCGGTCCACCTGCTCGTACGTGAGGGTGGTGCCGTCGGTGCCGTCGATCAGGGCGGGGGTGGCGCCGAACTCGGCGGCCCGGGCCAGGACGGCGTCGTGGATGGGCTGGTCGACGGGCGGGACGTCTGCGTACTCGCTGCGGAACATGGCGGGTTCCTCCTCGCGGCGCGGGCCGTCTCAGTACGACTTGGGCAGGCCCAGGGTCTGGTGGGAGACGTAGTTGAGAATCATCTCCCGGCTCACCGGTGCGATACGAGCCACGCGCGCGGCCGTTATCAGCCGGGCCAGGCCGTACTCGCGGGTGAGGCCGTTGCCGCCGAGGGTGTGGACGGCCTGGTCGACGGCCTTGACGCAGGCTTCCCCGGCGGCGTACTTGGCCATGTTGGCGGCCTCTCCGGCGCCGATGTCGTCGCCGGTGTCGTAGAGGTGGGCGGCCTTCTGCATCATCAGGCGGGCCAGTTCGAGGTCGATGTGCGCCTGGGCGAGGGGGTGGGCGATGGCCTGGTGGGCGCCGATGGGCGCGTTCCAGACGGTGCGGTCGCGGGCGTAGCGGACGGCCGTGTCGAGGGCGTGGCGGCCCATGCCGATCGCGAAGGCGGCCGTCATGATGCGTTCGGGGTTGAGGCCGGCGAACAGCTGGAGCAGGCCCGTGTCCTCTCCCCCACTGCCGAAGGCGTGGGAGGGGCCCCCACCGACGAGGGCGTCGGCGGGCAGGCGTACGTCGTCCAGGACGAGTTCGAACTGCTTCTCCGCCGCGTGGAGTTCCATATCGATGGGGCGGCGGGTGAAGCCGGGGGTGTCGCGCTCCACGATGAACAGGCAGGGCTTGAGGCGGCCGGTGCGGGCGTCCTCGGTGCGGCCGACGATCAGGGTGGCGTCGGCGATGTCGACGCCGGAGATGAAGACCTTGCGGCCGGTGAGGATCCAGCCGCCGGTGTCCCGGTCGCGGCGTGCGGTGGTGGTGATGCGGTGGCTGTTGGAGCCGGCGTCGGGTTCGGTGATGCCGAAGGCCATGCGGCGGGTGCCGTCGGACAGGCCGGGCAGCCACTCCCGCTTCTGGGCGTCGGTGCCGAAGCGGGCGATGACCGTGCCGCAGATGGCGGGTGAGACCACCAGCATGAGGAGGGGGCAGCCGGCGGCGCCCAGTTCTTCCAGGACGATGGAGAGTTCGGAGATTCCTCTCCCGCCGCCTCCGTACTCCTCGGGGAGGTTGACTCCGAGGTAGCCGAGTTTGCCTGCGTCGGACCAGAGTCGGTCGGGTTCGCCTCCGGGGCCGTGGCGCTTGCCGAGGGCGGCGACGGCTTCTCGGAGCGCCTTGTGGTCTTCGGTGTCCATGGGGAGTCCTTTCGGTGCGGGCCGGATGTGGCTTGTCGCGCTCACGCGGCGGAGCCGCATATCGATACAGCCCCGCGCCCCTAACCGGCTTCCTTCACCACAGCCAGCAGAGCGCCCGGCTCGACCTGTTGCCCTGGTGCGACGCACAGGTCGGCCAGCGTTCCCGTCACCGGGGCGGTGATCTTGTGCTGCATCTTCATCGCCTCCAGCCAGAGCAGGGGTTCGCCGGCCTGCACGGGTGTCCCGGCCGTGAGGCCGTCGGCGACCCGGACGACCGTGCCCGGCATGGGCGCCAGGAGGGAGCCCGGGGCGTGCCGGGCGGTGGGGTCGGGGAAGCGGGGCAGGGCGGTCAGGGCGGTGGCGCCGACGTACACCCGGTCGCCGTGGCGGGAGACCTCGAACCGGCGTCGCACGCCGTCCACTTCGAGGATCACCAGTCTCGCGTCGGCGTGCACCACGCGCACCCCGTCCGCCTCCGGGCCCCGCCTGCCGTACCGGTAGCGCACCTCGTGCTCCTCGCCGGCCATCAGGTAGCGCTTGGTCTGCGGCTGGGAGGGGACGTTGCGCCAGCCGCCGATGCGGGAGCGGCCGTGGGCGTCGGCGAGGGCGGCGGCCAGGGGGGCGTAAGGGTCCGGGGCCGGTTCGGTCAGGGCCGTGAGGTGGCGGTCGTAGAAGCCGGTGTCCATGCGGGCGGCGGTGAACTCGGGGTGGCGCAGGGAGCCGACCAGGAGGTCGCGGTTGGTGACGGGGCCGTGGATCACCGCGCGTTCGAGGGCGGAGGCGAGCCGGCGCAGGGCCTCGGGGCGAGTGGGGGCGTGCGCCACGACCTTGGCGATCATCGGGTCGTAGTGGACGCCGATGTCGTCGCCGTCGGTGTATCCGGTGTCCAGGCGGACGCCCTCCGGCACGGCGAGCCGGTGCAGGCGGCCCGTCTGCGGGGACCAGTCGCGCGCCGGGTCCTCGGCGTACAGGCGGGCCTCGACGGCGTGGCCGGAAGCGCGGGGCGGATCGGCCGCCAGGGGACGGCCCTCGGCGACGCGGATCTGCTCGGCGACCAGGTCGATGCCGAACACGGCCTCGGTGACGGGGTGTTCGACCTGGAGACGGGTGTTCATCTCCAGGAAGTGGGCGCGTTCGCCCGCGACGAGGAACTCGACCGTGCCGGCTCCCGCGTAGTCGACGGCTCGGGCGGCCCGTACGGCGAGGTCGGCGAGTTCCTGGCGGAGCGCGTCGGACAGGCCCGGGGCGGGGGCCTCCTCGACGACCTTCTGGTGGCGGCGCTGGAGGGAGCAGTCGCGGGTGCCGAGCGCGTGGACGGTGCCGTGGGTGTCGGCGAGGATCTGCACCTCGACGTGCCGGCCGTTCTCGAGGTACGGCTCGACGAACACCTCCCCGTCGCCGAAGGCGGCGGCCGCTTCGGCCCGGGCGGCGGCGAGTTCGGCGTCCAGGTCCGCGAGGTGCCGTACGACGCGCATGCCGCGGCCCCCGCCGCCCGCCGCGGCCTTGACCAGTACGGGCAGGTCGTCCTCGGCGACGTCGGTGAGCGGTGCGATGCCCATGAGCTGCTTGGCGCGGGTCTTGGACGCCATGGCCTCGATGGCCTCGGGGGGCGGCCCGATCCAGATCAGGCCCGCCTCCCGCACGGCCCGGGCGAAGGCGGCGTTCTCGGAGAGGAAGCCGTAGCCGGGGTGCACGGCGTCGGCGCCGGCCGCGAGGGCCGCCTTCACGATCAGGTCGCCGCGCAGATAGGTGTCGGCGGGTGTCTCCCCCGGCAGCCGTACGCTCGTGTCGGCCACGCGCGTGTGCAGGGCCCGCGCGTCGGCGTCCGAGTGCACGGCGACCGTGCGGATGCCCAGGTCGCGGCAGGTGCGGAAGACACGGCAGGCGATCTCGCCCCGGTTGGCGACGAGCACAGAAGTGATCACTGGGGGTTCCTCACATCCGGAAGACGCCGAAGCCGCCGCGTGCGCCCTCGTAGGGCGCGGTGTGGATCGCGGAGAGGCACAGGCCGAGGACGGTGCGGGTGTCGCGCGGGTCGATGACGCCGTCGTCGTAGAGCCGCCCGGACAGGAACATCGGCAGCGACTCGGACTCGATCTGCTGCTCGACCATGGCGCGCAGCGCGGCGTCGGCCTCCTCGTCGTAGGGCCGTCCCTTGGCGGCGGCGGACTGGCGGGCGACGATCGACAGGACGCCCGCGAGCTGCTGCGGGCCCATGACGGCCGACTTGGCGCTGGGCCAGGCGAACAGGAAGCGCGGGTCGTAGGCGCGGCCGCACATGCCGTAGTGCCCGGCGCCGTAGGAGGCGCCCATCAGCACGGACAGGTGGGGGACCTTCGAGTTGCTGACGGCGTTGATCATCATGGCGCCGTGCTTGATGATGCCGCCCTGCTCGTACTCCTTGCCGACCATGTAGCCGGTGGTGTTGTGCAGGAAGAGCAGGGGGATGTCGCGCTGGTTGGCGAGCTGGATGAACTGGGCGGCCTTCTGCGACTCCTCGCTGAACAGCACGCCCCGGGCGTTGGCGAGGATGCCGAGCGGGTAGCCGTGCAGGGCGGCCCAGCCGGTGGTCAGGCTGGTGCCGTACAGCGGCTTGAACTCGTCGAAGTCGGAGGCGTCGACGATGCGGGCGATGACCTCGCGCGGGTCGAAGGGGCTCTTCAGGTCGCCGGGGACGATGCCGAGGAGTTCCTCGGCGTCGTGGGCGGGCGGTTCGGCCGGGCCCGGATCGCCGTACGCCTTGCGGTGGTTGAGGCGCGCGACCACGCGCCGGGCCTGGCGCAGGGCGTCGGGCTCGTCGACGGCGAAGTGGTCGGCCAGGCCCGACACGCGCGCGTGCATGGCGGCACCGCCGAGGGACTCGTCGTCGCTCTCCTCGCCGGTCGCCATCTTCACCAGGGGCGGGCCGCCGAGGAACACCTTCGCGCGCTCCTCGACCATGATCACGTGGTCGGACATGCCGGGGACGTAGGCGCCGCCCGCGGTGGAGTTGCCGAAGACGACCGCGACGGTCGGGATGCCGGCGGCGGACAGCCGTGTGAGGTCGCGGAAGATGGCGCCGCCGGGGATGAAGATCTCCTTCTGGGACGGCAGGTCGGCGCCGCCGGACTCCACCAGGCTGATCACGGGCAGCCGGTTGGCCAGGGCGATGTCGTTGGCGCGCAGGGCCTTCCTCAGCGACCAGGGGTTGCTCGCCCCGCCGCGCACGGTCGGGTCGTTGGCGGTGATGAGGCACTCGACGCCCTCGACGACGCCGATGCCGGTGACCAGGGAGGCACCGACGGTGTGGTCGCTGCCCCAGGCCGCCAGCGGGGACAGCTCCAGGAAGGGCGTGTCCGGGTCCAGGAGCAGTTCGACGCGCTCGCGGGCGAGGAGCTTGCCGCGCGCCCGGTGCCGTGCGACGTACTTCTCGCCGCCGCCCGCGAGGGCCTTGGCGTGCTCGGCGTCCAGAGCGGCGAGCTTGTCGAGCATCGCCTCGCGGTTGGCCCGGAAGTCCGGCCCGTGGGGGTCGAGCGCGGAGGTCAGGACGGTCACAGCAGGGCCTCCGGTATGTCCAGGTGGCGGGAGCGCAGCCATTCGCCGAGGGCCTTGGCCTGCGGGTCGAAGCGGTGCTGCGCGGCGACGCCGGCGCCGAGGATCCCCTCGACGACGAAGTTCAGGGCGCGCAGGGCCGGCAGCACGTGCCGTCGGACGGTCAGTTCGCGGCTCTCGGGGATCAGCTCCCGGAACCGGTCGGTGGTCAGTTCGTGCGCGAGCCAGCGCCAGGCCTCGTCGCTGCGGACCCACACGCCGACGTTGGCGTTGCCGCCCTTGTCTCCGCTGCGGGCCCCGGCGAGCAGCCCCAGCGGGGCCCGGCGGCGCGGCCCGGGCGGCAGCGGCTCGGGCAGCGCGGGTTCCGGTACGGGTTCGAGGGCCCGGGTGTCCTCCGGGGGCGGCACGCTGATCCGGCGCCCGTCATGGAGGACGGCCACATGGTCGACGGCCCCATGGGGGACGTACACATCCTCGAACACCCCATAGGGCGAGCCCTTGGAGGGTGGGGCCAGCACATGGAAGCCGGGGTAGCTGGCCAGGGCCAGCTCCACCGCGGCCCCGCTGAGGGCACGCCCCACGGCCTGCTGGTCCGGGTCCCGGACGACGAGCCGCAGCAGGGCGCTGGCCGTCTCCTCCGTGCCGGCGTCGGGCCGGTCGGTGCGGGCGAGTTCCCAGCGCGCCTCGGCGACCTTGCCGAGGGCGGGTTCCAGCTGCTCGAGGACCAGGGCGGCCTTGGCCTCGACGTCCAGTCCGGTGAGCACGAAGACGACCTCGTTGCGGAAGCCGCCGAGCCGGTTGCGCCCCACCTTGAGGGTGGGCGGCGGCGCCTCCCCGCGCACGCCCTCGATCCGCACCCGGTCGGGCCCGTCGGGCGTGAGCCGGACCGTGTCCAGCCGGGCGGTGACGTCCGGCCCCGCGTACCGGGCGCCGGCCGTCTCGTAGAGCAGCTGGGCCGTGACGGTGCCGACGTCGACGAAGCCGCCGGTGCCGGGGTGCTTGGTGATGACGCAGCCGCCGTCCTCGTGGAGTTCGGCGAGCGGGAAGCCGGGGCGGCGGACGTCGCCGTCCCGGAAGAAGGCGTAGTTGCCGCCGGTGGCCTGGGCGCCGCACTCCAGCACGTGCCCGGCGACCACGGCGCCGGCGAGCCGGTCGTACGCGCCGGGCCGCCAGCCGAAGTGGGCGGCGGCGGGCCCGGTGACCAGGGCCGCGTCCGTGACCCGCCCGGTGACCACGACGTCGGCGCCCTCCCGCAGGCAGGCCGCGATGCCGAAGCCGCCGAGGTAGGCGTGGGCGGCGAGGCTCCCGGGGTGGGCCGCGGTGAGGTCGTCGCCCTCCACATGTGCGACACGCACAGGCAGACCCAGCCGGTCCGCCAGGGCCCGTACATCGTCGGCGAGCCCGGCCGGGTTGAGACCGCCCGCGTTGGCGACGATCCGGACGCCCCGTTCCAGGGCCAGTCCGAGGCACTCCTCCAACTGCCTCAGGAACGTGCGGGCGTATCCCGCGGCCGGGTCCCTCAGCCGGTCCCGGCCGAGGATCAGCATGGTCAGCTCGGCGAGGTAGTCGCCGGTGAGGACGTCCAGTTCACCGCCGGTGAGCATCTCGCGCACGGCGTCGAAGCGGTCGCCGTAGAACCCGGAGGCGTTGCCGATGCGCAGGACCGTCATGGCGCCGCCCCCTGCCCGGCGCGCCGGTGCGCTGCGGTGCCGGCGCCCGTCACGCTCCGGCCTCCTGCGCCGGGCGTCCGCCCCCCGGTGGTCCCGCGAACGCCTGCGCGATGTCCAGCCAGCGGTCGGCGTCGGGGCCGTCGGCGCGCAGGGCCAGGGCGGCCCGGTGGGCGCGCTGGGTGACCAGCAGGCAGAAGTCGACGGCGGGTCCGGTGACGCGCTGCGGGGCGTCCTCGGGGCCGTACGCCCACACCTCGCCCGACGGCGCGAGGAGTTCGACGCGGAAGGGTGCCGCGGGCGGGGTCAGTCCGTGCGCGCCGTAGGCGAAGTCCCGGGTCCGCACCCCGAGCCAGGCCACATGCCGCAGCCGGTCTGTGGGTGGGCGCACCACACCGAGGGTGTCGGCAACGTCCTGCCCGTGGGCCCAGGTCTCCATGAGCCGGGCCGTCGCCATGGAGGCGGCCGACATGGGTGGGCCGTACCAGGGGAACCGCGTCTTGGCCGGGGCCGCCCGCAGGGCCTGCTCCAGTGCCGTGCGGCCCTCCCGCCAGCGGGTGAGCAGCTCGGCGGGCGGGAGCGAGGCGCCTTCCTCGGCGCCCTCGTCGACGAAGGAGCCGGGGGCCGTGAGCGCCTTCTCGACCAGGGTGTGGAAGGCGCCGGGGTCCGTGACCGCGAGCAGGGCCGAGTGGTCGGTCCAGGCCAGGTGGGCGATCTGGTGGGCCACGGTCCAGCCGGGGGCGGGCGTCGCGAGCGACCAGCGCCGGGCGCTCAGCCCGGCGACGAGCGCGTCCAGCTCCTCGCTCTCCTCGCGCAGGGCGTCGATCACCGACGTCGGATCGGACACGGGCGCTCCCTCGGGGCACGGCGGTGTGCGGGGTGGTGCGGCGTGCTGAGGAGCATGGCAGCGGCGCGAGAAACAATCAAGCGTGCTTGCATGAAAATCTGCCCGGCCCGGCACACCGGGCGCCGGGCCCTGTCGGGCATGCCACCCCTGCGGGCCCGCCGACCGGGACGCCGGACGGACGGACGGAGGGAGGGAGGGCGGGCCTAGCCCTCCAGTGCCGTGCTCTCCAGCGCCGCCCTCTTCTTGCGGCCGCGGCCCACCTGGGTGCGGACCGCGCCCATGCTCGCGGCGATCACGAGGGCGATCGCGGCGGCCTCGGTGGCGGCGAGGGCCTGGTCGAGGATGAGGAAGCCGGCCGCGGCGGCGAGTGCCGGTTCGAGGCTCATCAGGATCGCGAAGGTGGAGGCGGGCAGGCGGCGCAGGGCCAGCAACTCCAGGGTGTAGGGCAGGACGGAGGAGAGCAGGGCGACCGCCGCGCCCAGGCCCAGGGTCACCGGGTCGAACAGCTTCGTACCGGACTCGGCGAGACCGAGCGGCAGGAACAGCACCGCTCCGACCGCCATGGCCAGGGCGAGTCCGTCGGCCTGGGGGAAGCGGCGGCCCGTGCGGGCGCTGAAGACTATGTAGGCGGCCCACATGGCACCCGCGCCCAAGGCGAAGGCCGCACCTGTGGGGTCGAGGCTGCTGAAGCCGCCCCCGCCGAGGAGGAAGACGCCGGCGAGCGCGAGGGCCGCCCAGACGAGATTGATCACGCGGCGGGAGGCCACGACCGACAGGGCGAGCGGACCGAGGACCTCCAGGGTCACGGCGGGGCCCAGCGGGATGCGGTCGACGGCCTGGTAGAAGAGGCCGTTCATCGCGGCCATGGTGACGCCGAAGACGACGACCGTGCCCCAGTCGGCACGGGAGTGGCCGCGCAGCCGCGGCCGGCAGACCACCAGCAGGACGACCGCCGCCACCAGCAGCCGCAGTGCCACCACCCCGAGGGCCCCGGCCCTCGGCATCAGCGTCACGGCGACCGCCGCGCCGAACTGCACGGAGACCCCGCCCGCGAGCACCAGGCCCACGGGGCCGAGCGAGCCGAAGCGGCCCTGGCCGGCCGGCGGGGAGCCGGCGGCACCGGTCGTGGACTGGGGTGGGGCGGTGGTCTCCGGGGTGGTCACGGGCGGGTCCTGTGCTCGAGGGGGCGGGGGCCGGGGTGCTGCTCGTGTGCGGTGCGTACACCCTGATGCACTCAACGTACAACCCGATGCACTGTCCAGTCCAGGGTAATGGACTGGGTCAGGTGCGTGAACCCTTTTTGCCTCTGTCTTGTGCTGTGAGACGTCAGCGGCGGGCGAGATACAGGCTGAACGCCTTGTAGAGCAGCCGGTTGAGGGGGTGGTCCCACTCGCCGAGGTACTCGACGGCCTCGCCGCCGGTGCCCACCTTGAAGCGGAGCAGCCCCAGCAGCGGGCTGGACTCCTCCAGGGTGTCGGTGATGCCGCGCAGGTCGTAGACGGCGGCGCCGAGTTCGTGCGCGTCGCTCATCATGCGCCACTGGACGGCGCTGCTGGGCTGGACCTCGCGGCGGCGGGCGGTGGAGGCGCCGTAGGAGTACCAGACGTGGTCGCCGACGGTCAGCATGGTGGCCGCGGCGAGCACCTCCCCGTCGTGGTACGCGAGGTAGAGCCGCATGCGGTCGGGGTGTTCGGCGGTGAGCGCGTTCCACATGCGCTCGAAGTAGGGCAGCGGGCGCGGCAGGAAGCCGTCCCGTTCGGCGGTCTCGGTGTACAGCTCGTGGAAGACCGGCAGGTCCGACAGGTCACCGCGGACGACCTTCACCCCGGCCTTGTCCGCCTTCTTGATGTTGCGCCGCCACTGCTGGTTGAGGCCGTCGTGGATCTCCTCCAGCGACCGCCCGGCGAACGGCACCTGGAAGACGTGGCGGGGCTGGCCCGCGGCGAAGCCGTCCTCGCCGGCCGGGGTCTGCCGCCAGCCCATGTGCCGCAGGACGTCCGCGACCCGTCCGGCCCGGGTCTCGTACGACGTGGCCCGTACGTCGCGCAGCCGCCGGGCGGCCGGGTCGGTGATGGCCGCCTTGACCGTCTCCGCGCTCCAGCGGCGCACCACGACCGGGGGGCCCATGCGCACGGCGAAGGCGCCCCGGCGCTTCAGGTACGTCAGCATCGGCTCCAGCAGGCGTTCCAGGCCCGGTTCGTGCCAGTCCAGGAGGGGGCCCTCGGGCAGGTAGGCGAAGTGGCGCGGCAGGCCGGGCAGCCGCGGACCGGGCAGGGGCCGCAACAGCACCAGGCCCGCACCGACGAGCTGTCCGGCGCCGTCGAACCAGCCGAGGCTCTCCGCCTCCCAGTCGGGCTTCACCTCACCCCAGGACGGCATCTGGGTGTGGCTGGCGGAGGGGCGGCCCGCGACGAACGCGAGGTGCTCGTCGCGGGTGATCGGCTGGACGCGGACGCTCATGCGCGGGCTCCTTCGAGCAGCGGCCCTCGACGGGCAGTGACTGGTCCCGCGAGCGTAGGAGCGGCCCGGGCCCTCCCCCGGCTCAGACACTCGGGTCCACCCTCCCGTGGCCCGAACGCCCCACAGACCCCCGCCGCCTCACTCCCCTGCCCGCTCCCCCTGTGGCGCTCCGTCCTCGTCCAGCGCCTGCGCCAGCACCTCGGCCAGGTGCCTGCCCCGGACGCCGGCCAGGTGCTGCAGCTGGGTGCGGCAGGAGAAGCCGTCCGCCAGGACCACCGCGCCGTCCGGGGCCTCCCGCACCGCGGGCAGGAGCTGTTCCTCCGCGACGGCCGCCGAGACGTCGTAGTGACCGCGGGTGAAGCCGAAGTCGCCGGCGAGCCCGCAGCAGCCGCCGCTCGGTTCCCCGGTGAGTCCGGCCTTTCGGCGCAGCCGGCGGTCGGCGGCGTCACCCAGGACCGCGTGCTGGTGGCAGTGGGTCTGCCCCGTCACCGGGCGGTCGACGCGCGGCGGGTTCCAGCCGGGGGCGTGCCGCTCCAGCGTCTCGGCGAAGGTGAGGACCCGGGCGGCGAGGCGGGCGGCGCGCGGGTCGTCGTGCAGCAGCTCCGGGAGGTCGGCGCGCAGGGCGGCGGCGCAGCTCGGCTCCAGGACCACGACCGGCGCGTCCGTCTCCAGTACCGGTTCCATCAGGTCGAGCGTGCGGCGCAGGACGGCACGGGCGCGGTCCAGCTGCCCCGTGGAGACGTACGTCAGCCCGCAGCACACCCGGCCCCGCCCGCGCAGCAGCGACAGCGGGTCGAGGGCGACCGTCCGGCCGTCGCCCACCGGGGGTCGCGCCAGGTGGACGGTCGGCGGCAGCGCCACCCGCAGCCCGGCCGCCTCCAGCACCCGTACGGCGGCCTGCCCCACGGCGGGTGAGAGGTGCTCGGTGAAGGTGTCGGGCCACAGCAGGACGAGGTCCCCGTGCCCGGCGGGGCGGTGCGGACGCCGCCGCTCCCACCAGCCGCTGAACGTCCGCCGGGCCAGCCGCGGCAGCGGCCGCTCGGGTGCGATCCCGCCCAGCCGTCTGGCCGCCCGGGCGAGCGGCCGGATCCCGGCGAGCGCGTTGACCAGCCGGGCCGTGCGGGTGCGTGACACCACCCGCAGCCACAACGGCAGCCGGCCCATCGAGTGGTGCGCGGCGGGGCGCCGGCGCCCCGCGTAGTGGTGGTGCAGGAACTCCGCCTTGTACGTGGCCATGTCGACGCCGACCGGGCAGTCCGAACGGCAGCCCTTGCAGGACAGGCACAGGTCGAGCGCCTCGCGCACCTCGGGCGAACGCCAGCCGCCGGTGACCACCTCACCGGCGAGCATCTCGTGCAGCAGCCGGGCCCGCCCGCGCGTGGAGTGCTCCTCCGCGCCGGTCACCCGGAAGGACGGGCACATCACGGCCGGGCCGGACACCGACTCCGTACGGCACTTGGCGACGCCCACGCAGCGGCGCACCGCGGCCGTGAAGTCACCGCCGTCCGCCGGGTAGCCGAAGGCGACGTCGACGGGCTCGCGGGGCAGGACGGCGAAGCGCAGGCCGGAGTCCAGGGGCGCGGGCCGCACCAGCATCCCCGGGTTCAGCAGGTCGTCGGGGTCCCACACCCCCTTCACCCGCTCGAACAGGCCGACCATCCGCGACCCGTACATCGCCGGCAGCAGCTCGGCGCGCGCCTGCCCGTCGCCGTGCTCGCCGGACAGCGACCCGCCGTGCGCCACCACCAGCTCCGCGAGTCCCTCCGAGAAGCGGCGGAAACGGGCGACTCCGGGCCGGGTGAGCAGGTCGAAGTCGATGCGGACGTGGATGCAGCCGTCCCCGAAGTGCCCGTAGGGAGTGCCGCGCAGGCCGTGCGCCGCCATCAGCGCCCGGAAGTCCCGCAGGTAGGCGCCCAGCCGTTCGGGCGGCACGGCGCAGTCCTCCCAGCCGGGCCAGGCCTCGGTGCCGTCCGGCATCCGGGTCGCCGTGCCGCTCGCGTCCTCCCGGATCCGCCACAGCGCCCGCTGCCCGGCCGGGTCGGTGACGACCAGCGCGTCCAGGACGTCGGCCGCCCGCACGATCGTCCGCGCACGCGCGCGTGCCTCCGCCTCCGACTCCCCGCCGGTCTCCACGAACAGCCAGGCCCCGCCCCGCGGCAGCTCCGCCGCCGACGGCACCAGGTCCGCCGCCATGCCCTCGACCGTCAGCGGGCGGTACGGCAGCAGCCCGGCGGCCGCCTCGGCCGCCGCGCTCTCGTCGGCGTACGCCAGCACCGCCAGCGCACGCGCGCGTGGCGCCTCGACCAGCCGCACCACCGCCTCGGTGAGGACGCCCAGGGTGCCCTCGCTGCCGCAGAAGGAGCGGGCCACGCCGGCGCCCCTCTCGGGCAGCAGGGCGTCCAGCGCGTACCCGGAGATACGGCGGGGCAGATCCGGGAAACCGGTGCGCAGCAGGGCCAGTTCCCCCTCCGCCAGGGCGCGCAGGCCCTCCGGTGCGCCGGCCCACTGCCGCCCGAGCCGCAGCCGCTCCCCGCGCGCGGTGAGGACGTCCAGCTCCGCCACGCTGTCGGCGGTCGTCCCCCACGCCACCGAGTGGGAGCCGCACGAGTTGTTGCCGATCATGCCGCCGAGCGTGCAGCGGCTGTGCGTGGAGGGGTCGGGGCCGAAGCGCAGCCCGTGCGGGGCGGCCGCCTCCTGGAGCCGGTCCAGGACCAGCCCCGGCTGCACGACGGCCGTGCGCCCCTCGGGGTCCAGGGCGACCAGCCGGTTCATGTGCCGGGTGAAGTCCAGGACGACACCGGTCCCGGTGGCCTGCCCGGCGATCGACGTTCCCCCGCCCCGGGCGACGACGGGCACCCCGTGCTCCCGGCAGACCGCCAGCGCGGCGGCCACGTCCTCGGCGTCCACCGGGGCCACCACCCCCAGCGGCACCCGCCGGTAGTTGGAGGCGTCCATGGTCACCAGCGCCCTGGCCCCGGCGCCGAAGGCGACCTCGCCCCGGACGGCCGCCCGCAACCCGCCCTCCACGGCCGCCGGATCGACACCGCGCAGAAGATCCTTCATTCCTCCAGCATGCACGGCCCGCCGTCCGGCGGGGGGCGGGTTGCGGGCGGGGGCGCGAGCACCGGTCACCCGGCGGGACGGCACCCGGCAGGCGACGTGCGGCAGGCGACCGGCGGCAGGCGGGGCAGCACCCCCGGAAGTTGCCCCCCGGCCGTCTCACCCGACGGACGACGTTTCGCCCGCGTTTGGGGAAACGGCTACGCTCCCCTCCGTGGCTGAGATCCAGATTCCCTCTGACATCAAGCCCGCGGACGGACGTTTCGGCGCGGGACCCTCCAAGGTGCGGACGGAGGCGCTGGACGCCCTCGCCGCAACCGGCACCTCCCTCTTGGGCACCTCCCACCGCCAGGCCCCCGTCAAGAACCTGGTCGGCCAGGTCCGCGAGGGCATCAGCGAGCTGTTCCAGCTCCCCGACGGCTACGAGGTGGTCCTCGGCAACGGCGGCTCCACCGCGTTCTGGGACATCGCGACGCACGGCCTGATCGAGAACACGTCGCAGCACCTCAGCTTCGGCGAGTTCTCCTCCAAGTTCGCCAAGGCCGCCAAGCTCGCCCCCTGGCTGGCCGAGCCGGACGTCATCTCCGCCGACCCGGGCACGCACCCCGAGGCGGTCGCCCGGGCCGGCGTGGACGTCTACGCGTTCACCCACAACGAGACCTCCACCGGTGTCGCCATGCCCATCAAGCGCGTGGCGGGCGCCGACGAGGGCGCCCTGGTGCTCGTGGACGCCACCTCCGGCGCCGGCGGCCTGCCCGTCGACGTCAGCGAGACGGACGTCTACTACTTCGCCCCGCAGAAGTCCTTCGCCTCCGACGGCGGCCTGTGGATCGGCGTGTTCTCCCCGGCCGCGATCGAGCGCGCCGAGCGGATCCACGCCTCCGGCCGCCACGTCCCGGAGTTCTTCAGCCTTCCCACGGCGATCGACAACTCCCGCAAGAACCAGACGTACAACACCCCGGCGCTGTCCACGCTCTTCCTGCTGAACCAGCAGCTGGAGTGGATCAACGGCCAGGGCGGCCTGGACTGGGCGGTGCGCCGCACGGCCACCTCGGCGCGGACGCTGTACGGCTGGGCCGAGGACGTGAAGTTCGCGAACCCGTTCGTCACCGACCCGGCCAAGCGCTCGCAGGTCATCGGCACGATCGACTTCACCGACGAGGTCGACGCCGCCGCCGTCGCCAAGGTGCTGCGCGCCAACGGCATCGTCGACACCGAGCCGTACCGCAAGCTCGGCCGCAACCAGCTGCGGGTCGCGATGTTCCCGGCGATCGACCCGGCGGACGTCGAGGCGCTCACCAAGTGCGTCGACTACGTGATCGACAAGCTCTGACCGCCGCGCGTACGTGAGCGAGGGCGCCCCGCACGCGCGGGGCGCCCTCGTCCGTCACCGGCTCGGCTCCGGCACGACTCCTAGGAGCGGCGCCTCAGTTTCCGCAGGGCGAGCACCACGACCAGGGCCGCGCCCGCGGCGATCGCGCCCGTCCTGAGGGTGCCGTTCAGCCCCTCACCGCCGTCGGACGCGGCGGAACCCCCCTTGTCCGAGGGGGAGCCGGAGCCCCCGCCCCCAGGTGCGTCCTGCGGTTCCACCGGGCTGTCGGCGCCCTCGGCCCCGTACATGAGCTTCGTGCCGTCGGCGGTGTAGGTGACCGACTCCCCCTGCCCGAGGAACGGCACCCCGAGCCGCTCCTTGCGCTTGATCCGCCCGCCGTTCCAGTCGTACGCGATCGACCCGAAGTAGCTGCGCACGACGAGGTGTTCGCCGTCCGGGGACAGCGTGGCGTCGGTGGCCTCCAGGTCCGGGACGGCGGCGACGGGGCGGAAGGTGTTGGACCCGGAGGCGGAGAGCCGGGCCGGGCCCTCGTAGAGGTGGCCGCCCTTCTCGTTCTTGTCGACGATGTAGACCCGGCCGGTCTTCGGGTGCACGACCAGGGACTCGGCGTCGCGCGGACCATCGGAGTACTTCACGACGAACTGCGTGGCCCGGATCGTCCGGTCCTTCAGCTCCTTCGGCTCGGGCAGCCGATAGATCCAGACGTACGGCCAGGTGCCGCCGAGGTTGTCGCCGATGTCGCCCACGTAGATCTGGCCGTCCGGCCCGAGGGAGACGGCCTCCACGTCGCGCGGGCTGCCCACGCCGGACATCGTGATCGTCGCCACCGTCTCGCCCGTGGAGCCGTCCACGGCGTACAGGTACGCCCCGTCGTCGCTGTCGTTGTGCGTCCAGTAGATGCCGGGGTGCCGGTGCGAGGCGGCCAGGCCGCTGGACTCGGTGATGCGCGGATCCTTGATCGTGAACTTCTCGTTCCCGTCCCCGCCGGCGGCGGAGGCGGGCGCGGCGAGCGCGCCCGTGACGAGGGCCGCGGCGACGAGGGCGAGAGATCTGCGCATGCCCCAAGCCTGCCATCCCGCCCGGCCGTTCAGCGGCCCGGGACCGGAAGCCGGGGCGGCCGGAGAGGGTTCCGGGGCCGGAGCGCGTGGCCCGACTCACATCCCGCCGGGCGGGCCGATCGTCCATGATGAGCGGATGCTCAGGTTCATGCCCGTCGGTGACTCCATGACGATCGGGAGCGCGGGCGAACACACGTGGCGCTACCGCATGTGGCAGCACCTGTGCCGCTCCCACGGCGGCCCGTTCACCCTCGTCGGCCCCCGCGAGACACTCCACGACAAGCTCGCCGGCGCCCCGACCTCGCACGCGTACGCCGAGCCCGGCTTCCCGCGCGCCCACCTGGCCGGCTGGGGCGAGGGCTGGCTGCACATGGCGCCCCTGATCGGCGAGGCGGTGCGGGCCGGCCGCGCGGACGTCCTGCTGGTCTCCCTCGGCCTCATCGACCTCGGCTTCTACACGAACGCCGAGCAGACCTCCGAGAACGTCCGGGCCTTCGTCCGCGAGGCACGGGCGGCCAACCGGCGGGTGCGGATGGTGTGGCTGCCGGTCACCCCGAACATCCGGGCGCGGACGGACGCGGCCTTCGCCACCGAGGTCGCCCGCTTCAACGAACTCCTCGCCAAGACGGCGGCCGACCTCGACGAGCCCGGCTCCCCCATCCTCCTGGCCTCCTCCCCGCCCTCGTACGACGTCTCCGCCGACACCTACGACGGCACGCACCTCAACGCGAGCGGCGAGCACAAGATCGCGGCCGCCTTCGCGGAGGCCATGCACCAGGGCTGGGGCCTGGGCGGGCCGTACCAGCCGTAGCTCCGTGCGGTGCTTGCCTGGAGCGCACTCCAGGACGTTGGCTTGGGCACCATGGAGTACACGCAGCTCGGACGCACGGGACTCAAGGTCAGCCGGCTCGTCCTCGGCACCATGAACTTCGGTCCGCAGACCGACGAGGCCGACAGCCACGCCATCATGGACGCGGCACTCGACGCCGGCATCAACTTCTTCGACACCGCCAACGTGTACGGCTGGGGCGAGAACAAGGGCCGTACCGAAAGCATCATCGGCACCTGGTTGGACCAGGGCGGGGGACGGCGCGACAAGGTCGTCCTCGCCACGAAGGTCTACGGCAACATGGGCGCCGACGGGCCCGCCTGGCCGAACCACGACAAGCTCTCCGCCGTCAACATCCGCCGGGCCGTGGACGCCAGCCTCAAGCGGCTCCGAACCGACTACATCGACCTCTACCAGTTCCACCACGTCGACCGGGACACCCCGTTCGAGGAGATCTGGCAGGCGATCGACGTCCTGATCCAGCAGGGCAAGATCCTCTACGTCGGCTCGTCCAACTTCCCCGGCTACAAGATCGCCCAGGCCAACGAGATCGCCGCCCGGCGCGGCGGGACCATCGGCCTTGTCAGCGAGCAGTGCCTGTACAACCTCGCCGAGCGGCGCGCCGAGATGGAGGTCGTCCCGGCCGCGCAGGACTACGGCCTCGGGGTCATCCCCTGGTCACCGCTGCACGGCGGGCTGCTGGGCGGTGTGCTGAAGAAGGAGGTCCAGGGCGGCCGCCGCGCCTCGGGCCGCGCCGCCGACGCGCTCGCCGACCCCGCGCAGCGGGCCCGCATCCAGGCCTACGAGGACCTGCTCGACAAGCACGGTGTAGAGCCCGGTGAGGCCGCCCTGGCCTGGCTGCTCACCCGGCCGGGCGTGACCGGCCCGATCGTCGGCCCGCGGACCGCCGAGCAGCTCGCCTCCGCGATCCGCGCGGTCGAGCTGGAGCTGTCGGAGGAACTGCTGGCCGGGCTGGACGAGATCTTCCCGGGTCCGGGTCCGTCCCCGGAGGCCTTCGCCTGGTAGGCCCGCCCGGTACACCCGCCCGGCAGGACGCCGCGGGGACCGCACGCCACGCCACCCACCGGCCCACCACCGGAGGGCAGGCGTCCGCGGTCCCCAGCGGCCCACCCCCCGAGCACACCTCGCCGACCGGACGGAATCTCGCCACGGATCCGGGCCCGCCCCCCGAGACACCCGCCCGGTACACCCGCCCGGCAGGACGAAGCGGGGACCGCACGCCACGCCACCCACCGGCCCACCACCGGAGGGCAGGCGTCCGCGGTCCCCCGCGGCCTACCT
>NZ_JBVHPJ010000008.1:241809-434354 GCF_055567995.1 Streptomyces sp. NPDC026246 | reverse complement strand
TCATCTCCATGGCGCGCTCCGGCAGCAGCTTGCGGCCGGAGTGAAGCAGCTCACGGAGGGTCGAGCCGTCCACGTACTCCATGACGATGTACGGGATCGACACGTTGTCGATGTAGTCCTCGCCCGTGTCGTAGACCGCGACGATCGCGGGATGGTTGAGCGAGGCGGCCGACTGGGCCTCCCGGCGGAACCGGGCCTGGAAGGAAGGGTCACGCGCGAGGTCCGCGCGCAGCGTCTTCACCGCCACGGTGCGGCCGAGGCGGGTGTCATGCGCGAGGTAGACCTCCGCCATGCCACCACGCCCGAGCACCTGGCCCAGTTCGTACCGGCCGCCGAGGCGACGCGGCTCTTCCATAGCTACCTACCAGCCCTCTCCGTCGGTCCCGACCGGAAGCGTGTGCGGTCGGAGGCTGCCGTCCGGGCCTACCGTACCCGGCTCGTTTTGTGTGACCTGGCCAAGCCCGTCAGCCGATACCGGACCGGTACCGCAACGTGCACCGATGTGAAGCAGACGTGAGCGGGGTCACTTCTTGCCGTTGATGACCGCCTCCATCACGCTCCTCGCGATCGGTGCCGCGAGGCCGCCGCCGGAGATGTCGTCGCGCACCGCGTTGTCGTCCTCGACGACGACCGCCACGGCGACCGGCGCGTTGTCGTCGGAGTCCTTGGCGTAGGAGATGAACCAGGCGTAGGGGTTCTCGCTGTTGTCCACACCGTGCTGGGCGGTACCGGTCTTGCCGCCCACCTTGACGCCCGGGATCTTGGCGTTGGAACCGGTGCCCTTGTCGACGACCGTCTCCATCATCGACTGCAGGATCTGGGCGTTCTCCGCCGACAGCGGCTGGCTCAGCTCCTCCGGGTCGGTCTTCTCGATCGGGTCGACACCGGACGACTGGAGCTCGTCGACCATGTACGGCTTCATCAGCTTGCCGTCGTTGGCGACGGCCGAGGCGACCATGGCCATCTGCAGCGGGGTCGCGGCGGTGTTGAACTGGCCGATGGAGGACAGCGCCGTCTGCGAGGGGTTCATGTCGTCGGAGAACACCGAGGCGTTGGCCCGGACCGGCGTGAAGTGCTCCTCACCGAAGCCGAACTCCTTGGCCTCCTTCAGCATCTTCTCGTTGCCGAGGTCGGCGCCGATCTTGCCGAAGACGGTGTTGCAGGAGTACTGCAGGGCGACGCGCAGGGTCGCGTTCTCGCAGGGGATGTTGCCCTCGTTGGGCAGCTTGGTGGTGGTGCCCGTCATGACCCAGGGGTCCGGGGACTTGGTCTTCTGGTCGGCACTCGTGTAGAGCCCGTCCTCCAGGGCCGCGGCCGCGGTGACCACCTTGAAGGTGGAGCCGGGCGGGTAGGTCTCGCGCAGCGCCCGGTTGAGCATCGGGTCGTTCGGATTGTTCTTCTTCTGCAGCTTCTGCCAGGCCTCGGTGTCCGTCGTCGTGGAGTTGCCGGCGAAGGACGACGGGTCGTACGACGGGTAGGAGGCCAGGGCCAGGATCTTGCCCGTCGACGGCTCCAGGGCGACGACGGCACCTTTGCCGCCCTGCCTCTTCAGCCCGTTGTAGGCGGCCTTCTGCGCGGCGGCGTTCAGCGTCGTGACGACGTTGCCGCCCTGCTGCTTCTCACCGGTGAGCATGTCGAGGGTGTTGCGGAAGAACAGCCGGTCGTCGTTGCCCGTGAGGATGCCGTCCTCGAGGGACTCCAGCTGGGTCGCGCCGAAGGCCTGGGAGGCGTAACCGGTGACCGGCGCCCACATCGGGCCGTTCTTGTACGTCCGCTTGTACGTGAAGTCGCTGCCCGACGTCTCGGCGGAGCCGGTGACCGGCTTGCCGTCGACGATGATGTCGCCGCGCGGCGAGGCGTAACGCTCGATGGTGACGCGGCGGTTGTTCTTGTCGGACCTGAGCTCGTCGGCCTGGACGTACTGGATCCAGTTGTCGCGGATCAGCAGGGCCAGGACCAGCAGGCCGCAGAAGATCGCGATCCGGCGCAGGGGCTTGTTCATGACGGGCGGACCACCTGGGTCATCTCGGCGTCGGGGTTGGCGGCGGGGGCGGGGGCCGGGCGGCGGGCCGTGTCGCTGATGCGCAACAGGATGCCGATCAGGGCCCAGTTGGCGATCACGGAGGAACCGCCGTACGCCACGAAGGGCAGCGTCATACCGGTCAGCGGGATGAGGCCCATCACACCGCCGGCCACGACGAAGACCTGCAGGGCGAACGCGCCGGACAGGCCGATCGCGAGCAGCTTGCCGAACGG
Organism: Streptomyces sp. NPDC026246; assembly: GCF_055567995.1. NCBI lineage: Bacteria > Bacillati > Actinomycetota > Actinomycetes > Kitasatosporales > Streptomycetaceae > Streptomyces > Streptomyces sp. NPDC026246. Next base: position 432,098 of record NZ_JBVHPJ010000008.1, on the reverse strand, counting down.
GTCGCGGGCGGCGAGCGCGGTGCGCACACCCCGCTCCACGATCAGGCCGTACAGCAGCAGGATCGCCATGACGCCGGCGAGGCCCAGCTCCTCGCCGAAGGTGGCGAGGATGAAGTCGGAGTTGGCGGCGAAGCCGATGAGGTCGGAGTTGCCCTGACCGAGGCCGGTGCCCAGGGTGCCGCCGGAGCCGAAGGCCCACAGGGCCTGCATGGCCTGCTCGGAGTGGACGATGCCGTCCTGGACGCCGGCCCGGGAGAGTTCGAACTCGCGCATCGGGTCGAGCCACGCCTGCACACGCGTCTGGATGTGCGGCTCGAAGCTCGCCACGCTGACCGCGCCGACCGCGGACATCAGCAGACCGAAGACGATCCAGCTGGTCCGCTCGGTGGCGACGTACAGCATGATCACGAACATGCCGAAGAACAGCAGCGAGGTGCCGAGGTCGGTCTCGAAGACCAGGATGAGGATGGAGAGCACCCAGACGACGAGGATCGGGCCGAGGTCGCGGCCGCGCGGCAGGTACAGCCCCATGAAGCGGCGGCTGGCCAGCGCCAGGGCGTCCCTCTTCACCATGAGGTAGCCGGCGAAGAAGACCGCGAGGACGATCTTCGCGAACTCACCGGGCTGCAGCGTGCCGAGGCCGGGGATCTTGATCCAGATCTTGGCGCCGTAGATGTTCGCGCCGAGTCCCGGCACGAGCGGCAGGATCAGCAGGAACAGCGCACCGGCCATGGAGATGTACGTGTAGCGCTGCAGAACGCGGTGGTCCTTGAGGAAGATCAGCACCGCCACCAGCAGGGCCACGCCCATCGCGGAGTACAGCAGCTGCCGGGGTGCCGCCTCGACGAACGTCTTGGACGCCTGGAGCTTCTTGGACTGGTCCAGCCGCCAGATGATCACGAGTCCGATGCCGTTGAGCAGGGTCGCCAGCGGCAGCATCAACGGGTCCGCGTACGGCGCGAACTTCCGTACGACGATGTGACCGACGCCCGCGAGCAGGCCGAGTCCGAGACCGTAGCTCAGCAGGCCGGGCGGCACCGAGCCGTTGATGGCCAGACCGACGTTGGCGTAGGCGAACACCGGGATGACGACGGCGAACGCCAGCAGGGCCAGCTCGGTGTTGCGGCGGCTCGGGGCGCCGATCGCGCCGATCGTGGACGTGTGGTGCGTCGGCGAGTGCGATGCATTCGTGCTGCTCATCGTGTGACAGGGCCTCTCACGGCTTGCCTACTGCTTACCGCACAGCGAGACGACCTTCTGCTCTTCCTCCGAGAGGCTGGGGCCGGGGCTGGGAGTGGGTGCGGTCGTGGTCGGGGGCGTGGACTTCGAGGGCGCCGACGGCGAGCCCGACGGGTTCGACGGGTTCGGCGTCGGTGTGGCTTTGGCCTTGGACGTGAAGGAGGCGGGTGTGGTTCCCGTGGTGCCCCCGGCCTCGCCCTCACCGGTCTTGGCGTTCTTCTGGCTCTCGGCTTCGCGCCGCTGTGCCTGCTTCTTGCACGCGGAGGCCTGCACCGACAGTTCCTGGATCTTCGCCCGGGCGTTCTTCAGGTCGCCCTCGGCGATGGTCGCCTTGACCAGCTTCTGCTGGTACGGCGGCAGGTACTTGAGTTCGATCTCGGGGTGGTCCTTCTCGACCTTCGACAGCGACACCCAGGCCAGGTCCTGGCTGATGCCCCGGTACAGCGCGACGTGCTCGTCCTCGGCACCGACGTAGTACTGCGTCTGCGTCCAGCGCCAGCCGCCGTACAGGCCGCCGCCGACGACGGCGAGGGCCAGGGCGATGTAGAAGGACCTCTTGAGCCAGCGGCCCTTCTTGCGGGGCTTGTCGAAGTCGCCGTCGCCGTAGTCGAAACCGGCGGCGGGGATGTAGCCGGTGGTGTCGCCCGAGCCGGGCGGGCCGAACTCGCCGCCCCCGCCGCCGTGTCCACGGCCCTGGCGGCCGAGGCCGGAGGCGCGGCCGGCGGGGGTCTGCATGATGCCGTTGTCGTGCAGCTGGTGCTGGTTCTCGGCGACGGCGCCGACCACGACCGGGGTGTCGGACAGCTGCCCGGCCAGGGTGTCGCCGGTGTCCAGGTCCAGCACGTCGGCGACGATGACCGTGATGTTGTCCGGGCCGCCGCCGCGCAGCGCCAGCTCGATCAGGTTCTGCACGGTCTCCTGCGGGCCCTGGTAGCTGGCGAGGGCGTCCTCCAGCGTCTGGTGGGACACCACGCCGGACAGGCCGTCGGAGCAGATCAGGTAGCGGTCGCCGGCGCGGACCTCGCGGATGGACAGATCCGGCTCCACGTGGTCGCCGGAGCCCAGCGCGCGCATCAGCAGCGAGCGCTGCGGGTGCGTGGTGGCCTCTTCCTCGGTGATGCGGCCCTCGTCGACCAGGCGCTGCACCCAGGTGTGGTCCTGGGTGATCTGCGTCAGCACGCCGTCGCGCAGCAGGTACGCGCGCGAGTCGCCGACGTGCACCAGGCCCAGGCGCTGGCCCGTCCACAGCAGGGCGGTCAGGGTGGTGCCCATGCCCTCCAGCTGCGGGTCGTCCTCGACCATCGAGCGCAGCTGGTCGTTGGCGCGCTGCACGGCCGTGCCGAGCGAGGTGAGGACGTCGGAGCCGGGGACGTCGTCGTCGAGGGCGACGATGGTGGAGATGGCCTCGGAGGAGGCGACCTCGCCGGCGGCGGCGCCGCCCATGCCGTCGGCGATGGCGAGCAGGCGCGGGCCGGCGTATCCGGAGTCCTCGTTGCCCTCGCGGATCATGCCCTTGTGCGATCCGGCGGCGAAGCGCAGTGACAGACTCATGCGCACCTCGCCCGTCGGCTCCGGGTACAGCCGGTCGTGTCGAGCCACACTGCCCACCCTCCGGTCGGGAGCGCGCCGGGGGCCGGGGTGAGGCCCGCCGCTGCGTGCTCGCTCCGCTCGCGCCTATCCATGATGTAGCACTACTTCCGCAGCTCGATGACGGTCTTGCCGATGCGGATCGGCGCGCCCGGCGCGATCGGTGTGGGAGTCGTCAGCCGCGTCCGGTCCAGGTACGTGCCGTTGGTGGAGCCGAGGTCCTCGACGATCCACTGGCCGTCGCGGTCCGGGTAGATCCTGGCATGCCGGCTGGAGGCGTAGTCGTCGTCCAGCACGATCGTCGAGTCGTGCGCCCGGCCCAGGGTGATGGTCTGCCCCTGGAGGGCGACCGTGGTGCCGGTGAGGGTCCCCTCGGTCACGACGAGCTTGGTGGGGGCGTTGCGGCCGCGCCGGCCGCCCGCGGACTGCTGGCGCTGCGGCGGCGGTGCCTGCCGGGCGGCCTGCTGCTGCCGGCCGGCCTCGCGGCGCGATCCGCGCTGCGTGACCCGCGTTCCGAACAGGTCGCTTCGGATGACCTGCACGGCCACGATCACGAACAGCCACAGAACGGCCAGGAACCCCAGCCGCATGACCGTGAGGGTCAGCTCTGACATTGCCCCCGCTTCACCCTTCGGCTTGCCTATAGATAACGGTGGTGCTGCCCACGACGATCCGCGAGCCGTCGCGGAGCGTAGCGCGGGTGGTGTGCTGCCCGTCCACCACGATGCCGTTGGTGGATCCGAGATCCTGGATCGTCGAGGGCGTTCCGGTCCGGATCTCGCAGTGCCGGCGGGAGACGCCGGGGTCGTCGATCCGCACGTCGGCGTCGGTGCTGCGGCCCAGCACGAGCGTCGGGCGGGAGATCTGATGGCGGGTGCCGTTGATCTCGATCCAGTGGCGGGTGCGTCCGCCGGCGGCCGGCGCGGCAGGAGGCCGCTGGCCGCTCGCGGGCTGGGGATAGCCGTAACCGCCGGGGCGGCCGCCGGGAGGCGGCGCGGCCGGCATGGGCGGGGCGCCGGTGGGCGAGGCGGCCGGCGGGTAGCCGTAGCCGCCGGGGCGGGCGCCCTGCGGGGCGGCGGGTGCGCCGCCGGCTCCGGGGCCGCCCTGCTGGCTGCTGGAGGAGGCGAGCGTCCGGCTGCGCACGCGGTACAGGCCGGTGTCGAGGTCGTCCGCCTTCTCCAGGTGCACCTTGATCGGGCCCATGAAGGTGTAGCGCTGCTGCTTGGCGTAGTCGCGCACCATGCCGGCGAGCTCGTCCCCTAGCTGCCCGGAGTAGGGGCTGAGCCGCTCGAAGTCCGGTGTGCTCAGCTCCACGATGAAGTCGTTGGGGACGACCGTGCGGTCGCGGTTCCAGATGGTGGCGTTGTTGTCGCACTCGCGCTGCAGCGCGCCCGCGATCTCCACGGGCTGGACCTCGGACTTGAACACCTTGGCGAAGGTGCCGTTGACCAGACCTTCGAGACGCTGCTCGAACTTCTTCAGGACTCCCATGGGGCACCTCCTCCGTCGCTGCCGTCCTGTGTACCGCCCTGCGGGCCACTTGCCTGGTACTGCTTACTGATCGTATCCACGCGCCGGTCGATCGGCTGGTTCCCCCTGTCGGCCCCGCCGACAGGTGTCGACGCATGACGAAGTTCCCTGTGGAGCTCCTCTTCGAACTCCTGCCGGAGTACTGGTGCGCGCAACCGCCCGGCGTACTCCTGCCATGGATCGTAGAGGCGGCGGGAGACCAGTGTCCCGCACCCGGCTGTGGACTCGGGCCCCTCCTGGGGAGACCCGGGGGTACCGGTACGAGGTTGATACGTGAACAGGCACGCGTCGATACGTGGCACGGACATCCATGACCCGGGACGGCCCCCGCCAGGGGCGGAAAGGGATGTGAACCCACCCCGTCCAGCGTGCTAATGTTCTGGGTGTCGGAAGGCGCCGGCCCGAAAAGGACGGAGCCCAGGACACACCCAATGCGCGGGTGGCGGAATAGGCAGACGCGCTGGATTCAGGTTCCAGTGCCCGCAAGGGCGTGGGGGTTCAACTCCCCCCTCGCGCACCGTCGGAACGGGCGGCATCGATCAGATGCCGCCCGTTCTTCGTTCTCCCGGTTCTCCCGGCTTTCTCGGCTGTGACGGTCCTCTCGCCGCGGAGGCGGACCTCGCTCGGGAGGCGGGCCTCGATCCCTTGTCGTGTGAGGAAGCTCTCAGGGCTGCTCGGAGGCGGCCCGGCCGAGAGTGCGGCCCGGGGCGAAGCGTTCCCGGACCGCCGGGTCGTCCCGGAGGCGGGGCGGGTAGCCCGGGCCGGTGCGGGCGGTGAGGTCCCCGGGGTCCAGAGGGTCTCCGCAGGAGGAGCAGACCACCCGGGCCTGCGTGTCGTGGCCGCAGGTCGTGTGGTGCAGCACCACCGGCGCACCCTCGTCGCCGGCCAGCCAGCGGTCGCCCCAGGCGTTGAGCGCGGCGAGCACGCCGAAGAAGTCGCGGCCCTTGTCGGTCAGCACGTACGCGTGGCGGACCGGCTCGCTCTGGTAGGCCCGGCGGTGCAGCAGTCCTTCCGCCTCCAGGCGCCGCAGCCGGTCGGTGAGGGTGTTGCGGGCGATGCCCAGGGTGCCGATGAAGCCGTCGAAGCGGGACTCGCCGTAGAAGAGCTCGCGCAGGACCAGCAGGGTCCAGGCGTCGCCCAGGAGGTCGGCGGTACGGGCGATGGAGCAGGGCCAGCCGTCGAACGAGGTCCGTCTCATGCGCTCCACTGTAGAAGGACGCCTCCTGGTCGGTCTCATGATGAGACGAAGGCCGGGTCGGTGGGCAGGCGTCACTCCCGGAGGCCCGCCGGGTCCGCCGGGCGGCGGCGCAGCGCGAGGGCCGTGGGGACCAGCGCGGAGGTCACGGCCAGGGCGGCGCAGGCGGCCACCGTCACGCCCAGCGCCTGCCACGGCAGGACGACGGCGGCGGGCACGGACAGCAGCGCGAGGGCGCTCCACAGGCCGGCCAGGTTGACGACGGTGACCAGGAGACCGAGGAGGGTGCCCGCCGCGACGACCGTGAGGGACTCGGCGCACGTCACCTTCAGCACCTGCCACCGGGTGGCACCGGTGAGCCGCAGCACGGCCAGGTCGCGGAGCCGGCCGGACGTCCCCATGGCCGTGGTGTTCGCCACGGAGATGCCCGTGTACAGCAGGGCGAGAGCGAGGACCAGGAGGAGGCCGAGCCGGGTGGTGCGCTGTGTGCCGGGCCGGGTCTCCCGCAACCATGCCTCCCGGGTGAGGACCCGGTCGCCGGTGCGGGCGGCCCGGTGCAGGGCGGTGGAGACGGCCGCTGCGCCCGCGCCCCGGGCCAGGGCGACGTCGACCCGGTCGACCGGCGCTCCGGGGGCGTTGCGCGGAGTGAGGTGGACGCCGTTGCCGCCGGTGCCGGTGGGCATGACCGCGGCGATGCGCAGGGTCCGCCGGGTGCCGTCGCCGAGCCAGACCTGGACGCGATCGCCCACCCGGTGCCGTTGCCACTCCTCGTTGACGATGATCGAGTCGTCGTCGAGGGCGCTCACCGTGCCGGCCGTCAGCGGCACGTGCGAGGTCGCGGCCAGGGTGCGCGGATCCGTGGCGCGGGCCTCGGAGCGGATCAGGGCCACGCCGTCCTCCAGCATGTGCACGGCCGTCGCGGCCGAGGGCGCGACCACGGCGCCCGGCACCTGCCGCATCCTGCGCAGGGTCGCCCCGTCGAAGCCCGCCCGGTCCTTCGGCAGCACGACGAACGCGGCGGTGGTCCGTTCCCGCGCCTCCTCGGCCCTGGCCCGGTTCAGGGTCGCGGTGGTGCCGAGCAGGGAGCCCGCGAGGGCGACCGTGACCAGGACCGGCGCCGCGAGCGCGGCGCACCGGCGCAGCCCGCTGGCGGTGTTCTCGCGGACCAGCAGGGCACTGACCCCGGGCAGGGCGGTGAGCAGCCGGGTCAGGGGCCGCAGGAGCAGCGGGGAGAGCAGGGCGGCCGCGCTGATCAGCAGCATCGGGCGGCTGATGTACGTCTTGCGGTGGAGGAGGTCGCCCGGGTCGGTGCCCAGCGCGAGGACCAGGGTGGCCAAGGCCGTGAGGAGCAGGGCCGTGCCGCACAGCAGGCGGCCCCGGGTGAGACGGCCGCTGTCGGCCGACGCCTCGCGCAGGGCCTCGGCCGGTGCGGTGCGCCCCGCCCGCCAGGAGGCCGCGCCCGCCCCGGCCAGGGCGACGAGCAGGCCGGTCCAGAAGGCCGCGTGGTACGGCCATGTGGGGTCTCCCAGGGTGAACCAGGAGGGAGCGAGGTCCTCGGTCACGGCCCAGGAGACGAGGTGCGGCGCGGCGCGGTCGCCCAGCGCGCAGCCGGTGACCGAGGCGAGCACGCCGACGGCCAGGGCCTCGGCGAGGACGCCGCGGCGGATCTGGCCCGGGGTCGCCCCGGCCGTGCGCAACAGGGCGAACTCACGGCGCCGTTGGGCGACCGCGAAGGCGAACGTGGAGGCCACGACGAAGACCGACACGAACGCGGTGACGCCTGCGGCGGTGCCGAACAGGGCGTTCAGCGCGGTGAGCGCCTCCCGGTCCCGGTCGTGGGCGGGGTCGCCGATCCGGCGCGCGTCGCCGGTGAGGACCAGGGCCGTGCCGCGCACGGCCCTCCGCACGGCCACCGGATCGGCGTCGGTCTCCAGCCGGAGGACGCGGGAGGGGCCGGACCGCCCGTCCACCCGCACCGGGCCCAGCTTCCGCAGTGCGGCGACGGTCGCGGGCGGGATCGGGCGGGGGTGGGCGACCCGGGCCGTGCGCACGCCGGATGGGGTCGGTACGCGCAGGGCGTCCCGCGCCTGCACGACGACGGAGGCGGCCGGCGCGCGGCCGGGAGCGGCCGAGAGGGAGGAGGCCAGGGCCAGGCCCGTCACGGTGAGCAGGGCCACGCCCAGCGCGAGCGCGACGAAACTGCCGGTGAAGGCGGACCAGTGGGCGCGCAGCGTGCGCAGGACGACGCTCGGCACGGGGGGACCTCCGGGTGGGTGTTCGGCATGGTGGGTTCTGCGGGCAGGGCGTGCGGGCGGTGCTGGAGGCGGGCCGGTTCCTTGCGCGGTGGGGTCCGCGGATGGGGTGGGTGGGTTGCGGTGCTGGAGGTGGGCGGGTTTCCGGCGCGGGGGGGGGGGGGGTCCGCGGATGGGGCGTGCGGGAGGCGCTGGAGGCGGGCGGGTTGCGGTGGTGGGGACCGGGCCGGAACGACTCAGCACGGTGCCGCCTGCGGCCGGGTCGTGCGGGCGGCGATGGTGACGGCGTCGGCGCCGGTCAGCTCCTCGTCCACCCGGCCGTCGACGAGCACCACGACGCGGTCGGCGTACGCGGCGGCGACCGGGTCGTGGGTGACCATCACGACCGTCGTGCCCTCGCGGTCGGCCAGTGCGCGCAGCAGTCCGAGGACCTCGTGGCCGGTGCGCGTGTCCAAGGCGCCGGTGGGCTCGTCGGCGAACAGCACGTCGGGTCGGGTCGTCAACGCCCGGGCGAGGGCGACGCGTTGCTGCTGGCCTCCGGACAGCTGGGCCGGCCGGTGCCGGATCCGGTCGGCGAGGCCGACCTGCCGCAGGGCCGCGCGCACCCGGTCCTTCGGGACGCGGCGGCCGGCCAGGCGCAGTGGCAGGGCCACGTTCTGCTCGGCGGTGAGGGAGGGCAGCAGGTTGAACGCCTGGAAGACGAACCCGACGCGTTCACGGCGCAGCAGCGTCAGCCGGCGTTCGCTCAGGCCGGTCAGCTCGGTCCCGCCGACGGTGACCGAGCCGGACGTGGGCCGGTCCAGACCGGCCGCGCACTGCAGCAGCGTGGACTTGCCGGAGCCCGAGGGACCCATGACGGCGGTGAAGGACCCGGCCGGGAACGCGAGGGAGACCCCGGCGAGTGCGGTGACCCGCCCGTACGTCCTGGTGACCGAGTCGAGCCGGACGGCGTCGTGCTTCATGGGAACCCCCTGGTGTCGGTGTCGGTCCCACGAAACCGGGCCGGGGGCCCGCGGCGCAGTGCGGCGGGGCCTAGACCCGGGGTAGGGCCAGACCTACCCCGGTGCTCCGTCCAGGCCCATGGCCGCGCCCCCGACCGGCTCCTACGGTGATCCCCATGCACCCTCGCAACGTGTGGCAGGCCATGTCCCGCCCCGGCTACCTGCTCTCGGCGTGGCCGTGGCGGTCGGCCGGGTACCTGCTGTCGGGCGCGGTCCTCGGCGCGGTGGTGCTCGTGGCCCTGGTGGCGTCGCTGGTGGTGGGCGGGGTGCTCGCGGTGGTGCTGGTCGGGCTGCCGCTGCTGCTCGGCGCGGCCCTGGCCGGTGTCCCGGTGGCGGCCCTGGAGCGGTACCGGCTGCGGCTGGCCGACGCGGAGCCCGCGCGGGACCCGCACGAGCCGCCCGGCGGCCCCGGACTGCGCAGCCGGCTGTCGTTCCGGCTGCGGGAACGCGCCACCTGGCGCGAGCTGGGCCACGCCCTGCTGCTCGCGGGGGTGTTGTGGCCGGTCGACGCGCTCGCCCTCGCCGTCTTCCTGCTGCTCCCGCTGTCCGTGGCCGCGACCCCGCTGGTGCTGGCCGTGGCGGGCGAGGCGAAGGTGCTGAAGGTGTGGCTCGTGACGGACTGGACGGCCGGTGCCGGCTGGGCCGTCGCGGGCCTGGTCCTCCTCGCGGCGGGTGCCTATCCCCTGGGGTGCGTGGCCGGGGCGCGGGCCGGGCTGACCCGGCTGCTGGTCGCCCCGCGGGAGGCCGGGCTGGGGGCCAGGGTCGTCGAACTGACCCGGTCCCGGGTGCGGTTGGTGGACGCCTTCGAGGCGGAGCGGCGGCGCATCGAACGCGATCTGCACGACGGGGCGCAGCAGCGGCTGGTCGCCCTGACGATGACGCTCGGCCTGGCCCGGCTCGACGCCCCGCCGGGCCCGCTCGCCGACCAGCTCGCCCGGGCGCACCAGGAGGCCGGTGCGGTCCTGGCCGAACTGCGCGAGCTGATCCGGGGCGTCCACCCCAAGGTCCTCGCCGACTTCGGCCTGGAGGCGGCCGTCGCCGACGCCGCCGACCGTTCGGCCGTGCCGGTGGACGTGGACCTGGAGCTGCCGGGGCGGTTCTCCCAGGCCGTCGAGGCAGCCGCGTACTTCGTGGTGTGCGAGGCGCTCGCCAACGTCGCCCGGCACAGCGGGGCGCAGCGGGCCGAGGTCAGCGGCGGGTACCGCGACGGACGGCTCACCCTGCGGATACGCGACGACGGATGCGGCGGGGCGCGGGCCCGGGACGGCGGCGGGCTGACCGGGCTCGCCGACCGGGTGTCGGTGCTCGATGGCACACTCTCCCTGTCCAGCCCGCCCGGCGGGCCCACCCTGCTGCATGTGGAGATCCCTGGTGAGCCTGCGAGGTGAGCGGCCCCTGCGGGTCGTCCTGGCCGAGGACAGCGTGCTGCTGCGCGACGGCCTGGTCGGGCTGCTCGAACGCTGCGGGCACCGCGTCGTCGCGGCCGTCGGGGACGCCGAGGCGCTCGTCGCCGCCGTCGCGGAGCACGACCCCGACGTGGTCGTCACGGACGTGCGCATGCCGCCCGGCTTCCAGGACGAGGGCCTGCACGCGGCCGTGCGGCTGCGCCGGGAGCGGCCCGGGCTGCCGCTGCTGGTGCTCAGCCAGTACGTCCAGCGCCGCTACGCCGCCGAGCTGCTGGACACCGGCGACGGCACGGGTGTCGGCTACCTGCTCAAGGACCGCGTCGGTCAGGTCGAGGAGTTCGTCGAGGCGCTCGGCAAGGTGGCCGACGGCGGCACGGTCGTCGACCCGGAGGTCGTACGGCAGTTGCTGCGGCGCCGCCGCGACCCGCTGGAGCGGCTCACGCCGCGCGAGCGGGAGGTGCTGGCGCTGATCGCGGAGGGCCACTCCAACAGCGCCGTCGCGCGCCGGCTGGTCGTCTCCGAGGCGGCGGTGGGCAAGCACATCTCCGGCATCCTCACCAAGCTGGACCTGCCCCCGGCGGACGACACGCATCGGCGGGTGCGGGCCGTGCTGGCGTATCTGCGGGCGTAGGGCGCCCCGGGAGCGGAACGCGCGCCCCCGGGCGGCCCCGGTGGCCGACGACGAGTGAAGCAATGGCCAAAACCCGTCGGACGTGGCGTGCTCCCGTCGTCCGGGTCGCACCATGGTGGCCCAGCCTCCGGACCGAGGAGCCACGTCATGGCACAACAGGGCTGCCCCTTCCTGAAGATCGACCCGTCCGGCCGTGACCTCTACGGCGAGATCGAACGGATCCGCGCCCGCGGCCCTGCCGTCGAGGTCGAACTCCCGGGCGGCGTACGGGCCTGGTGGATCAACGGGCTGGAGCTGAACAAGCGGCTGCTGGCCGGGCCCGAGACCAGCAAGGACGCCTACCGGCACTGGCCGGCGTGGATCAACGGGGACGTCTCCCGCACCTGGCCGCTGGCCATCTGGGTCTCCGTGCGCAACATGGTCACCGCCTACGGTGAGGACCACGGCCGGCTGCGCAGGCCGATGGCCGCCGCCTTCACCCGGCGCCGCGTCGACGCACTCCTGCCCCGCGTGCGGGAGATCGTCGACCGGGCGCTGGACCGCCTGGCCGGCTTCCCGCCCGGCCGGGTCGTCGACCTGCGGGCGGAGTTCGCCGCCCCGGTGCCGCACGAGGTGGTGTGCGAACTGTTCGGCGTACCGCGCGGCGAGGACGGTCCGCGGGCGGAGCTGTACCGCATCATCGACCGCTTCTTCGACACGGCGATCTCCCTGGAGGACGCCCAGGCGAACGCCGTCGACCTCTACGGCACGCTGACCGCGTTCCTGCGGCACAAGCGCGAGCACCCGGCCGACGACCTGACCACGGCGCTCCTCGCCGCCCACGACGCGGGCGAGTTGAGCGAACAGGAGGTGAGGGACAATCTGATCCTGCTGCTCACCGCCGGTTTCGAGACGACCGTCAACCTCATCGACAACACCGTGCACAGCCTGCTCGCCCACCCCGGTCAGCTCGCCCTGGTCCGTTCCGGGCGCGCGAGCTGGGAGGACGCCCTGGAGGAGTCGCTGCGCCTGGAGGCCCCGGGTGCGATGTCGGGTCTGCGCTACGCCGTGGAGGACATCGAGATCGAGCCGGGGCTGACCATCCCGCAGGGCGATCCCCTGGTGGTCTCCTTCGCCGGCGCCGGGCGCGACCCCGAGCGGCACGGGCCGGACGCCGACCGCTACGACCTCACCCGCCCGACCAGCCGCGACCACGTGTCCTTCGGCCACGGGGTGCACCACTGCCTGGGCCGGCCCCTGGCCATGGCCGAGGCGACGGTGGCGCTGTCCTCCCTGTTCGCGCGCTTCCCCCGGCTGGCCCTGGCCGATCCCTCGCGTCCGCCCCGGCGGTTGCGGTCGATCATCTCCACGGGCCACGAGAGCCTGCCGGTGCTGCTGCACGGGGCCGAACCGGACGCCCGGCCGGGGCACCGGGGGCCGGGGCGGACGGAGCCGGAGCCGGTCAGGGAGCCGGGACGGACGGAGCCGGTCAGGGAGCCGTCCGGTTCCTGAGGTAGGAGCGGTACCAGGGCGCCGCCCGGGCGAACCCGGTGGCGAACCCCTCGCCGGGCGGGCAGTCCACGTCCGTCCAGAACGCGTCGTCCGCGAACCAGTGGTCGACGGTGAGCATCCTGAGGTGGTGCAGGGCCCGGGGTGAGGCCGCGGCCCGCTCCAGGGCGGTGGGCACGTCCACCCGGGCGTCCGCACGGGGCTCGGCGACCTCGGCGCGCACCGTGTCGAGCAGATCCATGACGGGCACCGGCTCGGGGTGGTTCACATGGCGCACGCCACCGGCGTACCGGGGGGACAGGGCCGCGGCCACCACCGCGCGGGCCAGGGCGGCGACGTCGATCATCGAGTGCAGCGCGTCGCAGCCGGTGAGGGTGGCCGACAGTTCGTCCATCAGCCACACGAGCCCGGGGACCACCCAGCGGTCGCCCTCGCCGTACACCAGGTGCGGACGCAGGACCAGGCCGCCCGCGTCCAGGACGTGCCGCTCGGCGGCCGCCCGGGTGCGGCTGGTGGCCGAGACGGGGGCGATCGGTGCCTCACCGGGGCGCACGCCCCGGAACGGGCCCCGGCCGTGGACGGCGGCCGTGCTCACGTACACGATCCGGCCCACACCGGCGCGTACGGCCTCCTCGACGAGGGCGCGGGTGCCGCGGTCGTTGACGGCCTCGGCGGTGGACACGTCGCCGCCGATCCTGGAGGCGCAGTGGACCAGGACGTCGATGCCGGCGCAGGCACCGCGCAGGGAGGGCGGGACGGCCAGATCGCCGTGGACGTACTCGGGGCCGGGCGGGGCCTGCCGGGACAGCAGCCGGACGCGCACGTCCGGCCGGCGGCGTGCCTCGGCGGCCACCCGGCTGCCGACGAATCCGCTCGCCCCGGCGATCAGAAGTTGGGTCGTCACCCCACGGACCGTACCGGCGCCGTTCGGGCGGAGGTCAGCACGGCCGTGAACACCGTCTCGCCGCCCTGGCGTCCGGTGACCCGGACCGTCACCTGCTGCGGGTCCGCGCCGAGCAGCTCCGTCGCGAGCAGGCAGGGGTCGTGCAGTTCGGCGTAGCGGGCGAAGACGACCGACATCGTCGAGGGCGGGAAGGGGCGCACGCCGGACGCGGCGGCGGCCGCCTGGCGGGCCGCCTCGAACAGGGCCATGCCGGGCACGTGGTCGTTGGGCCGCGGGAAGAGGTGCGGGTGGCCGCTGTCCACCCGCAGCCGCCAGACGCCGGGCCGGCCGGTGGGGGCCAGCAGGACGTCCGCGGCGCGTGCCCGGCCCACGGTCCCGGGCGGCAGGCCCGGCAGCGGCGGCACCGGGGTGTCCCAGGCGTCGAGCCGCCCGGCGCGCAGCCGGCGGTAGGCGGGCGGCGAGACGCAGCCGGTGCTGCCGGTGCCACGGGCGACGAAGCGGCCGGCGCGGCGGAACTCCATCGTGGTGCGCATGCCCGCCAGACGGCGGCCGCGGCGGCGTACCTCCGAGCACTCCACGTCGATCTCCACCGGTTCGCCGGCCTCCGACAACGGCAGCGCGGCGGGGTCCGTGCCGACCGCCAGGTCCGCCATGACGAAGCGGGTGTCCGGCGGGGCGCCGAACTCGGCGTGCGCCAGCACCATCGACGCCTGGCGCAACGTTTCTCCCACCACCATCGGGTCCTGGTGCCGCTCGTCGACGGGCCCGAAGAAGGGGTGGTCGGCGGGCCAGTGCGCGGTGAAGCGGAACCGGGTGTCCGAGATTCGGTGCCACCGGGTGGGGAAGACGTCCGTGTCGGCGGTGCGATGGGCGAGTTCGCGGGTGACGGCGGTCTGCGGAGGACGGCGGCCGGGGTGCGGCGCGTTCCCGGCGGCCACGAGGGTCCTGTCCACGGGGTGGCGCCCGGGTCTCCTCAGGCCGTCCGCGAGCGGGCTCGAAGGGGCTGTCTCCGGCACGGGAACCCCCCGGGGATCGGCTGCCTGGCTGCGGTCGGCGTCCGACTAAGGTACGGACGCGCCGGTCATTTTCAAAGGCGCGCCGGTCTTCGCAGAGGGCGCGGCCCACCGCCCGGACAGGCTCTCCCGCCGCCGACGCAGTGCGACGTCATGCGATGTCACAGGGACAGACGGAGATCAGGAGGCACCCGATGACGCGTCAGGAGCGCGCGATCCGCACACGGCGGACCATCCTGGAGGCGGCCGCGGCCGTCTTCGACGAACGCGGCTACACCTCGGCGACCATCGGGGAGATCCTGGACCGGGCGGGCGTCACCAAGGGCGCGCTGTACTTCCACTTCGGCTCCAAGGAGGAGCTGGCGGCAGGGGTGTTCGGGGAGCAGCTCGCGCCGACGCTCCCGCCGCAGGCCAGCAAGCTCCAGGAACTCGTCGACTCCGGGCTGGTGCTGGCCCGCCGGCTGAAGTCCGAGCCCCTGGTGCGGGCCAGCGTGGGGCTCGCCCTCGACCAGGGGGCCGTGGACCTGGACCGGTCGCCGGCCTTCCAGATGTGGATCGACCAGAACGCGCAGACGCTGGGCGAGGCCAAGGAGCGGGGCGAGTTGCTGCCCCACGTCGACGTGGCGGCCACGGCGGAACTGCTGGTCGGCAGTTTCTCGGGGGTGCAGCTGCTGTCCCAGCTGCGCTGCCAGCGGCAGGACCTGGAGCAGCGGGTCGTCGTGCTCTTCGAGCACTTCCTGCCGAGCATCGCCGTTCCCGCGGTGCTGGCCCGGCTCGAGGTGTCGGCGGACCGGGGGGAGCGGCTGCTGGCGGAGGGCGGCGACACGGAACCGGCTGAGGCACGGGCCGTCTCCGGCAGCTGACAGCTGTGCTTCCCGGCCTGGGGCCTGGGGCCTGGGGCCTGGGGCTCGGCCTCGCCCTCGGGCGCTGAGCGTCCCCCTGGGGTGTCCTCCTGACGCTGGACGTCGTCCACAGGCACGAAGTTGTCCACAGGGTCTGACGCGTTCCGGGCGCCGGTTGTACGGTCGGCACGAGTTGATGTTCGTGCGGGTACGGGGGAGGCGGCCGGGATGACCGGGACGGAGAGCGGATCGAGCGCCGGGGGCGGGGCCGGGCCGGAGAGCGGATCGATGGCCGGGGGCGGGCCCGGGCCGGGGCGGCGGCTGCCGCGGGTGCGTGGATTCGCCGCATGGCCGGCCGAGGGGTCGCCGAAGCGCGAGGGCAAGGCCCTGCGCCGGGGGACTCCGCGCCGGGCGCACGCCGCGCTGGACCTGGACGCCTCCCGTCCCGACGCTCTGGGCGCGGTCGAGGAGTCGGGCCGCGGGCGGCTCCCCGCACTCGCCCCGATCCGGGTCGGCCGCATGGCCGCCTCGCCCTTCTCCTTCCTGCGCGGCTCGGCCGGCCTCATGGCCCACGACCTGGCGCGCACGCCCATGACCGGCATCCGGGCGCAGATCTGCGGAGACGCCCACGCGGCCAACTTCGGCCTGTACGGCGACGCCCGCGGCGGGCTCGTCATCGATCTGAACGACTTCGACGAGACGGTGCACGGCCCCTGGGAGTGGGACCTCAAGCGTCTGGCGACCTCGCTGGTACTGGCGGGCCGCGAGGCGGGCGCGGACGAGGACCAGTGCCGCAAGGCGGCGCACGACGCGGCGGGCGCCTACCGCCGGACCATGCGGCTGCTGGCCCGGCTGCCCGTGCTGGACGCCTGGAACGCCATCGCGGACGAGCAGCTCGTGTCCCACGCCGACGCCCACGACCTGCTCGGCACGCTGGAGCGGATCTCGGACAAGGCCCGTCACAACACGAGCGGGCGTTTCGCGGCCAAGTCGACCGAGGCCACCGCCGGCGGCGGGCGCCGCTTCGTCGACGCCCCTCCCGTGCTGCGGCGCGTGCCGGACGAGGAGGCCGCGGCGGTGGCGCTCTCCCTGGAGGAGTACGTCGGCACCCTGCCGGAGGACCGTCTGCCGCTGCTCGCCCGGTACGCCGTGCAGGACGTGGCGTTCCGGGTCGTCGGCACCGGCAGCGTCGGCACCCGGTCCTACGTCGTGCTGCTCCTGGACCATCGCGGTGAGCCGCTGGTGCTGCAGGTGAAGGAGGCGCGGGTGTCGGCCCTGGTGCCGCATCTGGTGACCGCCGGCATCGAGGTGCCGGAGGCCGGGCACGAGGGCCGCCGGGTGGTGCTGGGGCAGAAGCGGATGCAGGTGGTGAGCGACAACCTGCTGGGCTGGACGACGGTCGACGGCCGGGCCTACCAGGTCCGCCAGTTCCGCAACCGCAAGGGCAGCGTCGATCCGGCCGCCCTGGCCCCCGGCCAGCTGGACGACTACGGCCGCATGACCGGCGCCCTCCTGGCCCGGGCGCACGCACACAGCGCCGATCCGCGGCTGGTCGCCGGCTACTGCGGGAAGAACGAGGAGCTGGACGAGGCGGTGAGGGACTTCGCCGTCGCCTACGCCGAGCGCACGGAGGCGGATCACGCAGATCTGCTGGCGGGCATCAGAGCGGGCAGGATCGCGGCGGAGACGGGGGTGTAGGGCGCCGGAGGCTCGGGGGGAGCGGTGCCCGTCGGCCGGAGGCCCTGGTCCGGGGACCGGGCGGTTCGCCGGGCCGCCGGTCCCGGGCACGAGGGCCGGCGGAAGGATGCCAGGTCGCGGCGCCGGGGCCGGGCGGCGGCAATCCCCGTCCGGGGCACGGACGGGGACGGGCCGTGGCCTACGCTGGTCGGGTGACGACCCCGGAAGCTGAGCACGAGGGCGGCGACGCCGCCCGGCCCGAGGCGCGGCTGGAGCGGGCCGTACGGGCCGCCGAGCAGGCGCTGATCGAGTACGAGATCGCCGTCGAGACCTTCCGCGTCGAGGTCGAGAACTTCTCCCGGCTGCACGAGCAGAAGCTCGGACCGCTCTACGCCCGCCTGGAGGAGCTGGACGCCCGGATCCTGGAGGCCAGGGCCGCCCGCACCGGTGACCCGGACGACCGGCGTCGCGCGGACGAGGCCCGGGCCCACCTCGCCCCGATCCCCGGGGTCGAGGAGCTGCTGAACGGCTGGATGGACGACAGCGGTCTGTTCCCCGAGGCCGCGGCGATGCTCACGGACCAGCCGGTCCGGCCCCCGCAGCGGGTCCGTCCCAGCGAGGAGGCCCGCAAGCTCTACCGCGACCTCGCCCGCAAGGCCCACCCCGACCTCGCGCAGGAGGAGGACGAGCGCACGCGGCGGGAGGAGTTCATCACGCGGGTGAACGCCGCCTATGCCCGCGGTGACGAGGCCGAGCTGCGTGAACTCGCCGAGGAGTGGGCGAAGGGACCCGAGCTGAAGCGCCTGCCGAGCCGGGCCGAGGAGCTGTACGCGCGCCTCGAATGGCTCGCCCAGCGCAAGGAGCTGCTGGCCCTGCTCGCCAGGGAGCTGGAGGACAGCGCCATCGGGCACATGCTCCAGCTGGCCCCGGAGGACCCGGACCGGCTGCTGGACGAGATCGGGCAGCAGTTGCTCACGCAGGTCGGTGAGCGGGAGACCGAGCTGGCCGCGCTGCTCGGCGAGGGCACGTGCTGAGTCCGGGCGCGGGCCGCCTGGGCGGGCCTTTCCGGTAGCGTCGGGCGCATGAATTTCGGAGCTGGTGTGCCCACGGTCGCGGTCGCGGACCTCAAGGACGGCGACTTCCTGCTGGACGTCCGGGAGGACGACGAGTGGAAGGCCGGTCACGCCGAAGGCGCGCTGCACATCCCCATCAGTGACTTCGTCGCCCGCTACGGCGAGCTGACCGAGGCGGCCCCGCAGGACGGCCGGGTCCACGTGATCTGCCGGTCCGGGGGGCGTTCCGCCCAGGTCACGATGTACCTGGCGCAGCAGGGCATCGACGCCGTGAACATCGAGGGCGGCATGCAGGTGTGGGAGGCGGCGGGCCGTCCCGTGGTCACGGACGACGGACAGCCGGGGTTCGTCCTCTAGCGTCCCGGGCGGCGGACGGACGGCTGACGGGCGGCGGACGGGCGGCGGGGTGGTGCCGTCCGGTGTGCCGTCCGGTGTCCTGTCCGACGGTTGGCGGGGCGCCCCTCCCCGCACGGCGGAGGCAGCGGCAGGGGCGGCGGCGGTCGCCGCGGTGCCGGTGGCGGTGGCGGGCGCGGCGGGCGATGGCGGGCCCAGGGCGAGGAGGCCGCAGTGGGTGGTGCAGGCCGCAGTGGGCGTCGGCGGGCGGGTGGGCCGCATCGGATGCCCCGTTCGCGCCCCGGGACGGCCGCGACCGCCGTACGGTCGGAGCCCTCGGGCGGTGTGGTGACGGCCACGGCCGCGAACCCGTGACGGGGGATGTGCCCGGGCGGCCCGCCTGAGTACCGTGCCGTGCCGTGCCGGGGCCGCGCGGCGCTGCGCGGCGGGACGACGCCCTCGCGACCGGGCGGGCGGAACGACGGACCGGGATCGGGAACGGGGCGGAATGGACGCGTACGACGAGGGCTCGGCGACCCGGCACGCGCCGGGCGGGCCCGGAGGGCCGGACCACGGCCCGCCACCCGGCGCCCGGCCCGTGCACGACCCCCCGGCCGGACCCGGCGATGCCGCCTATGCCGCTGATCCTGCTGATTCCGCCGATCCCGCCGATCCCGGCGATCTCGGCGATCCCCGGACCGGGATCGCCGGTCTCCCCCTCGGCTACCGCATCGCCGTCGCGGTGGCGCTGGCGATCGTGGCGGCCGGGGTCTGCGCGCACATCGGGATGACCTTCCTGCACGTCGCCCCGGCAAACACGCTCACCCGGCAGCACGGCAGTGCCGTGGACGACTGGATCTACCCCGAGTTCGAGCAGAACTGGAAGCTGTTCGCGCCGAACCCGCTGCAGCAGAACGTCTCGGTGCAGGTCCGGGCCCAGGTCCGGGGGCGGGACGGCACGACACCGACCACCGGCTGGTACGACCTGTCCGCCGAGGACGGCCGGGCCATCGACGGCAATCCGCTGCCGAGCCACACCCAGCAGAACGAACTGCGCCGCGCCTGGGACTTCTACGTGGCCACGCACGACAGCCGGAACCGGCCGGCCGGGCTGCGCGGCGCGCTCTCAGAGTCGTACCTGCGGCGCATCGCGGTGCTGCGCCTGGACCGGGCCGACGCGGTGCGCGCCGCGACCGGGGGCGAGGGCGTCGTCGAACGCGTCCAGTTCCGCTCGCGCACCAGCAACGTGCCCCCGCCCGAGTGGAGCCGGGAGAAGGTCGCCACGACGCCGTCCTATCGTGAGCTGCCCTGGTGGAAGGTGCCGCGGGACGAGGCCGTGGGAGGCGTGGGATGAACCGCTGGTCCCTGGCCGCCTCGCGCGCCGTCGCCCGGGTCACGGAGACCGCCCTCGGCCCGTACCAGACCGCGATCGTGCGCATCGGCACCGGCCTCACCTGGCTGCTGTTCCTGCTGCGCGAGATCCCCCACCGCGGGGAGCTGTACGGCCCCGACGGCCCCTGGAGCCGGGACCTCGCCGAGCAGCTGATCGGCTCCAACGGGTCCTTCACCGCCCTCATGTGGTTCGACGGCCGCGCCTGGTTCGAGGCCGTCTACGCGCTGGCGCTCCTGGCCGCGGCCCTGCTGGTGCTGGGCTGGCGCACGCGCACCATGTCGGTGCTGTTCATGGTGGGTGTGCTGTCGCTGCAGAACCGCAGCGTCTTCATGGGCGACGGCGGCGACAACGTGCTGCACCTGATGTCGATCTACCTGGTGTTCACACGCTGCGGCCGGGTGTGGTCGCTGGACGCCCGGCGCGCCGCACGGGACGCCGCGGCCCGTGCCCGGGGCGAGCGGGTCACCGACCGGACCGGCCCGGTCCTGTGGGCGGTGCTCGGGGCCGTGCTGGCCGCGGTGACCCTGTCCGGGCGGATGGAGGGCGACTGGCTGGTCCCGGCGCTGCTGTGGACGGTGTGGCTGGGGCAGGCCCTGTGGTGGCTGGTGGGACGGTCCGCCCGGACCGCTGAGCCGCGGATGCTGCTGGACGTCGTGGCCCACATCGTGCACAACGGCGCGCTGCTCGTGATCATGGCGGAGACGTGCCTCATCTACGCGACGGCCGGCTGGTACAAGATCCAGGGCTCGCGCTGGCAGGACGGCACCGCCGTCTACTACCCGCTCCACCTGGAGTACTTCTCGCCCTGGCCCGCGCTCGCGGACGTGCTGTCGGCCAGCGGCACGATGGTCCTGCTGGTGACGTACGGGACGGTCCTGGTGCAGGTCGCCTTCCCGTTCACGCTGCTCAACCGGCGGGTGAAGAACGTCCTGCTCGCCGTCATGATCACCGAGCACGCGGCGATCGCCGTCGTCCTGGGGCTGCCGTTTTTCTCGCTGGCGATGATCGCGGCGGACGCGGTGTTCCTGCCGACGGGTTTCCTGCGCCGCCTGGGCGGAGCGACGGCCCGGGCCCGCGACCGGCTGCTGCGGCGCGGCGGGCGGGCGCCGGTGCCCGGGCAGCGCGCCCCGGAGGGCACCGATGCCGCGCACGTAGGCTTCCGGACATGACCGACCCCGTCACCCTCTGGCACCGGATCGCCGGCGAGACCGTCCTGCTCGACGGCTTCCACGCCCTCAAGCACGCGCTGCGGTTCGGCGCCGAGGTGCCGGTGGCGGTCGCCGCCGACCGGGCGGCCGCGCTCGCCCTGGCCGCCGAGCTGGCGCCGGACGTGCGGCAGACGCTGGACGGCCTGCTGACCCAGGTGCCGCAGCAGACGTACGCCTCGCTCGTGCCGCGTCCCCACCCGACGGGGGTGGCCGCCCTGGCCGTCCGCCCGTCGCGTGCCTCGCACCTGGAGAAGCTGGCGCACCGGCCGCGCACGGCCCCGGTGGTGGTCCTGGACAACCCGCGCAACCTCGGCAACGCGGGGGCGGTGATCCGCCTGGCGGCGGGTTTCGGGGCGACCGGTGTGGTGACGACCGGGACCGTCGACCCCTGGCACCCGACCGTCGTGCGCGGCGGCGCGGGCCTGCACTTCGCGACCGCGGTGGAACGCCTGACCGTCGGCGAACTGCCGCACGGGCCGCTCTTCGCCCTTGACCCGGAGGGCGACGACCTCCGGGGCGTGAACCTCCCGGACGACGCCGTCCTCGCGTTCGGTTCGGAACGCACGGGCCTGTCACCCGAACTGCGCGCCCGGGCCGACCACTTGCTGTCCCTGCCCATGCGCCCCCAGGTCAGCAGCTACAACCTGGCGACGAGCGTGGCGATGACTCTGTACCACTGGAGCGCGGATTGCGGAGCGGCCCCGTAGGGGCGCGGGGCACTGCGCGAGCCACCACGAACAACCGGCACTCGCGCACTCACCGCACCCCCGGGGTTCCTAGGCCTCCCGCCGCACCTCGACCACCCGGAACCGGTTGGCCACGAACGCGCCGTCGCACAGGGCCGCGCTGGCCGCCGGGTTGCCGCCCGAGCCGTGGAAGTCGGAGAAGGCGGCCGTCTGGTTCACGTACACCCCGCCCGTCAGGTTGAGCGACAGCTGGGCCGCCTCCTCCAGGCACACCTCCTGCACGGCCTGCTCCACCTCGGGGTCGGAGGTGTACGCGCCGACCGTCATCGCGCCCTTCTCGCGGATGGTCCGGGCCAGCAGCTCCACCGCATCCGTGACCGAGTCGACCGCGACGGCGAAGGACACCGGCCCGAAGCACTCGTTCATGTACGCGGCCTCCGCGTCCGGCTTGGCCCCGTCCAGCTTCACGATCACGGGCGAGCGCACGACCGCCCCCGGGAAGTCCGGGTTGGTGATCTCACGGGACGCCAGGGCGACCTCGCCCAGGCCGGCGGCGGCCTCCAGCCGGGCCTTCACGTCCGGGTTGACGATGGCGCCGAGCAGGGCGTTCGCCCGGGCGTCGTCGCCGAGCAGTCCGTCCACCGCCCGGGCCAGGTCCGCGACGACCTCGTCGTAGGACTTGGGGCCCTGGTCGGTGGAGATGCCCTCGCGCGGGATCAGCAGGTTCTGCGGGGTCGTGCACATCTGGCCGCTGTACAGGGACAGCGAGAAGGCCAGGTTGGAGAGCATGCCCTTGTAGTCGGACGTGGAGTGGACGACGACCGTGTTGACGCCGGCCTTCTCCGTGTAGACCTGCGCCTGGCGGGCGTTGGACTCCAGCCAGTCGCCGAACTCCGTCGAGCCCGTGTAGTCGATGATCCGGATCTCGGGGCGCAGGGCGAGGGTCTTGGCGATGCCCTCGCCGGGCCGCTCGGCGGCCAGCGCGACCAGGTTCGCGTCGAAGCCGGCCTCGGTGAGCACCTCGCGCGCGACCTGGACGGTGAGCGCGAGCGGCAGCACCGCGCGCGGGTGCGGCTTGACCAGGACCGCGTTGCCGGTGGCGAGGGAGGCGAACAGGCCCGGGTAGCCGTTCCACGTCGGGAACGTGTTGCAGCCGATCATCAGGGCGATACCGCGCGGGACCGGCGTGAACTGCTTGGTGAGGGCCAGCGGGTCGCGCTTGCCCTGCGGCTTGGTCCACTCGGCGTTGTCGGGCGTGCGGACCTGCTCCACGTACGCGTAGGCCACCGCCTCCAGGCCGCGGTCCTGGGCGTGGGGGCCACCCGCCTGGAACGCCATCATGAACGCCTGGCCGGAGGTGTGCATGACGGCGTGCGCGAACTCGTGCGTGCGGTCGCTGATGCGCTTGAGGATCTCCAGGCAGACCACCGCGCGCTGCTCCGCGCCCGCGTCCCGCCAGGCCCGCTGCCCGGCCTTCATGGCGGGCAGCAGCACGTCGAGGTCGGCGTGCGGGTAGGTGACGCCCAGGTCGACGCCGTACGGGGACGTCTCGCCGCCCACCCAGTCGTCCGTCCCGGGCTGGCCGAGGTCGAGGCGGGAGCCGAGCAGGGCGTCGAAGGCGGCCTTGCCCGCCGCCGCGTCCAGGCTGCCGTTCTCCCCGTAGGCCTTGGGGTGCTCGGGGTGGGGGGACCAGTAGGCGCGCGTGCGGATCGCTTCCAGCGCCTGGTCGAGGGTGGACCGGTGCCGGGCGATCAGCTCGTGCGCCGAGAGTGCGGCGGTCATGGGTGACCAACTCCTCGTCTCAAGAACTCCTCGTCGAGTTCATGACCTGGGCAGAAACCTGGGCAGGAACACTCGGACAGAGCTAGAGTAACCGAACGATCGGTCGGTTCAAGGGGGTCCGCCGCATCTGTGGAAAACCCCGTGCGGGAGGATCGCGCACATGACAGCACTCGACCTCAGCAGCCCCGTGGCGGTCGTCGGCACCGGCACCATGGGCCAGGGGATCGCCCAGGTCGCGCTGATGGCGGGCCATCCGGTGCGGCTGTACGACGCCCTGCCGGGGCGGGCGCGGCAGGCGGCCGACGCCATCGGCGCGCGGCTGGACCGCCTCGTCGAGAAGGAACGCCTGTCGGCCGGCGACCGGGACGCCGCCCGGGCCCGGCTCCGGCCCGCCGAGACCCTCGCCGAGCTGGCCGGCTGCGCCCTGGTCGTCGAGGCGGTCGTGGAGCGGCTGGACGTCAAGCAGACGCTGTTCCGCGAGCTGGAGGACGTCGTCGGCGACGACTGCCTGCTCGCCACCAACACCTCGTCCCTGTCCGTCACCGCCATCGGCGGCGCCCTGCGCGTCCCGGGCCGGTTCGTGGGACTGCACTTCTTCAACCCCGCGCCGCTGCTGCCGCTGGTCGAGGTCGTCTCCGGCTTCGCCACCGACGTCACCTCGGCCACGCGCGCGTACGAGACCGCCCGGGCCTGGGGCAAGACGCCGGTCGCCTGCGCGGACACCCCGGGCTTCATCGTCAACCGCATCGCCCGGCCCTTCTACGCCGAGGCCTTCGCGGTGTACGAGGCACAGGGCGCCGACCCGGCCACCATCGACGCGGTGCTGCGCGAGTCCGGCGGTTTCCGCATGGGCGCCTTCGAGCTGACGGACCTGATCGGCCAGGACGTCAACGAGTCGGTGACGCGCTCGGTGTGGGAGTCCTTCTTCCAGGACGTGCGCTTCACGCCGTCACTCGCCCAGCGGCGGCTGGTCGAGTCCGGCCGGCTGGGACGCAAGAGCGGTCACGGCTGGTACGACCACCGGGACGGCGCCGAGCGTCCCGAGCCGGACACGGCGGACCAGCGGCAGCCGCCGGCGTACGTCGTCGCCGAGGGTGACCTGGGGCCGGCCGGCGAGCTGCTCGCGATGATCCGCGAAGCGGGCGTCGAGGTGCGCGAGGAGGACGAGGACAACGGCTCGCGGCTGGTGCTGCCGAGCGGCGGCCAGCTGGTCCTCGCCGACGGGCAGACCTCGGTGGAGTTCCGCGACGTCGTCTACTTCGACCTGGCCCTGGACTACCGCAAGGCGACCCGGATCGCCCTGTCCGCCTCCCAGGACACCGCGCCGCGCACCCTCGCGGAGGCCATCGGGCTGTTCCAGGCGCTCGGCAAGAAGGTCAGCGTCATCGGGGACGTGCCCGGCATGATCGTCGCCCGCACGGTGGCGCGGATCATCGACCTCGCCCACGACGCCGTCGCCAAGGGCGTCGCCACCGAGGAGGACGTCGACACCGCGATGCGTCTCGGTGTGAACTACCCCCTGGGCCCCTTCGAGTGGAGCCGCCGGCTCGGCCGCTTCTGGGCCTACGCACTCCTGGACGACCTGCACCTGCGCGACCCCTCGGGGCGTTACGCGCCGTCCCTCGCGCTGTACCGCCACGCCCACGCCTCCGACCAGCGGGAGGGCCCTGCCTCATGACCACGGCCAGGCGCGACACGTACACGCCGGACACCCTGCTGTCCGTCGCCGTCCAGGTGTTCAACGAGCGCGGCTACGACGGCACCTCCATGGAGCACCTGTCCAAGGCGGCCGGCATCTCCAAGTCGTCGATCTACCACCACGTCACCGGCAAGGAGGAACTGCTGCGCCGGGCCGTCAGCCGCGCCCTCGACGGCCTGTTCGGCATCCTCGACGAGGAGCACGCGCGCGTGGGCAGCGCCGTCGAGCGGCTGGAGCACGTCGTGCGGCGTATGGTCGAGGTGCTCATGGCCGAACTGCCCTACGTGACGCTGCTGCTGCGGGTGCGCGGCAACACCGACACCGAGCGGTGGGCCCTGGAGCGGCGCCGCGACTTCGACCACCGGGTCGCCGACCTGCTCAAGGCCGCCGCGGCGGACGGGGACGTGCGCGAGGACGTAGAGGTCCGGCTGGTGACCCGGCTGGTCTTCGGGATGATCAACTCCATAGTGGAGTGGTACCGGCCGGACGGCCGCGGCATGGGCGAGCGCGAGGTGGCCGACGCGGTGGTGCAGCTGGCGTTCGGCGGGCTGCGCAGGAGCGGCTGAACCGCGCGGGAGCGGCCAGGATCAGCCCTGCGGCTCCAGGTCCTCCTCCTCGAAGACCAGCAGCGTGCGCGAGCTCAGCACCTCCGGGATCGCCTGGAGCCGGGTCAGCACCAGCTCGCGCAGCGCGCGGTTGTCCGACACGTGCACCAGCAGCAGCACGTCGAAGTCGCCGCCCACCAGGGCGATGTGCGAGGCGCCGGGCAGTTGGCGGAGCTGCTCGCGGACCGTGCGCCAGGAGTTCTGCACGATCTTCAGGGTGACGTACGCGGAGGTCCCCTGACCCGCCCGCTCGTGGTGGACGCGGGCGCCGAAACCCCGGATCACGCCGTCCTCGACGAGCCGGTTGATCCGGGCGTAGGCGTTGGCCCGCGAGACGTGGACGCGCTCGGCGACCGACCGTATCGAGGCGCGGCCGTCCGCCTGGAGCATGCGCAGGATGTCCTGGTCTATGGCGTCCAGCGGCCGGGGCGGAGGGGTCTGGCCGTCGTCCCGGCCGTCGGCCATTTGTTCAGATGCCACCTGCGCCCGCCTCCCGGTGATGGACGTACTGCGTCCATCTCAGGTTGTGGAGAACCGTTTGTCCACAGCCTGAGGCCACCCGTAGCCAAAATGTGCCGACGACCGAACAATCGGTAGGTGAGGCGCGTCACAGGCGACGTGCCTCCTAGCCGCTCCCACGAGGAGGTGCCGTCATGACGGTCATGGAGCAGCGGGGCGCGTACCGGCCGACCCCGCCGCCCGCCTGGCAGCCCCGCACGGATCCCGCGCCGCTGCTGCCGGATGCGGAGCCCTACCGCGTCCTCGGCACCGAGGCGGCCGCGAAGGCCGACCCGGAGCTGCTGCGCAGGCTCTACGCGGAGCTGGTGAAGGGCCGCCGCTACAACGCGCAGGCCACCGCCCTCACCAAGCAGGGCCGTCTCGCGGTCTACCCCTCCACCACCGGCCAGGAGGCGTGTGAGATCGCCGCCGCGCTGGTCCTTCAGGAGCAGGACTGGCTCTTCCCGAGCTACCGCGACACGCTCGCCGTGGTCGCCCGGGGCGTGGCACCGGCCGAGGCGCTCACGCTGCTGCGTGGCGACTGGCACACCGGCTACGACCCCTACGAGCACCGGGTCGCACCCCTGTCCACCCCGCTGGCCACCCAGCTGCCGCACGCCGTGGGCCTTGCGCACGCCGCCCGCCTCAAGGGCGACGACGTGGTCGCGCTGGCCATGGTCGGCGACGGCGGCACCAGCGAGGGCGACTTCCACGAGGCGCTGAACTTTGCCGCCGTCTGGCAGGCCCCGGTGGTCTTCCTCGTGCAGAACAACGGCTTCGCGATCTCCGTCCCGCTCGCCAAGCAGACCGCGGCCCCGTCTCTGGCCCACAAGGCCGTGGGCTACGGCATGCCCGGCCGCCTGGTCGACGGCAACGACGCCGCCGCCGTGCACGAGGTCCTCTCCGACGCGGTGCGCCACGCCCGCGCGGGCGGCGGCCCCGTCCTGGTGGAGGCGATCACCTACCGCATGGACGCGCACACCAACGCCGACGACGCGACCCGCTACCGGGGCGACGCCGAGGTCGAGGCCTGGCGCGAGCACGACCCGATCCGGCTGCTGGAGCGTGAGCTGACCGGGCGCGGCCTGCTCGACGAGGCCGGCATCGAGGCCGCCCGCCAGGACGCCGAGACCATGGCCGCCGCCCTGCGCGAGCAGATGAACCAGGACCCGGTCCTCGACCCGATGGACCTGTTCGGCCACGTCTACGCCGAGCCCACGCCGCAGCTGCTGGAGCAGCGCGAGCAGCTGCGGGCCGAGCTGGAGGCCGAAGGCGAGCCGGAGGAGGGCACGCACCGATGACCACCGTCGCCGTCAAGCCGGCCACCATGGCGCAGGCCCTCACCCGCGCGCTGCGCGACGCCATGGCCGCCGACCCCGCCGTGCACGTCATGGGTGAGGACGTCGGCACCCTCGGCGGTGTCTTCCGGGTCACCGACGGACTCGCCAAGGAGTTCGGCGAGGACCGCTGCACCGACACCCCGCTCGCCGAGGCGGGCATCCTCGGCACGGCCGTCGGCATGGCCATGTACGGCCTCCGGCCGGTCGTGGAGATGCAGTTCGACGCGTTCGCCTACCCGGCGTTCGAGCAGCTCGTCTCGCACGTGGCGAAGATGCGCAACCGCACCCGCGGCAAGATGCCCCTGCCGATCACCATCCGCGTCCCCTACGGCGGCGGCATCGGCGGCGTCGAGCACCACAGCGACTCCTCCGAGGCCTACTACATGGCGACCCCGGGGCTGCACGTCGTCACGCCCGCGACCGTCGCCGACGCCTACGGGCTGCTGCGCGCGTCCATCGCCTCCGACGACCCGGTCGTCTTCATGGAGCCCAAGCGGCTCTACTGGTCCAAGGACTCCTGGAACCCGGAGGAGCCCGCCCCGGTCGAGCCCATCGGCCGTGCGGTGGTCCGGTGCCCCGGCCGCAGCGCCACGCTCGTCACCTACGGGCCGTCCGTGCCCGTGTGCCTGGAGGCCGCCGAGGCGGCCCGCGCCGAGGGATGGGACCTGGAGGTCGTCGACCTGCGCTCCCTGGTGCCCTTCGACGACGAGACGGTGTGCGCCTCGGTGCGGCGCACGGGCCGCGCGGTCGTCGTCCACGAGTCGGGTTCCTACGGCGGCCCGGGCGGCGAGATCGCGTCCCGGATCGCTGAGCGCTGCTTCCACCACCTGGAGGCGCCGGTGCTGCGCGTGGCCGGGTTCGACCTGCCGTACCCGCCGCCCATGCTGGAGCGTCACCATCTGCCCGGCGTGGACCGGATCCTGGACGCCGTGGCGCGTCTGCAGTGGGAGGCCGAGAGCTGATGGCACAGGTGCTGGAGTTCAAGCTGCCCGACCTCGGTGAGGGACTGACCGAGGCGGAGATCGTGCGCTGGCTGGTCGAGGTCGGCGACGTGGTCGCGATCGACCAGCCCGTCGTGGAGGTCGAGACGGCCAAGGCGATGGTCGAGGTCCCGTGCCCCTACGGCGGTGTGGTCACGGCCCGCTTCGGCGAGGAGGGCACGGAACTGCCCGTCGGGGCGCCACTGATCACGGTGGCAGTGGGGGAGCGCCCGGCCTCCGGCGGCGGCGGGGCCCCGGCCCGGACCACCGAGACTCCCGCGGCCGCCGGTGCCGAGGGCTCCGGGAACGTCCTGGTCGGGTACGGCACCTCCGAGGCACCGGCGCGGCGGCGCAGGGTGCGCCAGACCCGCCCGGTGCACGGCACGCCGTCCGCACCCACCGGTGCCGCCGTGGACGGCGCAAGCGCCGCGCCCGCCGTGTCCGACCAGGGCACCGTCCCCGCGGTGAACGGCCACGGTGCCGCCCCCGTGGCCGCCCGGGCCGAGGACGGCCCCGTCCCGGTGATCTCGCCCCTGGTGCGCCGCCTGGCCCGGCAGAACGGCCTGGACCTGCGGGAGCTGACCGGTTCCGGGCCCGACGGGCTGATCCTGCGGGCGGACGTCGAGTACGCCCTGCGCGCGGCCGGGCAGGCCACGGCGCAGGCGCAGCCGGCCCCGGCCGTCACCGCCGCACCGCGTGGCACGGCAGCGGACGTCTCCGCGCCCCGGTCCTCCGCGACCGCGGCACCCGGCGAGATCCGCACGCCCCTCAAGGGCGTCCGCGGCGCCGTCGCGGACAAGCTCGCCCGCAGCCGCCGCGAGATCCCGGACGCGACCTGCTGGGTGGACGCCGACGCCACGGAGCTGATGCGGGCCCGGGCGGCGATGAACGCGGCCGGCGGGCCGAAGGTCTCCCTCCTGGCCCTGCTGGCCCGGATCTGCACGGCGGCGCTCGCGCGCTTCCCCGAGCTGAACTCCACGGTCGACACGGAGGCCAGGGAGATCGTCCGGTTCGACCACGTGCACCTGGGCTTCGCGGCCCAGACCGACCGGGGGCTCGTCGTCCCGGTCGTCCGCGACGCGCACGCGCGGGACGCCGAGTCGCTGACGGCGGAGTTCGCCCGGCTGACCGAGGCAGGCCGGGCGGGGACACTGACGCCCGCCGACCTGACGGGCGGCACCTTCACGCTGAACAACTACGGCGTCTTCGGCGTCGACGGCTCCACCCCGATCATCAATCACCCCGAGGCCGCCATGCTCGGCGTCGGCCGCATCGTCCCCAAGCCGTGGGTGCACGAGGGCGAGCTGGCGGTGCGTCAGGTCGTCCAGCTCTCCCTCACCTTCGACCACCGGGTGTGCGACGGCGGCGTGGCGGGCGGCTTCCTGAGGTACGTGGCGGACTGCGTGGAACAGCCGGCGGTGCTGCTGCGGACGCTCTGATTCCGTCCACCCCGTGAGCCGGGGGCCGGGATCGTGTCGCTTCCCCCGCGTTCCGTGTGATCGCGGGGGCACGCATACTCGGTGCGTGACCGCCAACGAGCCCACCGGCACACCCCCCGCCGGCACCGGTCCGGCAGCCGGCGCCGGCACGGGTCCGGTGCCCCGCGCCGGCAACGGCCCCGAGCAGGGGCCGCACCCCGCCGCGCACGACGCCGTCGTGCTCGCGGGCGGTGGCGCCCGGCGCCTGGGCGGAGCGGACAAGCCCGGGGTGCGGGTGGGTGGCCGGGCGCTGCTCGACCGCGTCCTCGCCGCGTGCCGGGACGCCCGCACGACCGTCGTCGTCGCCCCGCCGAGACCCACCGAACGGCCCGTCACCTGGGCTCTGGAGGACCCGCCCGGCGGCGGCCCGGTCGCCGCCCTCGACGCCGGGCTGCGCCACACCGCCGCCGGGGACGTCGTGGTGCTCTCGGCCGATCTGCCGTTCCTCAGCGCGCAGACCGTCGCCGGGCTGCTGGACACGCTGCACACGAGCGGCGCCGACGGCGTGCTGCTCACCGACCCGGACGGCCGTGACCAGCCGCTCGTGGCCGCCTACCGCGCGTCGCGCCTGCGCGAGACCCTCGCACTGCTGCGGGAACGGCACGGCACGCTCGCCGGTCTCCCCCTGCGGCGCCTCGTCGCCGAGCTGAACCTCACCCGGGTCCCGGACCCCGTCGCGTCCTTCGACTGCGACACCTGGGACGACATCGCCACCGCCAGGGCACGTATCAGGGAGCATGGGCACGTGTTGGATGACTGGATTTCCGCCGTGAAGGACGAACTGGGACTCGACCTCGACGTCGACACCCGCGGACTGCTCGACCTCGCCCGCGACGCCGCCCACGGGGTGGCGAGGCCGGCGGCGCCGCTGACCACGTTCCTGGTCGGCTACGCCGCCGCACAGGCCGGGGGCGGCCCCGAGGCGGTCGCCGAGGCCTCCCGCAAGGCCGCCGCCCTGGCCGAGCGCTGGGCGCGGGAGAGCACCGCCGCTCCCGCGCACCCCCAGGACGGCGCCCCCGGGCAGCCCAGCGGCGACGTCGCCCCGGACGCCACCCCGGACACCCGCCCGGACGCCGGATGACCCCGCC
This sequence comes from Streptomyces sp. NPDC026246, assembly GCF_055567995.1. NCBI lineage: Bacteria > Bacillati > Actinomycetota > Actinomycetes > Kitasatosporales > Streptomycetaceae > Streptomyces > Streptomyces sp. NPDC026246. The sequence continues at coordinate 401,170 of NZ_JBVHPJ010000008.1, read as the reverse complement.
GGGCACCCGCGCCGGCGAGGACGCCGAGGATCTCGACGTCGAGGAGGTGCTCGCGCTCGTGCGCAACAGCAACGACAGCACCCTCGGCGGCCGGGGCCACGGCTCGGGCGCGCACCACCCCGCACCCGGGGACCACGGCCCCGGCGACCCCGCCGCAGAGGGCGACGCCCGTACCCCCGCGACCGGATCCGGGCGCGGTCACCGCGCCACGCCCTGGTCCGAGGCCCGTTCCCTCGCCGAACGCACCGCACGGGCCACCGTCCGGGCCGCCCGGCGCGAGCCCGTCTCCGTGCCCCTGGACGGCGCCCTGGGCCTCACCCTGGCCGTCCCGCTCGACGCCCTCACCGACCTCCCCTCCTTCGACACCTCGGCGATGGACGGCTGGGCGGTCGCCGGGCCCGCCCCGTGGGCCGTCCGGGACGAGGGCGTCCTCGCCGGGCACGCCGCGCCCGCCCGGCTCACCGACGGCGAGGCCGTCCGGATCGCCACCGGTGCCCGCATCCCCGCGGACACCACAGCCGTCCTGCGCAGCGAGCACGGCCGCACCGACGACAAGGGCCGGCTGCACGCCACGCGTGAGGTCGTCACCGGCCAGGACATCCGCCCGCGCGGCCAGGAGTGCCGCGCCGGCGATCAGTTGCTCCCCGTCGGCACCCTCGTCACCCCGGCGGTCCTCGGACTGGCCGCGGCGGCCGGGTACGACACCGTCACCGCCGTTCCCCGCCCCCGGGTGGACGTCCTCGTCCTCGGCGACGAGCTGCTCACCGCAGGGCGGCCCCGCGACGGCCTGATCCGGGACGCCCTCGGCCCCATGCTGCCGCCGTGGCTGCGGGCGCTCGGCGCCGAGGTCACCGCGGTCCGGCGCGTCCGCGACGACATCGACGCGCTGCACGAGGCGATCACCACCTCGGGCGCCGACGTCGTCGTGACCACCGGCGGCACGGCCGCCGGCCCGGTCGACCACGTCCACCCGGTCCTGGAGCGCATCGGTGCCGACCTCCTGGTGGACGGTGTCCAGGTCCGGCCCGGGCACCCCATGCTCCTGGCCCGCATCAGCGAGGCCCGGCATCTGGTCGGCCTGCCGGGCAACCCGCTCGCCGCCGTCTCCGGACTGCTGACGCTCGCCGAGCCGCTGCTGCGGATCCTCTCCGCCCGCCCCGCCCCCGAGCCGTACACGATGCCGCTGGGGGACGCCGTGCACGGGCACCCCCATGACACCCGGCTGGTGCCCGTGGTCCTGCGCGGCGACCGGGCGATGCCGCTGCACTACAACGGGCCCGCGATGCTGCGCGGCATCGCGGCGGCCGACGCGCTGGCCGTCGTCCCGCCGGGTGGCGCCGGCACGGGACAGGAGGCGGAACTGCTCGACATGCCCTGGGCGTCCGCAGGAATCGGGGTGTGTTTCACGTGAAACTTCCGGGCCAGGACGCCATCGCCCGCCAAGCCGACGAGCACCTGGTGACCCACCGGGTGAAACTCCCGCGGCAGGTCGTCGAGCACCCGATCCGCCAGGTCGCCAAGCGGCTCTCGATGGCCCTGGCGGTCCTCGTCCTCACCGCGTTGATCGTCTACGCCGACCGGGCCGGCTACAACGACAACGCGGGCGGCGGTCTCACCCTCCTCGACGCCTTCTACTACGCGACCGTCACCCTCTCCACCACCGGGTACGGTGACATCACCCCGGCCAGCGAGAGCGCCCGGCTGACGAACATCCTGGTCATCACGCCGCTGCGCGTGCTGTTCCTGATCATCCTGGTCGGTACGACCCTGGAAGCCCTCACCGAACGCACCCGGGAGGAGTGGCGACTGACCCGCTGGAGGTCCACCTTGCGCGATCACACCGTCGTCATCGGCTTCGGCACCAAGGGCCGCTCGGCGATCCGGACCGTCTGTGCGACGGGCCTGAGGAAGGAACAGGTGGTCGTCGTCGACCCCAGCTCCAAGGTGATCGACGCCGCGACCGCCGAGGGATACGCCGGCATCGTCGGTGACGCCACCCGCAGCGAGGTCCTCAAGCGGGCCGAGGTCCACAAGGCACGCCAGATCATCATCGCCACCCAGCGCGACGACACGGCGGTCCTGGTGACCCTCACCGCCCGGCAGCTCAACCGCGGGGCGAACATCGTCGCCGCGGTCCGCGAGGAGGAGAACGCCCCACTGCTCAAGCAGTCCGGCGCCGACGCCGTCATCACCAGTGCCAGCGCCGCCGGCCGGCTGCTCGGCCTGTCCGTGCTCAGCCCGTCGGCCGGCATGGTGATGGAGGACCTCATCCAGCAGGGCAGCGGCCTGGACATCGTGGAGCGGCCGGTCGTGAAGGCCGAGGTGGGCAGGACCCCCCGGGAGATCGACGACCTGGTGGTCAGCGTCATACGCGGTCACCGGGTGCTCGGCTACGACGACCCGGCCGTCGGCCGGCTGGAGCTGACCGACCGGCTCATCACCATCGTGCGCAAGACTCCGGGCACGCAGGTCGCGCCGGACGCCCGCCCGATGCCTCCCCTGCCCCCGATGCCCCGCAACAAGTAGCCGCGCGCGGCACGGGGCCGGGACACAGCAGGGCCGGCCGTCCCGCACCGGGTGTGCGCGACGGCCGGCCGATGTCCGCGGGCTACTTGCGGTTGTACAGGCGCATCGTGACCGGCCCGAAGACCAGGACGAACAGCCCCGCCCAGCCCAGCGACCAGGCCACCTCGTCGGCCGGCCAGTCGCCGCCCATCAGGCCGCGCACCGCCGAGGCCAGATGCGTGATGGGGCTGTTGTTCACGAAGGCCTGCAACCAGCCCGGCATGGTCCGGGGGTCGACGAACACGTTGGACAGGAACGTCAGCGGGAAGATCACCATCATGCTGACGCCCATCACCGACTTCTCGGTGCGCAGCATCAGCCCGAACATCGTCCAGATCCACGAGAACGCGAACGAGAACAGCACCAGCAGGGCGATCCCCGCGAGCACGCCCGCCGGCCCGCCCTCCGCCCGGTAGCCGAGGATCATGCCGACGGTGAGCATCACGACCGAGGCGATCGTGTACCGCAGGGCGTCACCGAGCAGGTAGCCGACCATGGTCGAGGGCCGCCAGATCGGCAGGCTGCGGAACCGGTCGAAGACGCCCTTCTCGATGTCGGTGTTGACCGAGACGCCCGTGTACATCGTGATCATCACGACGGACATCACGAGGATGCCCGGCAGCAGGAACTGGATGTACTCCTTCGGCGAGCCGGCCAGCGCCCCGCCGAACAGGTACGTGTACATCAGCACCATCATGATCGGGAACGCCGTGACGTCGAAGAGCTGCTCCGGCACGTGCTTGATCTTGAGGATGGCCCGCCAGCCGAAGGTCATCGAGGCCGACCACGCGCTGGGGCGCGGCGGCCGCTCCTTGGAGACGAGCAGCGCGGCGAGGGACTCGGCGCTGACCGGGGCGAGTTCCTTGCTGTCGGTGGTCGTTGCGGTGCTCATGCCGCCACCTCGTCCTTCGGGTCGTCGGAGCGGTCGGCGGAGTCGTGCGTGTCGTGCCCGGTCAGAGCGAGGAACACCTCGTCCAGGCTGGGCTGGCCCAGCGAGAAGTTGTCGACGGTGACCCCGGCGCGGGCCAGTTCGCCCAGGGCGCGCGAGGCGTGCTCGGCCGCCGAGTCGTCGCTCGCCGCGGCGAGCCGGGCGGTCAGGGCCACCGGGTCGGGCTCCGGCTGGACCTGCGCGCCGAGGGTGCGGCGCAGCAGCTCGGCCGCGAGGTCCCGTTGGTCGGGATCCCGTAGCCGCAGATGGACCGACCCGGCGCCCACGGACGACTTCAGCTCGCCCTTGGTGCCCTCGGCGATCACCCGCCCGCGGTCGATGACGGCGATCCGGGACGCCAGCTGGTCGGCCTCGTCCAGGTACTGCGTGGTCAGCAGCACGGTGGTGCCCTGGGCGACCACCGCCCGCACGATGTCCCACACCTGGTTGCGGCTGCGCGGGTCCAGACCGGTCGTGGGCTCGTCCAGGAAGAGCAGGTCGGGGGTGTTGAGGATGGACGCGGCGATGTCGATGCGCCGCCGCATGCCGCCCGAGTAGTGCTTGACCTGCTTGGCGGCGGCGTCCGTCAGCCCGAAGGCCTCCAGGAGCTGCGCCGCGCGGTCCCGGGCGGCCCGCTTGTGGTGACCGAGGAGCCGGCCCAGCAGGACCAGGTTCTCCGTGCCGGTGAGGTCCTCGTCGACGGAGGCGTACTGGCCGGTGAGACTGACCCGGCCGCGCACCTCGTCCGCCTCGCGGACGACGTCGTGACCGAAGACATGGGCCTGACCGCCGTCCGGACGCAGCAGGGTGGCGAGCATCTTCACGGTGGTGGTCTTGCCGGCGCCGTTCGGGCCGAGGACGCCGTAGACCGTGCCCGCGGGCACGGACAGGTCCACCCCGTCGACGGCCCGGGTCTCGCCGAACGTCTTCACCAGGCCGGCGGTCTCGATCGCCAGGCCGGACGTCTGCGTGCTCATGCTTCGGGTCCTTCCGAGTACGTGGGCTACGCATGGGGAGACCTTTACCGTCGCCCAAACTCATCGGTGGCGCACGTGGATTTCCGCCGTGGCCCGCCCGGGGAGCCAAACCGGCCCCCAGGAGAGCGAGTCGGGCCCCCAGGAGATCGAGCCGGGCCCCTCCGCGAGCGGATCGGACTCGGCCCGGGGGCCGGCGGGTACGGTCCCCTTCATGCATGCGATCACGATTCCCGAACCTGGTGGGCCCGAGGCGCTGGTCTGGGACGAGGTCCCCGACCCCGTGCCCGGCGAGGGCGAAGTCCTGGTCGAGGTGGCGGCCGGCGCCGTCAACCGGGCCGACATCCTGCAACGGCAGGGCTTCTACGACCCGCCGCCCGGCGCGGTCCCCTACCCGGGCCTGGAGTGCTCCGGCCGGATCGCCGCGATCGGCCCGGGCGTCTCGGGCTGGAACGTCGGTGACGAGGTGTGCGCGCTGCTCTCCGGCGGTGGTTACGCCGAGAAGGTGGCCGTCCCGGCCGGGCAGCTGCTGCCGGTGCCCGAGTCGGTGGACCTGAAGCAGGCCGCGGCGCTGCCCGAGGTCGTCTGCACCGTCTGGTCGAACGTCTTCATGGTCGCCCACCTGCGCCCTGGCGAGACGCTGCTCGTCCACGGCGGCTCCAGCGGCATCGGCACCATGGCGATCCAGCTGGGCAAGGCCGTCGGCGCGCGCGTGGCGGTCACGGCCGGGACGAAGGAGAAGCTGGAGCGGTGCGCCGAGCTGGGCGCCGACGTCCTGGTCAACTACCGCGAGCAGGACTTCGTCGAGGAGGTCAGGAAGGCCACCGACGGGGCCGGGGCCGACGTCATCCTGGACAACATGGGCGCGAAGTACCTGGACCGCAACGTCCGGGCCCTCGCGGTCAACGGCCGGCTCGCGATCATCGGCATGCAGGGCGGGGCGAAGGGCGAGCTGAACATCGGCGCGCTGCTCGCCAAGCGCGCCGCCGTCAGCGCGACGTCCCTGCGCGCCCGGCCGCGGGAGGAGAAGGCGGCCATCGTCGCGGCCGTGCGCGAACACGTCTGGCCCCTGTTCGCGGGCGGCCGGGTACGCCCGGTCGTCGACCGTGAGATCCCGATGCAGGACGCGGGGACGGCCCACCGGGTGGTGGAGGAGAGCGGCCACATCGGCAAGGTGCTGCTGATCGCGCCGTAAAGGCGGACCGCCGGGCCGGTGGGGGGCGCCCCGGACCGGGCGGGCGCCGCTACCCCCGTCGCAGTCTCAGTCCGAGGAACGCCAGGCCCAGGCCCAGCCCGATCAGCACCAGGCCGCTGCCCAGCGGGAGGATGCGCAGGACCGGGGTGGTGGGGCTCTCGGCGGTGGCGGCCCGGCGCACGGGCTCGTCCTCGACCGTCGGTTCGGGCGGCTCGGGGACGGGCTCCGGGGGCGTGGGCAGGGCGGAGGCGTCGGTGACGCCCGGCTCCTCCGAGGCGGCCGCGGGGCGCCCCGGGCGCTCGCGGCCCTGCCCGGCCCGGCTACCCGCCCGCGAGGGCTCGCCCGGGCCGGACGGGACCGGCGAGAGACTGGGGGCGGCCGCCACGGCGTCCTCGTCGTGGGCGAGGACGGCGGCGTGGGACGGGGCGGCTCCGTACGGTGCGACGGCCGCGCCCGTTCCCAGGGCCAGTGCCAGTGCCGCCGCCCGCAGGGCGCGTTGCCATGGAGTCACGGGGGTGACTCCCTCCCGCCGTGCCCCAGGTGGGGCAGAACGGCATGTCGGGTCATGTCCAGGCCATCAGCCTCACACCGCCCCCGGCGACGGGCACTCCGGGTTCGGCCGACGGGCGGAACCGGCGCACCATCCGGGTGTCCCGACACGTCACGGGGGGCCGGTGCTTCTGATGGCCGGCCCCGCCACGGCTGCCGCCCGCGGGCCGGTTTCGAGACGCGCACCGGCGGCATTCGGCCGATGCACCGGCTCACCGAGGCGGGCCGCACCGAGCCGCGGGGCCGGTACGCGCGCCCGGCCGCACCGAGCCGCGGGGCCGGTACGGGCGCCCGGCCGTCCGGGCCGAGCCCCCGCGCGACGAGCCGGCGAGCGAACCGGTGCCCTCCACGACCACGTGCGGCGCGGCTGCCGCGGCCCACACGGGAGGAGAGGCCGCCCGCGGCGGAGCGACCCCGGCCGTGAGCCGTTCGTCCTCCCGCCGGACGGTGGACGGAAGGCCCGCGGGGGCACCCCGAAGGTGAGGCGCAGGCGTGCGAGACAATGGCGGCATGGAGATGCCGAGGAACGAACGGTCGCCGGAGAACCCGCAGATCCTGGTCGTGGGCCAGGACGGCATGGCGCTCAGCGGCGGCGGAGACGAGGACTCCCGCGAGACCCCGGTCACGGAGCAGGTCGCGCAGCCGGCGAAGGTCATGCGCATCGGCAGCATGATCAAGCAGCTGCTCGAGGAAGTGCGCGTGGCTCCCCTGGACGAGGCCAGCCGGGTCCGGCTCAAGGAGATCCACGCCAGCTCGGTCAAGGAGCTGGAGGACGGCCTGGCGCCCGAACTGGTGGAGGAGCTCGAGCGGCTCTCGCTGCCGTTCACGGACGAGGCCACGCCCAGCGACGCGGAACTGCGCATCGCGCAGGCGCAGCTGGTGGGCTGGCTGGAGGGGCTGTTCCACGGGATCCAGACGACGCTGTTCGCCCAGCAGATGGCGGCCCGCGCCCAGCTGGAGCAGATGCGCCGCGCCCTCCCGCCGGGCGTCGGTCACGAAGGGCTCGACGAGCAGCACCCGGGTGGCCGGACCGGCGGCCCGTACCTGTAGACGGCGGCACACCCCGTACCCGACACGGGCCCGGCGGCAGCGGCCGCCGGGCCCTTCCTCATGTCCGGGCCGTCAGGACGGGGGGTTGCCCGTCGAGACGTTGAGCACGATCGTCGGCATGTCCTTGGGGTCGACGTCGGTGCCCTTGGACGGGAACTGGTTCATGACCGTCCCCTCGCCGTAGGTGTTCTCGTCGACCTTCTCCGTCTTGACCTGCCAGCCGGCGGCCTGGGCGCATGCCTTGACGGACTGGATGTCCTTGAACTTGAAGCTCGGGATCTCGATCTTCTCGGGGTCGTTGTACGACTCCTGCGGCTCCGTGCACTCCTCGGTCTCGACCGTCCTCGACCGGTCCGGGCCGCGGTAGCCGGGCTTCTTCTCCGCGGAGGCCGACGTGCTCGGGTCGCTGCCGCCGCCCTGGTCGTCCTCGCCGCCGCCCATCATCAGCAGCGCCGTGACGAGTCCGCCGACGGCGAGCAGGGCCACGACGACCGAGCCGACGATCACCGGCTTGTTGCTCTTGCCGCCGCCCTGCCCGACGGACGTCGTCTGCGGGGTGAGGTGGTAGGGCGGCGGGGTCGACGGGCCGTGCTGCGGGGAGTAGCCGGCCGGGGTGGGCGCCTGGTAGCCGCCCTGCTGCGGGTAGCCGTACGACGGGGCCGGGGTGCCGTACGGGTGGGGCTGCGGGGTCGGCTGGTACGGCGTCTGCACCTGGCCGGAGGGTGCCGGGTTCGCCTGGTCGACCGGCGGGAACACCGCCGAGCCGACGCCCGAGCCGCTCGGCGCCTGGGTGCCCGGCACGATGCTCGGCGGCGCCGCCTGGAAGGAGGCCGCCACGCGCAGGCACTCGTCGCGCATGGCCTCGGCGCTGGGGAAGCGCTCGTTCGGGTTCTTCTTCAGCGCCCGGGCGATCAGCGCGTCCACCGCCGGGGGCAGCGAGCGGTTGATCGAGGACGCGACCGGCGGCTCCTCCTGCACGTGCGCGTAGGCGATGGCCAGCGGCGAGTCCGCCTCGAACGGCAGCCGCCCGGTGACGAGCTGGAACAGCATGATGCCGACCGAGTACAGGTCGGAGCGGGCGTCCACGCCGCGGCCCAGGGCCTGCTCGGGCGAGAGGTACTGCGGGGTGCCGACGACCATGCCGGTCTGCGTCATCGACGTCACGCCGGACTGCATGGCGCGGGCGATGCCGAAGTCCATGACCTTGACCACGCCGCGCTTGGTCATCATCACGTTGCCCGGCTTGATGTCCCGGTGGACCAGGCCCATCTCGTGGCTGATCTCCAGCGCGGCCAGCACGTCCCCGGTGATCCTCAGCGCCTTGTCGGCGGGCATCGCGCCCTGCTGCCGGACGTCCTCGTCGAGCACGGAGCCGAGCGGGCGGCCCTCGACGTACTCCATGACGATGTACGGCGTCGTCATGCCGTCGACGGTGTCCTCGCCGGTGTCGAAGACCGAGACGATGTTGGTGTGCGTGAGCTTGGCCACGGACTGCGCCTCGCGGCGGAACCGCTCGCGGAACGCCTGCTCCCGGCCGAGGTCGGTGTGCAGCGTCTTGATCGCGACCTGCCGGTCGAGCACGCTGTCGTACGCGAGGTGCACCGAGGCCATGCCGCCCTGGCCGAGCAGGTCGCGCAGCTGATAGCGGCCACCGGCGAGCGCCCGCCCCGTGTAGTGGCCCTGTGCGCCGTCCTGGCTCATGTTCCCTGTCCCCCGTAGCCCCCGCGGGCGCCGCCGACCTGTCGATCGTCCGTCGTGATCCACACCGTCATTCCCGGCCAAGTCTGCCCCAGGGCAGTGACACGTCAAGCTCGGTGCCCGTTCCGTGACCGTACGCGAAAGAAGCGTCGCGGAAGCGTTACAGGGGGCGTACGGCCGGTCCACGGAATTTGCACGACAGTACGGAGTGACGGTTTCATGGCCGGTCCGTCTCGTGCCGGTCCCAGGCACCCGTCCCGCACCTCGGGCTTGCGCGGAGGCTGTAGCGTGGCCGACGGAGACCGTAACAACACCGCGCGCACCGCGGGCAGAAACGACGGCGAGGACTGATGGCACAGCAGCAGCGCGCTCAGGGCCCGTCCGACCCCGAGGCGACTGGCGGCGGCATGTCGGACGCGCCGGACAACTGGGGCAACGGCGGGCTCGTCGGGGACGGCCGGTACCGGCTGACCCACAGGCTCGGCCGGGGCGGCATGGCCGAGGTGTTCGCTGCCGAGGACGTCCGGCTCGGACGCACGGTCGCCGTGAAGCTGCTCCGCGCGGACCTCGCCGAGGACCCGGTGTCCAAGGCCCGCTTCACGCGCGAGGCGCAGTCGGTCGCCGGCCTCAACCACCACGCGATCGTCGCCGTGTACGACTCCGGCGAGGACGTCGTCGGCGGCCAGTCCGTGCCGTACATCGTGATGGAGCTGGTCGAGGGCCGCACCATCCGCGACCTGCTGCTCAACGCCGAGGCGCCCGGGCCCGAGCAGGCGCTGATCATCGTCTCCGGGGTCCTGGAGGCGCTCGCCTACTCGCACCAGCACGGCATCGTGCACCGCGACATCAAGCCCGCCAACGTCATCATCACGCACAACGGCGCGGTGAAGGTGATGGACTTCGGCATCGCCCGCGCCCTGCACGGCGCGTCGACGACGATGACGCAGACCGGCATGGTCATGGGCACCCCGCAGTACCTCTCCCCCGAGCAGGCGCTCGGCAAGGCCGTCGATCACCGCTCCGACCTGTACGCGACCGGCTGCCTGCTGTACGAACTCCTCTCGCTGCGCCCGCCGTTCACCGGCGAGACCCCGCTGTCGGTGGTCTACCAGCACGTCCAGGACATCCCGACCCCGCCCTCCGAGGCCTCCGACGCCTGCCCGCCGGAACTGGACGGCCTGGTCATGCGCTCCCTGGCGAAGGAGCCCGACGACCGCTTCCAGACGGCCGAGGAGATGCGCGGCCTCGTCCAGTACGCGCTGCAGATGCTGTACGACCAGGGCGGCCACACCGGCACCTGGAACACCGGCCCCGTCGTGTCGCACGAGGGCCGCAACACCCCCTCGGGCGGCTTCGCGCAGACGGCCGTGATGGGCCACCCGGGGGACGCCTCCGGCACCACCCAGATCCCCTCGCCGATCCTGCCGTCCGGCTACGGCGGCGGGGACGACGGCGGTTTCGAGGGCCACGGCAACAAGGGCAGCGGCCGGGGCAAGCTGTGGATCCTCGCCGTGCTCGCGGTCATCGCCGTGGTCGCGGGCGTCGCCCTGGCGCTGCAGAACACCGGCGGCGGCAAGGAAGAGCCGGGCAAGAAGCAGTCGCCGAGCTCCTCGCGCAGCAGCGAGGACAAGGAGCCCAGCAAGAAGCCCAGCGACGAGCCGACGGACGAGCCGACCGACAGCACCACGGACGGCGGTACCGGCACGGGCAACGGCAACGGCGACTGGACGCCGTCGTACACGCCCTCCTACACGCCGTCCCAGAGCGCGCCGCAGTCGCCCACGGGCCGGCCGTCGAACCCGCCGACCACCGCGGAGCCCACCGATGAGCCCACGGGCGGCGGCGAGCCGAGCGACCCGGAGACTCCGCCGGACGACACGGGCGGCACCGACGCGGGCGGCACCACCGCCGGTGAGGCGGGCGGCCCCGGCGGCGGGGGCGACGGCTGATCCGTCCGGCGGACGGCGGCCGGCGGCCCCCGAGAAGACACGATCCACGCGCGCGTGGGACCCGGGAACGGGCCCCACGCGCGCGTGCCGTTTCACCGCGCCCGGAAGTTGGCTCTTCCCGTGACCTGGGTCACCGGGTTAACGTGCGGTAGCTCCGGCCTCCTGCAAGGCTGTGACCAGGGCCCCTTCGCAGCCTTCCCGATTTACTTGGATATCCAAGCAAAATCGCAGGTCAGATGGGGTTTCACAGAAATGTGGCGCACTGGGTAACGTGCTTTCTGCAGGGCGCTCGCCGGGGCACCTGTCACGCCTGTCTCCCGGCTGAGCGGCACCCACCCCGTGCCCGTGGTCGAGAACAGGTGAGCCGCTCCCCCAGGCTCTGAACGAGCAGGGGGAACCCCAGGCCCACCGGCAACCCCGGGAGCCGGACCGACGGAGGAGCACACGTGACCGTGGAGAGCACTGCCGCGCGCACACCGCGACGCAGCGCCGGAAGCAAGGCCGGCACCACCGGCACCAAGCGCACCACCCGCACCACCGCCAAGAAGGACGCGGGCGCCACGGGCGGCGAGCCGCAGCTCGTGCAGCTGCTGACGCCCGAGGGCAAGCGGGTCAAGAACGCGGAGTTCGACAAGTACGTCGCCGGGGTCACCGCCGAGGAGCTGCGCGGTCTGTACCGCGACATGGTGCTCACCCGCCGCTTCGACGCCGAGGCCACCGCCCTGCAGCGCCAGGGCGAGCTGGGCCTGTGGGCGTCGCTGCTCGGCCAGGAGGCCGCCCAGATCGGCTCCGGCCGGGCCCTGCGTGACGACGACTACGTCTTCCCGACCTACCGCGAGCACGGCGTCGCCTGGTGCCGCGGGGTGGACCCGACCAACCTGCTCGGCATGTTCCGCGGGGTGAACAACGGCGGCTGGGACCCCAACGGCAACAACTTCCACCTCTACACGATCGTCATCGGCTCCCAGACGCTGCACGCCACCGGCTACGCGATGGGCGTCGCCAAGGACGGCACGGACAGCGCGGTGATCGCCTACTTCGGCGACGGCGCCTCCAGCCAGGGCGACGTGGCCGAGTCGTTCACCTTCTCCGCGGTCTACAACGCCCCGGTCGTGTTCTTCTGCCAGAACAACCAGTGGGCCATCTCCGAGCCGACCGAGAAGCAGTCCCGTGTGCCGATCTACCAGCGCGCCCAGGGCTTCGGCTTCCCCGGCGTCCGGGTCGACGGCAACGACGTGCTCGGCTGCCTCGCGGTCACCCGCTGGGCGCTGGAGCGGGCCCGCAACGGCGAGGGACCGACCCTCGTGGAGGCGTTCACCTACCGCATGGGCGCCCACACCACCTCCGACGACCCGACCCGCTACCGGGGGGACGAGGAGCGCCAGGCCTGGGAGGCGAAGGACCCGATCCTGCGCCTGCGCAGCTACCTGGAGGCCTCGAACCACGCGGACGAGTCGTTCTTCGCGGAACTGGAGACCGAGTCCGAGGCGTTGGGCAGGCGAGTGCGCGAGGCGGTCCGTGCCATGCCGGACCCGGACCACTTCGCGATCTTCGAGAACGTCTACGCGGACGGACACGCGCTGGTCGACGAGGAGCGCGCCCAGTTCGCCGCATACCAGGCGTCCTTCGCCGACGAGGGGGGTAACTGAGATGGCCGAGAAGATGGCACTGGCCAAGGCGATCAACGAGTCGCTGCGCCGCGCCCTGGATTCCGACCCCAAGGTCCTGATCATGGGTGAGGACGTCGGCAAGCTCGGCGGCGTGTTCCGGGTGACGGACGGCCTGCAGAAGGACTTCGGCGAGAGCCGCGTCATCGACACCCCGCTCGCCGAGTCGGGCATCGTCGGCACCGCGGTCGGCCTGGCCCTGCGCGGCTACCGCCCGGTGGTAGAGATCCAGTTCGACGGCTTCGTCTTCCCGGCGTACGACCAGATCGTCACGCAGCTCGCGAAGATGCACGCCCGCTCGCTGGGCAAGGTCAAGATGCCCGTCGTGGTGCGCATCCCCTACGGCGGCGGCATCGGCGCGGTCGAGCACCACTCGGAGTCCCCCGAGTCGCTGTTCGCGCACGTGGCGGGCCTGAAGGTGGTCAGCCCGTCGAACGCCTCGGACGCGTACTGGATGATGCAGCAGGCCATCCAGAGCGACGACCCGGTGATCTTCTTCGAGCCCAAGCGCCGCTACTGGGACAAGGGCGAGGTCAACACGGAGGCCATCCCGGGCCCGCTGCACAAGGCCCAGGTGGTCCGCGAGGGCACCGACCTGACCCTGGCGGCCTACGGCCCGATGGTGAAGCTCTGCCAGGAGGCCGCCGACGCGGCCGCCGAGGAGGGCCGGAACCTGGAGGTCCTCGACCTGCGCTCGATCTCCCCGGTCGACTTCGACTCGATCCAGGCGTCGGTGGAGAAGACCCGCCGCCTGGTCGTGGTCCACGAGGCACCGGTGTTCTTCGGCTCGGGCGCGGAGATCGCCGCCCGGATCACGGAGCGCTGCTTCTACCACCTGGAGGCCCCGGTGCTCCGGGTCGGCGGCTACCACGCCCCGTACCCGCCGGCCCGCCTGGAGGAGGAGTACCTGCCGAACCTGGACCGGGTGCTGGACGCCGTCGACCGCGCCCTGGCGTACTGAGGAGAGGGTCGTGACGACGATGACGGAAGCGTCCGTGCGCGAGTTCAAGATGCCCGACGTGGGCGAGGGACTCACGGAGGCGGAGATCCTCAAGTGGTACGTCCAGCCCGGTGACACGGTCACCGACGGGCAGGTCGTGTGCGAGGTCGAGACGGCGAAGGCGGCCGTGGAGCTGCCCATCCCCTATGACGGAGTGGTCCGGGAGCTGCACTTCCCGGAGGGCACCACGGTCGACGTGGGCACGTCGATCATCGCCGTGGACGTGAGCGGCGGTGCCGCGTCCGCGCCCGCCGCCGAGCAGCCCGCCGCCCAGGAGCCCGTCGCACCGGCCCCGGCCGCCGCGCAGGCCGAGGAGCCGAAGGCCGAGGGCTCGGGCCGCCAGCCGGTCCTGGTCGGTTACGGGGTGGCGACCTCCTCCACCCGCCGCCGCCCCCGCAAGGCCCAGGAGGCCCCGGCCCGGCCGGCCTCCACGGCGATCCAGTCCGAGCTGAACGGCCACGCTCCGGCGCCCGTCCCGGCTCCGGCCCCGGCGGCCCCCGCGGCGGGCGGGGACCGGCCGCTGGCCAAGCCCCCGGTGCGCAAGCTCGCCAAGGACCTGGGCATCGACCTGACGACGGTCACGCCGACGGGCCCGGACGGCATCATCACGCGTGAGGACGTGCACGCGGCGGTCGCCACCGCCGCCCCGGCTGCGGCCCCCGCGCCGGCCGCCCCGGCGCCCGCGCCGGCCGCGACCGCGACGGCCCCGGCCTCGTACGACACCGCGCGCGAGACCCGCGTGCCGGTCAAGGGCGTGCGCAAGGCCACGGCGGCGGCGATGGTCGGCTCGGCGTTCACCGCGCCGCATGTCACGGAGTTCGTCACGGTCGACGTGACGCGCACGATGAAGCTGGTCGAGGAGCTGAAGCAGGACAAGGAGTTCGCGGGCCTGCGCGTGAACCCGCTCCTGCTGATCGCCAAGGCCCTGCTGGTGGCGATCAAGCGCAACCCGGAGATCAACGCGTCCTGGGACGAGGCCGCTCAGGAGATCGTGGTCAAGCACTATGTGAACCTGGGCATCGCGGCCGCGACCCCGCGCGGCCTGATCGTGCCGAACATCAAGGACGCGCACGCCCAGACGCTGCCGCAGCTGGCCGGCTCGCTGGGCGAGCTGGTCGCGACGGCGCGGGAGGGCAAGACGTCCCCGTCGGCCATGCAGGGCGGCACGGTGACGATCACCAACGTCGGCGTCTTCGGCGTCGACACGGGCACGCCGATCCTGAACCCGGGCGAGTCCGCGATCCTCGCGGTCGGTGCGATCAAGCCGCAGCCCTGGGTGCACAAGGGCAAGGTGAAGCCCCGTCAGGTGACCACCCTGGCGCTGTCGTTCGACCACCGCCTGGTCGACGGCGAGCTGGGCTCGAAGGTCCTGGCCGACGTGGCCGCGGTCCTGGAGCAGCCCAAGCGCCTGATCACCTGGGCCTGACACACGGGAAGGGGGCTCGCCACTGGCTGTGGCGAGCCCCCTTCGCGTTGCCTGTCCGCGGGCGCGGCTACTTGGTGAAGCCGTAGTTCAGCAGCTTCGTCGCGTCCGACTGGCGCGCGGTCGCGCTGGTCGAGGCGAGGACCGTGCCGATGACCGTCTTGCCGCTGCGCGTCGCCGCGAAGACCAGGCAGTACTTGGCCTCCGGACCCGAGCCCGTCTTCACACCGATCGCGCCGCTGTAGCTGCCGAGCAGCGGGTTGGTGTTCGTCCACGGCGCCATCGTCCGCGTGCCGCCGGACTTGGTGGTCGTCTTCGCCGTGTACTTCTTCGTCTTGACGACCGTGCGGAACGTGGAGTTCTTCATCGCGGCGCTGGCGAGCTTCGTCAGGTCGCGCGGCGTGGAGTAGTTGCTGCCCTTGCCGATGCCGTCGAACGAGTCGAAGTGGGTGTTCTGCAGACCCAGGCTCTTGGCGGTGGTGTTCATCTTGCCGATGAAGGACTTCACCCGCGCCGACCGCGTCGAGCCGGAGCCGTACTTGTCGGCCAGCGCGTACGCGGCGTCGCAGCCGGACGGCAGCATCAGCCCGTACAGCAGCTGGCGGACGGTGACCTTGTCGCCGACGATCAGCTTGGCGTTGGACGCCCAGTTGTTCGCCACGATGTAGTCGCTGTACGCCTTCTGGACGGTGACCTTGCTGTCCAGGTTGAGGTTCGACTGCTTCAGCACCACCAGGGCCGTCATGATCTTGGTGGTCGAGCCGGTCGAGCGGCGGGTGTCGGCCGCCTTGGTGTAGAGCGACTTGCCGGTCGCGTTGTTCATCACGTAGCCGCCCTTGGCGGCGATGGAGGGCGCCGAGCCCGCGGCCTGCGCCGGCGCGACGGTGAGGGCACCGGTCGCGAGCATGGCGCCGGTGGTCACGGTGACGGCTGCGGCTCTGCGCAGACGAGTGCCCTTAATGCCGGTTATCAAGTCAAGTACCCCGATTACGTCGAATGCCCCATCGGTGCGGCCGAGTTGAGGACGAGGGGAAAGGGGCCGCACGTGTCTGACTCGTAACTAGCACAGGAGGTTGTGCTGTTGCCGGGAGGGGCCCCTGCTTTGCCACGGATGTGTGACATCCGGGTCCGCATACTGGACGGATGCATCCATGCACACCTGATGTATCTATTCTGTTCGTATGACTGTGGCCGTGAAGCAACCTCCCGCCGCCGACCGTGTCTACACCCACGTCAAACAGGGCGTCCTCGAGCGCCGCTACGAAGGCGGGACCCTGCTCACGGAGGGCGAGCTCGCCGAGGCCGTCGGGGTCTCGCGCACGCCGGTGCGCGAGGCGCTGCTCCGGCTGGAGGCCGAGGGGCTGATCAGGCTCTACCCCAAGAAGGGCGCTCTCGTCCTGCCCGTGTCCGCGCAGGAGATCGCCGACGTCGTGGAGACCCGCCTGCTCGTCGAGGAACACGCGGCGCGCAAGGCAGTCCCCGCGCCCCACGGCCTCATCGAGCGCCTGGAGGAGCTGCTGGCCCGGCAGAAGAGGCAGGCCGCCGCCGGCGACCTCGCGGGCGCCGCCGTCACCGACCGCTGCTTCCACGCCGAGATCGTCCGCAGCGGCGGCAACGAGATCCTCTCCCGCCTGTACGACCAGCTGCGCGACCGCCAGCTGCGCATGGGCGTCGCCGTCATGCACTCCCACCCCGACCGCATCGCCAAGACCCTCGCCGAGCACGAGGAGATCCTGGACGCGCTGCGCGCCGGGGACGCCGAGCGGGCCGTCGGCATCGTCCACCGGCACGTCGGCTGGTTCTCCCACCTGGCCCGCGGGGAGGTCCGATGAGCTCGGCCGCGCTGCCGGAGGGCCCCCCGGGCGGCCGCCGGGCCCTGGGCGTCTGGGGCATCGGTGTCTCGGTCTACTTCGTCGCGGTCATCTTCCGCACGTCCCTGGGCGTCGCCGGCCTCGACGCCGCCGACCGCTTCCACGTCAACGCCTCCGCGCTGTCCACCTTCTCCATCCTGCAGCTGCTGGTCTACGCGGGCATGCAGATACCCGTCGGCCTGCTCGTCGACCGGCTCGGCACCAAGAAGGTGCTGACGCTGGGCGCGGTGCTGTTCACGGCCGGACAGCTCGGCTTCGCGTTCTCCCCCTCCTACGGCATGGCGCTGGCCTCCCGGGCGCTGCTCGGCTGCGGTGACGCGCTGACGTTCATCAGCGTGCTGCGGCTGGGCAGCCGCTGGTTCCCCGCCCGGCGCGGGCCCCTCGTCGCCCAGTTCGCGGGGCTGATCGGCATGGCCGGCAACCTCGTCTCGACGCTCGTGCTGGCCCGGCTGCTGCACGGCGTCGGCTGGACGGCCGCCTTCGCGGGCAGCGCCGCGGCCGGGGCCGTGGTGTTCGTCCTGGTGGTGCTGTTCCTCAAGGACCACCCCGAGGGCCACGCGACCGAACCCGTCCCGCACCGGGGGGCGGCCTATGTGCGGCGGCAGATCGCCGCGGCCTGGCGGGAGCCGGGGACCCGGCTGGGCCTGTGGGTGCACTTCACCACCCAGTTCCCCGCGATGGTGTTCCTGCTGCTGTGGGGCCTGCCGTTCCTGGTCGAGGCGCAGGGCCTCACCCGGGCCACCGCCGGCGAGCTGCTGACCCTGGTCGTGCTGTCCAACATGGTCGTCGGCCTGGTCTACGGCCAGATCGTCGCCCGGCACCACGAGGCGCGGCTGCCCCTCGCGCTCGGCACGGTCGCGGCCACGGCCCTGGTGTGGGCGGCGACCCTCGCCCACCCGGGCGCGCACGCCCCGATGTGGCTGCTGATCGTGCTGTGCACGGTCCTCGGCGCCTGCGGCCCCGCCTCCATGATCGGCTTCGACTTCGCCCGCCCGGCCAATCCGCCCGAGCGGCAGGGCACCGCCTCCGGCATCACCAACATGGGCGGCTTCGTGGCCTCGATGACCACGCTGTTCGCGATCGGTGTCCTGCTGGACGCCACCGGTGACGACTACCGCGTCGCCTTCTCCGTGGTCTTCGTGCTCCAGGCGGCCGGCGTCACGCAGATCCTGCGGCTGCGCAGGCAGGCGGCCCGCCGGGAGCGGGAGCGGCTGGTGGCCAGCCGGGTGGAGACCGTGCACGTACCGGCGTAGGCCGCACCGGCGGGCACCGGGCCCGTACCCGCCCCCGCGTCAGGCCCCGTGCACAGCCAGGCCGCCGGGTGCCGGCCCCGCCCCGCCCCCGCGTCAGGCCGCGGCCCGCACCGGCACGAGCGTGAGGTAGGCCAGGCCCAGGACGCCGCGGTAGGCCAGCCAGGCCGCCCGGTGCCGGTCGGCCCGCTGCCGGACCGCCCCCGCCTCGGGGTGACCGGGGTTCCCGGCGAGCCACACCTCGGTGTCCGCCAGGTACGCCGCCTCGAACTGCTCCCACTCGTCCGGGCTCGCCGTCTCGGTCCACTCGGGCCGGAAACCCGCGCCGACCGCCGCGTCGACCAGACCCGCCAGATCGGGATGGTCGCCGGCGGTGGCACCCGGCCACATGCGCGCCAACTCGCCCGGCGCCGGGGGGCGCTGCCAGAACCCCTCGCCGAGCAGCACCCGGCCGCCGTCGGTGACGAGGCGGCGCAGCTCGGCCAGGGCCTTGGGCAGACGGCTGCCGAGCGCCTGGCTCGCGCCGACGCACAGCACGAGGTCGGCGGGGCCGCGGGCGGTGCCGGTGGCGGACTCCTGGAGGAAGCGGACCCGGGACGCCAGGCCGCGCTCCTCGGCGGCCCCCCGGCCCCGCGCCAGGTCGCCGCCGTCCAGGTCGATCCCGGTACCGGTCGCCTCCGGCGCGGCGGCCAGCACGCGCAGCATCAACTCGCCCCAGCCGCAGCCGATGTCCAGGACCGTCGCGGGGCCGTGGCGGGTGAGGCGCCGCACGAGGGCGTCGGCCCGCTGCTCGGACAGCGGGCCGTGGAAGGTCAGGCGGGAGTGGTCGGAGGGCGTCATGCCCGCGACGCTACGGCGGGAGGCGGGGGAGCGGCACGCGGATTTCCGCCCGCGGCGTCCGCCCGGGGGTTACTGCGTCACCGTGAAGTGCCGCAGGATCGCCGCCGTCAGGTCCGGGTCGCCCTCCGTCTTGACCCGGTCGGTCACCGCCTCCGGCGACACCCGGCCGCAGGCCAGGCGGACGTAGGTCTCCCAGTCGAGGGTGAGGGTCGCCGCGGGGCCGAGCGCCGGGGCCGTCTCCAGGGTGCCGCGGCCCTGGATGTCGACCCGGATCGTGCGCAGGAACTCCACGGGCCCGTGGACGTCGATGACGACCGCCGAGCTGCGCGGTGCTTGCGCGTCCTCGGCGACGACACGCGGGAGTTCCCCGAGCAGCACGTCGCGGGTGACGTGCGCGCCGGGGGAGTCCAGGTTGCCCGGGCGGCCCAGGGCCGTGCGCAGGTCCTGCTCGTGCACCCACACGGCGAACGCGTGCCGCCGCATCGACTCCTCCAGCGTCAGCTCGCTGCCCAGCGGACCCCGCACCTTGGTGCCCGGGTCGCGCGACTCGTTGCGCAGCTGCCGGTTGCGGCGGATGATCACGTACTCCAGCTCGGAGGTCATCTCCGGCGCCGTGTGGTGACGGCGGACGTCGACCTGCATCTCCATGTAGCGCTGGTGGTCGTTGGTGACGTGGAAGAGGTCGCGCGGCAGCGTGTGGATGGGGCGCGGGTCACCGAGCATCTCGCAGTCCAGGCCGATGACATGGGAGACCACGTCCCGCACCGACCATCCCGGGCACGGCGTCCGCCGGTTCCATTCGGCCTCCGCGAGCGGCTGGACCAGCTCGGATATCGCTTCGACGGAGTGGGTCCAGGCGTCGGCGTAGGGCTGGAGGGTGGGATGCAGACTCACGGAACGGGACCCCTCGGCGGTCGGTGCACGGGCAGGTGGTGGCGGCGTTGCCAGTGGGAGGTTGCGGCTGTCGGCGGGTGTCTTGCGAGCTAAGTTACGCTGCTGTGGGGCACCCCGGCAGTGCTTTGGTGTGACGATCGTAGGCCCGTGTGGACGGCTCGAATGCCAGGACGGTGGTAGTGTGCGCGCCTCTGTGATCCAGATCGCCGTGGATGAGGGCGAATCGGTCGAATCGCGCCGCCGGCGGGCCGCCGCGATGGTGCGGGAGCAGGCCGGGAGCGACCTCGTCGTCCTCCCCGAGCTGTGGACCACCGGCGCCTTCGCCTACGACGCGTTCGCGACCGAGGCCGAGCCGCTCGAAGGTCCCACTTACGAGGCCATGGCCAAGGCGGCGAGCGACGCGGGCGTCTGGCTGCACGCCGGGTCCATCCCCGAGCGGGACCCCGAGGGCCCCCTCTACAACACCTCCCTCGTCTTCTCGCCCTCCGGCGAGCTGGCCGCCGCCTACCGCAAGATCCACCGCTTCGGCTTCGACCAGGGCGAGGCCGTCCTGATGGGCGCCGGGTCGGATCTGGTGACGGTCCGTCTGCCGGCCACCACCCTGGGCCTGTCGACCTGTTACGACCTGCGCTTCCCCGAACTCTTCCGCGGTCTCGTCGACGCCGGCGCCGAGACGCTCGTGGTGGCGGCGGGCTGGCCGGAGCGCCGCCGGTCCCACTGGACGCTGCTCGCGCAGGCACGGGCGGTGGAGAACCAGGCGTTCGTCGTCGCGTGCGCAACGGGGGGGACCCACGCCGGAGTTCCCCAGGCCGGTCACTCGATCGTGGTGGACCCGTGGGGCGAGGTGCTGGGCGAGGCCGGGGCCGGCGAGGAGGTCCTGACGGTGGAGTTCGACCCGGGGAAGGTCGCCGCCACCCGGGAGCAGTTCCCCGCGCTGAAGGACCGCCTGCTCGGCCTGGAGCCCCCGCGCCGGCGGCCGTGACGGCTCCGGCCGGCAGCGGGCTCAGTCCTCGCGCTCCTTCTCCGCCAGGTGGATCACGCACACCGCCACGGCGATGAGCAGGGCCGGATCAGCGTCCTCCCTGATGACGTCCACCCCGTAGGTGTCCCGCAGGGTCAGCAGCCGGCGGGAGACCACCGCCAGCAGCTCCCCGTCGTACTCGACGGCGAACTCCCGGTCGAGGATCTTGCCGCTGACGTCCAGCTCGTTGCCGTCGGCCAGGGACACGCGGTAGTGGTTGCGCAGCAGGGACAGCCGCTTGCGGCGGATCGTCGCCAGCGGCTCCCCGGCCCGCTGGAGCACCATCGTGTCGCGCAGGGCGAGCATCTTCTGGTGGATGTCGACCAGGACGGTGCCCTGGAGGTCCTTCAGCTCCCAGGTGTCCCGCAGCCGCAGGGCCTTGCCGTCGACGAGGAACACCTTGGCGCCGTGCTCGTCCTCGATCCAGTAGTCGTCACCGAAGCCGAGGAGCCGGTCGTACACGAGGAATCTCATGACACGAGGGCTTCCCCGTCGCCGGCCGCGCGACGCGGCCGCTAGGCCGACGGGCTGAGCCGGTACCGGGATGGCAGGCTGGGCACATGGCCGATCCCGCACCCGGGCGCCGCCGGGCCCGTGTCCGTGCCCCCGAGCTCACCGGCCGGGGCGGCTGGATCAACACGGGCGGACGCCGGTACCGCCTGGCCGACCTGCGAGGACGCGTCGTCGTGCTCGACTTCTGGACCTCCTGCTGCATCAACTGCCTGCACGTCATCGACGAGCTGCGGGACCTGGAGCGCAGGCACCGGGACACCGTCGTCGTGATCGGGGTCCACTCGCCGAAGTTCGCGCACGAGAGCGAGCACCGGGCGGTCGTGGACGCCGTGGAGCGGTACGGGGTGGAGCACCCGGTCCTCGACGACCCGGAGCTGGCGACCTGGAAGCAGTACGCCGTGCGGGCCTGGCCGACGCTCGTCGTGATCGACCCCGAGGGCTACGTGGTCGCCCGGCACGCCGGTGAGGGCCATGTGCACACCATCGAGCGGCTGGTCCGGGAGCTGGAGGCCGAGCACGCCGCCAAGGGCACGCTCCGGCGCGGCGACGGGCCGTACGTGGCGCCGGAGCCGGAGCCGACGGTGCTGCGCTTCCCCGGCAAGGTGCTGCTGCTGCCGGGCGGGAACCTCCTGGTGAGCGACACGAGCCGGCACCGGCTGGTGGAACTGGCCGGGGACGGCGAGACGGTGGTGCGCCGGATCGGGTCGGGGCGGCGGGGGTTCGCCGACGGCGGTCCCGACGCCGCCGCCTTCGACGAGCCGCAGGGGCTCGCCCTGCTCGGCGACGGCTCCGTCGTCGTCGCCGACACCGTCAACCACGCCCTGCGGCGGGTGGATCCGGTGAGCGGTGAGGTCACCACCCTCGCGGGCACCGGCCGGCAGTGGTGGCCGGGATCACCGGCCGCGGGCCCGGCCCGGGAGGTGGACCTGTCCTCGCCCTGGGACGTCGCCGTGTGGCAGGGCAGGGTGTGGATCGCCATGGCCGGGGTGCACCAGTTGTGGGTGTACGACCCGGAGGGCGGCACGGCTGCGGTCGCGGCCGGCACGAGGAACGAGGGGCTGGTCGACGGGCCCGGGGACGAGGCCTGGTTCGCGCAGCCGTCCGGCCTGGCCGCCACGCCCGGGCGGCTGTGGGTCGCGGACTCCGAGACGTCGGCCCTGCGCTGGGTGGACTGGGACGGCACCGTCCGCACGGCCGTCGGCACCGGCCTGTTCGACTTCGGGCACCGGGACGGCGCCGCCGGACAGGCCCTGCTCCAGCACCCGTTGGGCGTCACCGCCCTGCCGGACGGTTCGGTGGCCGTCGCCGACACCTACAACCACGCCCTGCGGCGCTACGACCCCGCTACGGGCGAGGTGACCACCCTGGCCACGGACCTGCGTGAGCCCGGCGGCGCGGTGGTCGTGGGCGAGGACGTGGTGGTCGTCGAGTCGGCCCGGCACCGGCTGACCCGGCTGCGACTGCCTCCCGAGGTGCTCGACGTGCCCGGGTCGGCCGGCCGTGCACGGCGGGAGACGGCGCACGTGGCCGCCGGGGCGCTCCGGCTGGACGTCGTGTTCGAGGCGCCGCCCGGGCAGGTGCCGGACGCCCGGTACGGCCCGGCGACCCGGCTGGTCGTCTCGGCGACCCCGCCGGAACTGCTGCGCGCGGGCGAGGGCGCGGGGACGGGGCTGTCCCGTACCCTCGCGCTCGACCCCTCCGTGACGGAGGGCGTGCTGCACGTCCGGGCCATGGCCGCCTCCTGTGACGACGACCCGGACATCCCGTATCCCGCCTGCCGTGTGCATCAGCGGGACTGGGATGTGCCCGTCCGTCTCGACGGTGCGGGGGTGGACCGGTTGTCCCTGGTGCTGACCGGGACGGACGCCTGAGCGGCAGGCGTCACACCCCGTATCCGCCGTGGTAGCCGTCGCGGCGGGCCGCCGGGTCGTCCACGACCGGCGTCGTGGGGGGCACGACCACGCGCCTGCGCCGGTAAATGCTGCTGAACACCGTGACGCCAATCAGTCCGACGATCATGAAGATGATGCCGACCAGGTCGAGGTTGACCCCCTGCATGTCCCAGTCGGTCGCGAACGTGAGGATGGCTCCCACGGCGATGAGGATGATGCATCCGCCGAGGCCCATGAGTGTCGCCTCCCTGTACGGTCCGGACGTTCCGGTCCCGGAACACCGGGTACCCCGGGGGCGAACACCCATGCGGTGAGGGGCCGTTCTACCTCTCCAGAAACGCCGTCAGGGCGTTGGCCAGCAGGAACGGGTCGTCGGCGCCGCAGAGTTCGCGGGCGCTGTGCATCGACAGGATGGCCACGCCGATGTCGACGGTGCGGATGCCGTGCCGGGCGGCCGTGATCGGGCCGATCGTGGTGCCGCAGGGCATGGAGTTGTTGGAGACGAACGACTGGAACGGCACGTCGGCCGCCTCGCAGGCCGCTGCGAACTCGGCGCGTCCCGAACCGTCGGTGGCGTAGCGGTTGTTGACGTTGACCTTGAGGATGGGCCCGCCGTTGACGCGCGGGTGGTGCGTCGGGTCGTGCCGCTCGGCGTAGTTGGGGTGGACGGCGTGGCCGGTGTCGGAGGACAGGCAGACGGTGCCGGCGAAGGCGCGGGCCCGGTCCTCGTAGGTGCCGCCGCGGGCGAAGACCGAGCGCTCCAGCACGTTGCCGAGGAGGGGTCCGTCGGCGCCGGTGTCGGACTGGGAGCCGTTCTCCTCGTGGTCGAAGGCGGCGAGGACGGGGATGGAGGCGGGCGCGGTCGCGGACGCGGCCACGGCGGCGAGGGCGGCGGTGCCGGCGTGCACGGACAGCAGGTTGTCCATGCGGGGCCCGGCGACGAGTTCGCGGTCGCGGCCGAGGTAGGCGGGCGGTTCGACGGAATGGGTCATGAGGTCCCAGCCGGTGACCTCGCCCGCCGGGATGCCGGCGCTCTCCTCCAGGAAGGCGATGAGGTCGCCGTCGCGCACCTCGCGGCCGAGGCCCCAGACGGGCTGCAGGTGCCGCTGCTTGTCGAGCTTGAGGCCGTCGGCGGTGACCGAGCGGTCCAGGTGGATGGCGAGCTGCGGGACGCGCAGCAGCGGCCGGTCCACGTTGACCAGACGGGTGGAGCCGTCGCGCAGGGTCAGCCGGCCGGCGAGGCCGAGGTCGCGGTCCAGCCAGGAGTTGAGCAGCGGTCCGCCGTAGATCTCCACGGCCACCTGGCGCCAGCCGTGCGCCCCGCTGTCGGGCCGGGGCTTGACGCGCAGGTTGGGGGAGTCGGTGTGGGCGCCGACGATCCGGAACGGCGTGTGCGGTGCGGCGCCCTCCGGCACGAACCAGGCGACGATGGCGCCGCCGCGCAGCACGTACTTGCCGCCGCTCGTCCCGTCCCAGGCGTCCGTCTCGGCGACCTGCCGGAACCCGGCCTTCTCCAGCCGCTCGGCGGCGTTGGCCACGGCGTGGTACGGCGAGGGGCTCGCCGCGAGGAAGGCCATGAGGTCGTCGGTGTGGCCGCGGTCGAACGTGCGGGTCGCGCGCGTGGCGCTCGGGGAGGAGGACGGGCGGGCAGGTTGGGTCATGGCTTCACCTTAACGACGGACGAGGGCCTGTTCCCCACGGTGGGGAACAGGCCCTCGTACAAGGGGCGGGAGCGCGGTCTAGAACGCGGCCTCGTCCAGCTCCATCAGGTCCAGCTCGACGCCCTCGGCGACCTTGCGGGCCAGGGTGACGCCCGGCAGGACGTTGGCGGCGAAGAACTTCGCGGCGGCGATCTTGCCGGTGTAGAAGGCCTTGTCCTTGGCGGTGGCGGTCTCCAGCTTCTCGGCGGCGATCGCGGCGCCCTTGAGCAGCAGGTACCCGACGACGACGTCACCGGAGGCCATCAGCAGGCGGGTGGTGTTCAGACCCACCTTGTAGATGTTCTTGACGTCCTGCTCGGTGGCCGCGAGGTCGGTGAGCATCAGGCCGACGATGGCCTCCAGCTCGACGGCGGCCTTGGCGAGGTGCTCGCGGGCGCCGGCCAGCTCCTCGCCGCCCGTGCCGAGGGCGAGGAACTTCTTGATGTCCTCGGCCAGGCCGTTCAGCGCTGCGCCCTGGTTGCGGACGATCTTCCGGAAGAAGAAGTCCTGGCCCTGGATCGCCGTGGTGCCCTCGTAGAGGGTGTCGATCTTGGAGTCCCGGATGTACTGCTCGATCGGGTACTCCTGCAGGAAGCCGGAGCCGCCGAAGGTCTGCAGCGACTGGGCGAGCTGCTCGTAGCCCTTCTCGGAGCCGTAGCCCTTGACGATGGGCAGGAGCAGGTCGTTCAGCGCGTGCTCGGCGGTGGCGTCCTCGCCGGTGGCCTCCTTGATCTGGATGGCGTCCTGGATCGAGGCGGTGTACATCACCAGCGCGCGCATGCCCTCGGCGTACGCCTTCTGCGTCATGAGCGAGCGGCGGACGTCCGGGTGGTGGGTGACGGTGACCTTGGGCGCGGTCTTGTCCATGAAGTTCGCGAGGTCGGGGCCCTGGACGCGCTCCTTGGCGTACTCCAGCGCGTTCAGGTAGCCGGTCGACAGCGTGGAGATCGCCTTCGTGCCGACCATCATGCGGGCGAACTCGATGATGCGGAACATCTGGCGGATGCCGTCGTGCTTGTCGCCGATCAGCCAGCCCTTGGCGGGGTGCTTGTCGCCGAAGGTCATCTCGCAGGTGTTGGAGGCCTTCAGGCCCATCTTGTGCTCGACGTTGGTGGCGTAGACGCCGTTGCGCTCGCCGAGCTCGCCGGTCTCGAAGTCGAAGAGGTACTTCGGGACGAGGAAGAGGGACAGGCCCTTGGTGCCGGGGCCGGCGCCCTCGGGGCGGGCCAGCACGTAGTGGAGGATGTTCTCCGACATGTCGTGCTCACCGGAGGTGATGAAGCGCTTCACGCCCTCGATGTGCCAGGAGCCGTCCTCCTGCTGCACGGCCTTGGTGCGGCCGGCGCCCACGTCGGAGCCCGCGTCGGGCTCGGTGAGCACCATCGTGGAGCCCCACTGCTTCTCGGTGGCGATCTTGGCTATGTGCTTCTGGACCTCGTTGCCCTCCTCGAAGAGGATGCCGGCGAAGGCGGGGCCCGAGGAGTACATCCACACGGCCGGGTTGGCGCCCAGGATCAGCTCGGCGTAGGCCCAGATGAGGGAGCGGGGCGCGGTGGTGCCGCCGATCTCCTCGGGCAGCCCGAGACGCCAGTACTCGGAGTCCATGAAGGCCTGGTAGCTCTTCTTGAAGGAGGCGGGGACCGGCGCGGTGTTGGTCTCCGGGTCGAAGACCGGCGGGTTGCGGTCGGCGTCGGCGAAGGACTCGGCCAGCTCGTTCTCGGAGAGGCGGGTCAGCTCCTCCAGGATGCTCTTGGCGGTCTCGACGTCCATCTCCTCGAACGGGCCGGTGCCGTACACCTTGTCGCGCCCGAGTACTTCGAAGAGGTTGAACTCGATGTCGCGGAGATTCGACTTGTAGTGCCCCATGGTGACGGCTCCCGGCTCCCTAGAGAGATCGGCGAGGCACTGGATCCTCGCGCTAGTTCACGTACCAACAAGTAGCTACGATGATGCTACCCGTCAGTAATAAGACGCAACCCCACCCGGTCATCTGTGACAGGTCCCACCGGGACGGTCAAGGGCCCGGCGTACCGGCACCCCCGCATCGCCGCGCTCGGTACGCTTGCGCTCATGTACGGCT
The DNA here is from genome assembly GCF_055567995.1 of Streptomyces sp. NPDC026246. Lineage (NCBI taxonomy): Bacteria > Bacillati > Actinomycetota > Actinomycetes > Kitasatosporales > Streptomycetaceae > Streptomyces > Streptomyces sp. NPDC026246. The sequence goes on along the minus strand of NZ_JBVHPJ010000008.1, from coordinate 374,111 downwards.
ACGACCAGACAGCGGGCCCGCAAGCGCAGTACGCCCCTCCGCAGCAGCCGATGTCCGGCGGGTACGGGCAGCAGCCGCCGTTGTACCCCGAGCCGTCCCCGCCCTCGCTCACGGACGCGGTGCGCGCCTTCACCACCGGGCAGATGGCCGCCGAGGACTTCCAGCAGGTCTTCGCCACCTCGAAGGTGTACTGCCCGCGCGGTGACAACCCCGGATTCCTCGCGCTGCACAACACCCAGCAGCCGGTGATCCCCATGTTCAGCACCCTCAAGGAGCTGCGCCGGTACGCGGGCAAGGAGTCCAAGTACTTCGTGATCACCGGCGCGGAGGTGCTGGACCTGCTGCCGACCGGCTACGGGTTCGTCCTCGACATGGAGGGCGAGCACCGCATGGTGTTCGACGCGAAGGCCGTGGAGCAGATGGTGGAGTTCGCGATGCGGCGGATGTACGGCTAGAGGCCGTCGCCGCGCAGCCGGCTGACCGCCGTTCCGCCGGCCGGTCGGGCACCCGGAGGCCGTCACCCCGTGGAGGGGTGGCGGCCTTTCGTCGTGCAGGTCCTCCGTGGTTCGCTGCGCCGTCCCCCGGCCGGGAATGCGGTCCCGGGTTCCGTGGTTGGGGGTGGCAGAAAGTTCAACGCTCAACTAAACTGGGCGTACCCGAGGAGGAACCGACATGCCTGCTGTGACCGTCGAGAACCCGCTGACCCTGCCCCGCGTGACCGCGCCCGCCGACGCCGTGGCACGTCCCGTGCTCGCCGTCACGACCGCTCCGAGCGGTTTCGAGGGCGAGGGGTTCCCGGTGCGCCGGGCGTTCGCGGGGATCAACTACCGCTACCTGGACCCGTTCATCATGATGGACCAGATGGGCGAGGTGGAGTACGCGCCGGGCGAGCCCAAGGGCACCCCCTGGCACCCGCACCGCGGCTTCGAGACCGTCACGTACATCATCGACGGGATCTTCGACCACCAGGACTCCAACGGAGGCGGCGGCACGATCACCAACGGCGACACCCAGTGGATGACGGCCGGCTCGGGCCTGCTGCACATCGAGGCTCCTCCGGAGCACCTGGTGACGTCCGGCGGGCTCTTCCACGGCCTGCAGCTGTGGGTGAACCTCCCGGCCAAGGACAAGATGATGGCCCCGCGCTACCAGGACATCCGCGGCGGCTCGGTCCAGCTGCTCACCACCCCCGACGGCGGTGCGCTGCTGCGGGTCATCGCCGGTGAGCTGGACGGCCACCAGGGCCCCGGCATCACCCACACGCCGATCACGATGATCCACGCGACGGTGGCGGCGGGCGCGGAGCTGACCCTGCCGTGGCGCGAGGACTTCAACGGCCTGGCGTACGTCCTGGCCGGGCGCGGCAGCGTCGGCACGGACCGCCGTCCGGTCCACACCGGGCAGACCGCGGTCTTCGGCGCGGGCTCCTCGCTGACCGTCCGCGCGGACGACCGGCAGGACTCCCACACCCCGGACCTCGAGGTCGTCCTGCTCGGCGGGCAGCCCATCCGGGAGCCGATGGCCCACTACGGCCCGTTCGTGATGAACACCAAGGACGAGCTCATGCAGGCCTTCGAGGACTTCCAGAAGGGCCGGCTGGGCACGGTCCCGGCGGTGCACGGGATGACCGAGAGCGGCCCGCAGGACTGACGGGCGTCACCGCTCCTCGGACTTCTCCCACAGGGTGACGTCCATGGTGACGGACGACAGGCCGTTGCTGTCCTTCTGCCAGCCCAGGACGGTGAGGGCCGCCACCCGGTTCTCGTCGGTGAGCACGCAGGCGGTCAGGCCCTGGGCGATGTTCTTCCGGTCGATGGTGAAGCCGAAGTCGGTGGCCGCCGCGCAGCTCTCGGCGGTCGCCGGGCCCTCGACGGTGGCGAGGTCGCCGCTCGCTCCGGCGAGGGTCCAGCCGTTGCCGCCGGACGGCATGGTGAAGGTGATGTCGGAGACCGCGTTGGTGAAGTCCAGGTCCAGGTTCGACGAGGACCGCAGCACCACTTTGCGGTGCTCACGAACGGCCCCCGCCGCCGGCCCGCCGTCGGCCGCCGGGGTGGCGTGGCCGGGCCCGCCGGTGGCGGGCGAGCCGGACGTGGGCGGTGCCGAGGTGGCGCCCGCGTCCGCGGCCTGCGGGCCCGGGCCCGCTCCGCTCGCGTCCGGCCCGCCGGTGTTCCTCGCCGCCTCGGGACCCGAGGAGACGCTCGTCCCGGGCCCGGTCCCCGTGCCGCCGGAGCCGCCCTGACCGGCGAGCAGCTGGTACCCGACCACGCCACCGGCCGCCACCACGGCCAGGGCCACCACGGCGGTGGCGGGGCCCTTGTAGGAGAGACGTCCGAGCTTGACGTGCGTGGAGGGGTCGCGCCGCCCGCCCTCGTACGACATCGAGAAGGAGGAACTCCTGCCCCGTTCCTCACGGGATGCGGACTTGCCCATGCGACTTCCTTGCCTGCGGTCGGAATCGGCCAGGGCACACATCGTGCAGGTGGTGTGAAGGGCGTCGTCGTCACTCACCCGGTGGTCACACGAAAGGGTGTATCGATGTCATCGGGTTGACGCCGGCGGGTTCGTCACGGCGTCCACGCGCCGTCGCCCGAGCCGTTCACCGACTCGTAGAGCTCGTACCAGATGCTCTTGCCCTCGCCGCGCGGCTCGACCCCCCAGGCGTGCGCGAGCAGTTCGATCAGCACCAGGCCGCGGCCGGAGGACGCCAGCTCGCCCGGCCTGCGCTTGTGCGGCAGATCGTCACCGGCGTCCGTCACCTCGACGCGCAGCCGCCGCTCCCCCGCGGCACCGGTCAGCTCCACGACCAGCAGCGCGTCGGAGTCGGTGTGCACCAGGACGTTCGTCAGCAGTTCCGACAGCAGCAGCACCGCCGAGTCCACCTGGTCCGGCGAGGACCAGTCGTGCAGCAGCTCCCGCAGCTGCTGCCGGGCGACCGCGACCCGCTCCGGCTCCGCCTGCGCCACCGTCAGCACCGACCGCCGCACCGGTGGCGTCGCCGCCCGGGTGTCCCCGCAGCCGCAGCCCCCGCCCTCCCGGCTCAGCAGCAGCATGGCGATGTCGTCCTCGCGGCGGTCGGCCAGCGGGCCGGTGGTGTGGTGCGACGACGGACCGTGCACGGCCTGCACCAGGGTGTCGGCCAGCTCCTCCAGGTCCCCCGTGTGCTCCTCCAGGATCGCCCGCAGCCGCCGCCAGCCGGTCTCCAGGTCGTGACCGCCGGTCTCGATCAGGCCGTCCGTGCAGATCAGCATGGTCTCGCCGGGCTCCAGCACCAGCCGGGTCGTCGGGTAGTCGGCGTCCGGGTCGATGCCCAGCGGCAGCCCGCCCGAGGTCGGCCGGGTCAGCACCGTGCCGTCGGCCATCCGGATCGCCGGGTCCGGATGGCCCGCCCGGGCGATGTCCAGCACCCCCGACGACGGGTCGACCTCGACGTAGACACAGGTCGCGAAGCGCGGGTCGTACGGGTCCTCGTCGCTGATGCCGTGCAGGAAGCGCGAGGCCCGGGACAGCACGGCGTCGGGGCGGTGCCCTTCGGAGGCGTAGGCGCGCAGGGCGATGCGCAGCTGCCCCATCAGGCCCGCCGCCCGGACGTCATGGCCCTGGACGTCCCCGATGACCAGCGCGAAGCGTCCGCTGGGCAGCGGGATCACGTCGTACCAGTCACCGCCGACCTGGAGGCCGCCGCCGGTGGGCACGTAACGGGCGGCCACACTCATACCCGGGATGCGCTGGGGCCCCAGCCTCGGCAGCATCGTGCGCTGGAGCCCGTCGGTCAGGGCCCGCTCGCTCTCCGCCAGCCCCGCCCGGGTCAGCGCCTGCGCCAGCATCCGCGCCACGGTCGCCAGCACGGACCGCTCGTCCGGGGTGAAGGCGACCGGGTAGGCGAAGGCCGCCATCCACGCGCCCATCGTGCGGCCGGCCACGGTCAGCGGCAGGAACGCCCAGGAGCGGCGCCCGAACCGCTCGGCGAGCGGCCACGTCAGGGGGTAGCGCGCCTTGTACTCCTGCGCCGACGACAGGTACACCGCCCGGCCCGTGCGCACCACCTCCGCGGCCGGGTAGTCCGTGTCCAGCGGCATGTCCGAGAAGGGGTTCTCGGTGCCCCGTTGCTGGCCGTGGTGGCCGATGACCGTCAGCCGGTCGCCCTCCACCCCGAACACGGCCAGCCCGTCCGGTGAGAAGCCCGGCATCGAGAGATTGGCCGTGACCCGCAGGACCTCCTGGGTGGAGCGCGCCTCCGCCAGCGCCCGGCCCGCGTCCAGCAGGAACGCCTCCCGCGAGCGCCGCCAGTCGCCGGTGACCGCACTGCGCCCCGCCGGCGTGCCCGGTGTCGGCTCGGTGACCTCCTGGAGGGTGCCGATCAGCAGATACGCCTTGCGGGCGCGGTCGAAGGTCGGCTTGGAGCGGCTGCGCACGACCCGGATCACGCGCCCCTGCTCGTCCATGATCCGGATGCGGACCTCGGCGAGGGTGGCCTCGGCGACGGCCAGCTGGACCACGCCGGTGATCTCGTTCCAGTCCACCGGGTGCAGCCGGGCCCGGGCCTGCGCCTCGGTGAGCGTGACCTGCGCGGCGGGCAGCCCGAGCAGCCGTGCCGCCTCGGCGTCGACCGTGACCAGCCCGGTGGCGGTGTCCCATTGCCACAGGCCGGTCGCGAGGGCGGCCAGTGCCTCCCCCACGGCGGGCAGGGGCTCGCCAGTGCGCATTGCCCCACTTTAGGAAGAGACGCTCGAAGACTGCCACCGAAGGCGGACCCGTGCGCGATGCACAACTGGGGAGAGCCGATCTTCACCTGCCCGGTACGCTGGGGAGGCGTTTCACGTGAAACACAGACCCCGATCAGCGAAGACTGGATGAACGACGATGCATCGGTACAGGTCCCACACCTGCGGCGAGCTCCGCGCCTCTGACGTCGGCACCGACGTCCGGCTGAGTGGCTGGCTGCACAATCGGCGCGACCTGGGCGGCATCCTCTTCATCGATCTGCGCGATCACTACGGCATCACGCAGCTCGTGGCCCGTCCCGGCACTCCCGCGTACGAGGCCCTCGACAAGCTCTCCAAGGAGTCGACCGTCCGTGTGGACGGCAAGGTCGTCTCCCGCGGTGCCGAGAACGTCAACCCCGAGCTGCCGACCGGTGAGGTCGAGGTCGAGGTCGGCGAGGTCGAGCTGCTCGGTGCGGCGGCCCCGCTGCCGTTCACGATCAACGCCGAGGACGGCGTCAACGAGGAGCGGCGTCTGGAGTACCGCTTCCTCGACCTGCGCCGCGAGCGCATGCACAAGAACATCATGCTGCGGTCGTCGGTGATCGCCTCGATCCGCTCGAAGATGGTCGCCCTCGGATTCAACGAGATGGCGACGCCGATCCTGTCGGCGACCTCCCCCGAGGGCGCCCGCGACTTCGTCGTCCCCTCCCGGCTGAACCCGGGCAAGTTCTACGCCCTGCCCCAGGCCCCGCAGCAGTTCAAGCAGCTGCTGATGATCTCGGGCTTCGACCGGTACTTCCAGATCGCGCCCTGCTTCCGTGACGAGGACGCCCGCGCCGACCGTTCGCCGGGCGAGTTCTACCAGCTCGACGTCGAGATGAGCTTCGTCGAGCAGGAGGACGTCTTCCAGCCGATCGAGCAGCTGATGACGGAGCTGTTCGAGGAGTTCGGCGGCGGCCGTCACGTCACCTCGCCGTTCCTGCGGATCCCGTTCCGCGAGGCGATGCTGAAGTACGGCTCCGACAAGCCCGACCTGCGCGCCCAGCTCGAACTCGTCGACATCACCGACATCTTCGAGGGCTCGGAGTTCAAGGCCTTCGCCGGCAAGCACGTGCGGGCCCTGCCGGTGCCGGACGTGTCCTCGCAGCCGCGCAAGTTCTTCGACCAGCTCGGCGACTTCGCCGTCTCGCAGGGTGCCAAGGGCCTGGCGTGGGTCCGTGTCGCCGAGGACGGCTCGCTGTCCGGCCCGATCGCGAAGTTCCTGACCGAGGACAACGTCGCGGAGCTCACCAAGCGGCTTTCGCTGGCCGCCGGTCATGCGGTGTTCTTCGGCGCGGGTGAGTTCGACGAGGTCTCCAAGATCATGGGCGCGGTCCGGGTCGAGGCCGCCAAGCGTGCCGGGCATTTCGAGGAGAACGTCTTCCGGTTCTGCTGGATCGTCGACTTCCCGATGTACGAGAAGGACGAGGAGACCGGCGCGATCGACTTCTCGCACAACCCCTTCTCGATGCCGCAGGGCGGTCTGGAGGCCCTGGAGACCCAGGACCCGCTGGACATCCTGGGCTGGCAGTACGACATCGTCTGCAACGGCGTGGAGCTGTCCTCCGGCGCGATCCGGAACCACGAGCCGGAGATCATGCTGAAGGCGTTCGAGATCGCCGGCTACGACCGGGAGACCGTCGAGGAGAAGTTCGCCGGTATGCTGCGCGCCTTCCGCTTCGGCGCCCCGCCGCACGGCGGCATCGCGCCGGGCGTCGACCGCATCGTCATGCTCCTCGCGGACGAGCCCAACATCCGCGAGACGATCGCCTTCCCGCTCAACGGCAACGCCCAGGACCTGATGATGGGCGCGCCGACGGAGCTGGAGGAGGCCCGGCTGAAGGAACTGCACCTGACGGTGCGGAAGCCGCAGCCGAAGTAACCCGCGGAGCACCTGTACGCCGAGCAGCACAGCGGCCCGGAACCGGAAACGGTCCCGGGCCGCTGCGGTGCCCGGGGCCCCACGCTCACTCCGCGGAGAAGACCTCATCCGCGCCGGCGGCGGTCAGCGACCGGTCGAACCACCGGGTGAGGGTGTCGAGGTCGGTGCAGGAGGTGATGCGTTCGTGGTCGTCGGGGGTGAGGGGGACTCCGCGCTTCTGGAGCACGCGGAGGATCGACTGAGCGGTTCCCTCGGCTTTGCCTTCGAGGTAGGTCTGCTCGAAAAGGGTTCCCCTGTCCGGGAAGTAAGTGGCGACCATTTTCTCCAGCTCTCTCCAGGTCTCCTGGACCGGAGTGTTCTCCAGTCCTACTTCAAGCCATTCGCACCAGTACTTCGCGGTGGCCTTGTCGAACGACCGCATTCCGCGGGCCAGCATGTGCGAGGTCTCATGGGTTGAGGTGACCATGGGGGCAAGGTTGGTCCGCTGATTGCCGTGTCGCGGGCCGTCCAGGGTGCGTTCACCCTTTCGGGAACAGCAAAGACGTTCCCGTCGTGCGAAGGGCTACCGCGCGACGAACTGGGTCAGGATCGCCTGGACTTCGTAGATGTCGACGCCCTTGGTGAAGGTCTTCTCGATCGGGGTGGGGGTGCCGGAGATCCAGATCTTCAGTTCGGCGTCGAGGTCGAAAGTGCCTGCCGTTTCCACCGAGAAGTGGGTGATGCTGCGGTACGGGACCGAGTGGTACTCGACCTTCTTGCCGGTGATGCCCTGCTTGTCGATGAGGATCAGGCGGCGGTCGGTGAAGAGGATGGTGTCGCGGATCAGCAGGAACGCCGCGTGCACCTGCTCGCCGTGTCCGAGGAGACGGGCGTAGTCCTGCTGGGCCGAGGCCGGATTCACGGTGTGCGCGTTGCCGAACAGTGCCATCGGTGGTTCCCCCCACTGAGTTGACCGGTTTCTCCCGATCATCTCAGTGCCGGAGGAAAAACGGCACCGCCCCCGGAGGGGGGATTCCCTCCGGGGGCGGTGGCGGGGCGCCGGTCAGGCCGGCTCGCCGCCGAAGCGCTCCTTGTAGGACTCCAGGTCGTCATCCGTGAGCTTGGCGAACAGGACCGGCGGAATGGTGAACGGCGTGCCCGCCGGGACGGAGTCCAGCGACCTCGCCTCGTCGGCCGTGACCCAGCGCGCCGTGTCGTTCTCCAGGGAGAACGCCTCACGCATCCGCTTCGCCGACGTCGGGATGAACGGCTCGGAGACCACCGCGTAGAGGTGGATGAGGTTCATCGCCGTACGGAGGGTGAGCGCCGCGCCCTCCGGGTTGGTCTTGATCTCCAGCCAGGGGGCCTTCTCCTCCAGGTAGGAGTTGCCCGCGGACCACAGGGCGCGCAGCGCGGCCGCCGCCTTGCGGAACTGGATGGCCTCCATCTGGGACTCGTACTCCGCGAGCAGCCGCGCGATCTCCTCGCCCAGCTTCGCCTCCGCCTCGCCGGGCTCGGCACCCGCCGGGACCTCCTCGCCGAAGCGCTTCCTGGAGAAGGACAGGACGCGGTTGACGAAGTTGCCGAGGGTGTCGGCCAGGTCCTTGTTGACCGTGGCGGTGAAGTGCTCCCAGGTGAACGACGAGTCGTCCGACTCCGGGGCGTTCGCCATCATGAAGTAGCGCCAGTAGTCGGCCGGCAGGATGTCGAGGGCGTCGTGCGTGAACACGCCTCGGCGCTGGGACGTGGAGAACTTGCCGCCGTAGTAGTTCAGCCAGTTGAAGGCCTTGATGACGTCGACCTTCTTCCACGGGGCGCGGGTGCCCAGCAGGGTCGCCGGGAACATCACGCTGTGGAAGGGGACGTTGTCCTTGCCCATGAACTGCGTGTAGCGGACGTCCGCGTCGGACTCCCACCACCAGGAGCGCCAGTCGCGGTTCTCCGGGTCCTGGTCCGCCCACTCCTTCGTCGCGCCGATGTACTCGATCGGGGCGTCGAACCAGACGTAGAACACCTTGCCCTCGGCGGCGAGGTCCGGCCAGGTGTCGGCGGGGACGGGGACGCCCCAGTCCAGGTCACGGGTGATCGCCCGGTCGTGCAGGCCCTCGGTCAGCCACTTGCGGGCGATGGAGGAGGCCAGGACCGGCCACTCGTCGGCGCGCTCGTCGACCCACGCCTCGACCTCGCCGGCCAGCACCGACTGCAGCAGGAACAGGTGCTTGGTCTCGCGGACCTCCAGGTCGCTGCTGCCGCTGATCGCCGAGCGGGCGTCGATCAGGTCGGTCGGGTCCAGGACCCGGGTGCAGTTCTCGCACTGGTCGCCGCGCGCCTTGTCGTAGCCGCAGTGCGGGCACGTGCCGATGATGTACCGGTCGGGCAGGAAGCGGCTGTCGGCGTTCGAGTAGACCTGGCGGATCGAGCGCTCCTCGATGAAGCCGTTGGCCTTGAGCTCGCGCGCGATCTCCTGGGTGATCTCGTGGTTCTGCGGCGAGGAACTGCGGCCGAAGTAGTCGAAGGCCAGGCTGAAGCCGTCGTAGATTGCCTTCTGCTGGTCGTGGGCCTGGGCGCAGAACTCGTCCACCGGGACGCCCTGCTCCTTGGCGGCCAGCTCGGCCGGGGTGCCGTGCTCGTCGGTCGCGCAGATGTAGAGGACCTCGTGGCCCCGCTGGCGCAGATAGCGGGAGTACACGTCCGCCGGGAGCATGGACCCCACCATGTTGCCCAGGTGCTTGATCCCGTTGATGTACGGAAGGGCGCTGGTGATGAGGTGTCGAGCCATCGCGGGCTGCTCCCAAGTCGCTACGCGGGGTGACGATCTCGTGGTCTCGGTCGTCTACGGAACCTTGAAATCGTAGCCGACATGGGTACGCCGCCCGCCTCCCCTTTTGCGGGGTGGGAAGCGGGCGGCGTCGGCCGGTGCCGGGAGGGCCGGGAGGGTCAGGGGCGCCAGTTCGCCAGTACGCCCTCGTAGAGCTCCTTGTCCGTGAGCTCGCGGGGGGTCTCGCCGGCGAGGAAGTGGGACGTGTTGGGGGTCTTCAGCTTGCGGAGGTAGTCGAAGGCCTTGTTCTCCGGGTCGCCGAAGGCGACGAACGAGAAGTGGACGGCGGGGTGGGTCTTCGCGGCGTCCGTGAGGGCCTGGGTGGCCGGGGTCTTCGCGTCGGGGGCGCCGTCCGTCTGGAAGACCACCAGGGCGGGGGAGGCGGACCCGCTCTTGTCGTGGTGGGCCAGGACCGCCTCGACGGCGGCGTGGTAGCTGGTGCGGCCCATGCGGCCGAGGTCCGCGTGCAGGGTGTCGATCTTGTTCTCGTGGTCGCCGAGGGTGATCTCGCCGGTGCCGTCGAGTTCGGTGGAGAAGAAGACGACGGGGACGGTGGCCTCGGGGTCGAGGTGGGCCGCGAGGGCGAGGGTCTGCTCGGCGAGGGCCTGGGCGGAGCCGTCCTTGTAGTACGGGCGCATGGACGCGGAGCGGTCGAGGACGAGGTAGACCTTGGCGCGGGTGCCGGTGAGGTCGTTCTTGTCCAGGGCCGTCGCGGCGGCGTTGTACGCGGTGGCGAGGCCGGGGGCCTGGGACTTGACGCGGGTGAGGGGGAGGGCGGGGCCGGTGGTGGTCGCCTTGGCCTCGGCTTCGCCTTCGGCCTTGTCGTTCCCACCCGCACCACCCGTGCGGGTCTCGTCGGCGGGTGCGGGTCGCCCCTGTGGGGCCTTCTCGCCGTCGGCGGCCGCGGCCGCGGGCTCGGGTGTCGCGTCCGCCTTGGTCTTGGCCGCCGTCTTGGACGCAGTTTCGGTCGCCGTCTTCGAGGCCGACTTGGTCGCGGTCGTGGACTTGGCCGGCGCCTTGGCCTTGGTCTTGGCCTGGGTGGTCTTCTTCGCCGGCGTCGTCGCTGTGGCCGCGGGCTTCGCCTTCGCGGCAGGCTTCGGTTCGGCTTCCGCGGCGCCAGCCTCGGCCTCGGCCTTGGGCTCGGCCTTGGGCTCGGCCCCTGCCTTGGGCTCGGCCTCGGGGGCTGCGCCCGGCTTCGAGTCCAGTTTCGGCTTCGACTCCGGTTCCGGCTTCTCGGCCGGGGCGTCGGCCTTGCCTTCCGTCTTCGGCTCGGCTTTGTCCTCGGCCTTGCCTTCGGTCTTGGGCTCGGGCTCGGCCTCGGGGGCTGCGCCCGGCTTCGAGTCCAGTTTCGGCTTCGACTCCGGTTCCGGCTTCTCGGCCGGGGCGTCGGCCTTGCCTTCGGTCTTCGCCTCGGCCTTGTCCTCGGCCTTGCCGTCGGGCTTGTCGGTGGCCTTCGCTTCGCCCTTGCCCTCAGCCTTGACGTCGGCCTTGCCCTGAGCCTTGTCCTCGGCCTTGCCCTGAGCCTTGTCCTCGGCCTTGCCCTGAGCCTTGTCCTCGGCCTTCGCCTTGTCCTCGGCTGTCGCCTCGGCTGTCGCCTCGGCCGTCGCCTTCGGCTCCGCCTCCGGTGCTGCCTGGGGCTCCTGCGCCTCCGGCTCCTTCGCCTCCGGCTTCTCCGCCTCCGGCTTCTGCGCCTCCGGCTTCTGCGCCTCCTCCGACGGCGTCCCCGCCTCACTCGCGTCGGCCGGCTTCTCCGCAGCCGCCGGTTCGCGGGGCTCCGGCTTCTCCGTAGCCGCCGCCTCGCTGACCTCCCGCTGCTCCGCCTTCCGCTCGGACTCCGTCGAGCGCGTGGGGCGGGGGACCGTCACGTTGTCGAAGGCCGCGGACACGAGGTCGTGTTCGTCGTCGGTCGTGGGGGACGACGAGCCCGGGGAGACGCGGGGTTCCGGGACGCTCGCCGTCTGCTCGGGGGTCGGTTCGGGGGAAGGGGACGGGACTTTGGGGTCCGCCGCGGGGGACGGGGAGGCGCCGGTCGTGGCCTCCGGCTCGACCGTCGTGGTCCGCGCCGCACCCTCCGCCTCGGCGGTCCGTGACTTGCGGGACCGTCCGAACGCGTTCCGCAACCGAGTGAGAATGCCCATGTGCGCGCAACCCTTCGCGTGAGTTGAAGCCCGTCAATCCCTGGCCAGGACGGACACGTAAGGTTAGCGGCCCTCCTGGGTGATCTTGGGCAGGGTCGGGTGTGGGCGGTCAGGTCTGTCAAGGGCGCATTCGGTCCCGGTGGGTGTCGGCGGCTTGAACAGGTGCAACCCCCGTACAGCTGCCACGGGTTCACTCGTTGTTCATCAGGGCGCCCGGCTACCGCACATATGTGCTCCTACGGTCACGCTGACACCAAGGGCATCCAAGGAGAGCAAAGTGCGCAAGCTGCTGCCGTTGATCGGAACGCCGTCCGGTTCACACCCTGGTGGCCGGTCCGCCATGACCTGCCGATTCCGGTGTGGTGACGCCTGTTTCCACGAGGTGCCCAACACCAGTGCCAACGCCTACGTCGGTGACGTGATCGCCGGGGCGCTCAGCCGGCGTTCGATGATGCGGGCCGCGGCGGTCGTGACCGTGGCCGCCGCGGGCGCGGGCGCGGTGGGTGTCGCGCAGGCGCCCGGGGCGAACGCCGCACCGGCCGCCTCCGAGGGCGCCGCGGCCGGGGCCGCCCGGCACACGCACAAGGGCGCCCGCGGGCTGCGGTTCTCCCCCGTCGCGCCCAACACCGCCGACGCCGTGACCGTGCCGGAGGGGTACCGGCAGAACGTCGTCATCCGGTGGGGCGAGCCGATCCTGCGCGGGGCCCCGGCCTTCGACCCGGAGCGGCAGAGCGCCAGGGCCCAGGCCGGGCAGTTCGGCTACAACTGCGACTTTCTCGCCCTGCTCCCGCTGCCCGGGGAGCGCGGCCGGCAACTGCTCGTGGCCAACCACGAGTACACCGACGAGATCCTGATGTTCCGCGGCTACGACGCCGCGAACCCCACCCGTGAGCAGGCCGAGATCGCCTGGGCCGCGCACGGCCTGTCGGCCGTCGTGGTGGAGGAGGACCGCAGGAGCGGCCGGCTCACCGCCGTGTCCCGGCACCAGCTCAACCGCCGGGTCACCGCCACCACAGAGTTCCGGCTCACCGGCCCGGCCGCCGGATCCGAGCTGGTCAGGACCTCCGCCGACCCGACCGGCACCAAGGTGCTCGGCACCCTCAACAACTGCTCCGGCGGCGTCACCCCGTGGGGCACGACCCTGCACGGCGAGGAGAACTTCAACCAGTACTTCGCCAACGCCTCGCGCGCCACCGACAAGCGGTACGGGATCGGGTCCGGGGCGACCGAGCGCAAGTGGGAGCGGTTCGACCAGCGGTTCGACGTCGCCCGCGAGCCGAACGAGGTGCACCGGTTCGGCTACGTGGTGGAGTTCGACCCGTACGACCCCCACTCCACGCCCCGCAAGCACACCGCGCTCGGGCGCTTCAAGCACGAGGCGGCGACCGTGCGGCTGACGCACGACGGGCGGCCGGTCGTGTACTCCGGCGACGACGAGCGGTTCGACTACTTCTACAAGTTCGTCGGCAGCAAGCGGATGAAGCACGGCCACAGCCGTGCCGTGCGCGAGCACAACCTGTCCCTCCTCGACGAGGGGACGCTGTACGTCGCCCGGCTGACCGGCGACTCGCCGGCCATCGAGATCGACGGCACGGGCAAGCTGCCGAGCGACGGCGAGTTCGACGGCGGCGGCGAGTGGATCCCGCTGGCCACCGCCACCGCGAAGGGCGCCGTCTCGCACGTGGAGGGCATGAGCGCCGAGGAGGTGTTCGTCTTCACGCGGCTGGCCGGTGACAAGGTGGGCGCGACGAAGATGGACCGGCCCGAGGACATCGAGCCCAACCCGGTCACGGGCAAGGTGTACGTCGCCCTGACGAACAACTCCAACCGCGGCGTCGGCTCCAACCCCAAGGCGGACGAGGCCAATCCGCGGCACGCCAACAAGCACGGGCACGTGCTGGAGCTGACCGAGCGCTGGAACCGGCCCGAGAGCACGCGGTTCGCCTGGTCGCTGTTCCTCGTCGCCGGTGACCCGGAGGACCCGGCGACGTACTTCGCGGGCTTCCCGAAGGAGGGCGTGAGCCCGATCTCCTGCCCGGACAACGTGGCCTTCGACCCGCACGGCAACCTGTGGATCTCCACCGACGGCGCCCAGCTCGGCTCGCACGACGGCCTGTTCGGCGTGGCGACCCGGGGCGAGCGGCGCGGTGAGCTGAAGCAGTTCCTGACCGTGCCGAAGGGTGCGGAGACCTGCGGGCCGATCATCCAGGACCGGCGCGTGCTGGTGGCCGTGCAGCACCCGGGCGAGATCGACGGGGCGTCCGTGGAGAAGCCCGCCAGCAGCTGGCCCGACGGACCCGGCGGGTACGTCCGTCCGGCCGTCGTGGCCGTGTGGCGCGCGGACGGACGCGACATCGGCGTCTGACGGCTGCGCCGCGGGCGGTACGGGCGGTACGTCACGGGAGGGCCGGGCTCGGGGGTCTGCGGGGGCCGTCGGGCGCCGGCCGGTCCGGGCAGCGCCACTCCCGGTAGGCCGGGGCCTGCCGCGCCACCTCCCCGTACGCCTCCTCCAGCGCGGGGTAGACGCCGTCCAGGTCCGTCTCCGTACGGGCCGCGGCGATCAGCCGTACGCCGAGCGGGTCGCCCCTGAGCCGGCGGACCGCCATGTCGGGGCGGGGGGTGCGGGTCGGCTGGCAGACGGTGACGACCTCGCCGGTCGCGACCAGGACGTCGGCCGTGTGGTAGTCGCCGTGCAGGAGGTGGGGGCTGACACCGGCATCGCGGAACATCCGCAGGACGGCGTCCCATTCGCCGTCGACCGTGGGGTCGATCATCCAGCGGTCGCCGGCCAGGTCGGCCACGTCGACCTCCTGCTTGACGGCCGCCGGGTGGTCCGCGGGCAGTGAGACGCACTGCGGTTCGCGCTCGACCAGGACGCGCAGCCGCAGTTCCGCCGGGACACGCAGGGGACAGCCCTCCACCTCGTGCACGAAGGCCACGTCGAGCCGGCCCGCGGCGACCATGTGCAGCAGGGCGTTCGGGGAGACGTTCATGTGCAGAGTGGGGTTGTGGCCGCGGGCGCGCAGCCGGCGCAGCCAGCCCGCCAGGGCCTTGCTCGCGGTGGCGCCGATGCGCAGTTCGGTGCCGCCGGTGGCCGCGGCCCTCGCCTCGGTGACCAGCAGGTGCAGGTCGCTCATCAGCGGGCGGGCCCGGCTCAGGACCAGGCGCCCCAGCGGGGTGGGGCGGCAGCCGGTGTGGGAGCGCAGGAACAGCGGGCCGCCCAGCTCCTGTTCGATCCGGCGCAGTTGTGTGCTCAACGACGGCTGGGAAACGCCCAGCTGCCGGGCGGCGCGGTGCAGACTGCCGGTGTCGGCTATGGCGCACAGCGCGCGGAGGTGCCTCACCTCGAGCTCCATGCTCTGTGAGGCTAAAGCGGAATCGCAGCGTTAACCAGCCACATAATTCACCGCTAAATCAGGTGAACTGGGCAGCCGATAGCTCCGTCCTATCCCCGGTTGCCATCATCACAGGCGGCGCACAGCCATCGAGACTCACCGGTGAGACTCAGCCCCCACCCAAGGAGTCATCGATGCGCAAGTACACGTCCGCCCTGGCGGTCCTCGGTCTCGGCCTCGCCACGGCCGGTCTCGGCACGGCCCTTCCCGCCTCGGCTGCCCCGGTCGCGGAGCCGCACGCCGGCTTCGTCGCCAAGTCGTCCGCTCCGTCCGCCGGTTCGGACGCGAGCAGAGCGTTCTTCCAGGCGGTCCTGAAGTCCGTCGCGGAGAAGCGCGCCGCGAACCCGAGCGCCACCGCTGCCGTCACCGTCGTCTACGACGCCTCCCGGGCGCCGTCGTTCAGCACCCAGATAGCGCGCAGCACCCAGATCTGGAACAGCTCGGTGACGAACGTGCGCCTGCAGTCGGGCTCCGCGTCGACGGCCGACTTCAGCTACCGCGAGGGCAACGACTCCCGCGGCTCGTACGCCTCCACCGACGGCCACGGCCGGGGCTACATCTTCCTGGACTACCGGCAGAACCAGCAGTACAACTCCACCCGGGTCACCGCCCACGAGACCGGGCACGTCCTCGGTCTGCCCGACCACTACACCGGCCCGTGCAGTGAGCTGATGTCGGGCGGCGGTCCCGGCACGTCCTGCACCAACGCCTACCCGAACTCCACTGAGCGGTCGCGGGTGAACCAGCTGTGGGCCAACGGCCTGGCGGCGGCCATGGACAAGGCGCTGGAGAAGTCGGCGCGCTGATACCCCCACGCGGATACGGCCGCCCCACCGGTGTGGGGCGGCCGTATCCGTTTCCGCGTCCGTCAGGGCGCCTGGTGCAGGGTGAGGTCGGTGACCACGGCGCGGTGGTCGGTCCCGGACAGGCCCAGGATGCGGGTGCGGTCCGCGGCGAACTCCCCGGACACCAGGACGTGGTCGATCTGCGCGCCGAACGTCGGGGCGGTGCGGGCCGGCCAGGTGGCCGTGCGGTCGGCGCCGTCCAGGCGGGACGCGTCGCGCAGCCCGGTGTCGAGGATGCGGCGGAAGGCGGCGTGGTCCTGCGAGGCGTTGAAGTCCCCGGCCAGGACCAGGGGGGTGCCGAGGTCGGCGCGGGCCGCGTCGCGCAGGTCGCCCAGCTCCCTCTTCCACAGGTCCACCTGCCCGGGCAACGGAGGCATCGGATGGGCGAGCTGGAGCCGTACGGCGTGGCCGTCCACGTCGGCGACCGCCCCGGGCATGCCCATGGTGGCGCGCACGCCCGGGGCGGGCCGCAGCGGGAACCGGCTGAGGATCACGGAGCCCTCGGAGCCGCCGCCCTCGACGGCCCGGCGGTGCGGGTAGTCCCGGGCGAGGTCCTGCGTCAGCCGGGCGTCGCAGGCGTGGTCGCACTCCTCGACGAACACGATGTCCGGCTTCTCGCGGCGGACCGCGGCGACGAGGGAGGGCGTGCCCTGCCCGAACTCGACGTTGGAGGTGAGCACCCGGAACTCGGCGACCGGCCGGCCGGCGGGCTCGTCGGAGGTGCCGTACGGCTCGATGTACCAGGCCAGCACCCCGAGCAGGACGACGCCCCAGAGCGTGCCGGGCCACCAGCGGGCGAGCAGGGTGAGCAGCAGCGCGACGGCGGTGGGCGCCAGCAGCCAGGGCAGGAAGGCCAGGACCTGCGGGACGGGGGTGATGCCGTCGGCGTCGGCGGCCCGGCAACCGGCGACCACGCTCACCCCGGCGAGCAGCAGGGCGGCGCACCAGACGCCGAACCGCCGTCCGGCGGGGCGGTGCCCGGGTCCCTCGTCGGTGGCGGTCCACTCGGCAGCGGCGGTGTCCAAGGCCCGGCCCTTCCGTTCGTGCGGGTGGGATGCCCGAATCCTCCCTCAAGGACGAGGTGGGGCGGGAGAAGGTTGCTGCCGCGCATCGACCCGGGCGAGGAAGGCGGCCAGCGCGCGGTCGAACTCCTCGGGGCGTTCCAGGTTCGGCAGGTGGGCCGCGCCCTCGACGACGTGGAGCGCGGAGTCGGGCAGGGCCGCGTGCATCGCCCGGGCGTCGGAGACGGGCGTGTAGGTGTCGTCGGCACCCACCACGACCAGGGCGGGGACGCGCACGCGCGCCAGCAGGGCCGTGTAGTCGGGGCGCCGGGCGCGGGCGCGCAGAGCCGCCGCGGCGCCCTGGGGCGAGGTGGCCGTCATCATGGCGTGGACGTGCGCCTTCACCTCGGCGGACGCGTACGGCGCGACCATGCGCTCCAGGACCTCGTCGGCGTATCCGCCGAGGCCCTCGGCGAGGAGGCGGTCGGCCGCGGCGTCGCGGGTGCGCACGCCCTCCGGTGTCTCCGCGGCGGGGAAGGTGTCCGCGAGGACCAGGCCCCGCAGGCGCTCGGGGAACAGGCGGTAGCAGTCCATGACGATCTGGCCGCCCATCGACAGGCCCGCCAGGACGCAGGTCTCCACCTCCAGCTCGTCCAGCAGGGTCTCGACGTCCCGGGCGAACCCGGAGAAGTCCGTGAGGGCCGGAGTGACCGGGGAGGCGCCGTAGCCCCGCAGGTCGGGGGCGATGACCCGGCGGTCCCGGGAGAAGGTGCGGATCTGCGGCGACCACATCGAGCGGTCGAAGGGGTGGCCGTGGACGAGGACCAGGGGGGCCGGAGGGGTGAGCGGCTGCCGGGAGGAGACGGGGCCCTGTATGGGGCCTTTGTCCTCGTACGCGAGGAAGGGTGCCATGTGGACGACCCTAGGCGGCTCAACTACTCGGTGCAATAAGATCTTTGCTCTCGGTGCAATCCTCAGGGGGACGGACGATGGGTGACTACCGGCGGATCGCCGACCGGATCGCCGACGACATCGCCGAAGGGCGGCTCACGCCGGGCCAACGGCTGCCGCCGCAACGGGTGTTCGCCCGGCGCAGGGGCATCGCCCCGTCGACCGCCGGCCGCGTCTACGGCGAACTGGTGCGGCGCGGGCTGGTCGTCGGCGAGGTCGGACGCGGCACGTTCGTACGGGCCGCTCCGGTGCGCCGGGGCGGGCAGGCGCTCGTCGAGCCCGGCGAGGCCGCCGCACCCGTCAACCTGGAGCTCACCTACCCGACCGTGCCCGGGCAGCCGGAGCTGCTCGCCCCCGTTCTCGCACCGCTGCTGCGGCCCGACGTGCTGGCCGAGGCGCTGTCACCGGCACCGGCCACCGGCACCCCGCAGGCCCGCGCGGCCGCGGCCGCCCTGCTCGCCACCCCGGACTGGCGGCCGGCCCCGGAACGGCTGGTGTTCACCGGCAACGCCCGTCAGGCCATCGCCGCCGCCCTGGCCTCCCTGGTCCGGCCGGGCGGCCGGGTCGGCGTGGAGCAGCTGACGTATCCGCTGGTCAAGGAGATCGCGGGGCGGCTCGGCCTCACGCTGGTGCCGCTCGCCGGGGACGCGGCCGGGCTGCTCCCGGAGGCCGTCGCCGCCGCGCACCGCTCGGCGCCGCTGTCCGCCCTCTACGTGCAGCCGACCCTGCACAACCCGACGTCCCACACCACGGGCCGGCCCCGGCTGCTGCAACTCGCGCAGGTCGTGCGGGACTTGGCACTGCCGGTGGTGGAGGACCGCATCTGGTCCTTCCTCCAGCAGCCCGGTGACGTGCTCGCCGTGCACGCCCCGGCCCTCACCCACGTCGTGGACAGCCTGTCCAAGCGGGTCGCCCCCGGGCTGACGGCCGGTTTCCTCGTGGTGCCGCCGCACCGGGTGCCCGCCGTCGCCGACGCCGTGCGGTCGGGCGGCTGGAGCGCGGGCCGGTTCGCGCTGGAGGCGGCCGTGCGCTGGGCCGCCGAGGGCACCGTGGCGCGGCTGGTGGCGGACAAGCGGGCCCAGGCGGTCCGGCGGCAGCGGATCCTCGCCGAGGAGCTCGCGGGCTTCGCCGTACGGTCCGCCCCGGCGTCCTGCTTCGCCTGGTGGGAGCTGCCCGCGCCCTGGCGCGCCGACACCTTCACGGCCGCCGCCGCGGCCCACGGCATCGCCGTCACGCCCGGGCCGGCCTTCGCCGTCGCCCCCGGGCACACGCCCGACGCCGTCAGACTCGGCCTCGCGTCGGCCGCGGAGCCGGATCTGCGGCGGGCGCTGCGGACGCTCGCGCGGCTCGCCGCGCAGCGCGGCGGGGACCGTACCGGCCCGTGAGCCAGGCGCCGAGCGCGACCGCCAGGCCCAGGGCGCACAGCAGCCAGGACACCGTGCGCAGCGTGGCCGTGAGGGCGTCGTAGACGACGCCCGCCGCCGGGCGGTGCAGCGGGTCGGGCAGGTCGGCGAGGGTCAGGCGGCGGCCGACCGCGACCGCGAGCACCAGCAGCGCGCCGCCCAGGGCCGTGCCGAGCCCCAGGGCGGTCACCGCGCGGCGGCGGCAGGCGGCCAGGGCGATCCCGGCGACGGCCAGGACGGCGGCGGTGAGCGGCAGCCAGAGGGCGGCGGTGTCCAGCACGTGGTACCCCTTGCGCAGGCGGTCCGCCTCCTCGGCCGGGAGCAGCGCGATCCGGGTGTGCGTGACCGGGATGCGGTGGGCGAACGGCACGTGGTCGTCGGTCAGTTGCTGTTTGACGCGGGCGAGGACCGGAGCCGGGTCGACGGTGACCGGGGCGCCGTGCGCGCCGTCGTCGCGCAGGGCGCGCACCACGGCGTCGTGGACGGTCCGGTTCGTCGCGACCCAGGCCGCGCGGAACGTCTCGGTGCGGGTGAAGGAGCGGGCCGCGTCGTGCACGAACGGGGCGAGCGCACCGCGCAGGGACCCGCTGTCGAGGTCGTGCGCGGTCTCCCGCAGGACGCCGTCCCCGAGGGCGTCCGCGACCGCGAGCCGCACGTCCGGGTCGGCGGACAGCGGGGCCATCGCCCGGACGTAACGGCCGGTGTCGGTCAGGCCGTGGGCCGCCCAGGACGCGACCGCACCGAGCGGCAGGAGCAGGCACGCGAGGGCCAGCGCAACGGCCGACAGGGCGTTCCGCAGGCGTGAGGGCGCCTGCGCGGCGGCGGGCGCCCGGTGGGTCTCGGGCACCCTTCCAGGCAAGGCGCCCCCGCCCCGGCCCGCGACCGCTGCACCGGCAGCCGGTCGTGCCCGCCGGGCCGGGACACGGCCCCACCTGCGCGAAGGGGCCCCGGGCGCGCCACCGCCGGGCACACCCGAACGGGTGGCCCGGCGTCGGCCGGAACCGGGACGTCAGCCGCGGGAGGCGGCCATCGGATCCTCACGGGTGAAGAAGCGGTAGAAGTTGATCAGCAGGACGCCCACCCCCGTGACCAGCCCCACGCCGGCGGAGCTGAGCACGGACAGGTTGCTCTGGCTGGCGAGGAAGCCGGCCGCGCAGCCGGCGAACACGAACCACACCCCGGCGTGCGGGATGGGTCCCAGCCGTGCCGACATGCGCCAGACGACGGCGAACACCACGGCGAAGACGAGCGCGGTGACGAAGCCGAACAGCAGGTTCCAGCCGGTGATGGGCCCGCCGAAGCGCCGGTTCGCCGCGGCCCAGAAGCCGTAGATCAGCCCCAGGGCGACGGGCAGTCCCACGTTCATGGCGGCGTGGGTGCGGGCACTGAGCACGTCGGGCCTGCGCCGCTGCCGGGTCATCCTGCGTGGAGCGGGTGCCGCATGAGCCATGAGAGCTCCTCTCTGTCCCTGCCCCTGCCTCCAGGGCACACCGGGGCGCGACCCCGGGCAACTCGGCGGGCGGAGCGCAACGGGATGCGGCGGGTGCGGGGCCGTGATTCGCTGATGCCGTGAGCCGCCAGCGCACGGGGCACGGCCCGTTCGACCGGTACGCCCGGGCCGGCCGCGGGGACGTCGTGCGACGGCAGGAGCTGCTGCGGGTGCGGGGGCGCAGCGTGGCCTGGGTGCCGCCGCTGGTGCTGCTCGTCGCCATCCTGTTCGGCGACTGGAACACCACCGGCGACTTCCGCATGGTCTCCTGGATCGTGCTGGTGCCGGGCATCGCCGCCGCGCTCTGCGGTGTGTGGGGCACGGCCGTGTTCGCGCTGCTCTCCCTGGTCGCCTACGTCCTCGCCGACGGGGCCTGGCCGCACGAGTACCAGGCCGGACCGGCCGACTTCGTCCTCGTGGCCATCGGCGGCGCCCTGGCCGTCCTGGCCTGTGTGGTCCGGGTGCGCGACGAGCACCGCGCGCTGCACCTGGGCGACGTCACCGACACCATCCGCCGCACGGTGCTGCGCCCGCTGCCACCGGGCTGGGGCGGGCTGGACCACGCCGGTGTCTATCTCACCGCCGACGCCCACGCCCGCGTCGGCGGCGACTTCTACGACATCCAGCCCGGCCCGCACGGCACCCGCGTACTGCTCGGCGACGTGCAGGGCAAGGGGCTGGGGGCGGTGGAGGCGGCGGCCGCGCTGCTCGGCACGTTCCGGGAGGCCGCCTACCACGAGGCGGACCTGGTGACGGTCGCCGAGCGGCTGGAGACGCGGATGCTCCGGCACCGCCGGCACACGGTCGCCCTGGGCCGCTCGGACGGCGACCGGTTCGCCACGGCCGTCCTGCTCGGCTTCCCGGACGACGACCCGACGGCCGTGGATCTGATGCTGTTCGGCCACGAGGCGCCGCTCGCCGTCGGCCCGGGCGGGGTCCGCCGCCTGGCGGCCGAGCCCGGGCTGCCGCTCGGCCTGCGGGACCTGGCGCCCGGCCCGCCCCGGGCGCGGCGCGTGCCGGTCACCGCCGGGGAGACGCTGCTGCTGGTGACGGACGGGGTGAGCGAGGCCCGCGACGGCACGGGGGCGTTCTACCGGGCGGCCGAGGAGGTCGCCCGGGCCGTCGCCGAGGACCCGGGCGTCGCCGAGCCCGCCCGGCTCGCCGCGTTCGTCCGCGACGGCACGCTCCGGCACGGCGGCGGCCGCCTCACCGACGACACCACGATCTTCACCGTCCACCGCCGGCCCGCCCCCGAAGTCCCCCGCTCCTGACGTCCCCGGCGGGCGCGGTGGCGGGGGCGTGGGGATGCCCCGGGAGGCGGACGTTCGTGGTCCGCTGCCCCTCCGTGCCGTCGCAGCGGTTACGGTGCTGCCGTAGGCGGGCGACGCGAGGGGGAGGGACGATGCCGGGAACCGTGCTGCTGCTGGCGGCCTCGCCGGTGGGCCGAGGGCGTCTGGTCGACGCCGCCTCCGTGCTTCCCGTCCTCGCGGCCGTGCCGCCCGCCGTGCTGGCCGGCACCGACACCGCCAACGTCGTCGAACTCGCCGACCCGCTGGAGCCGCAGGCCGTCCTCACCCGGCTGCGCGCGGCCGCCGCGTCCCCCGGCCCGCTCACCGTGTACGTCACCGGCCAGCTCCAGCTCGACCGCCGCCAGCGCCTGCCCCACCTGGCGCTGGCCCGCACCACCGCCTCCACGGCCCGCTACACGGCGTTCCCCTGGCACTGGTTCCGCGAGGAACTGCGGCTGCGGCCGGCCGGCGCCACCACCCTCCTGGTCGACCTGCACGCCGACGCCGAGACCTGGGAACTGCTGCACCGCACCCCCCTCGACTCGGGGCGCGGCAACGCCGTCCACGGACGTGTCGCGCCGCCGCCGTCCCGGCGCACGGTCGCGGCACCCGCGTACATGAAGGCCGTCGCGACGATCCTGCGCAGCGGATTCAGGCCGCCCGCCGGGCAGTTGCACGAACAGGCGCTGGCGCGGATCGCGCCGGAGAGCGCGGGCCGGGACCTGGTGCTGGACACGCCCGGCCCGGTCGGCGGGGACCCGCACGCCGCCCTGGCCGCCGCCGTGCAGGCCGGCCGGCACGCCGACGCCGACGCGCTGGCCGCCCGGCACGAGCAGGCCGCCGTCGCCGCACACGGGCCCGCCTCCGAGGAGGCCCTGCACTGGGCCGAGGTCCGGGCCGATGTGGCGATGCTCGCCGGGGACGCCGCCCGCAGCTGCCGCACCTGGCTGACCGTCGCGACCACCCGCCTGAACGCCGGGCAGGCACCCGACGCCCCCGCCGTGGAGTCCGCGGCGGACCGCGCCCACCACCAGTGGGGGCAGATCCGCGACCCGCTCCGCGCCCGCGAACTGGGCCCCGCGCTGGCCGTGCTGCGCAGCCGCGTGCCGGGCCGGCGCGAGGGGGCGCTCGACCATGTGCAGCGCCAGCTGCGGCAGTTGCAGACCCAGCCCTGAGGCCCCGCACGCCGTGTGGGCACGTCACGGGTCTGCCGCCGGGGCCGGGTCGGGTGTCATGATGGCGGGATGACAGAGGGGGACCGAGTGGCTGTCTTAGGCGTACGCGTCCGGCTGGGCGCCGGCGCGACCATGGAGGACGTCAGAGCGCTGCGGGCGTGGCTGGAGCGGGACGAACCGCTGCAGGAGCTGCTCTCCGGCGGGCACCTGCACATCGAGGAGCGGACCACGGCCGACGGGCCGAAGGGACGCCTCGGGCCGGACGTGGAGCTCGTCCTCCGACTGCTCGGCGACGTTGCCACGATCGCGGCGCTGACCGAGTACACCGCCCGTGCGGTGAAGACCTGGAAGAACAACCGCCGCAGGCTCCAGGGCGGCGAACCCGATTCGGACATCCGCCCGTTGGGGCCCGACGGGGAGTAGCCGGGTGAGCCGCTTCGACCCGCGCGGCAGAGCGAACCGGGCGCTGCTGGCCGGCGTGTCCGAGTACGACCACACGGCACCCGACCCCCAGGGGGTCAGCGGACAGCTGCCCGCGGTCCGGCACAACCGCAAGGTGCTGGAGGACGCCCTGCACCGGGGCGGGGTCTTCCGCGCGGGCGAGATACGGGTGCTGGCGTCCCCGGCGCCGGACGACTTCACCGGCGAACTGCGCCGCGCCGTCCGTGAGACCGACGGTGTGCTGCTGCTGTACTTCGCCGGGCACGCCGTCGTCACCGACACCTCCGTGCACCGACTGCACCTGCAGATGCGCACCGCGCGGATGGTCGCGGGCGAGGAACTGCCCGGCGCCGTGAGCTTCGCGGGCGTGCTGGGCGAACTGTGCGCCCCGGAGAGCCGCCCCGAGCGGGTCCTGGTGATCCTGGACTGCTGCTACGCGGGTAACGCCGCCGAGATCTGGCACCGTTTCGAGGCGCCGCAGGAGCGCAAGGAACGGGTCCTGCTGCTGATGAGCGTGCAGCCCAACCGGTACATCCTGGGCGGCGACGCCGACGGCCCGACGCCGTTCACCCACGAGGTGGCGCGCTTCCTCGACGAGGGCGGGGAGGTGTGGCTGTCCACGCTGTATCCGGCGCTGAAGCAGCGGATGGCCGCGGCGGGTTACCGGGCGGAGGACGACGACCTGCAGAAGCCGCAGGCCCTGGCCCCGCCCTGGAACCCGGACGCCGACGTGCTGCTGGCAGCCGGACCGGTCCCCGCACCCCCCATGCCGGACCCGGGCCCCCACCCCGCCCCGGGCCCCGGCCGCGACCCGGGCCCCCACCCCGCCCCCGGCCCCGGCCGCGACCCGGGCCCTGCGGGGCCTCGGCCCACGCCCTGGCCGGTCAGGGCCGCCCGGGCCCTCGCCGGCCGGCTGGGCCGCACCGCGCTCACGCTGCTGCTGGCGCTGCTCGCCACCGGCGCCGGCGGCTACGGCCTCTACGCCCTGATCGGCGACTCCGGACCCTGCGGCCCGGCCCTGGAGCTGCGGCTGCTCGTCGACCCGGACCTGGAGCCGGCGCTGAACGCCGCCCGGGACGACTTCCTCGCGTCCGACGCCAACCGCACGGACGAGGGCTGCCGACGCAGCGGCATCACGGTCTACAGCGCGGCCGCCGCCGACGTGGTGACCGCGCTGGGGAAGCGCACCGACGCCTGGCAGAAGCCCCGCGAGGACGTCAACCCGCAGCGTGACATCGGCCCGCAGCCGGACGTGTGGATCCCCGCCACCCGCGCGACCGCCGAGCGGGCCGTCGTCGACGCCGCGCGGCAGGACCGCGTCTTCGCCGCGCTGGAGCCGGACACCGAGCCGTTCGCGTACTCGCCGATCGTGCTGGCCCTGCCGGACGGCCTCGACACGGGCATCGAGCGGACCGGGCAGTCGGTGACCACCCTGGTCGGCGCCCTGGAGGAGGCGGACCGGGCAGCCGAAGTGCACCGCCCGGACCCGGACTTCACCGACGCGGCCCTGCTGGCGACGGTGGGCCTGTACGGCGAGGACACCCCCGCCCGGGGCGCCGAGCAACTGCTCACGCGCGCCGGACGGCCCGAGCCGTCGGCCGTGCGGCTGCTGTGCACGCTGCCGGACACCGACGCCGTGGACAACCGCAGCGCGGCCCTCGTACCGGAGTTCCTGCTGGAGAGCGGCACCGGCTGCGACTCGGCCACCCGCGTCGCGCGCACCGCCGCCTACCCCGACGACGTGCCCCCGCTGGAGCCCACGTTCGTGCGGGTGCGCTGGGAGGACGGCGACCGGGACGCTCAGGCGCGGGACGACGCGGTCCGCCGCTTCCGGGCCTGGCTGACGGGTGCGGAAGGCCGGGCGGTACTCGGCGAGCAGGGCTTCCGCTCGCCCTCCGGTGCCCACGCGCTCCTCGACCCGGGCCGGGTCCCGGCGGGGTTCACCGCGTCCGTCCGTCCCGTGAAGTCGGCCGAGGCGGCGGCACTGGACCTCACCCTGGAGCGGTACCGCAGGGCCCACGGGAACGGCCGGGTCCTGTTCCTCCTCGACAGCTCCGGCTCGATGGCCCGGGTGTGGAAGGGCCCCAGCGGCGGCCCCGGCATCCTCGGGCAGACGCTGCCGGGGCTCGGCGGGGAGGACGAGTACGGCGTGTGGGCGGTGCACGGCACCGGCCGGAGCACCCACACCCAGGTGCTGGGCTTCGGCACCCACGCCCGCGCCGAGGCCGAGGACAAGCTCGACGCCGCACGCTGGCGGGACGCGGAGGCCGACCCGGCCGCGGCGCTGGCGGACGCCCTGGAGTTCATGCGCGAGCGGGGCAGCGACGACGACCGTCCCCAGCTCATCGTGTACCTCGGCGACGGCGAGGACGACGACCGGCTGACCGGCAAGGCCCTCGCCGACGTCGAGCAGCGGGCCCGCACCGCGGGCGTCCCGGTGGTGATGGCGTCCCTGAACAGCTGGGGCTGCGACCGGGACCGCCCCGCGCGCAGGATCGCCGACGCCGCCCGGGGAAGCTGCCTGGACACCGGTGACGACCTCGTGGCCATGGTGCACGACGAGGTGTCCCGCATCGGATCGGGGGAGGAATGATGGTCCGCCGCGTGACGGCCGCCGCCCTGTCCCTGCTGTCGCTCGTCGCACTCGCCTCCTGCACCGGCGGGGGCGCGCAGGAACAGCCGCCGGAGACCGACCCGCCCCGGATCGTGGTGGCCAGCGGGCAGGACGTCACCGGCAAGAACGGCATCCGCCAGCAGCTCATCGACGTGTGGAACGACCGCCAGGGCGAGCACGGCTACCGGGCCCGGCTCGTCGAACTCCCCGGCTCCGCCGACCAGCAGCGCAGCCAGCTGCTCGGCGCGCTCCAGTCGGGCAGCGCCGAGTACGACGTGGTGAACCTGGACGTGACGTGGGTTCCGGAGTTCGCCGAAGCCGGGGTGATCCGGCCGCTGACCGGTGCGGCCGTCGAGTCGCCCGGGGACATCATCCCGTCCGTGGACAGCACGGCCCACTGGGACGGCAAGCGGTACGCCGTGCCGTTCAACAGCGACGTCGGGCTGCTCTACTACCGCAAGGACCGGCTGCGGGAGATCGGCGCCTCGCGGACCGACCTGAGCGCGGGCGTCACCTGGGACGAGGTACGGGAGTGGATCAGCACCGAACCCCCGGACCCCGCGCCGGAGGACTTCGGGGACGGCTGGACCACCCAGCTCGCTCCCTACGAGGGCCGCACCGTCAACGCGATCGAGGCGTTCGCCTCGGCCACACCGGACTTCGCGCTCACCGACGACCGGGGCCGCTACGCCGCCGACGCCGCACAGCTGACCGCCGGGGTGACCGCACTGCGCGAACGCACCGCCCGGCCCTACACGCTGGAGGAGGCCGCCGAGTCCCGTGAGGCCGAGTCCCTCAGCGCCTTCGCCGAGGGCCGCGCGATCTTCCTGCGGCACTGGCCCTACGTCTATCCGGCGCTGCGCGAGACGTTCGGTGACGACCTCGGCGTGACGCAGCTGCCCGGCAAGGCGGTTCTCGGCGGGCAGAACCTCGCCGTCGCCTCCTCCGCGTCCGAGCGGCGGGCGGCGAAGGCCGCCGAGCTCATCGCGTTCCTCACCGATCCCGACAGTGAACGCTGCCTGCTGCGCGCCGGGTTCGCCGCGACCCGGACCTCCGCCTACCTCGACGCGGGCTCGGCCCCGGAGTGCCGGCACGTCGCCGCCTCCGCGGAGACGCCGTCGGCGTCACCCACCGGCGAGAGCGCCGAGCGCACGGTGCCCGACCTGCTGCCGTCCGGGGGCAGTTACTTCCGCCACGTCCTGCGGCCGGCGCTCCAGGAGGCCGTCCACCGCCCCCGCACCCCGCTGTACGGCGCGGTGACCCAGACCCTCATCACCGGCCTGGACCCCTTGTACGACCGCAAGAAGGAACGCCCCTCCGACGCGGAGATCGGACGCCGCCTCGACGAAGCCCTGCGCGAAATCCTGCCGGACTGACTTATCCGATTCGCGCCACCTGTGCGCAGCCGGGCGATTACTCTCGGCGACGGAACGACAGGAGCGCCCCAGGGCGTTCGGACCCGGGGGTGACCGCTGCATGGCCAACGTCCGCCGACTCGACCCCACCGCGTCGCCGTTGGACTACTTCGGCTCGGAGCTGCGCCGCTGCCGCGAGGCCGCGGGGCTGTCCCAGAAGGAGCTGGGCGACTGCATCTACTGCACGGGCTCGCTGGTGGGCCAGATCGAGACGGCCCACAAGGTCCCGACGAGAGAGTTCGCGGAACGCGCGGACGCGGCCCTGATGACGGACGGCTGCTTCTCCCGGTTGGTGGGGCTGGTGCTGCGCAGCCAGTTGCCTACGTGGTTCCAGCAGTTCGCCGAGCTCGAGGCGCGTGCGGGGTTCATCTCGACCTATCAGGCGCAGGTGATCTACGGGCTTCTGCAGACGGAGGAGTACGCTCGGGCCGTGCTGGCCACCGGCCTGCCGGACAGGCTGGACGAGTTGGTGGCGGCTCGAATGGAGCGTCAGCGCATCCTGTTCCGGGACAAGCCTCCGGTCGCCTGGGTCGTCCTGGACGAGGCAGCCCTGCATCGTCCGATCGGTGGCCGTGAGGTCATGCGCAGGCAACTCGCACACCTGCTGAGCTTCGCCGACCGTCGCTGGGTGCGCATCCAGGTGCTGCCCTTCGACGCGGGGGAGCACGCCAGCCTCATCGGCTCGTTCACCAGCCTGCGCTTCGGAGACGACCCGGAGATCGTCTACACCGAGGACCTCATCTCCGGCCACATGACGGCCAATCCGGACACTGTCAGGGAAGCCGCCTTCCGTTACTGCTCACTTGCAGGCTGCCGCCCTCTCCGTGAAGGATTCGGTGCGACTGATCAGCCGCGTGATGGAGGAGCGTTATGGCGAGCAGCACGGATCTGACCCACGCGCGGTGGCGTAAGTCGTCCTACAGCGGAAACACCGGCGGCGAGTGCGTCGAAGTCGCCGAACTCCCGTCCGCCATGCTGGTGCGCGACTCCAAGGACCCCGGCTTCGGGATCGTCAGCCTTTCCCCGGCGGCCTACGCCGCCTTCATCGCCGCTGTGAAGTCATGACCAGCAGGCCTGAGTTCACCGTAGCGCGCTGGCGCAAGTCGTCCTACAGCGGAAGCAGCGGTGGCGAATGCCTCGAGGTCGCCGAGCTCGGGTCCGTCGTCGCCGTGCGGGACTCCAAGGACCCCGGCGTCGGGATGCTCAGACTGTCACCGGAGGCCTACGCCGCCTTCGTCGGTCACGTCGCTGTGGAGTGACGGCTGGGGGTGGTGCTCCCCCGCCCTCGCCGGGCCCGCGTTCGCGGCCAGCAGCAGCGTGGCCACGGCGACGAGCGCGGCGGTGAAGCCTCGGGCGTACCGCTCGGCGGTGCGTGTGCGTTCGAGCACGGCGACCTCGCAACTGGGGCGGCTCCGGTGACGGCAACGTATTAAGCATGTTCGACAATTCTGCTTAACACTCCGTTTAACCTAGGGGCTGTTCCGGCCGAACGGCAAGAGGCACAAGGGGAGTTGGCGTGGGGGAGCGTGACGACCCGGGGACCATCGGTCGCCGGGTGCAGCGGTTGCGTGTCGAGCGCGGACTGACCCAGCGGCAGCTGGCGGAGCCCGCGTACACGCCCGCCTACATCTCCACCCTGGAGTCCGGCCGGGTGCGCCCCTCCGACGACGCCCTGCGGCATCTCGCCGGCCGGCTCGGTGTCGCGTTCGACGAGCTGGCCACCGGCCACTCCGCCCGCCTCGTGACCGAGCTGCGGCTGCGGCTGACCGAGGCGCAGCGCACCCTCGCCCTGGGCGAGGCCGAGGCGGCGGCGGAGCAGTACACCGGGCTGCTCGCCGAGGCCGAGACGCACGGCCTGCCGGCCGAGCAGTCCGCCGCGCTGCTGGGACTCGGCGAGTGCGCCCTGGAGACGGGCGAGCTGGTGACCGGCCGGGGGTACTTCGAACGGGCCGAGGCCGTCCTGGCCGGTGCCCCGCTGCCCGCCCGGGTACCGGCCCTGCGCGGCCGGGCCGTCGCGCACTACCTCGCCGGTGAACTGCGCTACGCCGTCTACCTGCTGGAGTCGGCCCTGGACGAGCTGAACCGCGGCGGTCTGCACGACCCGGACGCCCTGTTGCTGCTCTACGCCAGCGCCATCGGCCCGTACATGGACATGGGCGCGCACGCCCGGGCCGCCCAGGCCGCCGAGTTCGCCCTGGCGCTCGCCCCGCAGTCCGGCGACCCTGCCCTGGTGGCCCGGATGCACCGGTCGGTGGCCCGCACCCTGGTCGCCGAGGGCCGTTTCGCCGAGGCCGACGCCTCCCTGGCCAAGGCCGCCGAACTGTACCGGGGCCTGCAGATCCGCACCGAGCTCGCCAACTGCCACTGGATGCGCGGCTACGTCTACGCCCAGGACGGCCGGCTGGAGCGGGCGGAGGAGGAACTGCGGGAGGCCCTCGGCATGCTGTCGGCCCGCCGCGCGGCCCTCTACAGCAGTCAGGTCGCCGTGGAACTGGCCGACGTGCTGCACCGGCGCGGCAGGTCCGCGGAGGCCGAGGCCCTGCTGCACGACGTGCTGGAGCACCTGACGTCCGAGCGCGGCGCCGTCCACTCCGCCGCCGCGCACCGGCTGCTCGGCATCATCGCCGAGGACGCCCGCCGCACCGAGGACGCCGAGGAGCACTACGTGCGCGCCCTCAGCCTGCTGGAGCGGGCCGGCGCCGCCGGTGACCTGGCCGACCTGTGCCGGCTGCTCGGCGACCTGCTGCGGCGCACCGGGCGGGTGGAGGCGGCCCTGGACGCGTACCGGACGGGCCTGGGCCACCGTACGGCCCCCGGCACCACCACCCTCGGGCCCGCTCCGGCGCAGCCCCCACTGTGAGGGTTTTGCCCCACCGGCACCGGGTAGTCGGGCCGGGATCGCGGGATGCGCGCACCGGCCCGGTGCCGGCGCGCGCCCGCCCGCGACCCGTCGACGGTGTGTGCCGCGGTGATCGAAGGAGGCGGTGGCCCGTGCGGCCCAGGCACGACCCCCGAGGCGCCCCCGACGGCGAACCGGGCTTCGGCGCGGGCGGTGATCTGGAGGTGGACGGGCTCCAGGCAGTCGACGCGATCGCCCGGGGCGTGCGCGGCGCCGAGCCCGTCGAGGTGCCGGGGCGACTGTGCCGGGTGGCCGTGGAACTGCTGCCGGTGACCGGTGCCAGCGTCTCGCTGCGCAGCGACGGCATGCCGGTCCAGCTCAGTGCCAGCAGCGAGGAGGCCGCGCACCTGGCGCACATCCAGGCCACCCTGGGGGACGGCCCGTGCCAGAGCGCGCTGGAGGACGGGGCGCCCGTGCTCGCCTGCGACCTGACGACCGGCCCGGACGCCGGCCGCTGGCCGGTCTTCGCCCAGCAGGCCACGGCGGCCGGGGTACGCGCGGTCTACGCGGTGCCGCTGGGCAACGAATCGGTGTGCGTCGGCACCCTCGACCTGTACCGCGACCGGCCCGGCGGCCTGTCCGAGCGGCAGCTGCACGTCGCCCGGATCGTGGCCGGGGTCATGACCGTGGCCCTGATGTCCCTGCCCCGCGGGGACGATCCCGAGGTCCCCGACGGTGAGGCCTGGCTGAGCGGGCTCGGCGCGGACCACGACGCGGTCTACCAGGCCGTCGGCATGATCATGGCGCAGCTCGGGGTGTCGGCCGACGAGGCGCTCGCCCGGCTGCGGGCCGACGCCTTCTCGCGCGGCCTCACGGCCCTCGACGCGGCCCGCGACGTGATCACCCACCGCAAACGCTTCGAGCAGGACTGAAGGACCCGCCGGGGGCCTCAGATCTGCGCCCGGCCCGACCTGCCCAGGTCGGCCAGCCGCTGCGCGCCGACCTGCACGGCGTGCCGCGTGACCTCCTCGTACACCTCGCCCAGACCGGCGTTGGTGACGGTGACGGCCTGCTCCCCGACGCGGACGCCCGCGATGTCGAAGGTGAGGTAGGTCAGTTCTCCGTCCTCCGTCTCACCGGCCAGGGTCACCCGCAGGGCCCGGCGGGCGTC
This sequence comes from Streptomyces sp. NPDC026246, assembly GCF_055567995.1. NCBI lineage: Bacteria > Bacillati > Actinomycetota > Actinomycetes > Kitasatosporales > Streptomycetaceae > Streptomyces > Streptomyces sp. NPDC026246. Next base: position 342,524 of record NZ_JBVHPJ010000008.1, on the reverse strand, counting down.
CCCGGCCGAGGGCAGCGGCAGTTCGGAGACCTGCACCTCCTGGACGCCGCCGCGCGAGGCCGTCGCCGTGAACCGGCCGCAGCGCTCCGGCAGCGTCCCCAGCCAGTCGAGGGCGCGGTCGGCGTCCGCCGGGCGGTGGACGGCGACCTGGTAGCGCAGCTGGGCGTCGGTCTCGTCGTCGTCGAGCGCCGCCTCCGCGCGCGGGCCCCGGGGGGTGCCGAACAGCTCCTCCGTGTACAGGACGTCCAGCAGCCGCCGGCACTCCGCGTCCTCGGTGGTGCCCTTGAGCACGCCGTCCCGCCACGTCCGGGCGCCCCGCGTCGGCACCCACGGCTCCCCCAGGTCGGCCTCGGTGATCAGCGCGGCCCTGACCAGCGCCGCGGCGGGGTCACCACCGGGGGCGACGGGCTGCTTCCCGGCCGGGGACGCGGTGGTCGCCGACGGCGAGACGGTGAACCACCGGGGCCGCGGTTCCTCCTGGAGCGAGCAGCCGGCCGCGGCCGGCAGGACGGCCAGGGACAGCACGGCGAGCAGGAGGGCACGGGCGGCCGGAGAACGGGTCATCGGGTGCCTCCTGAGGGCGGGCCGGGGCTCGGCCGGGATCTTCGGTGCTCTCACGGCACCATCGCGCCCGCGCGTCCACCAGCGTGACGGTCCGTCCGGGTGAGGGACGGCGTGGGAGAGGCGCGGCGGCGGCACCGGCCCGGAAAACCCCTCGCCCCCGCACCGCCGTGCCTGTTACGTTCGCGCCATGCAGCGCGTCCAGCCGTTCCCGTCCGCCACGACGACGCCGGAGAGTGTCCCGGCGCGCTGACAGCTGACCCAGATGTCCGAAGCCCCGGGGCGAGTGCCCCGGGGCTTCGTCGCGTGGTGCTCGCTCCGCCCCCGACCCGGAGGAGCCCTCGTGCACGACCACCGCCGACTCGGCCGTGAACTGGACCTGTTCGACACCGACCCGCTGATGGGCGCCGGACTGCCGTACTGGCTGCCCGACGGCGCGATCGTGCGGCACACCCTGGAGGAGTACGTCCGCGACGCCGAACGCCGGGCCGGGTACCGGCACGTGTACTCGCCCGTCCTCGGCAAACGGGAGCTGTACGAGATCTCCGGCCACTGGGAGCACTACGGCGACGACATGTTCCCGCCGATGGACCTGGGCGCCGAGCAGATCCTGCTGCGCCCCAGCCTGTGCCCGCACCACGCCCTGATCTACCGCTCCCGCTCCCACAGCTACCGGGAACTGCCTCTGCGCATCGCGGAGTTGGGGGGCATGTACCGCTCCGAACTGTCCGGGGTGCTCGGCGGGCTGACCCGGGTACGGGCCATCACCCTCAACGACGCCCACATCTTCTGCACCCTGGAGCAGGCCGTCGAGGAGGCCCGCGCCGCGCTGGAGCTGATCGCCCGTGCCTACGCCGACCTGGGCATCAGCGCATCCCGCCACCGGCTCTCCCTGCCCGGCGAGGACGGCAAGTACGTGGCCGACCCACAGCTGTGGCGGCGGGCCACCGCCCTGCTCCGCGAGGTCCTGGACGGCTCCGGCATCCCCTACGAGGAGGCCGAGGGCGAAGCCGCCTTCTACGGACCCAAGATCGACGTGCAGATCACCGACCCGGCCGGACGGGAGGCCACCCTGTCCACCGTCCAGATCGACTTCCACCAGCCCGAGCGCTTCGACCTGCACTACATCGGGCCCGACGGCGGCCGGCACCGCCCGGTCATGGTCCACCGGAGCGTCATCGGGAGCATGGAGCGCGCGGTCGCCCACCTGATCGAGGCGCACGGCGGCGCCTTCCCGGTCTGGCTGGCCCCGGTGCAGCTGGTGATCCTGCCCGTCGGGGAGGAACAGGCCGGGCCCGCCCACGAACTGGCCCGCCGCGCCCTCGGCCTGAACCTGCGCGCCGAGGTCGCCGGTCCCGACCGGGGCACCCTCGCCGCGCGCGTCCGCGAGGCGCGGCTGGTGCCGTACCAGGCGGTGATCGGCGCCCGGGAGGCCGCCGCCGGGCTGGTGGCGCCCCGTCTGCGCGACGGCCGCCGCCCCGGCGCCCTGCCCGCCGGGGACCTGCTGCGCCGGATCGCGGAACGGGCCGGGGCGCGCGGGACCGGCCTGTGGGACGGGGATGAGGCGGGCCCCGGACGGTCGTAGGGTCGCCGGTGGAGGCTGGTGCGGTACCAGTGGAAGGAGCCCCGCCGTGACGGACGGTCAGCGCATCCCGGTGATCATCGACTGCGACACCGGCGTCGACGACGCCCTCGCCCTGCTGTTCGCGGTACGGCATCCGGCGCTCGACCTGCGGGCGGTCACCTGCGTGGCCGGGAACACGGACGTCGACGGGGTGGTCCGCAACACCCTGACCGTGCTGGAACGGGCCGGTGCCGGGGACATCCCCGTGGCCCGGGGCGCCGAGCGGCCGCTGATCGAGGCGCCCCGTTCCGCCCGGCACGTGCACGGGCACGACGGCATGGGCGACCTGGGCCTGCCGGCCCCCACCCGCGGGCCCGCCGGCGTCGACGCCGTCACCCTGCTGCGGCGCGAGATCCTCGCCTCCCCGCGGCCGGTCACCCTCGTGCCCACCGCCCCCCTGACCAACATCGCGCTGCTCCTGCGCACCCACCCGGAAGTGGTGCGCAACATCGAGCGGATCGTCTTCATGGGCGGCGCGGCGGCGACCGGCAACGCCACGCCCGTCGCGGAGTTCAACGTCTGGCACGACCCGGAGGCCGCCGCGATCCTGCTCACCGCCGGGGTGCCGATCACCATGTACGGGCTGGACGTGTTCACCCGGGTCGTCGTCCCGGCGGCGGACGTCCGGCGCCTGCGCGCGAGCGGCGAACCGGGCGCGCGGCTGGCCGGCGACCTGCTCGCCCACCGTCCGGCCCACTCCGGCAGCCGCCCCGACGACCCGGACGAGACGGCCGGCGGCCTCGGCGACGCGGGCGCGGTGTGCGCGGTCGCCGACCCGGAGGGCCTGACCACCCACCGCCTCCCGGTGGAGATCTCCCTCGCGCCCGGCCCCACGCGCGGCATGACCGTCGTGGACCGCCGCCCCCGCCCCGGCGAGTCCGAACTGCACGAGGGCATCCGCGAGCAGGCCCTGGTGGACGTCGGCCTGGACGTGGACGTGGAGCGCTACGTGAAGCTGTACCTGGCGACGGTCGAGGGGTGAGGGACGCCCCGGCACCCACACGGTGGTTCCTTTTTCCGGCATTCTGGACAGATTCAATGCTGTCGCCCGTATGCCTGCCAAGGAGACCGCGTGACCGATCGCTCCGCTCCCGACCTGTCGTCCCGCGACCCCTACTGGTGGCGGCAGGCCGTCGTCTACCAGGTCTATCCGCGCAGCTTCGCCGACGCCGACGGTGACGGCCTCGGCGACCTGCGCGGCATCACCCACCGCCTCGGTCATCTCGCCGCCCTCGGCGTGGACGCCCTGTGGCTGAGCCCGTTCTACCCCTCCGAACTCGCCGACGGCGGCTACGACGTCGCCGACCCGCGGGACGTCGACCCGCGGCTGGGCACCCTGGACGACTTCGACACGCTGGTGGCCGAGGCCCACCGGCTCGGCCTGAAGGTCATCGTCGACATCGTCCCCAACCACTCCTCCCACCAGCACGTGTGGTTCCAGGAGGCCCTGCACGCCGGGCCCGGGTCCCCGGCCCGCGACCGGTACGTCTTCCGCGACGGCCGCGGCGAGCACGGCGAGCTGCCGCCCACCGACTGGCAGTCCGTCTTCGGCGGCAGCGCCTGGAAGCGGGTGCCCGACGGACAGTGGTACCTGCACCTGTTCGCCCCCGAACAGCCCGACCTCAACTGGGACAACCCCGAGGTCCGCGCCGACTGCCGCACCACCCTGCGCTTCTGGTCCGACCGCGGGGTCGACGGGTTCCGCATCGATGTCGCCCACGCCCTCGTCAAGGACCTCGCCGAACCGCTGCGCGACCTCGGCCGGCCCGAGCTGAGCCGCGAGCAGGCCCTCACCGCGCTGCCGCCCGGCACGCACCCCTTCTACGACCGCGACGAGGTGCACGAGATCTACCGCGACTGGCGCAAGATCTTCGACTCCTACCGGCCGCCCCGGATGGCCGTCGCGGAGGCCTGGGTGCCGGGAGCACGCCGTGCGCTGTACGCCCGCCCGGACGAGCTGGGCCAGGCGTTCAACTTCGAGTACCTCCAGGCGAACTGGGACGCCGAGGAACTGCGGCGGGTCATCACCGACTCGCTCGACACCGCCCGGGCGGCCGGTGCCTCGGCCACGTGGGTGCTGTCCAACCACGACGTCGTCCGGCACGCCTCCCGCCTGACGCTGCCGCCGGACACCGACCTCAACGCCTGGCTGCTCTCCGGGGGCCACGCACCGGCCGTCGACCGGGAGGCCGGGCTGCGCCGGGCCCGGGCGGCCACGCTGCTGATGCTGGCGCTGCCCGGGTCGGCCTACCTCTACCAGGGTGAGGAACTGGGGCTGCCCGAGGTCGCCGACCTGCCCACCGAGGTGCTCCAGGATCCGATCTGGGAGCAGACGGGCCACGTCCGCAAGGGCCGTGACGGATGCCGGGTGCCGCTGCCGTGGACGACGACCGGGCCGTCGTACGGCTTCGGGCCGGCCGGGGCGTGGCTGCCGCAGCCGGCCGTCTTCGGGGAGCTCGCCGTCGAGGCGCAGGACGGGGCCGAGGGGTCGACGCTGGAGCTGTACCGGACGGCGCTGAAGCTGCGGCGCAAGCTGCTGGAGGGGGAGGAGCTGACGTGGGCTCCGGACGCCCCGGAGGGGGTGCTGCAGTTCGACCGCTGCGAGGGGTGGCGGTGTGTGGCGAACCTGTCCGGGGCGGTGGTGCCGTTGCCGGCCGGTGAGGTGCTGCTGAGCAGCGGGCCGCTGGAGGAGGGGCGGCTGGGGCCGGACACGGTGGTGTGGCTGGGCCGCTGAGCGCTCCGCGGGGTTGGCGGTGAGGGGGTGGGGGTTTGTGCCGTGGCTTGGGTGCGGCGCCGTCGTGGCTGGTCGCGCAGTTCCCCGCGCCCCTGGGGGGCAGCGCCGTGGTGGGTGGTCGCGCAGTTCCCCGCGCCCCTGAGGGGGCAGCGCCGTGGTGGGTGGTCGCGCAGGTCCCCGCGCCCCTGGGTGGTGGGGGAACTGCGTGGTTCAGTAGCGCACCGCTCGGGCTACGACCGTGTTGATCTTTCCGGACAGGTCGTGGGTGCTGCGGGCCGTGGCCGTGGCGGACTCGCCGGGCTGGACGTGGTCGACCGTCACGATGACCGTGTCGTTCACGCGGCCCCCGCCGTCGGTGAAGTTGATCTGGACGGCGTAGGAGCGGGCGCTGTCGTCCGTGTTGGTGACCGTGACCTCGGCGCGGGCGCGGCCGCCGGAGGTGACGGACGGGGCGGCGACCTTCACGTCGCCCTTGGCGTCGACGCCGTCCTGGATGTCGTCGAGGCGGCGTCCGGCCTCCGCCGTCGCCGACTCCACCGCCTCGGTGGCCTGCGAGGCGATCGACCCGACCGCCGACTCGGCCTTGCGGGCGGTGTCCGCGGGACTGTCGCCGCTGCATCCGGCGAGTGCGGCGGCGGCCAGGCCGAGGGCCACGACCGCCCCTCCCGTCGCCCTGCGCGTCCGGTGGCGGGCAGCCATGTCCGTCCTCCCTGGGGTGCGGGGGCGCAGCCGGGAGACCTGCGGGCCTCCCGGTCTCACGGCATCACGTACGTCCGAGGCCGCCGCCGCCGAAGGATCCGCTGGACCCGGGCGACCACCGGCGGGGGTTCTGGTCCTTGCCGGTCCTGGTGCTCGCGCGGTGCAGCTCGTGCGGCATGAGCCGCTGCCCGTCGCGCGTCACGACCGGCATGTCGTCGGGTTCCCGCATCTCCCGCGTCTCGCGGACCGGCCCGGTGTCGGGGAGGTGCGGCTGTTCGTCGGGGGCGGGGTGGTGGGTGTCCTTGTCCATCACCCGCATCCCGACCCGGACGGCCCAGATCAGCGCACAGGCCACGACCAGACCGGCGACGAAGGCGATGGTCACGGCGACCGCGTGATCTGACGACGCCGCCAGCGATTCATACGTTGCCGTATTCATGCTCCGATTATCACTGACGTAATGCGATAAAGCGCCCGGAATGTCCAGCCGCTTCGCGCTGCCCCCGTTCGGATCGTCCCGGGAGGCGCGGGGGCCGCGCGGGTGGCAGATTGCGGCCAGAGGAAGACCGGGCCGGGCCGTCGCGTCCCCGCGTGTGCCGCTCGGGAGCCCGGCCCGGCCTTCCTTCCGACCGGACGTGTGAGCGGCCCGTTCCCTTCGCCGGGAGCGGGCCGTCGTCCGCGCGGGCCCGGCGGGAGCGCGGATCGGCGGGATGCCGTACACGAGCGGCTGGAGTGCCTGCCTGTCGCGACGGCCTATAAGGTCGATCAGCCCTCTGCCGCGGCAAGTGCTGCGCGCTGCTGAGGCTCCGTAGGTGAAGGGGCAGGGGAAGGTCGTGGAACGTCGGACGCCGGCCGAGCAGGCATTGAGCCGTTCACATGTCACGGCTGACGGGGTGCATTTCGACGTTGTCCGCCTGGTGGTCGAGCACTACGCCAGCCGGAGTGCCACATTGACCTACCGGCTGACTGTCACACGTCCGGACCACCCGGCGGAAGACTGGGTGGTCGCCCTGCCCTGGGCCGACAACTCCTGGGCGGACGTTCTCACCTCGCGGGCTCCTTCCCCTGACCGCCTGCAACAACTGGTGCATTTGGTGCGTGCCCATCTGGAAGAGTGGTGGGACACCAAGGGCTACAACCGGCAGTCGGCGAAGCTGGGCCGGCGACTGACCTGACTGTCCGGTGCCGAGCTGCTACCGAGACTCACCGAGTGAGACCACGTCTTATTTGGGAGCGGGCCGTCACCGTTTCGGCTCGGTCCGTGGGTTTGCGGAACCTTTACCCGGGGGCAGGGCGTTGGAGGAGTGCGCGCGCTGAGCGGGTGCGCCAGGTGATGCTGACGAAGACCGAGGTGGCGGCAATGGCAGTGTGGGACCGGCTCAAGGACCAGGCGAAGGCCCTGCAGCAGGGGCAGGCCGGGCGCGGTGCGGCGCCCGCCGGGCACAGCGGCGGGCACAGCGGCGGGACGCGGTCCGGGGGTGGCGGCAAGGCGCAGCTGATCGGCCTGTTCAAGTCGCAGCTCGGCTCGCTGAAGAACGAGCTGAAGAGCGGGGCGTACCGGGACGCGAGCATGGCGATGTGCGCCCTGGTCGCGGCGGCGGACGGGCAGGTGGACCCGTCGGAGCGGCAGCAGGTGGAGTCCATGATCCTCGGCAACGAGGTCCTGCAGAACTTCCCGCCGGAGCAGCTGAGGCAGCGCTTCAACAAGCACGTCGACCAGCTGACGATGAACTTCCAGCACGGTAAGACGGAGGCCATGCAGGAGATCGCCAAGGCCGCGAAGAAGCCCACCGAGGCCCGGGCCGTGGTCCAGACCGGCATGGTCATCGCCGGTGCGGACGGGCACTTCTCCCAGGCCGAGGCGTCGGTCCTGCGCGAGGCCTGCGCGGCGCTGGGGTTGTCCCCGGCCGAGTTCCAGCTCTGACCTCCCGGCAGCTCGGGTGCGGCGGACCGCTCAGGGGGCGCGCAGGGCGTCCACGGCGAGCCGGGCCGCCGTGCCGATCACGGCGTCGGCGGCGGGCAGCAGCGCGGAGGTGCGGGCCGTGCGCGTGAAGACGGCGACGGCGTAGCGGCCCCCGTCGGGGTACTCGACGACGCCGACCTCGTTGCGCACGGTCGGCAGGCTGCCCGTCTTGCCCGCGACGTGCACATCGTCGAAGGGGAAGCCCGAGGCCAGCCGGTGCGGCCACACCTGCAGGCCCAGCACACGCCGTACGGCCGCGCCGTACTCGGGCGGGAACGCCTCGTCGCGCCACACGGCGGCGAGCAGCCGTGTCATGTCGCGCGGCGTGCTGCGGTTGGTGCGGGCGGGGTCCAGGGCGCGCAGCCGCGTGACGACGAGCGGGTCGGCCAGGGCCCGCGCGCCCTCGGGACCGGCGTCCTCCCGGATGGTGGTGAACAGCTCGCCGAAGGTGTGCACGGCGTAGGTGTGCGTCAGGCCGAGGCGGGCCGTGGTGCGGTTGACGGCGTCCAGGCCGACCCGGCCCAGCAGCAGGTCGGCGGCGGCGTTGTCGCTGACGGACATCATCAGGAAGGCCAGATCGCGTACGGACAGCCGGGCGCCGTCGAGCATCGCGGCCAGCCCCGTGGGACCGGCCGTGCGGCCCTGCGGCGGGCACTCGACCTGCTCGGTGAGGTCCAGCAGACCGGCCGCGGCCTGCTCGTACAGCGTGACGAGCAGGCACAGCTTGTGGACGCTGGCCGTGCACACCGGCCGGTCCGCCCCGGCGTCGAGCTGGGCACCGGAGTCGATGTCGAGGGCGTGCAGCCGGCCGCTGACCCCGGCGTCGGCGAAGGCCGCGTGGATGCGGGCGAGGGCGTCGGTCACAGCCAGTACTCCGAGGCCGGGCGCAGGTGCAGAGGGCGGGAGGGCAGATCCGGCAGCGCCCCGGCGGTGGTGCGCAGCGCGTGCGTGGCGGCCTCGGCGAACACGGCCACGGCTGCGTCCCCGCGCCCTTCCGGCCAGGCGACGGAGTGCCGCAGCGCCAGGGGCCTGCCGCTGAGCGGCCGCCACACCACGCCGGGGCCCGTGGTGGAGCCGAGGGCTTCCGCCTCCCGGCCGGTGCGGCCGGTGCCGTGCGGGTCCGCGCCGGCCCCGGGGTCGTGCGCGTCACGCGGGCTGAAGGCCACCGCCTCCGCCGACAGCACCAGGCCGCGTACGAAGCTCGCGCCCTGGGCGTGCCGGACGGCGGGCGGGGTGTAGCCGTTGCGGGCGCAGGTGGTCAGCAGGTCGTCGTGGACGGCGGGGGCTCCGGCGCGGGGGAAGAGGATCAGGTCACAGCCCGTGAGGGAGGCCAGGGGCACCTCGGGCAGTGCGGCGGCGGGCGCGCCGCCGGGCAGCAGGACGCCCAGTTCGCGGCGGAGCACCGGGCCGAGCTCCAGGCCCGAGACGTCACAGGGGTGGTGGATGAGCCCGACGTCCAGCTCGTGCGCGGCGAACCGCTCCAACTGCTGAGCGGTGGGCAGTTCGTGCAGCTCCAGTTCCAGTCCGGAGGCGGCCGCCGCGGAGAAGCGGGACAACAGCGCGGCGACGGTCTCGGCGGAGACGTCGGGCGGCAGCGCGGCCCGCAGCAGGCCCGTCTCGCCGTCGCGGATGCGGCGGGCCGCGGCCATCAGCGCCTCGGAGCGGGCGAGGACCTCCCGGGCCTCGTCGAGCAGCAGCGCCCCGGCCTCGGTGATGGTCACCTGCCGGCTCGTGCGGTCGAAGAGCCGGACGCCGAGGTGGCGCTCCAGACGCTGGATGCGCTGCGACAGCGGTGGCTGGGCCATGCCCAGGCGGGCGGCGGCACGGCCGAAGTGTGACTCTTCTGCAACAGCCACGAAGCACTCCAGGTGCCGCACCAGGTCCACGAACAGCAATCATATCGACTGGATATTGATCCGACATCGATCACAGTCTTGGACAGGATCCCCGGCCGCTGTTGTGGTCTGCGTATGGACACTCATACCGACCACTCCTCCACCGCCCTCACCCCCGGCCGCCCACGTCCGCGGCGCAGGGGCCTGCGCGCCGTCACCGCCGGGGTGGTGGTGCTCGCCGTGACGGCGGGCGGTGCCTGGGCCGCCGGGATCGGGCCCTTCTCCCGGGACACCGGTCCCGACCCGGCCGCGGCCGAGCAGGCCCGCGCGTTCCTCGCCGACTGGGCGGCCGGCCGCGTGCCGGGCGCGGCGGAGCGGACGACCAGCCCGGACGCCGCCCGGCGCGTGCTGGACAGTTTCACGGGCGGTCTGGACATCGACGAGCCCGTGCTCGAAGCGGGGGCCGCGGCCGAGTCCGGGGACGGCACGGTCACCGTCCCCTTCACCGCCCGGATGCCCGTCACCGGCCTCGGCACCTGGACCTACAGATCCGAACTGCCGCTGCGCGAGCAGGAGGACGGCGCCTGGAAGGTCGACTGGAGGCTGTCCGTCGTCCACCCGCGGCTGAGCGGCACCGAGAAGTTCCGGCTCGAACGGGAGGACGGCGAGCCCCCCGAGGTCGCCGACCGGCAGGGCCGCAAACTGACCGCGGACGCGTTCCCCTCCCTGGCGCCGCTGATGACCCGGCTCGGCGGGGGAGGCGGGGACACCGGTGCGCGCGGGGCGATCCGGCTGGTCGACCGGACCACCGGGAAGGTGCGGCGCACGGAGGCCACCTTCGGCGCGAGGACGGTCCGGGCGGACAAGGGCCCGGTCCCGACCACCCTCGACGCCGGCTGGCAGTCCGCCGCCGAGGAGGCCCTCGCCTCCCACGCCGACGGCAGGAACGCCGCGCTCGTCGCCCTGCGCATCGACGACGGCGAGATCCTGGCCGTGGCCAACTCCCCCGCCGGCGGCTTCAACCGCGCCCTCTCCGGCACCTACGCCCCCGGCTCCACCTGGAAGATCGTCACCACGGGCGCCCTGCTGCTGAAGGACGCCGTCGCCCCGGACGACGTGGTGGACTGCCCCAAGTTCCTCACGGTGGGCAAGAAGTTCCAGAACGTGGAGCTCTCCGAGCACCCGGGGGCCACGTTCCGCAAGGACTTCACCGAGTCGTGCAACACCGCGTTCATCAGCCTGCGCGACCGGCTCGGCGACGGGGAACTCGGCGACGTCGCGCGCACGTACTTCGGGGTCGGCCAGCAATGGCACGTCGGGGCGCCCACGTACGACGGGTCCGTGCCGGTGCCGAAGGACGAGACCGAAAAGGCCGCCTCGATGATCGGGCAGGGCCGGGTGCAGGCCAACCCGCTGATCATGGCGTCCGTGACGGCGACGGCCGTGTCGGGCAGGTTCCGCCAGCCCTCGCTCGTCGCCGGCACGCAGGACACGACCAGGACGACACCGCTGCCGCGGGAGGTCGTCGGCCAGCTGCGCGAGATGCTGCGCGCCACCGTCACCGGGGGCACGGCGAAGGTGCTGTCCGGCCTGCCCGGCGAGGTCGGTGCGAAGACCGGCACGGCCGAGGTCTCCGACGACCAGGACAACAACGGCTGGCTCGTCGCCCACCGCGGGAACGTCGCCGTGGCGTGCGTCGTGGAGGAGGGTGTCACCGGCGGCGGATCGGCCGGCCCGATCGTCCGCAGCCTGCTTTCCGCGGCGCCGGGCGACCCGGAGTGATCCGCCCGCCTGCCGCCCGGCGCCCGGAACGGGCCCGTCGGGGCCCCCGAGTGAGGAGAGTCGCCGTATGACCGTCCACCCCTCGCCCTCCCCCTCGCCTCCCCCCTCCTCCCGTCGCGCCTTCCTGGCCGCCGCGGCCCTGCTGCCGCTCGCCGGGTGCGGTGGTGGCGGGGAGCGGGCCCCGGCCCGGCCGGACCCGTCCGCCACGGCCGGCCGCAGCGCCCCCGCGCCGGGCCGCCCCCCGGTCCGCCGGCTGCAACTGGCCGGACTGGAACGCGAGTACGGGGCCCGCGTCGGGGTCTGGGCCCTCGCGACCGGCACCGGCGAGAGCGCCGTCCACCGGGCCGGTGAACGCTTCGCGTTCTGCTCGACCTTCAAGGCCCTGGCCGCGGCGGTGGTCCTGCACCACCGCACCCTGCACGGCCTGGACCGGCGCGTCACCTACACCCGGGCCGACCTGCGCTCCACCACGCCCGTCACCGGCCGGCACGTCGACACCGGCATGACCCTCCGTCAGCTGTGCGACGCGGCCGTCCGCTTCAGCGACGGCACCGCCGGGAACCTGCTGATGCGTGAGATCGGCGGCCCGGCCGCGCTCACCGCCTACCTGCGCCGGCTCGGCGACACCGTCAGCCGCATGGACCACTACGAGCCGGACCTGCACGACGTGCCCCCCGGCGACCCCGGCGACACCACCACCCCGCAGGCGATCGGCACCGACTTCCGGCACCTCCTGCTCGGCACCGCCCTGCCCGCCCGGGAACGCGCCCTGCTCCTGGACTGGCTCTCCCGCAACGCCACCGACGTCGGCGCCCGCCGCATCCGGGCCGGGCTGCCCGCCGGCTGGAAGGCCGCCGACAAGACCGGCACGGGCGACTGGGGCCGCGCCAACGACGTGGCCCTCCTGCACCCGCCGCGCGCCGAACCGCTCGTGCTGGCCGTGCTGACCGACCGGCCGGGCCGCGCCGCCGAGCCCTCGGACGCCCTGGTCGCCGAGGCCACCCGGAGGACCCTCGCCGCCCTGGGGCACTGACCGCCGCCGGGGGCTATAACGGGGCCATGATCTATCACGTCGTACCGCACGCCGTCTGGCACACCGACCCCGGACGGCCGTACGCGCCGGCCTCCCTCGCCGAGGAGGGCTTCGTGCACTGCTCCCCGGACGAGCCGACGACACTGGCCGTGGTCAACGCCTTCTACCGGGACGCGCCCCGGCCGCTGCTGGTGCTCGCCCTGGACGAGACGCGGCTGACCGCGCGGGTGGAGCGGGAGGCCGCCGCACCCGCCCCACCGCCCGGGGTCTCCGGCGACACCCTGTTCCCGCACGTCTTCGGCCCGCTCGACCGGACGGCGGTCGACCACGTCCTCGAAGTGCGGTGGGACGACCAGGGACGGGCGGTGGGGCTGGGTACGACGGCATGATCGGGTGACCGATCATGCATCGCCACAAGGCTGACGACGTCCCCGGCCGTGAGGTCCATGGCGTACTCCAGCCGCTCGGCCCGCTCGTGCCGGACCGGCCGTCGCCGGCGGCCGGTGGCTGCCGTCAGCGTCCCGCGGTCCGCTCCCCGCCCGTGCCCGGGCGTTCCGTCGACGGGACGGGCCGGACCGCCGTGGGAGTGGCGGACGGGGCGCGGGACGGGTCCGCCGGGGTGGGCGGCTCCCCGGGGCCGCGAACGGCGGGGCGGGACGGCACGCGCGATGCGGCCGGACCGCGGGACTCGGCGGGCGCGGCCGAGGTGCGGGGGGCGCGGGACGGGGCGGGTGTCGGGGACGCCGAAGGGCCTGGGGACGCCGAGGGGCCGGGCGGCGTCGTTGCGGGACCGGGCGGCGCCATGGGGATCGTGGCCGGGGCGGCGGGGGCGTCCGGCGACGCGAGGCGCAACGGCAGGGCGATCAGCGCGGCCACCGCGCAGCACACCCCCGCGCCCGCCGCCGTGCGCAGCAGCCGCCGGCGGGCCGCCCTGCGCCGGACCGCGGTGAACCGGCCGGCGGGCGCGCCCAGGTAGTCGGGGGAGGAGGGCCGCAGCAGCACCGCGAGAGGATCGTCGCAGTCGCCCCGCTCGTCGCCCGGGTCGCCGTCACACCGTGTGGTCAAGGCTCCTCCTCAGGTGGACGCGCAGCAGTTCGCGGGCCGCGTGCAGATCGGCCTTGACGGTCCCTTCCCTGCGTCCGGTCAGCACGGACACCTCCCGGATCGGCATGTCAGCGTAGTAGTGCAGCAGGATCGGCACGCGCAGCCGCTCGGGGAGCGACTGCACCAGCATCCGCACCGACGGGTCGGCCTGCTCGGCGTGGGGGCGTACGGCGGCCTCCGTGGTGACGCGGTGCATGGCCCGGCGTTCGCGTTCCCGCTTGCGCCAGTGGTCGCGGACGAGGTTGGCGGCGGTGACGTAGAGGAAGCCGCGGGGCTCCTCCACCTTCGTCCAGCGGGCCCACAGCCGGGTGAAGGCCTCCGAGGCGATCTCGTGGGCCGTCTCGTCGTCGTCGACGAGGCGGCGGCACCAGCCGGCCAGGCGCGGGTAGAGGGCGGCGAACAGGTCGGACGCCGCCGTCTCACGGGACCGTTTCACCGCTCTCCAGGGGTGGGGGACTCGGTGCCGCTCAGTGCCGCGAACACGATCACGTTGTCGGCGTAGCCGTCACCGGTACGCGCGCCGCCGCACGTGATCAGCCGCAGCTCGGGGCGGTCCACGTCGCCGTAGACGTCGTCGGCCGGGAACGCGTTCCTTGAGACGGTCCGGACCGCGGTGACGGCGAACCACGCCGCCGTGCCGTTCTCCAGGCGCGCCACGATCCGCTCGCCCCGGCGCAGCCGGGCCAGGTGCCGGAAGACGCCGTCGCCGTACGGGCCGACCGTGACGTGCCCGAGGATCACCGACGGGCCGGTGCTGCCGGGGGTGGGGGAGTGCCGGTACCAGCCCGCGCGGTCGTGGGCCGTCACCGGTGGCACCTCCACGGTGCCGTCCGCCGCCAGGCCCAGCCGGATCACCGGGGTGTCGACCCCGATCGCCGGGATCCCCAGCCGGACCGGCACGGACCGGGCGAGGGCCCGACGGCGCCCGGCCGGCACCGGCGCGGACCCGCCGCGCCCCCGCGAGCCGGCTTCACCGGGGTCCGCCGGGCGGGACGCGCCGGACCCCGGCCCGCCGCACGCCGTCAGCAGCGACCCCGCGGCAGCGGTCGTGAACGCGCGCCTGGAGAACGCGGTCATGCCCCGCTCGCCCGGCGACGCCGTACGACGACGACCGAGCCGCCGCCGAGGGCGAGCAGAGCGGCGGCACCGGCGCCGACCGCCGTGCCGCCGCTCGCCGGGTCCGGGTCCGCCGCGACCCCGGTGTCGGGCGCGCCGCTCGGCACGACGGGCACCTGCCTGCCGGCCGGGGCCCGGGTCGGCGCGGGCCGCGCCGGGGTGGGGCGGGCCGACTCCGGACGGCTCGCCTCCGGACGGGCCGGCTCCGGGCGGGTCGTCGGCGCGGCGCTCTCGGCGGGCCGTTCCGACGCGGGCACCGGGGTGGGCGTGGCCCCGCCGCCGGCGAACGCGGGCCCCGAGCCCACCACGACGGCGGTGCCCGCGAGGACCAGCAGGCTGAGAACAGTTCGGCGCATGGAATCGCACTCCTTCGTCGGAAACGGTCGTGCGCAGAGACGAGGCACCGAGGAGTGGGGTTGTAAAGGAAAGGCAAAGCCGCCCGCGGGGGACGGGCGGCTCAGGGGTGGTGCCGATGGTTCAGCGCGGGGTCGTGCCGAGGAGGTCGTGCTTCTCGTTCACGCCGTTGCGGAGTTCGGCGAGGGTCGTGCCCGTGGGGGCCTTTCTCGGGGTGACGGGCGGCGGCTGGGTCTCGTCCGCGCAGGTCGTGCCGCGCGGCGGGACGGTGCCGTCGACGAGGTAGCCCGTCACGGCGTCCGTGGCGCAGGCGCTGCGGCCGAACGCGGTGTGCCCCTCGGCCCGGAACGTCAGCAGCCGGCCGTTGTCGAGCTGCCGGGACAGGGCCACGGCGTCCTGGTACGGGGTGTCCGGGTCACCGGTGGTGCCGAGGACCAGGAGGGGAGCGGACCCCTCGGCCCGGAAGGACCCGGCGTAGCGGCTGGGCTTGTCGCCGGTCCACTGGGCGCACGTGGTGGCGTGCTGGTGGTCGTAGAGCGGCGGGCCGTAGGCGAGGGCTGGGCCGAGCAGCGGGGCCGCCTCGGCGTTGCGGGTGACCTGACGCTTCAGCCGGGCCGGGCTGCGCGGGTAGTCCTTGTCGACGCACTCGACCGCGATGTTCGGGTTGAGGAAGTCGTAGCTGGCCGGGGACGGGGGCCGCAGCAGGAAGGACGTGGTGTCCCGCTGCTGGGCCTTGCGCAGGGCCTCGCCGAGGGAGGGCCAGATGACCTTGCCCTCGTTGATGTTGAACATCAGGCGGTAGACGACGGTGTAGCCGTTGGCCTGGCCGCCGTTGGCGGTCGGCACGGGGTTCGCGTCGAGGTCGGCCTTGAGCTTCTCGAACGCGGCCCGCGGGTCGCCGTCGCCGAAGCCGCAGGTGGCCTGGTCCGTCCGGCACCAGTCGAGGAAGCGGCTCATCGCGCCGTCCAGGGCCAGGTACTGGGGGCGGTCGTAGGCGTAGGGCCGGTGCGCGTAGTGCCGCGGGTCGTAGGCGCCGTCGAGCACCAGGGCGCGGACCCGCTCGGGGAACATGGCGGCGTAGACGGTGCCGATGTAACTGCCGAACGAGCGGCCGTAGTAGGTGAGTTGCTCCTCGCCCAGGGCCTGGCGCAGCAGGTCTATGTCGCGTGCGACGTACCCGGTGCCGATGAACGGCCGCAGCTCGCCGGCCCGCTCCTGGCAGGCGCGGTCGAAGGCTGCGCCCTGGCGCACGGCCTCGTCGTAGGCGCCCGGTCCCGGCACGCCCTTGGCGGCCCTGATGGCGGCGGTGTACGTCGCGTCGTCCCAGCACTCCACCTGCGAACTGCGGGCGACGCCCCGTACGTCGTACCCGAAGACGTCGAAGGAGTCCTTCAACCGGCCGGGCAGATCGGCGTAGTTGTTGCGGACGAAGTCGACGCCCGAGTTTCCCGGCCCTCCCGGCTGGAGGAACAGGGTGCCCTTCTTCAGGCCCTGGTCGGGGGCCTTCTTGCGGATCACCGCGAGGGTGAGCTTCCTGCCCTGCGGATCCCGGTAGTCCAGCGGCACTTCGGCGTTCGCGCACTCGAAGCCGCCCTGGCAGTCGGACCAGGTCAGGTTCGGTACGGCGGGCTGCGCCGGGGCCGGGTCCGGCTGAGCGGCCGTCGCCTGGACCCCACTCCCGGCGACGGCGAAGGCGGCCGCGGCGGCCAGGGCGATCCTGAGGCGGGGGACGCGTCTGCGTCCCCCGGGGCCGGAGCGGCCCGTCTTGTGGTCGTGTGTGGTCACTCTTCCTGTTCCCCCTCGGACGGACGCGCCTGCGGGCACGTCCGGATGCCGACGTGTTTCCGCCGCATGTCTAGCCCAATCCGAGCGGGTGCGCGACCGGATCGGGCAACTCCCGCAACGCCATCTGAGCTTTCATCGACCGGAGTTGAGTCGCCGCTCAGCCACGGGGGGACCAAGTCCGGCCGCCGAAGCGGTCGGTGGCCTCCAGCACGGCCCGGGTCGTGCCACCGCCGGACATGCCGTGCCCCTCGTCGCCGATCAGCACCAGCTCGGCGTCCGGCCAGACCTGCGCCAGCCGCCAGGCGACGTCGGCCGGACCGCTGATGTCCAGCCGGCCGTGGATCAGCACGCCCGGGATGCCGGCGAGCTTCCCCGCGTCGCGCAGGAGCGCTCCGTCGTCCAGGAACGCGGCGTGCCGCCAGTAGTGCGTGACGAGCCGGGCGAAGCGCATCCGGAAGCGCGGGTCCTCGAAGCGGGGGTCGGGCCGGTGCCCCGGGTGGGTGGACACGTGCACGTCCTCCCACCGGCACCACTCCCGCGCGGCCCGTTCCCGTACGGCCGGGTCGGGGTCGGCGAGCATCCGGGCGTAGGCGTCCACCAGGCTGCCGTCGCGCTCCGCCTCGGGCACGGCGTCCCGGAACCGGGCCCACTCGGCGGGGAAGATCCGCCCCATGTCCCGTGTCACCCACTCCACTTCACGGCGGGTGGTGTTCGTGACGCTGAACAGCACCATCTCCGAGACGGCCCTCGGGTGCCGCTGGGCGTAGGCGAGGGCGAGGGTCACGCCCCAGGAGCCGCCGAGGACGAGCCAGGTGTCGATGCCGAGATGACGGCGCAGCCGCTCGATGTCGGCGACGAGGTGGGGCGTGGTGTTGGCGGCGAGCGAGGTCGCCGGGTCGGCGGCGTCGGGGGTGCTGCGGCCGCAGCCGCGCTGGTCGAACAGCACGATCCGGTACGTCCGCGGGTCGAACAGCCGGCGCCAGAACGGCCCCGCCCCCGATCCGGGCCCGCCGTGCAGCACGAGGGCGGGCTTGCCCGCGGGGTTGCCGCAGGTCTCCCAGTGGACGAGGTTGCCGTCGCCGACGTCGAGCATGCCCTGCTCGTACGGCTCGACGAGAGGATGGAGCTCCCCGGTCATACCCCTGACCCTCCCGCGCCACGGTTGCTTCCCTGCGTGCGCTCGTCCCAGGCGGGAGGCGTATCGGTTCGTCGCGTCATCGCGGGGAGTCTCCCGCAGCCCGGAGGGGGTGTCGACTCAATTGCCGGCGGTGCGGCCGGGAGACCGGCCGGCCGCGCCCCCTACCCACTTTTTTGTGCGTACTTGGCAGGGCACTGCCGTCCGGGGAGCCTGGTGAGCGGCGGCCACCGGTGGTGAGGGCACGAGGAGGGACGGAGGTGCGCGAAGTTCAGGACACCGGCCGGCCGGCGTCGGTCAGCCGCTCCAGGCGGCGGTGGCCCCAGTCGGCCAACGGGGCCAGCGCATCGGAGAGTTCACGTCCGAACCCGGTCAGGGAGTAGACGGTCTTCGGCGGCAGCACGTCGTACACCTGCCGGTGCACCAGCCCGTCGGCCTCCATCTCCCGCAACGCCTCGGTCAGCACCTTCTCGGTGAGGCCGGGCAACTGGCGGCGCAGTTGTGCCGGCCGGTGCGGGCCCGACTCCAGCAGCCACAGCAGGGCCGTCTTCCACTTGCCGTCGATCACCCCGATCGCGGCGGTCACTCCGCACACGTCCGTGTCCTGGCGTCGTCGCGTCATCCGGACCCCGTTTCCCGTTCCGTTCCGTGATCCCCGAGGAGTTCCTCCGTGTCCACGTACAGCACGTCCGCCTCCCCCGCGCATTCCGGCGCCCGGCCCACCGCACCCGCCACCGTCACGGTCCTCGGTCTCGGGCCGATGGGCCGGGCCCTGGCCGGGGCGCTCCTGGCCGCAGGTCTGCGCACCACCGTCTGGAACCGCACCCCGGGACGCGAGAAGGACCTCGTCGAGCGGGGCGCGCAGAGTGCCGCGTCGGTGGCGGAGGCGGTGGCGGCCAGTGCCGTGACCCTCGTCTGCGTGGTGAACTACGACGCCGTCGACGCCGTCCTGCGCCAGGACGAGGCCGCCGCCGCGCTCCGGGGCCGTACGGTCGTGAACCTGACCGCCGACACCCCGGCCCGGGCCCGCGACACCGCCGCCTGGGCCGCCGCCCACGGCATCCGCTACCTCGACGGCGCGATCATGACGCCGACCGACACCATCGGCACGGCCGACGCGGTCCTGCTGTACAGCGGGCCGTCGGACCTCTACGAGGAAACGGCCTCCGTGCGGCGGGCGCTGGGCGGCAGCCACACCCATCTCGGGGAGGACGTGGGCCGGGCCGCCGCCTACGACATCGCCCTGCTGGACCTCTTCTGGACGGCGATGGCGGGGTACGCCCACGCGGTGGCGGTGGCCCGCGCGGAAGGCGTCACCGCGAGCGAACTGGCGCCCTTCGCCCAGGGGATCGGCGCGATCCTGCCGCCGCTGTTCGCGCAGACCGCCGCGGACGCCGACGCCGGCACCTACAGCGGCGAGGGCAACCCGCTGACCTCGGCCGTGTCGTCGATGGCCCACATCGTGCACGTCTCCGAGTCGCACGGCATCGACGCGGGCGTCATGCGCGCGGCCGAGGGCATGGCCCGCCGCACCATCGGTCTCGGCCACGGCGCGGACGGCTTCCTGCGCATCGCGGAGGTCATCGGGCGCCGGTGACGGCGGACGGGGTCGCCGCCACCGCCCCCTGCACGCCCGGGGCTGTGTGGCCGGCGCCCCCGCGCCACCGCGTGGGCCGAGTCGGCCGGTGTCAGCGGCGGCGGCGCCGGGACGGGCCGCCGCGACGGGCACCCTGGCCGGAGCCGGTGCGGGCGGGGCGGTTCTCGGCGGGCGGCGGGGTGAGGACGACCGGCACGCCGGAGGGCTCCCGCGCGCCGGTGATGCGGCTCAGCTCGGCCTCGTCCGGCCGGACCCGCGTGACCTGCGGGTCGATGCCCGCGTCGGCCATCAGCCGGTTCATCTCGCGCCGCTGGTGCGGCAGGACCAGCGTGACGACCGTGCCGGACTCGCCGGCCCGGGCCGTACGGCCGCCCCGGTGCAGGTAGTCCTTGTGATCGCCGGGCGGGTCGACGTTGACGACCAGGTCGAGGTTGTCGACGTGGATGCCGCGCGCCGCCACGTTGGTCGCCACCAGGACCGTGACGTGCCCGTCCTTGAAGCGCTCCAGGGTCTTGGTGCGCTGGGACTGGGTCTTGCCGCCGTGCAGCGCCGAGGCGCGCACGCCGACCGCCAGCAGCTTCTTCGCCAGCCGGTCGGCGGCGTGCTTGGTGTCCAGGAACATGATCACCCGGCCGTCGCGGGCGGCGATCCGGGTCGTCGTGGCGTGCTTGTCGTCGTCCTCCACGTGCAGCAGGTGGTGCTCCATCGTGCTGACCGCCCCCGCGGACGGGTCGACCGAGTGCACCACCGGGTCCTGCAGGTAGGTCCGGACCAGCTTGTCGACGTTGCGGTCCAGGGTGGCCGAGAACAGCATCCGCTGGCCCCCCGGACGCACCTGGTCCAGCAGCGCGGTGACCTGCGGCATGAAGCCCATGTCGGTCATCTGGTCGGCCTCGTCCAGGACGGTCACGCCGACCTGGTCCAGCCGGCAGTCGCCCCGGTCCAGGAGGTCCTTCAGGCGGCCGGGCGTGGCGACGACGACCTCGGCGCCGGAGCGCAGGGCGTGCGCCTGCCGGCCGATCGACAGACCGCCGACGACCGTGGCGAGCCGCAGGCGCAGCGCGCGGGCGAACGGGGTGAGGGCGTCGGTGACCTGCTGGGCGAGTTCCCGCGTGGGCACCAGGACGAGCGCCAGCGGCTGGCGCGGCTCGGCGCGCCGGCCGTCGAGCCGGGCCAGCAGGGCCAGGCCGAAGGCCAGCGTCTTGCCGGAGCCGGTGCGGCCGCGGCCCAGGACGTCCCGGCCGGCCAGCGAGTTCGGCAGGGTCGCCGCCTGGATCGGGAACGGCTCGGTCATGCCCTCGGCGGCCAGTGCGGTGAGCAGCGGCGCGGGCAGGTCGAGGTCGGCGAACGCCTCGACGGCCGGGAGCGCCGGGGTGACGGTGACGGGCGGGGCGAACTCCCGGCCGGCGGCCGGGCGGCGGCCACCGCCGCCGGAGCGGGGCGCGGGGGCGCGGCCCGGGTTCTTGCGGGTGCGGTGCCCGTGGTCCCGGGAGCGGGAGGGGTTGTTCCTGCGAGCGGTGCGGTCCATGGAAGGCCTTCCTCGATGCGGCACGTATCGGGGAATGCGCGACGGCGCCTGAGGGCCGCGGATTCGCAAGAGCGAGCCGGAACGGACGGAAAAGAACCGGGGCCCGCACCGCAGGGGTGCGGGCCCCGGTCAGGGCATGCGCGTCAGCGTCAGGCGGGAACGATGTTCTCGGCCTGCGGGCCCTTCTGGCCCTGCGTGACGTCGAAGGTCACCTTCTGGCCTTCCTGGAGCTCACGGAAGCCCGAGGTGGCGATGTTCGAGTAGTGGGCGAAGACGTCGGGGCCGCCACCCTCCTGCTCGATGAAGCCGAAGCCCTTTTCCGAGTTGAACCACTTCACGGTGCCGGTAGCCATATGAATCTCCCTTGAGGGGCAGTACTCAGATCCGCACCTCGCGGACCCGTAGTCGCCGAAATGATCACCCTGTGGAGAGATCCGAAAATCCTCGGAAACAAAAAGAGTGCTCGTCGACGGAGGTCGATAGAGCACTCGAAGTCTCTGGGAACCAAAACTGCAACGCCATCGAAGGTAGCACAGGCGTCGGCAGATGGCCCGGGATTGTCGTACCCGAGGCTGATCCGCAGCCCCGCTCCTACTGCGTATCGAGTACCGCGGATTGTCGGCAGCCGCACGACGACGGGACAGCGGGCGGGCGGACACGCTGGGCGGACGATCGACACCGGATGTGGAGACCTGCTGCCGTGGCTGAATTCCTGTATCGCGTGGGCCGTCTGGCCTTCCGGCGACGCTGGTCCGTCGTCCTGGTCTGGGCGGCCGTCCTGGCCGCCGTCGGACTGGGCGCCCTGAAGGCGCCGGGGCCCGCCGAGGAGGAGTTCTCGATGCCCGGCATCGAGTCCCAGCAGGCCTACGACCTGATCGAGGAGCGCTTCCCGGGCACGAGGGCCGACGGCGCGACCGCCCGGGTGGTGTTCACCGCACCGGACGGGCAGAAGGTGACCGCCGCCGGGCACCGGCAGGCCGTCGAGAAGGCCGTGCGCGATCTCGGCGACGGCGCCCAGGTCGCGAGCGCCGTCGACCCGTTCCGGGCCGGGACGGTCAGCCGGGACGGCTCGACCGCCTTCGCCACCGTCACCTACGAGGTCGGGGCCGCCGACCTCACCGACGCCAGCCGCGCCCGGCTGGAACGGGCCGTCGAGCAGGCACGGGACTCGGGGCTGACCGTGGAGGCCGGCGGCGACGCGCTCGCCACCGAGGGCGGGCCGGGCGGCTCCGCCGAGGTGATCGGCGTCGCCATCGCCGCCGTCGTGCTCCTCGTCACCTTCGGCTCCCTGGCCGCCGCCGGGCTGCCGCTGCTGACCGCCGTCGCCGGTGTCGGCGTCAGCATGGCCACGATCCTCGCCCTGTCCGGTGCCCTCGGCCTGTCCACGACGACCGGGACCCTGGCGATGATGCTGGGGCTGGCCGTCGGCATCGACTACGCCCTGTTCGTCGTCTCCCGCTACCGCGAGGAGCGCGCCCGGGGGCGCACCCCGCAGGAGGCCACCGCGACCGCCGTCGGCACGGCCGGCTCGGCCGTGGTGTTCGCCGGCCTGACCGTCGTCATAGCCCTGACCGGGCTGGCCGTGGTCGGCATCCCGATGCTCACCAGGATGGGACTGGCCGCCGCGGGCGCGGTCGTCGTCGGCGTGCTGGTCGCCCTGACGCTCGTCCCGGCGTTCCTCGGCCTGTGGCCCGACGCCGTGCTGAGCCGGCGGACCCGCCGTGACGGCCGCACCGGGCGTGACGGCCGGACCGGGCGTGACGGCCGGACCGGGCGTGACGGCCGGGCGAACGGCGGCACCCGCTGGGCCTCCTTGGTGCTGCGCCGGCCGATACCCGTGCTGCTCCTCGGCGTCGTGGGCCTCGGCGCGCTCGCCCTGCCCGCGGCCGATCTGCAACTCGGCATGCCCGGCGACGAGGCCAAACCCACCTCGGCCACCGAACGACGGGCCTACGACGCGCTCGCCGAAGGCTTCGGGCCGGGCTTCAACGGGCCGCTGACCGTCGTCGTGGACGCCCGGGACGCCGCCGACCCCCAGGGCGCCGCCGCCCGGGTCGCCCGGGAGATCGGCTCCACCGAGGGCGTGGTGACCGTCTCGCCGGCCCGGTTCGACCGGAGCGGGGACACCGCCGTCCTCTCGGTCGTGCCCGCCACCGCGCCGACCGACCGGAGGACCGAGGACCTGGTGACGACGATCCGGGACGAGCGCCCCGGCATCGAGTCCGCCACCGGCGCGAGCTACGAGATCACCGGCACCACCGCCATGAACATCGACATCGCGGCGAAGGTGCAGGCCGCGCTGGTGCCGTACCTGCTGGTCGTGGTGGGGCTGGCGATCGTGCTGCTGATGGTGGTCTTCCGGTCCCTGCTCGTCCCGCTGAAGGCGGCGGTGGGCTTCCTGCTGTCGGTGCTGGCCTCCCTCGGCGTGGTCGTCGTGGTGTTCCAGCAGGGGCACGGCGCCGGGCTCCTCGGCGTGGAGCAGACCGGCCCGATCATGAGCCTGATGCCGATCTTCCTGGTGGGCATCGTCTTCGGCCTGGCGATGGACTACGAGGTGTTCCTCGTCTCACGGATGCGGGAGGCGTACGTGCACGGCGCCTCGCCCGGCCGGGCCGTCACGACCGGCTTCCGGCACAGCGCCCGGGTGGTCGTGGCGGCGGCCCTCATCATGATCGCGGTGTTCGCCGGGTTCGTCGGCGAGAGCGACTCCATGATCAAGATGATCGGTTTCGGGCTCGCCTCGGCCGTCCTCTTCGACGCCTTCGTGGTCCGCATGGCGATCGTGCCGGCCGTCCTGGCCCTGCTCGGCGACAAGGCGTGGTGGCTGCCGACGTGGCTGGACCGGATCCTGCCCCGCGTCGACGTGGAGGGCGAGGCGCTCGGCCGGGCGTCCGCCGGCCCGGCCGCGGACACCGCGCCGGAACCGGAACCGGCGCGCACCTGAAGCCGGCCGGCCGCTCCCGGAGGCCCTGCCCGGGCCGCCCGTGGCGAAGGACACGGGCGGCCCCCGGGCGGCCGCGCCCCCGGACGGCCACGATGGTCGTCGGCCCACCCACCCGGAGAACCCCATGATCCTCACCCCGGAGCGGCGCTACGCGGATCGCCTCGGCGAGTTCACCGACCGCCACGCCTTCCTCGTCGACCTGACGACGGTGCTCGCGCTGATGGGCTGCGCCGCGTACGGCGGCTCGCTCACCCTGCCGGGCACGGCCCCGCCGGACCGGGACGAGGCCGCCACCGTCCTCATGGTCGTCTCCTGCCTGGCCCTGCTGAAGCACCGCGCCTACCCGCGCACCGGCGTCGTCGTCACCACGCTGTGCACGGTCGTCGCGGTCACCTTCGGCTACCTGGTCACCCCGCTGCTGCTGGCACCGGTCATGGCGGCGCTGTACTGGCTGGCCGCCTCCACCGACCCGCGGACCACGCGCGCGTACGGCGTCACCACCATCGTCGCGGTGATCGTGGCCGCCGTGTTCGCCGACTCCATGAACCACCTGTCGCTGCTGCTGCGGACCATCGGCCCGTTCTGCTGGCTGATGCTGCCCCTCGCCGCCGGGCAGGGCACCCAGGCGCGGCGGGCCCACCTCGCGTCCGTGCAGGCCCGGGCCGAGCACGCCGAGCGCACCCGCGAGGAGGAGGCCCGGCTGCGGGTCACCGAGGAGCGGGTGCGCATCGCCCGGGAGCTGCACGACGTCGTCGCCCACCACATGGCCCTGGCCAACGCCCAGGCCGGCACCGCCGCACACCTGGCCCGCACCCACCCCGAGCAGACCCGGAAGATCCTCACCGACCTGACCGGTACGACGTCCTCCGCGCTGCGGGAGCTGAAGGCCGCCCTCGGCCTGCTGCGGGACGACGGCGAGACCTCCGGCCCGGCCGGTCTCGAACCGTCGCCCGGCCTGTCCCGGCTGCCCGAGCTGGTCTCCGCGTTCGAGTCGGCGGGCCTGCGCGTCACCGTCACCACCGACGGCGAGCCGCGGCCGCTGTCCGCGGGCGTGGACCTGACGGCGTACCGGATCGTGCAGGAGGCGCTCACCAACGTCAGCAAGCACGCCGCGGACGACGACGCCCACGTCCGCCTCGCCTACACCGGCTCCCGCCTGCTGATCACCGTCACCAACGAGGGCGCCGGGAGGCCGCAGGCCGGCACGGGACGCGGCTTCGGCCTGGTGGGGATGCGTGAACGCGCCCGGTCCATCGGCGGTGAACTGTGCGCCGGGCCCCGGCCCCAAGGCGGCTTCGAAGTGACCACCGCGCTGCCGCTGCCGCCCGCCGCCCGCCTCCTGGAAGGAACCATCCCCGCATGAGCATCAGGGTGCTGCTCGCCGACGACCAGGCCCTGCTGCGGGCCACCTTCCGGATCCTCGTCGACTCCTGCCCCGACATGGAGGTGGTCGCCGAGGCCTCCGACGGGGCCGAGGCGGTCGAGCTGGCCCGGGCCCACCGGCCGGACATCGTGCTGATGGACATCCGCATGCCGGGCACCGACGGGCTGGCGGCGACCTCCGTGCTGTGCGCGGACCCGGAGCTGTCCGCGACCCGCGTGCTCATCCTGACCACCTTCGAGACCGAGGACTACGTCGCCCAGGCGCTGCGCGCCGGGGCCAGCGGCTTCCTCGGCAAGGACGTCACCGCCGACACCCTGCTGAGCGGCCTGCGCACGGTCGCCTCCGGCGAGGCGTTGCTGTCACCCGGCGCGACCCGCTCGCTCATCACCCGCTTCCTCACGGCCCCCGCCCCCGGCACCCACCTGGCACCCCCCGAGCGCCTGGCCGACCTCACGACGCGCGAACGGGAGGTGATGGCCCTGGCCGCGGAGGGGCGCTCCAACGCCGAGATCGCCGACGACCTGACCGTCAGCCCGCTGACCGTGCGCACGCACGTCCACCGCGCCATGACCAAACTCGGCGCCCGCGACCGCGCCCAACTGGTCGTCATCGCCTACCAGACGGGCCTGGTCCGAGCAGCACCCCCGAGCTGACCGCTCCGGCGTCCTCGCGTAGGCGGTCGGCTGACGGCGCCGGTTCACGCCCGGGGTGCGCGGAAGGCGACCTGGCGGCGGGTGGATGAGGAACGCGCCGGGGGGCGACCTCGGGTGGGGCCGGCGGCAGGGAAGCCGGGGGGAACGTTGCCGGGATCGGGCAATGTCCGCCGGCGCGCCGGCGTGTGAGCATGCGTTCACCACGGGGGAGCGGGACAGGGACCGCACGGGGAGGCGGTGAGCACGCATGGCCTGGTTTCTGGGTCTCGGTGTCACGGGGGTCGTCCTCCTCGTGCTGTCCCTGGTCCTGGACGGAGTGCTCGACGGCTTCCTCAGCGCCGTCGACGCCGTCGACGCGCTCGACGGGCTGCTGTCGCTGCCGGTCGTCGCCGCCTTCGTCTCGATGCTCGGCTTCTCCGGGGCGATCGCGCTGGAGACGACCGGGTGGGGCGTGGCCGGTGCGATCGGGGTCGGCGTACCGGCCGGTGCCGTCACCGGCTGGCTCGCCTACCGCCTCGGGCGGGCGCTGATGGACGACCGGTCCGGCGCGGCACCGCGTGACGACGACCTGGTCGGCGTCTCCGGCTCGGTCGTGACCGCGATCCCGGCCGCCGGCTACGGCGAGGTGCTGGTCCGGCTGTCGGGGCAGCCCGTCAAGCTCGCGGCCCGCAGCGCGGTGCCGATCGCCCGCGGCGCCGAGGTGTGGGTCGAGCAGGCGCTGTCGTCCACCGCGGTGACCGTGCGCGTCGTCGAGCGGTAGACGGGCCCGCTCGCCGGGCGCCGGACGGACCGGCCGCCCGATCCGCGGGCCGGAGGGCCCGCCGTCCTCCGCCGTACCCCACCGCTTCACCCCTAGCGCTTCCTCACACCACCGTCCACACGGGCGGGCCGAAGGGACCCGGAATGAGTTCTGTCGTCATAGCCGTCGCGGGGGTCGTCGTCCTCCTCGTCCTCGTCGCCCTGGTCGTCGTCAGCCGGTACAAGGTCGCCGGGCCCAGCGAGGCGTTCATCGTCACCGGGCGGCGCGGCAAGAAGGCCACCGACCCGGAGACCGGGCGGGTCTTCACCGACAACAGCGGCCAGAAGGTCGTGGTCGGCGGCGGAGTCTTCGTCGTGCCGTTCGTGCAGCAGAAGTTCACCCTCGACCTGTCCTCCCGGCACATCCCCGTCGCCGTGCGCGGCGCGGTCACCCTGCGCGGGGTGAAGGCCAACCTGGAGGGCGTCGCCATCGTCAAGGTCGGCGGCAGCGAGGACTCCATCCGGGCCGCCGCCCAGCGGTTCCTCATGCAGCAGGACGGCATCGTCGGCTTCACCCAGGAGGTGCTGTCCGGCGCCCTGCGCGCGATCGTGGGCCGGATGGCGGTCGAGGACATCATCCGCGACCGGGCCGCCTTCGCCGGGCAGGTCGCCGAGGAGGCCGAGGCCAGCCTGTCGGGGCAGGGCCTCGTCCTGGACGCCTTCCAGATCCAGGACATCACCACCGAGGGCTCCTACCTGGAGGACCTCGGCCGTCCCGAGGCAGCCCGGGCCAAGCAGGAGGCCGACATCGCCGAGGCCGTCGCCCGGCGGGCCGCCGAGCAGGCCCGGCTGAAGGCCGAGGAGGAGATCGCCGTCGCCCAGCGGACGTTCTCCCTGAAGCAGGCGGAGATCAAGGCGGAGACCGACGAGGCAGCCGCCCGTGCCGCCGCGGCCGGGCCCCTGGCCGAGGCGGCCCGGCAGCAGGAGATCCTCACCCAGCAGGAGAAGGTCGCCGAACGGCAGGCCGCGCTGACCGACCGCCAGCTCGACACCCAGGTCCGCAAGCCCGCCGACGCCCAGCGCTACGCCGCCGAGCAGGAGGCCGAGGCCCGGCGCGTGGCCAGGGTCAAGCAGGCCGAGGCCGAGCGGCTGGCCCAGATCGCCGCGGCCCAGGCCGAGGCCGAGCGGGCCCGGCTCACCGGTGAGGGCGAGAAGCAGCGCCGCGGCGCACTGGCCGAGGCCCAGGCCGTGGAGGGCCTCAAGCAGGGCGAGGCCGAGCGGTCCCGGCGCGCGGCGATCGCGGAGGCCGTCCGGCTGGAGGGCGAGGCCGAAGCGGCGGCGACCGGCGCGAGGGGCGCGGCGGAGGCCGAGGCGATGCGCAAGAAGGCCGACGCGTTCGCGCAGTACGGCGACGCGGCCGTCCTGCAGATGCTGGTGGAGGTGCTGCCGCAGGTGGTCGCGAAGGCGTCCGAACCGCTCGCCGCCGTGGACAAGATGACCGTCATCTCCACGGACGGGGCGAGCCAGTTGACGCGCACGGTCGCCGACAACGTGGCGCAGGGCATCGAATTGCTCGGCTCCACCACCGGGGTCGACCTCGCCGAACTGCTCCAGGGCGTCACCCGGAGGGTCAACGGCAGCGCCCAGGCGGTCACCGGCTGAACCGCGGCCACCACGGGGCGCGGAATGAGGCGCCGTCGGCGACCGGCATGCCGGTCGGGGCGGCGCCTCCCGTCCGGCCCGGCCCCGCCCCCTGGCAGAACACCTGAACGATCACTGTCCGTTGACGTGCGCTAGGATTCCGTCACGAGCCTCGTGCTCCGGTGAGCGCCGCCGCGCACAGTCGCCCGGCCGCTCGTTCGTTCGTCGCAAGGTGGTCGCCCGGTCCCGGGCCGGCTGATGAGGGGGCGTGACATGGGTCGTGTGATGCGCGTACGCGTCCACAACGCCGCCCGTGACGGCGTTCCCGATATCGACCGGGCCGTGTGACCCGCCCTTCTCCGGCTGAGGCGCGCACCCCGGTGACGACTGCCGCGGTGATCCGCCCGCTCCGCTGAAACGGCACGGCCCGAACGCCCCAGCGGCTCCACGGACTTGTCCGGCCGGTCCCGGCCCCGCCTCCCGGCCCGGCGTCCCGGACGCCGCCCCCGGTCCCCCGTCACCACCGGCGCCCGGCACACCCCCACCGCTCACCCACCGACGCCCACCGGCCGCAACCCCCGGTCACGCCACCGGCCCGCGGCCGCAACCGCAGCCGCACCGCGGTGGGGTGCGCGACGCCCGGCCCCGCGCCGGGCCCTCGCCACCCGCCCCGGCACAGACGCCGCAGACCCGATCACGGAGGTCAGACGCCCGTGCACGACACCACCGCCATGCTCGTCGAACTCGGCGCCATCATCCTCGCCCTGGGCCTGCTCGGGCGCCTCGCCGGACGCGTGGGCCTCTCGCCCATACCCCTGTACCTGCTGGCCGGACTCGCCTTCGGCCAGGGCGGCATCCTGCCGTTGCAGGCCAGCGAGGAGTTCGTCGCCACCGGCGCCGAGATCGGCGTCATCCTCCTGCTGCTCCTGCTCGGCCTGGAGTACAGCGCCTCCGAGCTCGTCACGACCCTGAAGACGCAGTACCCCTCCGGAGCCGTCGACTTCGTCCTCAACGCCGCCCCGGGCGCCGCCATGGCGTTCCTGCTGGGCTGGGGACCGGTGGCCGCCGTCGCCCTGGCCGGGGTCACCTGGATCTCCTCCTCCGGCGTCATCGCCAAGGTGCTCGGCGACCTGCGCCGGCTCGGCAACCGCGAGACACCCGTCGTCCTCGGCGTGCTGGTCCTGGAGGACCTGGCCATGGCGGTCTACCTGCCGATCCTCACCGCCCTGCTGGCCGGGGTGAGCCTGGCGGGCGGTGCGGTCACCCTGCTCATCTCGCTCGGCACGGTGGGCGCCGTCCTCTACGTGGCGCTGCGTCACGGCCGCCTGGTCAGCCGCGCGGTCTCCTCCGACAACGCCGAGATGCTCCTGCTGGTCGTCCTGGGACTGACCCTCCTCGTGGCGGGCCTCGCCCAGCAGTTGCAGGTCTCCGCCGCCGTCGGCGCGTTCCTGGTCGGCATCGCCCTGTCCGGCGAGGTCGCCGAGGGCGCCAGCAGCCTCCTCACCCCGCTGCGGGACCTGTTCGCCGCGGTGTTCTTCGTCTTCTTCGGCCTGCACACCGACCCCGGCGCCATCCCGCCCGTGCTGGCGCCGGCCCTCGCGCTGGCCGTCGTCACCACCCTGACGAAGATCGCCACCGGTTACTGGGCGGCCCGCCGCGCGGGCGTCTCGGCGCGGGGCCGCTGGCGGGCGGGCGGCACCCTCGTCGCCCGCGGCGAGTTCTCCATCGTCATCGCCGGGCTCGCCGTCGGGGCCGAACCCCGCGTCGGTCCCCTGGCCACCGCCTACGTCCTGATCCTGGTGATCCTCGGTCCGCTCGCGGCCCGCTGGACCGAACCCCTCGCCCTGCGCCTGACCCGCCGCCCGGCCCCTGGGACGGCCGTCGCGACGGCCACACCGGCCGGGGAAGCCGGACCGGCCGGGAAAGCCGGACCCGTCGGGGAAGCCGGACCGGCCGGGAAAGCCGGGCTCGTCGGGGAAGCCGGACCCCCCGGGCCCCCCGGACCCCCCGCAGGGGACGCCGCCACCGGGCCCCGGCCCGGTCACGCCCAGGAGGTCGCGCATGCGCACCGCTGACATCGCACGGCAGGAACTCGCCGCGACCGCCGAGGTCTTCCTCGACGGTTTCGAGGAGATCCTGCGGGACGCCTGTGCCACGGGCCGGCGCCTGACCCGCGAGGAGATCGAGTCGCGCCGGGCCCTCGGTGCCCGGGCGGCCGAGGCCGGGCACGGCTGGCGCGCCCTGGTGCGCGCCCACCTCGCCGTCGGCCGGACCTGCCGTCCCCCGGCCGCCGACCCGGACAGCGTCCTCGCCGTCGTCGAACAGGCGGTGGACGCCTTCGCCGACGGCTACGAACGCGCGCAACGCATCGTCGTACGCAAGGAGGAGGCCGCCCGGCGGGAGTTCATCGACGACCTGCTGCACGGGCGGGGCGACCCGGGCCAGCTGGCCGCGCGCTCCGAGCGGTTCGGGCTGCGCCTGTCCCGCGCCCACGCGGTCGCCGTGGCCGAGGCACCGGAGCCCTGCGACGAGACCGACCCGGTCGCCCGGCAGGTCGCGGGCGAGCTGTTCGCCCGGTTCGAGAACCGCCGCATCCTGTTCACCACCAAGGACGGGCGGATGGTGTGCATCGCACCCGGCGACCAGGAGGACGTCCTCACCCACTTCGCCCGGCTCGTGCACGCCGTCACCGGGGCCGGGCAGGTCGCCCTGGGACGGCCGCGCAAGGGCGCGGTCGGCATCGGTCACAGCTACGAGGAAGCCCTCAACGCCCTGGACGTCGCACAGCGCATGGGCTTCGACGACCCGCTGCTGCGCGCCGCCGACCTGCTGGTCTTCCCCGTCCTCGCCCGGGACCGGCAGGCCCTGATGGACCTGGTCCAGCACACGCTCGGGCCGCTGGAGCGGGCCCGCGGCGGGGCGCGGCCGCTGCTCGACACCCTCAGCGCGTACTTCGACTCCGGGTGCGTGGCCGCGGCGGCCGCCCGGCAGCTGTCGCTGAGCGTGCGCGCGCTGACCTACCGGCTGGAGCGCATCCACAGCCTGACCGGCAACGACGCCACCGACCCCGACCACCGCTACACCCTGCAGACGGCCGTCCTCGGCGCCCGGCTGCTCGACTGGCCGGCCAGGGAGCTGTGGACCGGGACGGTCCCCGAGTCATGACGGCGCGACGGCCGCCGGGCGCGGGACGCCGTGCCGCCGCGCGGCCCGGGGCTGGCCGGTTCGGCCGTTCCCGGGGACCCGCCGTCCTGGCACGCTGGCGAGCACCCGCGAACCGTCCGCCCACGTCCGGCGGACGGGCGGAGGGGACAATTCCCGTGCAGGAGCACCGGAAGGGAGTACCGGCATGATCGAGTGGAAGCCGCTGGGGGCCGGAGCCAGACCCGTGCCGCAGCCCGTGGCCACCCCGCTGGTCTGGGTCGGGGCGGGCGTCGGGGCCCTGCTGCTGGTGGCCGTGCTGAACACGGTGGCCGGGCCGGGCCGTGCGGACCTCGCGCTGGCCGCGCTGTCCCTGCTCGCCGCGGTGCTCGGCCTGTGCGCCCGGTTCACGGCCGCCCCGGGGACGGCCGTCCTGTGCTGGCTGTTCCTCAACGGGTTCGCCATCCCGCCCGCCGGTGTCCTCACCTGGGCCGGGCACCGGGACACCCCCTGGCTGGTCTGCCTGTGCACCGCCGCCCTGGTCGGCACCGGCCTGGCCCGTCTCGTGCACGCCCGGGCCGCCTACCGCCGCCTCGCCCCCGCCCGCCCCGGGCCCGGCGTCCGGGGCGCCGACGGGCCGTACGACGCCTGAGACCGTCCGGGCCGCTGCCCGGACGGCGGGCGCCGCCCAACCGCCTGCCCAGGGCCCACCCGAGCGCGGGAGCGCAGGCCACCGCCCCGTAAAGTGCCTCGGAGTCGTCCACCGAGCCCCGAGGTACCGAGCCGTGACCCGCGAACGCCCCGCCGACCCCGCCGCGCCGGCCGCCGTGACCGTCGTCGGGATCGGCGCCGACGGCTGGGCGGGGCTCCCGGGCGGCTCCCGTGCCGTGCTGCGCGACGCCGAGGTGCTTCTCGGCGGTCCGCGCCAGCTGGACCTGCTGCCGCCCGAGTGCGCCGGTGAACGCGTCGCCTGGCCCTCGCCCCTGCGCCCGGCCGTCCCCGGCCTGCTCGCCGCGCACGCCGGCCGCAGGATCGCCGTACTGGCCAGCGGGGACCCCATGTTCCACGGCATCGGACGCACCCTCACCGAAGTGCACGGGCCCGTCCGCGTGCTGCCGCACCCCTCCTCGGTGTCCCACGCCTGCGCCCGGCTCGGCTGGCCCGTCGAGGACACCGAGGTCGTCACCCTGGTGGGCCGCCCGGCCGCCCGGCTCGCCGCCGCCCTGCACCAGGGGCGGCGGATCCTCGTCCTGAGCGCCGGCGCGGACACCCCGGCCGAGGTCGCCGCCCTGCTGCGGGACCGCGGTTTCGGACCCAGCCGCCTGCGGGTCCTGGAGCAGCTCGGCGGACCGGAGGAGCGGGTGGGCGACGCCGTCACCGCCGACGGCTTCTCCCTCGCGCCCGGCGACCCCCTCAACATCGTCGCCGTGGAGTGCCGCCGCGCCCCGCACGCCCCGCGCCTGGGCGCCGCACCGGGCCTGCCGGACGAGGCGTACGAGCACGACGGGCAGCTGACCAAGCGGCACGTGCGGGCCGTCACCCTGGGCGTTCTCGCCCCGGCCCCCGGGGAGCTGCTCTGGGACGTCGGCGGCGGGTCGGGCTCCATCGCCGTCGAGTGGATGCGCACCCACCCCTCCTGCCGGGCGGTCAGCGTCGAGCGGGACCCGGTGCGGGCCGCGCGCATCGGGCGCAACGCCGAGCGCCTCGGCGTGCCCGCCCTGCGGGTCGTCACCGGCGCCGCCCCGGAGGCACTGGCCGAACTGCCGCGCCCGGACGCGGTGTTCATCGGCGGCGGGCTCACCGCGCCCGGACTCCTCGACGCCTGCTGGGCGGCCCTGCCCGTCGGCGGGCGGCTCGTCGCCAACACCGTGACGCTGGAGTCGGAGGCGCTGCTCGCGGACGCCCGCCGGCGCCACGGCGGCGAGCTGGTGCGGCTCGCCGTGTCCCACGCGGTGCCCGTGGGCGGCTTCACCGGGTGGCGGCAGGCGATGCCGGTGACCCAGTGGGCCGTGCGCAAGGACGCGTAGGAACCCTCCGACCCTTCCAGGAGCAGACAGATGACCGTGTACTTCATCGGTGCCGGCCCCGGCGCCGCCGACCTGATCACGGTGCGCGGCGCCCGCACCCTCGCCGCCTGCCGGGTCTGCCTGTACGCGGGCAGCCTGGTGCCGCGCGAACTGCTGGCCGAATGCCCGCCGGGCGCGCGCCTGGTGGACACCGCGCGGCTCGACCTGGACCAGATCACCGCCGAGCTGGTGCGCGCGCACGAGGAGGGCCACGACGTGGCCCGGCTGCACTCCGGGGACCCGTCGGTGTTCAGCGCGGTCGCCGAGCAGATGCGCCGGCTGGACGCGGCCGGGGTCCCCTACGAGGTGGTGCCCGGCGTGCCCGCCTTCGCCGCCGCGGCGGCCGCACTGAAGCGGGAGCTGACGGTGCCGACCGTCGGCCAGACCGTCATCCTCACCCGGATCGCCCAGCAGGCCACCGCCATGCCCGAGGGCGAGGACCTGGCCACTCTCGGCCGCAGCGGCGCGCTCATCGTGCTGCACCTGGCCGCCCGGTACGTGGACCGCGTCGTGGCGGAGCTGCTCCCGCACTACGGCGCCGACTGCCCCGCCGCCGTCGTCGCCTACGCCTCCCGCCCCGAGGAGCTGGTCCTGCGCGGCACGCTCGACGAGATCGCCGGGCAGGTGAAGGAGGCCGGGGTGCTGCGCACGGCGGTCATCATGGTCGGCCGCACGCTGGGCGCGGAGCACTTCCGCGACAGCCACCTGTACTCCCCGGAACGCGACCGCCACTCCTGCTGAAGCCCCGGCAGCCCAGGCCGCCCGGTGCCCGCCGGGGGGTCAGGACCGGCCGGGGTTCGGACCGGCCGGAGTTCAGGACCGGCCGGGACCCGGGCCCGCCACCTCGCTGCGTCCCACCACCGTGCCGGCCCGGTCGATGCAGATGACGTCCACCGCCACCGGCGCCCCGCGCAGGACGGCCAGTGCCTCGTCGCGGGCCGTCGTCGCGACCAGGTCGCCCAGCGGGACCCCGGCCGCGAGGCACAACTGCAGTGCGGCGAGGCCGGTGTTGGCGTCGGCGACCTGTGCGGCCAGCGCCTCGTCCGCCCCGCCCTCGCGGGCCAGCGACGCCAGGAAGCCCTTGTCGACCTGGGAGCGGGCCGAGTGCAGGTCCAGATGGCCCGCCGCCAGCTTGGACAGCTTGGCGAAGCCGCCGCAGATGGTGAGGTGGTCCACGGGGTGGCGGCGGACGTACTTCAGCACCGCGCCCGCGAAGTCGCCCATGTCCAGCAGCGCGTCCAGCGGCAGCCCGTACTCGGCGACGACCGTCTTCTCCGAGGTCGAGCCCGTGCAGCCCGCCACATGGGTGCGCCCCGCCGCCCGGGCCACGTCCACCCCGCGCCGGATCGAGTCGATCCACGCCGAGCAGGAGTAGGGCACGACGATCCCGGTCGTGCCGAGGATGGACAGCCCGCCCAGGATGCCCAGCCGGGGGTTCCAGGTGGAACGGGCGATCTCCTCACCGTGGTCGACGGAGAGCGTGATCTCCACGTCCCCGGTGCCGCCGTGCCGCCCGGCGACCTCCGCGACGTGGTCGCGCATCATCCGGCGCGGCACCGGGTTCACGGCCGGTTCACCGACCTCCAGCGGCAGGCCCGGACGGGTGACCGTGCCCACCCCGGGGCCCGCCCGGAAGACCACCCCGGACCCCTCGGGCAGCAGCCGCACGGTGGCCCGCACCAGCGCGCCGTGCGTGACGTCCGGGTCGTCACCGGCGTCCTTCA
Organism: Streptomyces sp. NPDC026246; assembly: GCF_055567995.1. Classification (NCBI taxonomy): domain Bacteria; kingdom Bacillati; phylum Actinomycetota; class Actinomycetes; order Kitasatosporales; family Streptomycetaceae; genus Streptomyces; species Streptomyces sp. NPDC026246. Next base: position 307,383 of record NZ_JBVHPJ010000008.1, on the reverse strand, counting down.
CGATCCCCGCCATCGCCGACGCGCCGGTCAGCTCCTCCGCCGCGAGCGCGAACGCCGGGGTCTGCCCCTTCGGCAGGGTGATCGTCACCGGGTCGGGAAACTCGCCGGTGAGCAGGGCGGTGTACGCGGCCGTCGTCGCGGCGGTCGCGCAGGCACCGGTCGTCCAGCCCGGCCGCAGACCGGTGTGCTTGAGTTGGGCGCTGCGACCGCCCTCGGCCTCGCTGGTCATGGCTGGCTCTTCGGAAGGGACCGGACCGTCGTGCACGTACTCATCCTCGGTGGGACCACGGAGGCCCGCCGCCTCGCCGAGCTCCTGGCGGCCGGGGCGCCGCCCGGCACGCGGGTGACGAACTCGCTGGCCGGGCGGGTCGCCACGCCCCGGCTGCCGCCCGGCGAGGTGCGGGTGGGCGGCTTCGGCGGGACCGAAGGGCTCGCAGCATGGCTGCGCGAGCATGAGGTGGACGCGCTCATCGACGCCACGCATCCTTTCGCCGGGACGATCAGTTTCCACGCGGCGCGGGCCGCCGCCACCGCCCATGTTCCCCTGCTCGCGCTCCGGCGTCCCGGCTGGGTCCCCGTGCCGGGCGACGACTGGCACGAGGCCGGTTCCCTCCAGGAGGCCGCGGTGCTGCTGCCGGCGCTGGGCCGGCGGGTCTTCCTCACCACCGGCCGGATGGGCCTGGCCGCCTTCGCCGACCTCGACGGCCCGTGGTTCCTCGTACGGTCCGTCGACCCGCCCGAACCGCCGCACCCGCCCCGCATGGAGGTGCTGCTCGACCGCGGGCCGTTCACCCTGGACGGCGAACGCGAGCTGCTGCGCCGGCACCGCATCGACGTGCTGGTGACGAAGGACAGCGGGGGGACGGCCACGGCCCCGAAACTGACCGCGGCGCGGGAGGCGGGCGTGCCGGTCGTCGTGGTCCGCAGACCACCGGTCCCCGAGGACGTCCCGGTGGTCCCGGACGCCCCCGGGGCGGCCGCCTGGATCACCCGGCTGGCCGGACGGCCGGCCGGCGGCGAGCGATGACGGGATGCGGGACCGGGACGAGCCCGTCGCGTCATCGATGCTTCGCGGGACTGCCATAGCATCTGTGGATGCCATCCTTTCGCGCCCTGCAATGTCTCATCGCCGTGGCGGACACCGGCTCGATCACGCAGGCCGCACTGCTGCTGCATTCCTCGCAACCCGCCGTGTCCCACCAGATCGCGACACTGGAGCGCGAGACCCGCACGGCCCTGCTGCGTCGTGAGGCACGGGGGGTCAGGCTCACCGCCGCGGGACGGGTGGCGGTCGCGGACGCCCGGCGGGCGGTCGAGGCGGCCACGGCCGCCGTCCGGTCGGCGCGGGCGGTGGGGGAGGCCGGGGGCGGGTCACTGCGGATCGGCTGCGCGCAGAGCCTGACGGTCGCCCTGCTCGCTCCCGTGCTTCGCGACTGGCGCCGACGCCACCCGGACGTGGCCGTCTCCCTGCGTGAGCTCACCGTCATGGACGAGGCACTGAAGCTGGTCGAGTCCGACGACGTCGACGTCGCGGTGCTGCCGGACCCCCCGTCCGACCGTTTCCGGGTCACTGCGGTCGCCGAGGAGGAGATCGTGCTGGCCGCGCCCACCAGCCACCCCTTGGCCGAGCGGGCCGCACTGCGGCTGCGGGACCTCGACGGCGCACAGCTCGTGCACTTCACGGCGGACAACGCCCTCGGCGCATGGCTCGACCAGGCCTTCGCCCGGGCCGGTGCCCACCCGGAGGTGGTCATGCGGACGTCCGTCACCGTCGCGGCGCCGCAGCTCGCCGCCGCCGGGCTGGGCGTCGCGGTCTGTCCGGCGAGTGCGGTCGGTGCGGGCTTTCCCGGTGTGGTCCGGTCGTTCTCGCCGCGGTGGACCAGGCAACTGATGGCGGTGACCTCCGCCGAACCCGATCCGCTCGTCGCCCGGTTCATCGCGGGGCTGCGCCGTCGCGGGGTGCGGGTTCCTCGCGGCGTACGGACACAGCTCGACGGGACCGCCGCAGCCGCGGACGAGTGACCCGGGCACCCGCACCGCGGCTCCGGCGAGGCGGCTCCGAGTGCCGGCCACGACCCATCCACACTTCTTATGGCAGACCGTCGATTCATGAATGACTTCGAGGGAACAACCGCCGGACCCTGATCGCTGCACACCACATGGCCTTGCGCCCGCAGCGGGCGGAGGCGTCGTACACGAGAAGGGAGGCTTCCCATGGCACAGGCATTCGTCACGGGTGGCTCGGGTTTCATCGGACGCGCCCTGATCCGCCGGCTCGTCGCAGAAGGCCATACGGTCCGCGCCCTGGTCCGCAGCGAAGCGTCGGCCGACAAGGTCGCGGCCCTCGGCGCGCAGCCGGTGCGGGGCGAGGTGACGGAGGCGGCCGGCTGGCAGGACGCGGTGGCAGGCAGTGAGGTGCTGTTCCATCTCGCCGCCGAGACGGACATCACCGCCGACCGCGAGCGCCAGGAGAAGGTGACGGTCGGTGGCACCCGAGCGGCGGTGGAAGCGGCCCGTGCCGCGGGCGTCGCCACCTTCGTCCACTGCGGCAGCGAGTCCGCGCTCCTGGCCGGCGAACCGCTGCTGGACGTGGACGAGACCGCACCGCTGAGGCCGGACTCCGAAGCCGCCTACTGCGCGGTCAAGGCCATCGCCGAGCAGGTCGTGCTGGACGCCGACGCCCCGGGCTTCACGACCGTCTCCATACGGCCGCGGTTCGTCTGGGGCCCCGGCAGCAGCCTGACCGAGGGCCTGGCCGCCGCCGCCGAGGCCGGGCAGTTCGCCTGGATCGAGGGCGGCCGGCACACCACCGACGTCACGTACGTGGACAACGCCGTCGAGGGCTTGATCCTCGGCTGGCGGCACGGCCGGCCGGGCCAGGCCTACTTCGTCACCGACCAGCACCCGGTGATCCTGCGGGACTTCCTGGAGACGGTCTTCTCGCTCCACGGCGTCGACGTGCCCATTCCCGACATGGACGCCGACACCGCCGCCCAGGTGGTGCCGGTACCCGCCCGGTGGTTCGTCGGGCAGTCGTGCACGCTGCGTACCGACAAAGCCGTGGCCGAGCTGGGGTACCGGCCCGTCGTCGCACAGGCCGCCGGTCTCGCCGCCGTGAAGGAAGCGCTCGCCTCCGACGCCGCGTGAGGGCTGGCGGGGTGACACCTGGTCCTGGTGACCGCCCGGCCGAGTCGGGAGCGCAGATGCAGACGGGAGGACCCGGGTCCCCCACCCGCCCCGAGCCGGATGCGGGCGGGCACGAGAAAGATAGGGTGCGGTCGCGTGATGCGTCTTTCCGTTCTCGGCCCCGTCCGCGCATGGCGGCGGGACGAGGAGATCGACCTCGGATCTCCACAGCAGCGTGGCCTGCTCGCCCTGCTGCTTCTCCACGAGGGGCGCCCGGTGGAGACCGAGGCGATCGTCGAGGCCCTGTGGGGCGAGCAGGGGCCCCGAGGTGCTCGGGGCACCGTGCGCACGTACGTCTATCGTCTGCGCCCGGTCCTTGACGGCGTGGCGGTCATCGAATCGATCGGCAGTGGCTACCGTCTCACGGTGCGTCACGGGACATCCGACCTGAGAAGGTTCCGGGAGCTGACCGCCCAGGCTCACCGGGAGCGCCGCGCCGGCGCCGTGGCGCGTGCCGCCGATCTCCTGCGTCAGGCCCTCGCCACGTGGCAGGGACCGGCCCTGGCCGGTGTCCGGGGCCCCTTCTTCGAACTCGAGCGCGATCGGCTGGGGGAACTGCGGCTGGCTGCCCTGGAGGAGGTGTTCGACCTCGAACTGGAGGCCGGAGGGCATCCTGATCTGACGTCCGAGATCCGGGCGGCCGCGCGAGAGCACCCGCTGCGGGAACGGCTGCACGAGCAGCTCATGCTGTCGCTGTTCCGCGCCGGCCGCCGGGCCGAGGCCCTGGCCGCCTACCAGCACACACGGCGGCTCCTGCGCGAGGAGCTCGGCGTGGACCCCGGGCCCGCACTCCGCTCCCTCCACGACCGCATCCTGCACGACGACGACGATGCGCCCGCCCCCGCGGGCCGTGAGCCGTCCCCGGCCCCAGCGCCGGTTCCGGCTCAGCTCCCGGCGGACCTGGCGGTGTTCACCGGGCGCCGCGCGGAGATCGCGGAACTGTCCCTGATGCTGCGCGACGCCGCGCACGCCCCGGTCATCGGCCTCACCGGCCTGGGCGGGATGGGCAAGACCGCGCTCGCCGTCCACGTCGCACACACCCAGCGCCACCAGTTCCCCGACGGGCAGCTCTTCGCCGACCTCGGCGGATTCGCCGACCCGGCCGGCCCGCTGGACGTGCTCGGCCGGTTCCTGCGGGCGGTCGGGGTGTCCCGGCTGCCGGCGTCGCTGGACGAACGTGCCGCGCTGTGGCGTACGACGGTGTCAGGGCGCCGCCTGCTGATCGTCCTGGACGCGGCGTCCAGCGGTGAGCAGGTGCGTCCCCTGCTTCCGGCCTCCCCGGGCTGCGCCGTCCTCATGACCAGCCCGCGCCGCATCACCGACCTGCCCGGCATCCCCTGGCTGCGCCTCGGCGTCCTGCAGCCCGAGGACGCGTTGCACCTGCTCGCCGCCATCTCCGGCACCCGGCGCGTGTTCGCCGAGCGGGAAGCGGCCAGCCACCTGGTGCAGGCCTGCTCCTACCAGCCGCTCTCGGTGCACGTGGCGGCCGCCCGGCTGGACGCCCGGCCGTCGTGGACGATCGAACAGATCCTGGCCCAGCTCGACGACGACCTGCGCCAGCCGGTCGTCATGCACGAGGACTGCAAAATCGTCGACAGGCCGTTCCGCGAGGCCCAGGCGCGCATGGACACCCGCCACCGCGACGCCTTCCACCTCGCCGCCGTTCCCGACTGCGGCCGGCTGGACGCCGCCATGGCCGCGGCGGTGCTCGACCTGCCGGTCGACGAGGCCACCGCCGTCATGGAAGCCCTCGTGGACGCTCATGTGGTGGAGACCGGTGAGAACGGCGACTACCACTACCTCGGGCTCGTCAAGGCGTTCGCCCGGCGCCAGGCCCTCAACGGGCTGGGACACGAGCACGGCCAGCAGGCGCTGCACCGGCTGCTGCGCCACTGCCTGACCGGCCGGAACACCGTCGGCGAAGAGGACCTGCGCGCGCTGCTGGAACAGATCACCGATCTTCCGGACGCTCTCGCGGAGATGGTGACGCTCTCGCTGCCCTGACCGCGGCCCCGGCCCGTGCGCGAAACGGCCCGTCGACGCGCCGTCGACGCCACGTCGACACGCGTTCGATGCAATGCACGCATGCTCGATTCACTCACGCGCGCCGGTCTGGCAGCGCACATCACCGGGCCCGTCCTCGGGCCGGAGGACGAGGGGTTCGCCGCCGAGTGCGCGCCTTTCAACCTCGCCGTGACCCACCGCCCCTGTGTCGTGGTCGGGGCCGCGAACAGTACCGACGTGCAGGTCGCCGTCCGTTTCGCTGCGCAGCGGCGTCTGCCGGTCGCCGTCATGGCCACCGGCCACCAGGCGACACTCCCGGCCGACGACGCGGTTCTGATCACCACTCACCGCATGGCGCAGGTGAGCGTCGACCCCGAGACCCGCACGGCCCGCGTGGCGGCGGGAGCCCGCTGGCAGCAGGTGATCGACGCGGCGACCCCGCTGGGCCTCGCCCCGCTCAACGGCTCCTCACCGCTCGTGGGAGTCGTCGGTTACACCCTCGGCGGGGGCCTGAGCCCCACCATGGGCCGCGCTCACGGATGGGCGGCCGACCACGTCACCTCCCTGGAGGTCGTGACGGCCGACGGCGGGTTGCGCTTCGTCGACGCCGCGTCGGAACCCGACCTGTTCTGGGCACTGCGCGGCGGCAAGAGCAACTTCGGTGTCGTCACCGCCATGGAGTTCGCCCTCTTCCCCGTGCAGGAGCTGTGGGCGGGCGGACTCTTCTTCGACGGTGCCGACGCAGCAGCCGTCCTGCACGCCTACGCCGAGGTCACGGCCGGGGCCCCGGACGAGTTGAGCTCCTCGATCGCCCTGCTGCGCCTGCCGGCCCTGCCCGGCGTGCCCGCCTTCCTCGCCGACCGCTTCGCCGTGCACGTGCGCCTCTCCCACCTCGGCCCGGCAGCCGAGGCCACCCGGCTGGTCGCGCCGCTGCGGGCGGCCGCACCTGTCCTCGCGGACACCCTGGGCCCCCTGCCGTACGCGTCCTTCGCCCAGATCCACAACGACCCGGTGGATCCGGCGCCGTTCATGGAACGCACCGCGATGCTGCACTCACTGACCGCCGAGACCGTCGAGGAGATCCTGACCGCGGCGGGCCCGACGGCCGACTGCCTGGTGCACTTCGTCGAGTTGCGGCACCTCGGCGGCGCTCTGGCCCGCACCGCTGACAACGCTGTCGGGCACCGGGACGCCCGGTTCGCCCTCTGGGTCGTGGGCGTCGGGGCACCCGACGCCTTCACCGCGATGAATACCTACGCCGATGGGCTGATGCAGCGGATGCGCCCCTGGTCCACCGGCGGCCGCTACCTCAACTTCATGGCCGCCCAGGACACCGGCGTGTCCGACGTGAGCGCGGCCTACGACGAGGCCGACTACCACCGGCTGCGCAGCGTCAAGAGGCGCTTCGACCCGGACAACCTCTTCCGCCTGAACCACAACATCCCCCCCGAGGAACGCCCGATGGCCGACGACCGACTGCAGCTTCTCACCGACCACGCCGCGATCGCCGACGCACTGCACCGCTACACGGCCGGACTCGACCACGGCGACGCCGATCTGCTGGCCTTGTCACTGACCGAGGACGCCACGGTCGACCTGACACCGGCCACGAGCAAGATCGGCCTCGACTTCCCGGTGCTCAAGCCGCGTGACGCCGTCGTGGGAGCCCTCGTCCCGGCAGTCGGCCCGCTCGACACCAGCCACGTGATCAGCAACGTCCGCGCCGACGTGCGCGGCGACACCGCCCACGTGAACTGCTACGCCATGGCTCAGCACTACCTGCCGGGGGAAGGCCCCAAGCCGGACCGGACCCGCCACGCGCTGATGATGAACCGCTACGACGCGGACCTGATCCGCGACGGAGGCACCTGGCGCATCAGCCGGCTGACGATCGACAACGCCTGGTTCGAGGGCGACGAGACCGTCCTGCTGCCCGGCGACTGATCCCGGGGCGAACGGTCACGACCGGGTGGTGCCCCCCAGCCGCAGGGCGCCACCCGGTGCCGCCGGTCCTGCCACCGCTGTCTCCGACGCGGCCGCCCAGCCCGTTCCACGGGACCGCCACCGGCGGCCGACCACACCCGTGCCCTCGATACCCGCACTCCAGCATCCTCTTAGGAGCGTTCCGCGTGTCCACCACCCCCGACGAACCCCGTCCCCCTCGGCACTCACCCCTCGACAGCGTCCAGACCCGACTCGGAGCGCTCCTGCGGGACCTCCGCCACGGCGCGTGGCAGCCGACCCCCGTCGAGCACCGTCTGGCGGAGCTTCTCGCGCAGTCGGCCGCCGGTACCGGGTCGCTCAGCGCGGTCGGCGTCCGGGCCGCGCTGTGGGAGGGCTCGATGGCGGCCGTCCACGAGAACGGCGGACGCTTCGTCACCCTGCTGGCCGACCTGCTGCCGGTGATCGGGCAACCCGGCGCGGCCGCGCTGCACACCGCCGGCCTCGCACTCGACCTCGTCGAGTCCGTCACCCGGGCGGCACCGCGGCGACGAGCCGCGCTCCCGGCGCGAGCCTGCCCCGGTCCGAGCGGGGAGGGGAGCGACCGGCGCGAGGACTCACCGCCTCGTCGCCAGGACGGAAGACGCCTGCGCGTGGACGCGGCACGCAATCACGCCCGGCTGCTGGACGCCGCGGCACGCATTGCGCGGGAGCGCGGGCTGAAGCACCTCACCATGGAGGCGGTCGCCACCACGGCGGGTGTCGGCAAGGGCACCGTCTTCCGGCGGTTCGGCGACCGCGCAGGCCTGTTGCAGGCCCTGCTGCAGCGCTCCGAGGACGCATTCCGGGCCGCTCACCTCAGCGGTCCGGAACAAGCGGACTGCCGCGGCACGGCGATCGAGCAGCTTCGCGCCTTCGGGGTGGCCGCGATACGGCGCTACGCCCGGGAGATGGAGCTGCAGCTGGCCGCCGAGCCCTCCCCCGACCGGCGCTTCCGGCGCCCCTCTCGCCGCATGTACCACGAGCGGATCAGCATTCTGCTGGGCCTGGCCGCACCGGACGCGGACGCCGAACTGCTCGGCCACGCGCTGCTGGGCTATCTGGAGCCCGCCCTCCTGTGGCACCTGAGCGACCAGTGCGACGTACCGATGCGACGGCTGGAGGACGGCTGGCTCGAACTGGTCTCCCGGCTCACCCGGGAACCCCATGGAGGGCAGCACGCGACGGAAGGCGGCCTGCCCGGGCACGGTTCCCGGCCGGACGGTCCGGCGCAGGGGGACGCCCCGCGCCGTCCCGCACGCCCCGCTCAGTCCTCCGGGTAGCGGCGCGGCGTCCAGGTGATCTCCTCGCCGTCGCCCCGGCGCACCACGCGGGTCTGGGTGGAGCCGACCAGCAGGATCGTGCGCATGTCGACCTGCTCCGGGACGAGTTCGCCGAGCCGGACGACGCGGACCTGCTCGCCGGGGCCGCCGACGTCCCGGGCCACGACCACCGGCGTCTGCGCGTCCCGGTACTCCAGCAGCAGGTCGCGTGCCTTGCCCACCTGCCAGGTGCGGCTGCGCGAGCCCGGGTTGTACAGGGCCAGCACCAGATCCGCCGAGGCCGCCGCGCGCAGCCGCTCGGCGATGACCTCCCACGGCTTGAGCCGGTCGGACAGGGAGATCGTGGCGTAGTCGTGGCCGAGCGGCGCCCCGGCCCGGGCCGCGGCGGCGTTCGCCGCGGTCACCCCGGGCAGCACCCGCACCGGCACGTCCGCGTACTCCTTCTGCGACGCGACCTCCAGCACCGCCGTCGCCATCGCGAAGACCCCCGGGTCGCCACCGGAGACCACGGCCACCCGCCGCCCCCGCTGCGCGAGCTGCAGCGCGAACTCGGCGCGCTCGGACTCGACCCGGTTGTCGGAGCCGTGCCGCCGCTGCCCGGCCCGCACCGGCACCCGGTCGAGATAGGTGGTGTAGCCGACGAGGTCGTCGGCGGCGGCGAGCGCACCCCGCGACTCCGGCGTCAGCCACAGCGGCCCGGCCGGCCCGGTGCCCACCACCACGACCTCGCCCCGCTCCCGCGCGACGGGCTCGGCGTCCACCTGGCTCGGCAGCACCGCGACCGAGAAGTACGGCACCGACTCCGGGTCGACGTCGGCCAGTTCGGCCAGCCGCTCCCCACCCATGGTGGCCCGCTCGACGTACCGCGTCTGCTCCAGCCGTCCCGAACTCTCCAGCGCGCGGCGGACCTTGGGGAAGGTGCGGCCGAGCTTCATCACGACCGCCACGTCCGTCGCGGCGAGCCGGGCGGTCAGCTCGTCCTCGGGCAGCGTGCCCGGCAGGATCGTCAGCACCTCCTCGCCCTCGGCCAGCGGCGTGCCCAGCCGGGCCGCGGCGGCGGACACCGAGGTGACACCGGGGATCACCTCGGTGTCGTAACGGTCCACGAGCCGCTTGTGCATGTGCATGTAGGAGCCGTAGAACAGCGGGTCGCCCTCCGCGAGGACCGCGACCGTGCGCCCGGCGTCGAGATGGGCCGCGAGCCGCTCGGACGCCTCCGCGTAGAAGTCGTCCATGGCGCCCTGGTAGCCGCCCGGATGGTCGGTCGTCTCGGTGGTGACCGGGTAGACCAGCTTCTCCTCGATGTGGTCGGCCCGGATGTGCTTCGCCGCGATCGAGCGGGCGATGGACCGCCCGTGCCGGGCGCTGTGATACGCGATCACGTCCGCCCCGGCGATGACCTCGACGGCCCGTACGGTCATCAGGGACGGGTCACCGGGGCCGAGCCCCACCCCGTACAGCTTCCCGCTCACTCTTCCTCACTCGCGATCGCGTTGAGCGCGGCGGCGGCGATGGCGCTGCCTCCGCGACGGCCCCGGACGACCAGGTGCTCCAGGCCGGACGGGTGTGCGGCCAGGGCGTCCTTGGACTCGGCGGCCCCGATGAACCCGACCGGGACACCGATGACCGCGGCGGGCCGGGGCGCCCCCGCGTCGATCATCTCCAGCAGCCGGAACAGCGCGGTGGGCGCGTTGCCCACGGCGACGACCGAGCCCTCCAGCCGGTCCCGCCACAGCTCCATCGCGGCGGCGCTGCGCGTCGTGCCGAGCCGCGCGGCCAGGTCGGGGACCGACGGGTCGGACAGGGTGCACAGCACCTCGTTGCCGGCGGGCAGCCGCTTGCGGGTCACCCCGCTGGCCACCATCTGCACGTCGCAGAGGATCGGCGCCCCGGCGCGCAGCGCCTCCCGGGCCCGGGCCACCACCGCAGGCGAGTAGGCCAGGTCCCGCACCAGGTCGACCATGCCGCAGGCGTGGATCATCCGGACCGCGACCTGGCTGACGTCGGCGGGCAGTCCCGCGAGGTCCGACTCCGCGCGGATGGTGGCGAAGGACTGGCGGTAGATGGCCGCCCCGTCCTTCTCGTAGTCGTACGTGGTCACGGTGGTGTTCTCGCTGCTCTCGGTCGTCGGCATACGGCTCATGGGGTGATCGCCGCCAGTGCGGTGGCGAGGTGGGACGGGTCGTCCAGGGAGGCGGTGCGCGCCGGCCGGCCGGGGGCGACGGCGGACAGCTCGTAGCCGCCGCCGGGCGCGGCCACCACGTCGATCCGGCCGTCCGGCGGGTGCCCGCACCGGCGTTCGCAGCCCGACCAGTACAGGGGGAGGGCGGACCGGCCGGCTGCGGCCAGCGTCTGCGCGGCGTCGGCCCGTACGTCCGCCCGGGACTTGGCGCACCCGGGCCGGCCGATGCACGCGCCCACGCGCAGCCAGGGCGAGCCGGGCTCGGTGACCAGACCGGTGCCCGCCAGGCGGGACAGCGCGGCGGCCGCGTCGCCCGGTCCGGGGGTGGGCACGACCACACCCCGCCACGGCGTGAGCCGCAGCTCCCCGGCGGCGGCCTCCGTCAACTCCCGCCACTGCGCGGCCGTGAGACGGCCGAGCGGGACGTGCACGGACACGGCGGACCCGACGACCCCCGGCGGCGGCCCCGCGCCCTCGGCGGCCTCCCGGACCCCGTCCCGGACCCCGATGCCCGCCCCGGCCAGCCGGTCGCGGACCGCACGCAGCAACCCGCCCCGCCCGCCGGGCAGTTCGTCCACCCGCCACACCCGGGCCCCGCTCTCGCGCACGACCTCGGCGAAGGCCTCCGCCGCGAGCAGCGCGGCGCGCGCCGCGTCGTCCCCGGACACGTACAGCACGTCGTCGCCCGAACCCGGCGCGAGCAGCGCCCCGTCGCCGGGCACCGCCCGCACGGTCACGTCGGCGCCCAGCCCGGCCACGTCCCCGCGCCCGTCGTCCAGGGCGAACAGGAAGCGGCCCGACAGCGCGGTCGCGGACGCGCTCGCGCACAGCGCCGCGTCCAGCTCCGTCAGCCAGGGCCGCACGTCCCGCAGGCCCCGCCCGTCCAGTCCCGACAGCGGTGAGGCGACGACGTTGCGCACCCGCTCGTGCGCGTGGGACGGCAGCAGCCCGGCCGCGTCCAGCAGCCCGGCCAGCTCCGCGCCGCACGCCTCCCGCAGGCCCCGCAGCTGCACGTTGCCGCGCGAGGTGAGGTGCAACTCCCCGTCGCCCAGCCGTCCGGCCGCCTCCGCCAGGGCCCCGGCCTGCGCGACGGTGAGCACCCCGCCGGGCACCCGGACCCGGGCCAGCGCCCCGTCGTCCGCGTCGTGCAGCCGCAGCGTCCCCGGGCATGCGTCACCGCGGGCCCGTGAGGCCGCTGTGGCCTGGGGCGATGGACGAGGGGCAGCCGTGGACATGGCGGCGAGCATACCGACCATCACACCGGCTGTACGCTCTGCCCTTTTCCCCCGCCCCTTACTATGCTCGTCGGCGGATCATCAGGTCCGTCACCACCGCCACCACGGCGACCAGGGGAGGAAGCCCGGTGTGAATCCGGCGCGGTCCCGCCACTGTGAACCCGGCCACAACCCGGGCAAGTCAGGAACTCCCTTCTTCCGGCTCCCCCCTCCGCAGGAGCCGGGACCCCACACCACCACCCGGGGCGCGGACACCCCGAGGAAGGCCGACGCCGCATGATCCTCCTGCTGTCGACGTCCGACACCGACCTGCTCAGCGCCCGAGCGGCGAACGGCCCGGTGCCCTACCGCTTCGCCAACCCCGCCCGGCTGCCCCTGGAGGACCTGCCCGGCCTCCTCGACGGCGTCGACCTGGTCGTCGTCCGCCTCCTCGGCGGCGTCCGCGCCTGGCAGGACGGCCTCGACCTGCTCCTGGCCGACGGCCGCCCGGTGGTCGTCCTCACCGGCGAACAGGCCCCGGACGCCCAGCTGATGGCCGCCTCCACGGTCCCCGTCGGCATCGCCGCCGAGGCGCACGCCTACCTCGCGCACGGCGGCCCGGCCAACCTGGAGCAGCTCGCCCGCTTCCTGTCCGACACGGTCCTGCTCACCGGCCACGGCTTCGAGGCCCCGGCGGCCGCGCCCACCTGGGGCCCGCTGGAGCGCGAGGCCCGCGCCACCGACGGTCCGGCCGTCGCCGTGCTCTACTACCGCGCCCACCACATGAGCGGCAACACCGCGTTCGTCGGCGCCCTGTGCGAGGCGATCGAGGACGCGGGCGGCCGGGCCCTGCCGCTGTACGTGGCGTCCCTGCGGGCGCCCGAGCCCGAACTGGTCGACGCGCTGCGCTCCGCCGACGCCATCGTCACCACCGTCCTCGCCGCCGGCGGCACCAAGCCGGCCGCCGCCTCCGCGGGCGGGGACGACGAGTCCTGGGACGCGGGCGCGCTCGCCGCCCTGGACGTGCCGATCCTGCAGGCCCTGTGCCTGACCGGCTCGCGCGCCGCCTGGGAGGAGAACGACGAGGGCGTCTCCCCGCTCGACGCGGCCACCCAGATCGCCGTCCCCGAGTTCGACGGCCGCCTCATCACCGTCCCGTTCTCCTTCAAGGAGATCGACGCCGACGGCCTGCCCGCCTACGTGCCCGACCCGGAGCGCGCGGCCCGCGTCGCCGGCATCGCCGTACGCCACGCCCGGCTGCGGCACATCCCGGCCGCGGACAAGCGCCTGGCGCTGGTGCTGTCCGCCTACCCGACCAAGCACTCCCGCATCGGCAACGCGGTCGGCCTGGACACCCCCGCCAGCGCGGTCGCGCTGCTGCGCCGGCTGCGGGCGGAGGGCTACGACTTCGGCGACGCCGACATCCCCGGCCTGGTCTCCGGCGACGGCGACGAGCTGATCCGCGCGCTCATCGAGGCCGGGGGCCACGACCAGGAGTGGCTCACCGAGGAACAGCTCGCCCGCAACCCGGTGCGCATCCCCGCCGCCGACTACCGCCGCTGGTTCGCCACGCTGCCCGAGGAGCTGCGCACGGCGGTCGAGGAGCACTGGGGCCCGGCGCCCGGCGAGATGTTCGTCGACCGCAGCAGCAACCCCGAGGGCGACATCGTCCTGGCCGCGCTGCGGTTCGGGAACCTGCTCGTCCTCATCCAGCCCCCGCGCGGCTTCGGCGAGAACCCCATCGCCATCTACCACGACCCGGACCTGCCGCCCTCGCACCACTACCTCGCCGCCTACCGCTGGATCGCGGCCCGCGCCGAGGACGGCGGCTTCGGCGCCGACGCGATGATCCACCTCGGCAAGCACGGCAACCTGGAGTGGCTGCCCGGCAAGAACGCCGGCCTGTCCGCCGCCTGCGGCCCCGACGCGGCCCTCGGCGACCTCCCGCTGATCTACCCGTTCCTGGTCAACGACCCGGGCGAGGGCACCCAGGCCAAGCGCCGCGTGCACGCCACCCTCGTCGACCACCTCGTGCCGCCCATGGCCCGCGCCGACTCCTACGGCGACATCGCCCGCCTGGAGCAACTCCTCGACGAGTACGCCCAGATCTCCGCCATGGACCCGGCCAAGCTCCCCGCGATCCGCGCCCAGATCTGGACCCTCATCCAGGCCGCCCGCCTCGACCACGACCTCGGCCTGGAGGACCGCCCGGACGACGACGGCTTCGACGACTTCCTGCTGCACGTCGACGGCTGGCTGTGCGAGGTCAAGGACGCCCAGATCCGCGACGGCCTGCACGTGCTGGGCAACCCGCCCGCCGGAGCCGACCGCGTCAACCTCGTCCTGGCCATTCTGCGCGCCCGCCAGATCTGGGGCGGCACCACCGCCCTGCCCGGTCTGCGCGAGGCCCTCGGCCTGGACGAGTCCGCCGCGACCCGCACCACCGCCGACCAGGCGGAGGAGCAGGCCCGCGCCCTGGTCCAGGCGATGGAGGACGCGGACTGGGACCCGGCCGCCGTACCCGCGGTGGTGGCGGCCGGAGTCGACGCCGAGCGCGCCGAACAGGTCGCGGCCATCCTGCGGTTCGCGGCCGACGAGGTCGTCCCCCGCCTGTCGGCCACCACCGGCGAGATCGACCACGCCGTGCACGCCCTGAACGGCGGCTTCGTCCCCGCGGGCCCGTCCGGCTCCCCGCTGCGCGGCCTGGTCAACGTCCTGCCGACCGGCCGCAACTTCTACTCCGTCGACCCCAAGGCCGTCCCCTCCCGCCTCGCGTGGGAGACCGGCCAGGCCCTCGCGGACTCCCTCCTGGAGCGCTACCGCACCGACAACGGCGAGTGGCCCACGTCCGTCGGCCTGTCCCTCTGGGGCACCAGCGCGATGCGCACCGCCGGCGACGACGTGGCCGAGGCGCTCGCCCTGCTCGGTGTGCGCCCCGTCTGGGACGACGCCTCCCGCCGGGTCACGGGCCTGGAGGCCGTGCCGTACGAGGAACTGGGCCGCCCGCGCATCGACGTCACGCTGCGCATCTCCGGCTTCTTCCGCGACGCGTTCCCGCACACCGTCGGCCTGCTGGACGACGCGGTCCGGCTGGCCGCCTCGCTGGACGAGCCGGCCGAGGCCAACCACGTGCGCGCCCACGTCCAGGCCGACCTCGCGGACCACGGCGACGAACGCCGCGCCACCACCCGCATCTTCGGCTCCCGCCCCGGCACCTACGGCGCGGGCCTGCTGCAGCTGATCGACTCCCGCGACTGGCGCACCGACGCCGACCTCGCCGAGGTGTACACCGTCTGGGGCGGGTACGCCTACGGCCGTGAACTGGACGGCCGTCCGGCCCGGGAGGAGATGGAGACGGCGTACAAGCGGATCGCGGTCGCGGCGAAGAACACCGACACCCGCGAGCACGACATCGCCGACTCCGACGACTACTTCCAGTACCACGGCGGCATGGTCGCCACGGTCCGCGCCCTGCGCGGTACGGCGCCCGAGGCGTACATCGGCGACTCCACGCGGCCGGAGACGGTCCGCACCCGCACCCTCGTCGAGGAGACGTCGCGCGTCTTCCGCGCGCGGGTCGTCAACCCCAAGTGGATCGAGGCGATGCGCCGCCACGGCTACAAGGGCGCCTTCGAACTCGCCGCCACGGTCGACTACCTCTTCGGCTACGACGCCACGACCGGCGTGGTCGCCGACTGGATGTACGACAAGCTCACCGAGGCGTACGTCCTGGACCCGGCCAACCGCGAGTTCCTCCAGCAGGCCAACCCCTGGGCGCTGCACGGCATCGCCGAGCGGCTGCTGGAGGCGGAGTCGCGCGGCATGTGGGAGAAGCCGGACCCGGCGGTCCTGGACGCGCTGCGCCAGGTGTACCTGGAGACCGAGGGCAACCTGGAGGACGAGGACTGAACCGTCCCGACCGGCAGCCCCGTCGCCCGCGCCGCGCGTCCGCGCAGCGCGGGCGAGCTGCGGTCCGCGCGCGTCAGCGCACGGCCTGCACCGCATAGAGCGCGCCGACCGACGCGGCGAGGGTGCCGAGCAGGAGCCGCAGGAACCGCTCGGGCAGGCGGGGCTGGAGGCGGGCGCCGAGGTAGCCGCCGGTCAGGCCGCCCAGCCCGCAGGCGAACCCGAGCAGCCAGTCGGGCGCGATGTCCTGACCACCGGTCAGCGACAGCAGGGCGTACGTACCGGCGCCCACCAGCGAGGTCACGAAGGTCGCGGCGAGCGCCGCCGGGGCGACCCGGGCCACGGGCATGCCCCGGCCGACCAGCAGCGGCCCCAGCAGGGAACCGCCGCCGATGCCGTACACGCCGCCGACCACGCCGACCGCCACGGCCACCGCGCTCACCGACCGGCCGGACGGTTCCGCGTGCCCGCGCCGGCGGGCCGGGCGCAGCGTGCGCACGACGAGCCACAGCCCGAGGGGGAGCAGCAGCACGGCGACCAGGACCCGGAAGACGACCGGGCCGGGCAGCGCGAAGACGCGGACGAGCGCGCCGAGGACCACCCCCGGCACGGTCCCCGCGACGAGCCGCCGGGTGAGCGGACCGCCGAGCACCCCGTCCCGGCGGTAGCGCAGCAGCGCACCGGGGCCGGCGACGACGTTGTACAGCAGGTTCGTCGGCGTGACCGACGGGCTCGGCACGGCGAGCACGCTGAGCTGCACGGGCAGCAGGAACACCGCCCCGGAGACCCCGACGGGTGCGGTGACCAGCGAGATCACCACACCGGCCGCGAACCCCAGCGCTCCGGTTCCCCACTCCACCGCGCCTCCTCCACCGACCGTGCGGCCCGGGCCGTTCGAGCCGGGCCGCCCGGCCAGTATCCGGCCGCGACCGACTCCGCGCCGCCGCCGGGAGGAGGAGGCGTCGGACGGCGACCGCGTCCAGCGCCGGGTACCACCCGTCGAGCCAGCGGGCTCTCGCGCGCAAAAAAGACAGCCGCGGCCCACTGACGGACCCGTCCGGTCCGTCCGTGACCGCGGCTGCCGGGTGGCGCGGGGGGCGGCCGGTGCCCGGCCTGCGCCCGCCCGCGAAACCCCGGGTCTGCGGGGCGGTGCGTCAGCCGCCCACGTACCAGCTGAAGCCGCCGTTGTTGGCGGCGACCGCCAGCAGGATCAGCCACAGGACGACGTCGACGACACCGAGGATGATGCCGGCCTTCGCCATGCCGGCGCCGTTCTTGACCGACGCCTGGCGGCGGGCGACGGCACCGAAGACGATGGCCAGCGGGCCCAGGATGATGTTCAGGAAGAACAGGCCGACGATGCCGCAGCACAGGCTCGCGATGGCCAGGCCGTTGGTGCGCGATCCGGACGCGGCAGAGGAACCACCGTAAGTCGCCATTGGATACTCCCAGTTGTCGGTTGCACGGACCGAACGGGCCGCACTCTCCTCACTCTTGACGACATCCGAATGCCCCTGTGTGACGGTCCCATGTCCGTGAATCCGCAACTGTGAAGCTCCTGCGCGGTGATGGCGCCCCGCCGCGCCCGCCGCGCCCGTCGCGCTCGGCGCCAGCCAGGTCAGGCGCGGCGGCGCCCGGAGCCGGAGCCCGGTACGCCGCCGTCGAACGACCTCTCGGCGGAGACCCCCGAGGCGCTGACGGCCGAGGCGGTGGGCGGCGGCTCAGTGACCGCCCGTGAGCTCACCGCTCAGCGTGCGGTGCATCCGGGCGCTGGCCTCGTTCAGGCCGGTGATCTCGACCGTCTTGCCGTGCTGGGCGTACTTGGTCTCGACGGCGTCCAGTGCCGCCACCGACGAGGCGTCCCAGATGTGCGCGGCGGACAGGTCGATGACGACCCGGTCGGGATCGGCGGCGTACCGGAAACGGCCGACGAGGTCGTTGGAGGAGGCGAAGAACGGCTCACCGGTGACCCGGTAGACGACGGAGCCGCCGTCGGGGTCGGCGACCGCCGTGACGTCGGCGAACCGGGCGACGCGCCGGGCGAAGACGACCATCGCGGTCACCGAGCCGACGACCCCGAGGCAACTCCCGGCGGCGGGACGGCGTCCCGCACCATGAGGACCTGGGTACCGAGTACGCGGCCGTACCGAGTACGCGGCCGTACCGAGTACGCGACGGAAACGGACTCGGCGGACAGCCGGCGGCCCCGCCCCGGCAACTCTACCCTGACGTTAGGGTAGAGATCGGAGCGGGACCTCCCGGACCGGGGCCGGCCCGGCGAGAGACGAGGAAGGCGCGGCGTGAGCAGCGAGCACATGGGGATCGGCGAGCGCACGCGGATCGGCGAGCACATGCAGATCGGCGAGGTCGCCGCCCGGACCGAGCTGTCGCTGCGCACCATCCGGCACTACGAGGAGACCGGCCTGGTCATCCCCTCCGCCCGCTCCCAGGGCGGATTCCGCCTCTACACCGAGGCCGACGTCGCCCGCCTCATGGTCATCCGCCGCATGAAGCCGCTCGGGTTCACCCTCGACGAGATGCGCGCCCTGCTGGAGGCCACCGACCGCCTCGACTCCGGCGAGGATCTCGACCCGGAGGCGCGCGAAGAACTCCTTGACCGGCTCCGCGGCTACGAACAGGCGGCTGGGCGGAAGGTGGAGGACCTGCGCGTCCAGCTGGCCCGGGCCGAGGACTTCGCCGCGACGCTGGCGGAGCGCCTGACCGCCTCCACAGGCCACTGACGCCCCTCTCGCCTCGCCGATAGCATGTTCGAGCCCGCGATGGCGCCCCCATCGCCTCCCCTCCACTCGGCGGTCCGCACGGACCGGCCGTCGGACCGACAGCAGGAGCAGTGCGCGTGGTTTCGCGAATAGGCGGCACGGCCTCGTCGGCCGGGTGGCGCCACGGACGCGCGGTGCTCTGGGGCGCGGCGGCCGTGGTGGCGCTCGGATTCCTCACCGCACTGGAGATCGCCAGCCGCCGCTACGGCGAACCCGGACCGCTCACCACCCAGGTGAACGCCCTGGTCCTCGCCCCCAAGCCGGGCCCGCTGTACGGCGGCCTGGTGCTGATGATGGTGGTGCTCACCTGGCGGCAGCGGTTCCTGGCGGCCGGCGCGGCGCTCGGCCTCGACGCCGTCCTGCTGCTGGTGCGCTGGGCGGCGGGAGCCGAGGCGCCCGACGGCCACTCCGCCGGCACCGGCGCGCTGTGGGTGATGCTGGCCACGGGGGTCGTCGCCGTCACCCGCCGCACCGGCGAGGAACGCGTCCTGCTCCTGAAGGGCGTGGGGCTGGGCCTGCTGCTGGTCGCCGCCCGCAAGACCGGCGACGCCTGGCTGTTCATCACCGCCAAGACCCGCCCGGCCGTGCTCGACCAGTACGTCGCGACGGCCGACCACGCTCTCGGCAACCCGTCGTGGCTCGCGGGCCGGATCGTCGAGGCGACCCACCCGGTCAGCACACACGTGCTGCAGATGGTCTACGCCCAGCTCGCGGTCGCGGCCGTCGTCGTCGCCGCCTACCAGCTGCGCCACGTCACCGTCGAACGCCGCTTCCCGCGCCACCACCTGGTCCGTACCTTCCTGCTCATCGGCCTCCTCGGGCCCGGCATCTACATGCTCTTCCCGGTCGTCGGACCCGTCTTCGCCTACGGCCCGGGCGCCTCCGGCACGGGCGGCGTCGAGTGGGCCGTGGCCGACCTGTGGCCCCACACCGCACCGCAGCTCACGGCCCCGCACCCCATGACGTACGACGGGATCACCCCGCGCAACTGCATGCCCAGCCTGCACACGGCCTGGGCGGTGGCGATCTTCGTCCACACCCGCAGGGCCCCGCGGCTGCTGCGCTACGCCGGCACGTTCTGGCTGGTCACCACGCTCGCCGCGACCCTCGGCTTCGGCTACCACTACGGTGTCGACCTCATCGCCGGTGTCGTCTTCGCCCTCACGGTGGAGGCGGCACTGCGCGCCACGCGGTACGGCTGGGACCGGCGCGGCATCCAGCTGGTCGCCTACGGCACCGCCGTCTTCGTCGCGCTGCTGCTGTCGTACCGCTACCTGCCGATGCAGCTGGCCCGGTACCCGGAGCTGTCCGGCCCGCTCCTCGTCCTGGCGATGGTCTCGGTCGTCTACGGCTACATCCGCACCACCAGGCAGTGGGACCCGGCCCCCGCCCCGGCCCCGCGCCCGGAACCCCAGCCGGAACCGGCCTGACGCGTCCCGCACTCCTGCCCCGGCTCACGCTGGCCCCAAAAATCGAACACATGATTGAATTCATGGCATGCGAACGTTTCCCGACGACCTCGTCCGGGTGCAGCGGGAGTGGAGCGCCACCTACCGTCAGCTAGCCGACCGCCCCGGCCGCACGGAACTGCGCCGGCGCCTGCACCGCCTCTCGGTCCGGGCGTTCTTCCACCCCTACTGGCGGCAGCGACGCCCCAGCCCCGCCGCCTGGTGGGAACTGCGCGAGCTGGCCCACCGGACCGGGGACACGACCGGCCGGGCCGCCCGATGACGCGCCGGCATGCGGGCGACCACGCCCCGGACGATCCTGAAGACATGGCCGGACCGATCCGGGTGATCGTGCACCCCCCGTCACCCTCCGGGGGCCGGCGCGTGCGCGTGGACGGCGAGATCCTCGGCCTCGCCCACAACCTGGCCGACGTGGCGGAGTTCCTCCGCCGGGCGGGCCTGGACATCGACCCGTCGGACGTGGCCCTGGCCCCGTGGATCGACTGGCGCGGCACGGGCCCGGACGTCTGGGGCCCGGACCCGACAGCCTGAGCCCGCCTGTCCTACGGACGACGAGGGCGGTCGGACTCCCAGGGCAGGAACCCGTTGACGGCATAGCCGGTGATCTTCACCCGCTGCTCCTGGATTTCGATCCGCCGAGCCTGCTCGATGAGCAGCCCGTCGGCGTTCTCGGTCGCGCGGTTGCCCCGCCGCAGCAGCACGACGACGAGCACGACGACGATCCCCGCGAGCCCGCCGAACAGCATGCCGATCTCCAGCACGTCACTCTCCCCCGATCGGTCCGGCGCCGTCCCGTAGGACGACGTAAGGGCTTCCTTCCCCACGGAAGCGACGGCCACTCGGCGGGCAACGGGGGCGCCGGTCGGCCCCTCACCGGACCGAGGGACCGATGGAATCAAGGGGAGTCGTCGACACCGAGATCGGCGCGCATGGCATCCTTCTGCGCCCCCACGCACGGCCAGACCCGCTGGTGCAGTGCGTCCTCCAGGGCCTGGAGCCCGGCCGCCGAACCGGACAGCGCGGGCGCCTGCTGCTTGATCTCGCGGTACGCGGCGTTCAGCCGGTCCTTGGCCGCACCGCAGGCGCGCAGCACGGGTCGGGGCGCGATCATCTGCGCCTCCGAGTAGCGGTCCCGGAAGGTCAACCGGACGGCCTCCAGCTCCGCCAGGGCGGCGTCGGCGTCGCCGTCGTGCCGCAGGGCGTGCAGATAGCTGTTCATGGTGGTCAGGAACTGCCGGGACGCGGTGTTCAGCTCGATGTAACACCGCCGCCGCATCTCCAGGCTCTCGCGCTGCCGTACTTGGGCCTGCTCGGCCCGCAACAGCGCCTCGGCGTGCTGCCGTTCCTCCCGCCGCTGCTCGGCGGCGGCCTGCAACTCGAGCCGCTTGGTGCGATCGGCCCGGTTCTGCGTCAGCAGGGCCGCGCCCAGGGTGCCCATCACACCCACCACCGCCACGACCAGTCCCGCCCAACCCCCGTCCACCTTCCGTGACTTCCACCGACGGCAGCCGCGTCAAACCCGCCGACGCGGCGGAAGCCGAAGAAGTCAGGGGCCGCAGGCCCCGCGGGAGACGGAAGCGGGCACCGGAGCGCGGCTCGGTGCTCCGCCCTCGTCCTCCCACCGCTCCATCTGTGCCCGCGCGGAGGGGTCCGCGCGGGTGCGGCCCGCGCCCCCGGTGGGGGTGACGGTGTCCCGGCCGGGAAGCGGTGGCGCGGGCACGGACCCGGCATCCGCCGTGTGCCGGGCCGTGGCCTCGGCACCCGTCGGCGCCGGGCGTCCGGCGCGTGGTCCGGCCCCGTCGTCGGCGCGGCCGGCGGCCGGACGGCCGGAGAGGAGGCGGCTGTGGGGGTGCGCCGCGATCCTTTCGCCGTGCGCGGTGGTGAGCCGGTGGATCACGTACGCTCCGCCGGCGACGAGCAGGAGCAGAACGGCGAGGGTGAGGGCGATGTTCACGGCGGTCACGGCCTGACGGTCGGCCGGACGCGGGAACCGCCCGGGGGAGACGGGCCCTGCGTGCCACGGGTGTGTGGCACCGGTGGTGCCCCGGCGCCGGGGGTGGCGGCGGTACCCGTGGTGAACAGGAGCAGGACGGCCCTGCACGGGTCCGGTTCCGGCCAGGCGTCGGCGGCGGGGGAGGTGTCGAGGGCCGGGGCCATCGTGTCGGCCTGTCTCCGGAGGCTCCTGCGCTGCGCGGGGCTTCCGGCGGAGTGTCTCGCCGAGGACGAGACCAGCGCGTGAGCCGGTGTGCGACATGCCCTCGGTACCTCCACCGTACTCCCGCGCGCCCCCGTCCGCCGGGGAGCGGACGAGGGGCCCCGCACCCGTTCGCACCGCCCGCCTCCACCGCCCCTGCGGAGGACGGCCGCGGGAGTACGGTGGAGAACACCGAGGGCATGCCGCACACCGGCTCCGACGCCGGTGCCGCCCTCGGCGACCGACGACGCCGGGGCGGCTCCACCTCCCCGGGGCAGGGTGTGCTCATGACCGTGAACGTGCCGGTCGCGCCGACGACCACGGACCTCCCCGGGCGTCCCGTCGGTGCGGGCCGGCCCGCGACGCCGAGGCCCGGCCCGCCGCGGCCCGAACGCGGCTCCTCGCCGAGGGAGGGCCAGCGCGTCCGGGCCCTGACCCGGCGTCAGATCGAGGACCACCTGCAGGAACTGGGCGACCTGTACGCGCAGACGTCCGGCGGCGGCCCTTGGGCGTGGAACCAGGCCCGCGGCGCCTTCCTGCGCCGGCTGGCGGCGGACGTACGGCGGCCGGGGTTCGAGCTGCTGATCGCGGAGACCCCCGCGCTGACCGGATGCGCCTACGGATTCCCCGTACGCGGGGACGGCCCCTGGTGGGAGGGGTTCGACGGGCACCTTCCGGATCTGCTGCGTGGTCCGGCCGCCGGTGGGCGCCTCCTGGTGATCCGCGGGATCCACGTCCCCTCCCGGGTGCGCCGGCAGAACCAGGACCGTGCCTGGAACCTCGCCCGGCGGCTGCAGAGACGGCTGCTCGCCGACCACGGAGCCGACGTGGCCGTCACCCTGGTGAGCCGCTCCGACCACAGGACCGTCGAGGCGTTGCTGTCCTGGGGATGGCGGTACCTCGACGGAGACACACCCGGCACGGCCCCCCACGGCCCGTTCCGCGTCCTGGTCCTCGACACCTGAGGCCGCGTGTCCGACTGGCCGGCCACCTGCCGCCCCTCAGAGCGACGGCAGGCGCAAGGCGAGGAGGGCGACGTCGTCCGTGCTGCCGGGCGGCATTCGGGCCGGCAACCGGTCGCACAGTGTGTCCAGCGGTTCGTGGGCGAGTGCGAGCGCGTGGCGGCGCAGGCGGGCGAGACCGGTGTCCAGGTCGCTGCCGGGGACCTCGATCAGGCCGTCGGTGTAGAGCAGGAGGGTGGAACCCGGCGGCAGGACCTCCGCGGCGCTCGGCCGGCCGGCGCCCGTGTCCACGGAGGCGCCGAGGAGAAGCCCTTGCCCCGTCTCGAGGTACCGCGCCTGTCCGTCAGGGGTCAGCAGGAGGGGCGGCGGATGCCCGGCGCTGGTCCACCGCAGCGTCCACGGGCCGGTGTGCGGGTCGCCCTCGAGCAGGGCGAGCACGAGGGTGGCCATGGGAACCGTGGTGATGGCGGGCATGGCGTCGTCGAGACGGTCCACGACGGCACCGGGCGGGCCGCTGTCGTCCCACGCCAACGACCGCAGGATCCCGTGCAGTTGGGCCATCCCGGCCGCCGCGGTCAGGTCGTGGCCCACGACGTCGCCGATGACCAGCGCGAGCGTGCCGTCCTTCCGCTCGAAGGCGTCGTACCAGTCGCCGCCCACCTGGGATCCGGCCGGGGCGGGCTGGTAGCGGGCGGCCAGCCGCAAACCGCCGGGCTGAGGCAGCGGGGCGAGCAGGTTGCGCTGCATGGCTTCGGCGACGGCGCGCTGCCGGCCGAAGCGGCGGGCGTTGTCGATGACCAGGCCGACCCTGCGGCCGATGTCGCTCACGACGGTCAGGTCGCCGGCGTCGAAGGGATGCGCCGGGTCCGTGCGCGCCAGCGTCAGGGCACCGGTCACCCGCTGCCCGGAGCCCAGCGGCACCGTGACGGCCGACGTCGCGCCGGCGGCCCGCAGGAAGCCGCTGTGGACGGTGGCCAGTGCGGAGGTGACCGGTGCGGCCAGCTCGGCCTCCCCCTGCAGGGCGGGATCACCGCCGTGCAGCACCTGGACGAGCGGGGAGCGGGTCTCCTGCGCCGCGTCCGGAAGACGCTCGTGCCAGTCCTCCTGGGCGAGATCCCGTCCCGCGGGGCCCGTCACGGCCACCCGGTGGACCTGGCCGGAACCGGAACGCAGGTCCACCGCCGCCCAGTCGGCGAGGCGCGGAACCAGCAGACGGCCCAGCCGGGCGAGGGCCTCGTCGGTCTCCAGGGTCTGACCGAGTACATCGGTGATCTCGGCGACCAGGGTCAGCCGCTCGGTGAGGTCCTCCAGGGCACGCGTGTAGGCCGCCCGTTCCCGGCGCGCGCTGCGGTCGCCGGAGGCGTCGTCGAACAGCACGGTCATGCCCATGAAGACGCCGTCGTCCATCAGCGGGGAGGCGGACCAGGAGACAGCGACCAGGCGGCCGTCACCGCGCAGACAGACGCGGCCCTCCTCCCGCGTCTCGGCCCTCTCGGCCACGGCCCGCAGCAGTGTGCACCGTTCCCGGGGAATCCTGCGGCCGTCCGCGTCCCGGTGCAGCAGGTCGTGCGTGTCCTCCCCGATCATCGCCGGGGCGGCACGGCCCAGCAGCCGCTCGGCGGCCGGATTGACCGCGAGGATCCGTCCGGCGGGATCCACGACGATCAGGGCCGTGCCCAGTTGCCCGACGACCCGCTGCCAGAATTCCGGCCCGGCCGCCGTCCCCCGGCGTCCCTCGTCTCCCGCACTCGCCACCGATCCGCCCTCTCCAGTCATGGCAACCCTTGCCGAAGACCGCGGCCGCGGCACCGGACGACACGCCACGGTGGCCGACGGACTCCGTGCGGACCGGGAAGGGTTCCGGAGCAATTGAGCCACGGGAGAGCCGCCGACACGCCGGAGTCGGCCCCACCGGACCCACTCCCGCCGAGGCACCGGCTCCCGGACGCCCGCCACCGTGCCGGTGGCCGGGCGACGGTTCTGACGTCGGACGTGAACGACCTCGGCTCGCTCACTGCCGGACACCCGCGCCCGAACGCGGAGACGATCTGAGCCGCGCCACCGTGCGGCGGCGATGCCCGCCGTACGGACTCGGCCCCGGGACAACGTTCTCCCGCCCAACGGGCAGGGTCGGTCACGCCCGAGCAGGGCTGGTCCCGCGTGGCCCGGGAAACAACTGAGGCCCAGGTCTTCGACCTGGGCCTTCTTCATGGAGCGGGTGACGAGAATCGAACTCGCGCTCTCAGCTTGGGAAGCTGATGTTCTACCATTAAACTACACCCGCGCAAGACGCCGACCGGGTCGGTGTCCGAGCGATCGCCACTTTACCTCATGTCAGGCCCCCGGTGTTGATGCCGCGGGGCCTGAGGCCGTTTCAGGCATGGGATGCGGCTGCGGGGGAACCGAGTTGGGGCGTACGGTGGTGCGGTCGAAGAGGGCCTCGGCGGCACCGGAGTGCCGCCTGGAGGGCCGTCCCTTTGATCCCGTACTGTGGCTTTTGTCGTCAGGTGAGCAGCAGCCCGACGCGGCTCTTGGGGAAGGGACTCTTGGACTTGATGGAGCGCACCGTCGTCCGTTGTGCCGATGGGCACGTGTTCAGCACCGCTTCGTTCCCGATGCAGCAGGCCGAGCGACTCGGCCCCGGCCGGCTGCTCCGTTGCCCGCGCTGTGCGCGGCTCCGGAGCGTCGTGCCGGTGACCCTGCAGAAGCAGTAGCCCGGCGGAGCGCAGGCGTAGCGGACATAGCGGATATAGCAGGCATACAGCAGTACACAGGCGCGTGGAGTCGTCCGGTTGCGGGCGCTCCGCGCGCCTTGCGTATCCTCGGGGCGTGCTTCTCTCAGACAAGGACATCCGGGCCGAGATCGACGCCGGGCGGGTGCGTATCGATCCGTATGACGACGCGATGGTGCAGCCGTCGAGCATCGATGTGCGGCTGGACCGCTACTTCCGGGTGTTCGAGAACCACCGTCACCCTCACATCGACCCGGCCATCGAGCAGGCCGATCTGACCCGGCTCGTGGAGCCGGAGGGGGACGAGCCGTTCATCCTGCACCCCGGCGAGTTCGTCCTCGCCAGCACCTACGAGGTCATCACCCTCCCCGACGACCTCGCCTCCCGGCTGGAGGGCAAGAGCTCGCTGGGGCGGCTGGGCCTCGTGACCCACTCCACCGCCGGCTTCATCGACCCCGGCTTCAGCGGGCACGTCACCCTCGAGCTGTCCAACCTCGCCACCCTGCCCATCAAGCTCTGGCCGGGCATGAAGATCGGGCAGCTGTGCATGTTCCGGCTGACCTCGCCCGCCGACTTCCCGTACGGCAGCGAGCGGTACGGGTCGCGGTACCAGGGGCAGCGGGGGCCGACCGCCTCCCGGTCGTTCCTGAACTTCCACCGGACCCAGGTGTGAGCCGACCGGTGATGAGCGACGCTGGCAAGAGGACGGGCGAGGGGATACCGGCATGAGTGACGTACGCGAGAACCTGACCTACGAGAAGTTCGGCGTCGCAGTGCGCGAGCTGGCGCAGACCATCGCCGACGACGGCTACGAGCCCGACATCGTGCTCAGCATCGCCCGCGGCGGCGTCTTCGTGGCCGGCGGTCTCGCCTACGCCCTGGACTGCAAGAACATCCACCTGGTCAACGTGGAGTTCTACACGGGTGTCGGCACCACCCTGGAGATGCCGGTCATGCTGGCGCCCGTGCCGAACGTGATCGACTTCTCGCGGAAGAAGGTGCTGATCACCGACGACGTCGCCGACACCGGCAAGACGCTCAAGCTGGTGCGCGACTTCTGCCTCGACACCGTCGCCGAGGTGCGCAGCGCCGTCGTCTACGAGAAGTCGCAGTCGCTGGTGAAGTGCGAGTACGTCTGGAAGCGCACCGACGAGTGGATCAACTTCCCGTGGAGTGTCTTGCCTCCCGTGCACAAGTCGGGCGAGGCGCCGAAGGAGAACAAGGAAGCGCTCTGACCTGCTCCCATTGCGGGGGCGGGAGTACTCGCTGCGATCCCTGCACGGACTTCGAGGGCGGCGGCACAGGAGTGTCGGACGGCGAGATGGTCCCAGGGCGCATCCTTCAGGGCATCCCCCGGGATTCCCGGTCCCGGGCACGGGTGGGCGTGGCCCCCAGTCGCCTGGGGGCTGTTCGCGCCATGGCTTCCGAGGACGGTGCCCGTGCCGAGCCGGTTGCTGCACCTCCGCGAACCACGAACGGCGCATTCCAGCAACCCGCCCTGGCCTGCAGCGATTCCGGGTGCCACTGATAACATCCGCGCACTTGTGCGAGGGATGTGCGTTCCTTCGCGGGGAGGGGAAACCACGTGGGCCTTCACGCCCTCAGACGCGGCCGTCTGGTCACGGCAGTCACCGTCGTGGCGCTCGCCGTCGGCGGAGCCACCGTCCATCCGCTGATCACGGCAGCACCGAGCAGCGCCGCGACGCTCGCCCCCTGGGGTACACCGGCATCGATCACCGGCACCGAGGTCAGCGCATCGGTGACGGAACTTGTCACCGCAGCCGACGGCTCGGCCGTGGCCGTCTGGAATCAGTTCACCGGTGTGAACAGCAACGAGCGGAAGCTGTACGCCGCCGTGCGCCCGGCGGGCAGCGACACCTGGGGAACTCCGGCCCTGCTGGCGACGACTCCGACCGAAGGAGGGGCCGTCAAACTGCACGCCTCCGCGGACGGCACGGTCACCGCCCTGTGGGTGGAGTTTCCCCACGAGACCTCGCCAGGGGCGGGTGAGCTGAATGTCCGGCTCGTCACCTCGGTACTACCGGCCGACCGCTCCGCCTGGTCCGCCCCCGTCGAGCTGGTGGGCACCGACGCGGCCTGGACCGACGGCGGCATCGACCTCGCCGAGGCGCCCGACGGCTCACTCACCGCGGTCTGGGGGACCAGGGCGACAGCCACCAGCAAGCTCGAGGTCAGCACCGCAACCCGAGGACCGGACCGCACCTGGTCCGAGCCCGAGCAGATCAGCACCGCCGTAGCGGACGGGGCTGACATGGCCGCGAACCCGAGCGTGGCCGTCGCCGCCGACGGCACGGCCGTCGTCGTCTACGAGCAGTGGGCCGGCGGCGTCTCCTCGCTGCGCTCGGTGTCCAGGAAGGCAGGGTCCCCCTCGTGGACGGATCCGTCCACGGTGACCGGTGCGTATCAGTCGGTTTCCCAGCCCGAAGTGGCGGCTGCGGACGACGGCTCGCTGACCCTTGCCTGGGCGGGACGCACCGACGAGTCGGAGCCGGAGACCCTCCATACCGCCACCCGCGCTGCTTCGGACGGCACCTGGTCGGCCGTCCAGACAGTGGCCAACACGGACGACCTGGCCGGCACACCCGAGCCACTGATCGCCCCGAACGGCGAGGTGACCCTCGTCTGGGTCGACTACACCACCACCTTCGGCATGCGCACCGCCACTCGCGGCACCAGCGGAACCTGGTCGGCCGTACGAACCTTGTCGACCGGTTACGTGCCCGAGCAGTACGACGTCGCGATCGGCGACGACGGCACCGTCCGCGCCCTGTGGACCCAGACGGGTGGTGGCGGGCGCGTCCTGATGGAGTCCGCGCGCAGCGACGGCGCGTGGAGCACCGCCACCCAGCTCCCGGGATCCGCCAACGCCTACGTCCGCGGCCAGGTCTCCGCCGGACCGGACGGCGGCGCGACCGCCGTGTGGTCCGGCGCCGCCAACAGCAGCAGCGTCGACCGGCTCTACGGGTCCCGAACCACCTGGCCGGCGCTCGCCGTCAGCGGATCCGAGGTCCCAGCGACCGCCGCCCTCACGGGCACCTCTGCCTCCAGTAAGGCCTGGGCCCCGGCCTGGCAGCTCAACCGGCCCACCTCGTCGTGGTCGCTGACCCTGACCGACGCGGCGGGCAGGACCGTGCGGACCCTCACGGGTACCGCCGACGGGCTAAAGGTTGCGGCGAGCTGGAACGGCCGCACCAGCAGCGGAGGCTACGCCCCCAACGGTTCACTGACCTGGACACTGCGCGCAAACCAGGTGGGCGCCACCACTGCGGCGAAGCTGGCCTCCGGCACGGTCACCGTCACCGGCGGCGCCGCCGTCGCCCGTGACTTCGGTGGCACCACGGCCACCCCCGACGGCACCGGTGATCTGCTCACCCTCAATTCCTCGGGCGCTCTGACCTACCAGCTCGGCAAGCGCACCACCGGAACGTTCTCCGGGAAGGTCAGCGGCAGCGGCTGGACCACCTCCGTCAAGGCCGTTCCCGTCGGGGACCTCAGCGATGACCGCTGCAACGATGTTCTCGTGCGCCTGGGCAGCGGCTCGCTCCGCCTCTACAAGCCGGGCTGCGGCAAAGCCGTCACCCCGACGACGTCGTACACCTCACTCGGCACGGGCTGGGACCAGTACAACGTCCTCACCTCGCCCGGGGATGTCTCCGGCGACGGCCGGCCCGACCTGATCGCCCGCAGTTCCTCCACAGGAGCCGTCTACCTCTACAAGGGGACGAGCTCCGGCACCCTGTCCGCACGCGTCAAGCTGTACGCGGACTGGTCCGCCTACAAGAAGGTCGTCGGCGTCGGGGACCTGAACGGCGACGGGGTCGGCGACCTCCTTGCCCAGACGGGCACCAACGACCTGTACCGCTACACCGGCACCGGCACCGGCACGTTCAAGGCCCGTGTGAAGGTGTTCACCGCGTGGGGCGGCTCGTACAACACGGTCGTCGGCGTCGGCGACATCACCGGCGACGGCAAGGCCGACCTCGTCTCACGCGACAGTGCCGGCAACGTCTACCGGAACAACGGCGACGGCAAGGGATCGTTCGGGTCCCGTACGCAGATCGCCACGGGCTGGTCCGGCTACAAGTCCCTCTCCTGAGCCGCCCGTGGTGCGGCGGGCCGGGCAGGTGCTCGACGCCTGAGCGGGGCCCGACGGCCCAGGACGCGGAAGGGGCTCCCCTCGGGGAGCCCCTTCCTGTGTGCCGCGCAGGTCTCAGACCGTGCCCAGCTTCACGATCGACAGCAGGGCGATCAGCTGGATCGCCGACGCGCCGAGCGCCTTCGGCCAGGGCAGGTCGTGGGAGCGGCTCACCATGAGCGTGAGCAGCAGGCCGCCCGCGACCCAGGTGGCCCAGCCCAGCAGCTGAACGAACGTCGCGTCGCCGCCGGCGAACATCGCGAAGACCAGGCGCGGCGCGTCCGTGAGGGACATGATCAGCATGGACAGGCCGACCGTGGGCTGCCAGGCCCCGTCGCCGCCGAGCTGGCGGGCCAGGGTGTGGGTGACCACGCCCAGGACGAAGGCGCTGAGCACCATCGCGACGGCCGTCGTCAGCACGATGGGGATGGCGTTCGACAGGGTCGCGTTGATCGCGTCCTCGCGGGCGCCGTCGAAGCCGAAGACCGCGAGCAGGCCGTAGAGGAACGTCACGATGAGGGCCGGGCCCCACATCGAGTAGTCCCGCATCTGCAGGAAGGTCGGGTTCGGGGCGAGGACGATCCCCTTCAGCAGGGCCTTCCAGTGCAGGCGCGGGCCGACCGGGCCGGGCGGCGGGGCCGCCGAGCCGGCGCGGTAGGTGTCGCCCTGGGTGTAGGGGTCCTCGCCGACGGAGAAGGCCTGGGTGTGGCCCGGGTTGTTGGCCGCGTACGGGTCCTGCGGGCCCTGGGGGCCGGGCGGGTACGCGCCGTCGCCGAAGTACTCCGGCTCGCCGCCCTGCCCGCCGTAACCGCCGCCCTGCCCGCCGTAACCGCCGCCGTGGCCGGCGTTCGGCTGCGGCCAGCCCGGGCCGCCGCCGCTGCCGCCGCCGTACGGGGGCTGCTGCGGGTACGGCTGCTGCGGCGCCTGCGGGTAGCCGTAGGACGGCCCCTGCGGCGGCTGCTGCCCGTACGGAGGGTTGTGCGGTCGCGTCTGAGGAGCGCCGTTGTTACGGCCGCGTCCGATCCTGAATCCAGCCACGTCTTCGAACGTACCTGGTCCCGCGCGGTGGCGTGCCGGGCCCGGGGTTCCGGGCCCGGCTTTGCGGCCGAGCTGTGACATCCCTTAAGGGGCAGGGGCCTTGGCCGTCGGTGGGGCGTCGGGGTTCCGCCGTACGGGGGTCGCCCGACGCCCGCCGGTGTGGGCTAGAGCATGTCCTGGCCGAGCCTCAGGTAGCCGGTCGTGGACATGCCGAAGGAGGCGGGGCCGAAGCTGACCGCGTTCTTCGTGGTGATGCCTGAAGCGGATCCGCGCAGGCTGTGGACCGCGCCGGAGGGGTGGTTCTCGCCGTCGGAGCCGATCGACAGGTCGGCCTTGCCGTCGCCGGTGAGGTCGGACAGGCGGACGGCGGAGCCGAAGCGGTCGGCGGACTCGGCGGTGCCGGGGACGCCCTCGGTGTTCTGCGTGAACGACCGGGCGCCGGTGCCGGTCAGGCCGGCCGCCGAGCCGCGCAGCACCGTGACGCTGCCGGCGATCTTCGCCGAGCCGACGGTCTCGTGGATCGTGCCGACGGCCAGGTCTCCGTAGCCGTCGCCGTTCACGTCGCCGACGGAGAGGTCGTTGCCGAACCAGTCGTCCTCCTCGTCGGCGCCCGGGACCCCGGCGGTGGCCTGGTTGATCGTGGTCTGCGGGCGGCTGCGGACGCCGTCGGCGCCGCCGGGCCAGACGCTGACCGAGCCGCCGAGGCTGCGGCCGTCACCGCCGTAGGCCGCGGTGACCACGTCGGCGAAGCCGTCCTTGTTCAGGTCGCCGACCGCGGCCACCTCCCAGCCGCCGCTGACCAGGAACGTCTGCTCGGTGAGGCCGGAGGCGGCGCCCAGGTAGACGAAGCTGCCGTCCTCGTACGTCGACGCCCTGCTGCCGGTGGCGACCAGGTCGTCCGTGCCGTCGCCGTCGACGTCCCCGGCGGCGAGGTGCTGGGCGCCGCGGATGCTGTTGCCGGGCTGGAGGCCGGTGGCGAGCTCGTACCGGGCCGTCGAGCCCGAGGTCCTGGTGAAGCCGCGGTGGATCCAGACGTCGCTGCCGGTGCTGCCGGTCGCGAGGTCGGGGCGGTGGTCGCCGTCGAAGTCGCCGACGGCCAGGGACATGCCGTACTCGTCGTGGGCCGCCACGGCCGGGTCGGGGACGCTCTTGCCCCCGGACAGGCCGTCCTTGCCGCCCCAGACCACGGTGACGGAGCCGCCGTCCGCGTCCGGACCGACGTCCTCGCCGACGCTGCCGATCACGAGGTCGGCGTAGCCGTCGGCGTTGAGGTCGCCGGAGGCGAGGGCCTTGCCGAAGCGGTCGCCCTGCTCGGCGGTGCCGGGGATGCCGGCGGTGTTCTGGGTGAGGACGGTGCGCCGGGCGGCGCTGATGCCGTTCGCCGACCCGTAGGTGACGACCACCGCACCGGCGTCGGTCCTGCCGCCGACGGGGGTGTAGGGGGCGGCGGTGGCCAGGTCGCGGAAGCCGTCGCCGTTGAAGTCGTCGGCGTACTCGGCGGGGGCGGCGGAGGCCGGTCCGGCGAGGAGCACCGGAGTGAGTCCGGCCGCCAGCAGGGTGGCGGCCAGGGCGGCTGCTGTCTGCCTGCGCATGCGTGACCTTCCTGGTAGGGGAGTGGGTGCCCCGGGGCTGGGCGCGTTGCGTGCGGTCAGGAGTTGAGGGCCGTGCCGTAGCCCGGGGTGCCGGCCGTGGAGACGCCGGTCGTGGCCGGGCCGAAGCTCGTCGAGCCGGACGTCGCCGGGCCGGTGGCCGTGGCGCGCAGGAACCACACCGCGCCGTCGCCGGAGTTCTCGCCCGGCGCCGCGACCGAGAGGTCGGCACGGCGGTCGCCGGTGACGTCGGTGAGCGTGACCCGCTCGCCGAACCGGTCGCCCGGCTCCGAACTCCCGGGGACGCCCGAGGTGTTCTGCGTGTACGACACGGAGCCCTTGGTGGCGAGGCCGGACGGCGAGCCGTACAGCACGGTGACGGCGCCGGCGGAGTCGTTCTCGCCCGCGGTGCCGACCACCAGGTCGGCGTGGCCGTCGCCGTTCACGTCACCGAGCGCCACGTCGCTGCCGAACCGGTCGCCCTTCTCCGCGGCGCCCGGCACGCCCGGGGTGGCCTGCGTCAGGACGAGCGGCGCGCGGCCGGTGCCGGGGCCTTCGGGTCCGCCGTAGACGACGGTGACCTTGCCGCCGAGGGCGCCGCCCGGGTCGGCGGAGGTCTCGCGGTCGTTGCCCACGACGATGTCGGCGTGACCGTCCCGGTCGATGTCGCCCACGGTGGAGACGAACCCGCCGGGCAGCTTCTGCAGCCAGTCGTTGTAGTTGCCGATCTTCAGGTCGGCGAGGCCGGTGGCCGCGGCACCGTCGTGCGCGGTGCGGCCGTGCACCACCACGCGGGGGTGGCCGTCGCCGGTGACGTCCCCGGAGGAGAGGTGGGTGACGCCCGTGGAGGAGGACCACCAGGAGTTGCGGCCGCCCGAGGCGCCGGCGGGTGAACCGGTCTTCGTGATCGGCCCGTTGACCAGGGTGAGGGTGACCGGGCCGGTGGATCCGGACGCGACGTCGAGGTCGCCGTCGTCGTCGAAGTCGCCCACGGCCAGGGTCCGGCCGTAGCGGTCGTAGTCGGTGTCGAACGGGCTGTACAGCGAACGGGCGCCGCTCAGACCGGACTTGGATCCCCAGACGATGGTGACGGTGCCGTTGTTGGTGTCGTAGGAGTCCTCGCCGGGGACGCCGACCAGCAGGTCGGCGTAGCCGTCGGAGTCGAGGTCCGCGGAGGCCAGGGCCGAGCCGAAGGCGTCGTCGGCCTCGGCGGTGCCGGGGATGCCGGCGGTGTTCTGGGTGAGCAGGGTGCGCGTCGCGGTCCCCGGCCCGCCGGTGGTGCCGTAGACGACGCTGACCGCGCCCGCCTTGGCCTCGCCGGAGACGGTGGCGCCGGGTGCGCCGATCGCGAGGTCGGCGCGGCCGTCGCCGTTGAAGTCCCAGGGGGCGGCGGCCGGGGCGGCGTGCGCGGTAGCGGTGAGGGCGAGCGGGGTGAGGGCGGCCGCGAGCGCGGCGGCGGCGATACGGGTGCGCATGGGGATCACGGCCTCGCTGGGAAGTCGTCGGGACAGGGGGGTCACGGGGCGAGGACGGAACCGAGGCCGGCGTAGCCCTT
Organism: Streptomyces sp. NPDC026246; assembly: GCF_055567995.1. Lineage (NCBI taxonomy): Bacteria > Bacillati > Actinomycetota > Actinomycetes > Kitasatosporales > Streptomycetaceae > Streptomyces > Streptomyces sp. NPDC026246. Next base: position 273,153 of record NZ_JBVHPJ010000008.1, on the reverse strand, counting down.
CAGGCCGGCAGCGGTGGCCGTGATGCCCTGGGCGCCGCTCGTGGTCGGACCGGAGGCCGAGCCGCGCAGCGTCCACAGGCCGCCCGTGTCGTTCTCGCCGCTGACGCCGACGGCCAGGTCCGCCTTGCCGTCCTTGGTCACGTCGGTGAGTCCGAGCGACGAGCCGAAGCGGTCCCCGGTCTCGGCGGATCCGGGCACCCCGGCGGTGTCCTGGGTGTACGACTTCACGCCGGTGGCCGTCCTCAGGCCGGAGGCGGAGCCGAACAGCACGGTGACCGAGCCCGCGTCCCGTGCCGAGCCGACGTCCTCGCCGGGCGCGGAGACCACGACGTCGGCGTAGCCGTCGCCGTTGACGTCGCCGGTGCTCACCGCCGAGCCGAAGGCGTCGTCGGCCTCGCCCACGCCGGGCACACCCGCCGTGTCCTGGTGGACGACGGTCGGCTGCTGCGCCGGGTCGGGGCCGTTCGGGCCGCCGTACCAGACGGTGATCCGGCCGCCCAGGTGGCCACCGGGCGTGAGGTCGGACGAGTCGCCGAGGACGAGGTCGCCGAAGCCGTCGTGGTTGATGTCGCCGATCGCACCGGCGTAGCCGTCCGCCGTCGTCAGCTCGGCCATCTTGTACGTCATGCCGGTCCACCGGAACCAGTTGATCTGGCCGCTGGTGTCGCCGTCCACGTTGAACGGGTAGACGCGCTCGGCCGCGCCGTCACCGGTGAGGTCGCCCGCGATCACCTCGAACGTGGTGCCGACCTCGCCGACGCGGACGTGGCTCACCGGGCCCCCGGTGCGTGTGAAGGGACCGTTGTAGAGGCGGGTGTGGGTCTGGCCGGTGAGGGTGACGTCCGTGTCGCCGTCGCCGTCGAAGTCGCCGGTGGCGATGCCCCGGGAAAAGTTGCCGTACTCCGAGAGCGTGCTCGGCTGCGGCAGGCTCTTGCCGCTGGTCAGGCCGGACTTGCCGCCCCACAGGACCGTGCCGGAGCCGACGCCGTCGCGGTCGCCGACGCTCTCGTTGGAGGCGCCGACCACGAGGTCGGAGTAGCCGTCCCGGTCCAGGTCGCCGGCGGCGAGCGCCGAGCCGAACAGGTCGGCCGGCTCGGCGGTGCCGGGTACGCCCGCGGAGTTCTGGGTGATGACGGCCTTGCGGGCGGCCGAGACGCCGGACGACGAGCCGTACAGCACGACGACGGCACCCGCGCAGGAGGCGGAACCGACGTCGGCGCACGGGGCACCGACCGCGAAGTCGCGGTACCCGTCGCCGTTGAAGTCCCCGGAGAGCCGGGAGGGGGCGGCCGAGGCGGGGCCGGCGGTGGTGAGGAGACCGGTGGTGAGGGCGGCGGCCAGCAGGAGGGTGCGCTTGCGCAAGGGGAGTGCTCCGGTGAGGAAGGGGCCGGACCTGGACGGCCCGGCCCCGGAGGGGTGAACGGGGTGCTCAGTCGCCGAAGTTCGCGCCGAAGTTCGGGTAGCCGGTCGTGGAGACGCCCGAGGCGCCGGGACCGACCGCCCGCGAACCGGTCGCGGTGATCTTCGTGCCGGTGGACGGCAGGTAGAGGACCGAGCCGTCGCCGGCGTTCTCGAACGAGCCGGCCAGCAGGTCGGCGCGGCCGTCACCGGTGACGTCGTCGAGCTTGACGTCGAGGCCGAGCATGTCGCCCTTCTCGTCCGAGCCGGGGACGCCCGCGGTGCTCTGGGCGAACGACTGGGCGCCGGAGGCCGTGTTGATGCCGGAGTCCGAGCCGTACAGCACCACCAGCTGCCCGGTGTCGGTGACGGAGCCGATGTTCTCGCCCGCGACGCCGATCACGAGGTCCTGCTTGCCGTCGCCGTTGACGTCGCCCAGGTCCAGCTCGTAGCCGAAGTAGTCGTTCTTCTCCGAACTGCCGGGGACGTTCCCGGTGTTCTGCGTGATGCCGGTGGTGGAGCCGACGCCGTCGGCGGCGCCGTAGGTGATCCACACCTTGCCGCCGTCGGCGGCACCGGGGAACTCCACGCCGTCGTCGGCCTTGTTCCAGTACATGCCGCTGACGATGTCGCCGAAGCCGTCGCCGTTGATGTCGCCGACGCCGGTGATGGGGCCGGCCTTCAGCTGCCGGGCGCCGGAGGCGGACAGGCCCGTGCTCGTGCCCATCAGCAGGTAGTTGGCGTTCCAGTACTGGCCGGTCTCCGTCTCGAAGCCGTCGACGACGAGGTCGGTCCGGTGGTCGCCGTTGACGTCGCCGGCGGTGAGGTTGATCGCCCCGCCCCCGGTGTCCACGGGCGCCTTCACCGAGGCGCGGCCCTCGATCGCGGTGCCGGTGGCGCTGATGCCGCCCTTGAGCACGTAGACGACGTTGGAGGTCGTGCCGACGGCCAGGTCCGCCCTGCCGTCGCCGTCGAAGTCGCCGGCGGCGAGCTTCCTGCCCCAGCGGTCGTGCTTGGTGGGGGCCGCGTCCGGGATGGTGACGCCCTTGCCGGTGATGCCCTGCGCCGAGCCCCACAGGACCGCGACGGTGCCGCCGTCCTTGTCGCTGCCGACGTCCTCCATGGGGGCGGAGACGGCGAGGTCGTCGTAGCCGTCGCCGTTGAAGTCGGCGTACGCGGTGTCGGTGCCGAACACGTCACCGGCCTCGGCGCTGCCCGGGGTGCCGGTGGTGTTCTGGCTGATCACGGACCGCTTCGCGGAGGTCACGCCGCTCTTCGTGCCGTACAGGACGACGACCTGCCCGGCGTCCTTCGTGCCGCTCACGTACGCGCCGACGGCGGAGAACGCCACGTCGCCGATGCCGTCGTGGTTGAAGTCGGCCTGCGGGGTGTGCGTCGAGTCGGCGGCGGCCGCGGTACCGGCGCCGGCGGTCAGCAGTGTGCCGGTCAGCGCCGCGGCGGCGGCCGTCGCGAGGGCGAGGCGCAGGCGGGGGCGCAGGCCGAGGCGCTGGGACGGGTGCGGGCGCCCGGCGGGGCGCTCGTGCTGGTGCATGCGAGGTCTCCTGCTGCATGCGGGGGATGTCTGGCCGACATCCGCAGTCGATGTGGGGCCGGTTCCGTCCGGTTCGCCGGGAGTTGTCCGGGCGTTCACGGGCGGTCGGCGATCAAGAGACCTGCGCGGGGGCGTAAGGGTTGTACGTGAGTTCGGTGAATTTTCGATCTCTGGGGTGACGCCGGCCGCCCCCTGGGGGCACGGACGCCCGCGGCCCGGCCGGTCGAAGGGCCGGGAGACGCGCAGGCCCCGTCGCAGGAGGCCCCGCCGTCCAGGGCGGGGCCTCCTCGTCGCTCCCGTCGCTCCCGGCCGTCCGCGGCCCAGGAACGCCGACACCCCCCGCCCGAGGACCGGGCAGGGGGTGTTCGACGTGAGGTGGGGCCGGGAATTACTTCACCGGCTCCGGCGTCGGTGTGTTCTCGGGGTCCGACGTGCCCGCCGGCGGCTCGCCGTCGTCGCCGTCGGAGTCGTCCGGACCGTCCTCCGCAGCCTCCGCCGGGACCGGCGTCTTCACCGAGTCCAGCAGCAGCTGGGCGACGTCGACGACCGTGATCGACTCCTTCGCCTTGCCGTCGTTCTTCTTGCCGTTGACCGAGTCGGTCAGCATGACCAGGCAGAACGGGCAGGCCGTCGAGACGATGTCGGGGTTGACCGACAGGGCCTCGTCCACGCGCTCGTTGTTGATGCGCTTGCCGATGCGCTCTTCCATCCACATCCGCGCACCGCCCGCGCCGCAGCAGAAGCCCCGCTCCTTGTGGCGGTGCATCTCCTCGTTGCGGACGCCGGGGACGGCGGCGATGATCTCGCGCGGCGGCGTGTAGATCTTGTTGTGGCGGCCCAGGTAGCACGGGTCGTGGTACGTGATGATGCCCTCGACCGGCGTCACCGGGATGAGCCTGCCCTCGTCCACCAGGTGCTGCAGCAGCTGTGTGTGGTGGATGACCTCGTAGTCGCCGCCGAGCTGCGGGTACTCGTTGCCGATCGTGTTCAGGCAGTGCGGGCAGGTCGCGACGATCTTCTTGGCCGACTTGGGCTTCGCCGACTCGGGGACGACCTTGCCCTCGTCGTCCATCTCCTCGCCGAACGCCATGTTCAGCGCCATGACGTTCTCCATGCCGAGCTCCTGGAACAGGGGCTCGTTGCCCAGGCGGCGGGCGGAGTCACCGGTGCACTTCTCGTCGCCGCCCATGATCGCGAACTTGACGCCCGCGATGTGCAGCAGCTCCGCGAAGGCCTTCGTGGTCTTCTTGGCGCGGTCCTCCAGGGCGCCGGCGCAGCCGACCCAGTACAGGTACTCGACCTCGGTCAGGTCCTCGATGTCCTTGCCGACGACCGGGACCTCGAAGTCGACCTCCTTGAGCCACTCCAGGCGCTGCTTCTTCGCCAGGCCCCAGGGGTTGCCCTTCTTCTCCAGGTTCTTGAGCATCGTGCCCGCCTCGGACGGGAACGCCGACTCGATCATCACCTGGTAGCGGCGCATGTCGACGATGTGGTCGACGTGCTCGATGTCCACCGGGCACTGCTCGACGCAGGCACCGCAGGTGGTGCAGGACCACAGGACGTCCGGGTCGATGACGCCGTTGTCCTCCAGCGTGCCGACCAGCGGACGCTCGGCCTCCGCCAGGGCGGCGGCGGGCACGTCCTTCAGCTGCTCCTCGGACGCCTTCTCCTCGCCCTCCATCGTCTTGCCGCCGCCGGCCAGCAGGTAGGGCGCCTTGGCGTGCGCGTGGTCGCGCAGCGACATGATCAGCAGCTTGGGGGAGAGGGGCTTGCCCGTGTTCCAGGCGGGGCACTGCGACTGGCAGCGGCCGCACTCGGTGCAGGTGGAGAAGTCCAGCAGGCCCTTCCAGGAGAACTGCTCGACCTGCGAGACGCCGAAGACGTCGTCGTCGCCCGGGTCGGTGAAGTCGATCGGCTTGCCGCCCGAGGTCATGGGCTGCAGCGCGCCGAGGGCCGTGCCGCCGCTCGCCTCGCGCTTGAACCAGATGTTCGGGAACGCCAGGAAGCGGTGCCAGGCCACGCCCATGTTGGTGTTGAGCGACACCACGATCATCCAGACGAACGAGGTGCCGATCTTGATCATGGCGACCAGGTAGACCAGGTTCTGCAGCGCCGTGACCGACAGGCCCTTGAAGGCCAGGACCAGGGGGTACGAGGCGAAGTAGGAGGCCTCGTAGTGGTCGACGTGGTGGAGCGCGCCCTCCAGGCCCCGCAGGACGTAGATCGCCAGGCCGATGGTGAGGATGACGTACTCGACGAAGTACGCCTGGCCGGCCTTCGAGCCCGCGAAGCGGGACTTGCGGCCGGGCCGGTTCGGCAGGTTCGCCAGGCGGATCGCGATGAGCACCGCGATGCCCAGGACCGTCATCACGCCGATGAACTCGATGTAGAGCTCGAACGGCAGGAACGTGCCGATGACCGGGAGCACCCAGTCGGCCTGGAACAGCTGGCCGAAGGCCTGGGCCAGGGTCGGCGGCAGCGTCAGGAAGCCGATCGCGACGAACCAGTGCGCGACGCCGACGATGCCCCACCGGTTCATCCGCGTATGGCCGAGGAACTCCTTCACCAGCGTGACGCTGCGCTGGTAGGGGTTGTCGGTCCGGGTACCGGCCGGGACCGGCTGGCCCAGTTTGAAGTACCGGACGAACTGGCCGATCGCGCGTGCGAGCAGCGCGACGCCGACCACGGTCAGAACCAGCGACACGATGATCGCGGCGAGTTGCATGGGGGCTCCTCGGGCCTGCGAGGGGTTTCGTCGGGGTGACCTGTCGTTCTTCAGGCCTACCCGAAATTACTAAGCGGTAACTTATGCAGTCCGTCTGAGACTACCCCTATCTTCCGCCGCACTGTAGCCGGGTGGGCAGTGATCTGAATCGCTGAGGGTTGCCTCAGGAGCGGTGCGGAATCCGGTCCCGATCCGCTCGTGTTATTCGTACCGAATTGTCATAGTGACGCCTAACTTATATCCGTGCTCTACGGGATCGTCGCCGCCGCCACCGCCCTGCTGCTCACCGCGCTGCTCGCGGCCGCCCTGCGGGTGCCCGCCCGGCGGCTGCGCCTGATCGAGCGGCGGTCCCGGCGCGAGGTGCCGCTGTCCGGCGGAGTGGCCGTCGTCGCGGTCACCGGGACGGTGGTGGCGGTGAAGGACTGGTCGTCGGCCGGGACCGGGGCCGGCGGTCTGCTCGCCGCCGGTGGCGCGGTGGCGCTCCTCGGGCTCGCCGACGACGTCTGGCGGCTGCGGCGCCGGGTGCTGGCCGGCGGTACCGCGGTCGCGGCCCTGTGTGTCGCGCCGTACGCGGAGGCGGGCGTGGCGACGGGACTGCTCGGCGCCCTGTGCGTCGTCGGGGTGACGCTGGGCTTCCGGGGGCTCGACCACGCCGACGGGCTGGCCGGGGTGGTCGGGGTGGTCGCCGCCTTCGGGGCGGCCGCCTGCGCCGCCGTCGACGTCATGGACGGAATCGCCGGGCTGCTGAGCGTGCTGGCCGCCGCGCTGACCGGGTTCCTGCTGCACAACTGGCACCCGGCCCGTGCGGGGCTCGGCAGTTGCGGGTCCATGGCGGCCGGGTTCGTGATCGCCGCCGGCGCCGTGCAGGTCCGGGCCGGATTCGGCCTGCCGGAGAGCGCCGGGGTGGTGTTCGCGCTGAGTGCCCTGGCGGGCGCCGACGTCGTCCTGGTGCTGCTGTCGCGGCGGCTGGCCGGGCGGGCCCCGGGGCGGAGCGGGCCGGACCACCTCGCCCACCGGCTGCGACGGCTCGGGCTGACCGTGCCGGGAGTCACCCTGCTGCTCGGCGCCCTCGCGTTCTGCGGGGTGCTCGCGGGGGTACTCGTCCATGCCGGGTGGGTCGGGGCGGATGCCCTGTGGTGGGTGGCGGGAGCGGCTCTCCTGGTCGCGTTCGCTCTTTCGCGTGTCCCTGTGTACGCCCCTCGACGCAGCGTATCGCCGCAGGTCGGAGCGCCGTTGCGCGTAAGGAACGGATAAGAGTTGAGCCAGCTCGACTCAGCTCTGTTGACCGGTCGCGGGCCGTCGTGCACACTTGAGTCCGTTGCACTCAAGTCAGCTGGAGGAACCAACCATGGCACGTGCGGTCGGCATCGACCTGGGCACGACTAACTCCGTCGTCAGCGTTCTGGAGGGCGGCGAGCCCACCGTCATCACCAACGCCGAGGGCGCCAGGACCACGCCGTCCGTCGTCGCCTTCGCCAAGAACGGTGAGGTGCTCGTCGGCGAGGTCGCCAAGCGCCAGGCGGTCACGAACGTGGACCGGACCATCCGGTCCGTCAAGCGCCACATGGGCACCGACTGGAAGATCGAGCTCGACGGCAAGCCCTTCAACCCGCAGCAGATCAGCGCCTTCGTGCTGCAGAAGCTGAAGCGGGACGCCGAGGCGTACCTGGGCGAGAAGGTGACCGACGCGGTCATCACCGTCCCGGCGTACTTCAACGACTCCGAGCGCCAGGCCACCAAGGAGGCCGGCGAGATCGCCGGTCTGAACGTCCTGCGCATCGTCAACGAGCCCACCGCGGCCGCCCTGGCGTACGGCCTCGACAAGGACGACCAGACCATCCTGGTCTTCGACCTCGGTGGCGGTACGTTCGACGTCTCGCTGCTGGAGATCGGCGACGGCGTCGTCGAGGTGAAGGCCACCAACGGTGACAACCACCTCGGTGGTGACGACTGGGACCAGCGCGTCGTCGACTACCTCGTCCAGCAGTTCCAGTCCGGCCACGGCGTGGACCTGGGCAAGGACAAGATGGCCCTGCAGCGTCTGCGCGAGGCCGCCGAGAAGGCGAAGATCGAGCTGTCCTCGTCCACCGAGACCTCGATCAACCTCCCCTACATCACCGCCTCGGCCGAGGGCCCCCTGCACCTCGACGAGAAGCTGACCCGCGCCCAGTTCCAGCAGCTGACCGCGGACCTCCTGGAGCGCTGCAAGACGCCGTTCCACAACGTCATCAAGGACGCCGGCATCTCCATCAGCGAGATCGACCACGTCGTCCTGGTCGGCGGCTCGACCCGCATGCCCGCCGTCGCCGAGCTCGTCAAGGAGCTGACCGGCGGCAAGGACGCCAACAAGGGCGTGAACCCGGACGAGGTCGTCGCCATCGGCGCCGCCCTGCAGGCCGGTGTCCTCAAGGGCGAGGTCAAGGACGTCCTGCTCCTCGACGTCACCCCGCTGTCCCTCGGCATCGAGACCAAGGGCGGCATCATGACCAAGCTCATCGAGCGGAACACGACGATCCCGACCAAGCGGTCCGAGATCTTCACCACCGCCGAGGACAACCAGCCGTCCGTGCAGATCCAGGTCTACCAGGGCGAGCGCGAGATCGCGGCGTACAACAAGAAGCTCGGGATGTTCGAGCTGACCGGTCTGCCGCCGGCGCCCCGCGGCGTCCCGCAGATCGAGGTGTCCTTCGACATCGACGCCAACGGCATCATGCACGTGACCGCGAAGGACCTGGGCACGGGCAAGGAGCAGAAGATGACCGTCACCGGCGGCTCCTCGCTGCCGAAGGACGAGGTCGACCGCATGCGCCAGGAGGCCGAGCAGTACGCGGAGGAGGACCACAAGCGCCGCGAGGCCGCCGAGACCCGCAACCAGGGCGAGCAGCTCGTCTACCAGACCGAGAAGTTCCTCAAGGACAACGAGGACAAGGTCCCGGGCGAGATCAAGACCGAGGTCGAGGAGGCCGTCGCCGAGCTGAAGGAGAAGCTCAAGGGCGAGGACTCCGCCGAGATCCGCACCGCCACCGAGAAGGTCGCGGCCGTCTCGCAGAAGCTCGGCCAGGCCATGTACGCGGACGCGGGCGCCGCCCAGGCCGCCGGCGGTCCCGCCGGTGACGCGGGCGCGGCCGGTGGCGCCAAGGCCGACGACGACGTCGTCGACGCCGAGATCGTCGACGAGGACCGCAAGGACGGTGCCGCGTGACGGAGGAGACCCCGGGCTTCGACGAGCAGCAGCCCGACGTCCCTTCCGGCGCGACCTCCGACGACGCCGAGCCGAAGGCCGCCTCCTCCTCCGCGGAGGAGGGGGCGGCCCCGGCCGGGGACACGGGCCAGGACGTGGCCCTGGTGGCCCAGCTGGACCAGGCCCGCTCCGCGCTCACCGAGCGCACCGCGGACCTCCAGCGCCTCCAGGCCGAGTTCCAGAACTACCGCCGCCGGGTCGAGCGCGACCGGATCGCGGTCAAGGAGATCGCCATCGCGAACCTCCTGACCGAGCTCCTGCCCGTGCTCGACGACATCGGCCGCGCGCGCGAACACGGCGAGCTGGTGGGCGGCTTCAAGTCCGTCGCCGAGTCGCTGGAGAGCACCGCGGCGAAGATGGGCCTGCAGCAGTTCGGCAAGGAGGGCGAGCCCTTCGACCCGACGATCCACGAAGCGCTGATGCACAGCTACGCCCCGGACGTCACCGAGACGACCTGCGTGGCGATCCTGCAGCCCGGGTACCGGATCGGCGAGCGCACCATCCGCCCCGCGCGGGTGGCGGTGGCCGAACCCCAGCCGGGGGCGCAGACGGTCAAGGCGGAGGAGTCCGCCGACGCCGACGACAAGGAGAGCGGTGGCCCGGACGAGGGCTGACGTCACGTACGAAGGGAAGGAGGGGCGTCGAGGATGAGCACCAAGGACTTCATCGAGAAGGACTACTACAAGGTCCTCGGCGTCCCCAAGGACGCCACCGAGGCCGAGATCAAGAAGGCGTACCGGAAGCTCGCCCGCGAGTTCCACCCGGACGCCAACAAGGGCAACGTCAAGGCGGAGGAGCGCTTCAAGGAGATCTCCGAAGCCAACGACGTCCTCGGCGACCCCAAGAAGCGCAAGGAGTACGACGAGGCACGCGCCCTCTTCGGCAACGGCGGGTTCCGCCCGGGGCCGGGCGGCGCGGGCGGCTCCTTCAACTTCGACCTGGGCGACCTCTTCGGGGGCGCCCAGGGCGGGCAGGGCGCCGGCGGGTTCGGCGGCGGACTCGGTGACGTCTTCGGGGGCCTGTTCAACCGCGGCGGCGCGGGCACGGGGACGCGCACCCAGCCCCGGCGCGGCCAGGACATCGAGTCCGAGGTGACCCTCACCTTCACCGAGGCGATCGAGGGCGCGACCGTCCCGCTGCGGATGTCCTCGCAGTCGCCCTGCAAGGCCTGTTCGGGCACCGGCGACAAGAACGGCACACCGCGCGTGTGCCCGACCTGCGTCGGCACCGGGCAGGTCGCCCGGGGCAGCGGCGGCGGGTTCTCCCTCACCGACCCCTGCCCCGACTGCAAGGGCCGCGGCCTGATCGCCGAGACACCCTGCGACGTCTGCAAGGGCAGCGGCCGGGCCAAGTCCTCGCGGACGATGCAGGTGCGCATCCCCGCGGGCGTCAGCGACGGCCAGCGGATCCGGCTGCGCGGCAAGGGCGCGCCGGGCGAGCGCGGCGGGCCGGCGGGCGACCTCTACGTGGTCGTGCACGTCGACTCCCACCCGGTGTTCGGCCGCAAGGACGACAACCTCACCGTCACCGTCCCGGTCACCTTCACCGAGGCGGCCCTCGGCGGCGAGGTCCGGGTGCCGACGCTGGGCGGCCCGCCGGTCACGCTGAAGCTGCCCCCCGGCACGCCGAACGGTCGTACGATGCGCGCCCGGGGCAAGGGGGCGGTCCGCAAGGACGGCACCCGCGGCGACCTCCTGGTCACCGTCGAGGTGAGTGTCCCGAAGGACCTGACGGGGAAGGCTCGTGACGCGCTCGAGGCGTATCGCGAGGCGACCGCGGAGGAGGATCCGCGGGCGGAGCTGTTCCAGGCCGCGAAGGGAGCATGAGCAGATGGACGGTCGTCGGCGCAACCCGTATGAACTGACCGAGGAGACCCCGGTCTACGTCATCTCGGTGGCGGCCCAGCTGTCCGGCCTGCACCCGCAGACCCTGCGCCAGTACGACCGGCTGGGTCTGGTCTCCCCGGACCGCACCGCGGGCCGGGGCCGGCGCTACTCGGCCCGCGACATCGAACTGCTGCGCACCGTCCAGCAGTTGTCGCAGGACGAGGGCATCAACCTGGCCGGAATCAAGCGCATCATCGAACTGGAGAACCAGGTCGCCGCGCTCCAGGCCCGGGTCGCCGAGATGCAGGACGCGCTCGACGGCGCGGCGGCGGCCATGCGCCAGCGCGAGGCGGCGGTGCACGCCTCCTACCGCCGTGACCTGGTGCCCTACCAGGAGGTGCAGCAGACCAGCGCCCTGGTGGTGTGGCGGCCGAAGCGGCAGCAGCAGACCGACTGAGGCGGCCGCGCCCGCGGAAGCACGGCGATGGGGCCGGGAGTTGACTCCCGGCCCCTTTCGCGCGCCTTGGGGGGTTTTCGCCCGGTCTCCCGTCGATGACCGTGTGGTGCAGGGCACTTGGAGATGATTCCGCAGAGTCTTCACAACTGCTGCGGAGCGTGGTGTTGCCATCTCGTTAAGTGGTTCCGCTTGACGCTGGGGGCGCGTCGGCGTTGGCTTTTCAGTCACATGGGCCACAAAGCTGTGCCCACGTCCGAATCACACGCGAAGTGAGCTTCCCGATGCGTCGTATCGCCATATCCGTGGCAGCCGCCACGATGTCCGTCACGCTGGCCGGTTGCGGCGTGCTCAACGCGAGCGGGAGCAGTGACGACGCGAGCCCGGCCAAGGGCGACGACATCACCGTGGGCCTGCTGCTGCCGGAGAAGGCGAACACCCGGTACGAGAACTTCGACTACCCCATCATCAAGCGGAAGGTCGAGTCCCTCACCAACGACAAGGGCCGCGTCGAGTACGCGAACGCCGAGGCCAGCGCGGACAAGCAGGCCGGCCAGCTGCAGCAGATGATCGACGACCGGGTCGACGTGATCCTGCTGGACGCGGTGGACTCGCACGCCATCGCCAGTGGCGTGAAGAAGGCCAAGGAGGCCGGCATTCCGGTCATCGCGTACGACCGGCTGGCCGAGGGCCCGATCGACGCGTACATCTCCTTCGACAACGAACTCGTGGGCGAGGTGCAGGGGCGCACCCTGCTGGAGGCCATCGGCGAGGACGTGAGCCTGTCCGACAAGATCGTGATGATGAACGGCTCGCCGACGGACCCGAACGCCAAGCAGTTCAAGGCCGGCGCCCTGTCCGAGCTGAACGGCAAGGTCACGATCGCGAAGTCCTACGACACCACGGACTGGAAGCCGGAGAACGCCCAGGCGAACATGGCCAAGGCCATCGCCGCCATCGGCAAGGGCAACATCGCCGCCGTCTACTCGGCCAACGACGGCATGGCCGGCGGCATCGTCAACGCCCTGGAGGCCGCCGGCGTGACCAAGCTGCCGCCCATCACCGGGCAGGACGCGGAACTGGCCGCGGTGCAGCGGATCGTCTCCGGCGAGCAGTACATGAGCGTGTACAAGTCGTACCCGCAGGAGGCCGAGAACGCCGCGGAGATGGCGGTCGCGAAGGTCCAGGGCCGGGACATCCAGTTCGCCGCCCTCACCCGGGACCGGGTCGACAGCCCCACGGACAAGGGCATTCCGGCCCAGCTCGTGCCGGTGGTCGCGCTCACCAAGGAGAACATCCAGGACACGGTCGTCGCCGATGACATCTACAAGCTGTCCGACATCTGCACGGCGAAGTACAAGGCGGACTGCGCGGCGGCGGGCCTGAAGTAGGCGGCCCGCCCCGGCCGCCGTCCTCGGCGGCGCCCGGACCCCGTGGCAGAACACCACCTCCCCCGCACGGTCGGCGGCGGCTCCGCTCGGCACGAACCGGTGCCCCGCAGGCCCGTCGCCGACGGCCGTCCCCGGCGTTGAAGCGGGCCGTCAACGGGCATGCGGATACCGGATTCAAACGGGTGGAAACGAATCGCCGCCGGGACGGAGCCGTGTTGCGGAGCACCGTCCGGCCGCGCATAGTTGCCGCTGCGGCGAGACGCGAAACCGGGGGTGGGATGGGCGATGGCCGGGCACGGGGCGGAGCAGCATCCACATGGTGCCGACCGACTGTGCGAGGCCGGGGATCGCGTGTATTCCCGGGCCGTACGGCGGGGCCGGGTGCCGCGCCGGGACGCGGAACCGGTTCCCTGTCTGCTGGAACTCGCCCTGCTGCATCCCGACCCGGACGACATGGACTGGCTGGTGCCGACCTCCCCGCAGGAGGTCATGACCCGGCTGCTGCGCGGGATGTACGACGAGGTCAGCGCGAACCAGCGCCGGGTGGGCTCGGCCGTGGCCGCCGTCGAGTGGTACGCCGGACTCGGCCGTCAGGTCCGGCCCGCCCCGTCGGCCGGTGAGGGCTCGGCGATCCGGGTCCTCGACGGACTCGCCCGCATCCAGGCGGCGATGGACGAGGCGACCGAGGCCTGCACGACCGAGGTGCTCACCGTCCAGCCCGGCGGCATCCGGCGCGAGGCGGAGCTCTCCGAGGGCCTGCACCGGGCGCTGGCGCTGCGCGGCAGGGGCGTGCGGATGCGGGACCTGTACACGCACGTCGCCCGGCACGGGCAGGGCCTGCTGACGTATCTGGAGATCATGGGCGACGCCGTGGAGGCGCGCACGCTGGACGAGGTCATCGACCGGCTGATCCTGTTCGACCGGACGGTGGCGTTCGTGCCCGCCAACAGCGACCGCACGATGGCCCTGGAGCTGCGGCACCCCGCGCTCGTCGCCTACCTCGTGACGGTCTTCGAACGGCTCTGGCGCCTGGCGATCCCGCTGACCGCGCCGCTGCCCGACACGGGCATCGAGGGCATCTCCCACCGCGAGCAGTCCATCGCGGCGCTGCTGGCGGAGGGGCACCAGGACGCGGTCATCGCGGAGCGGCTGGGCATCAGCGTGCGCACGTGCCGGGCGCACATCGCGCGTCTGTCGGAGACGCTGGGGGCGGCCAGCCGGACGCAGCTGGGCGTGCGCATCGCCCAGGCGGGCCTGGACGGGCCGCGGGCGGGCGCCTCGCCGACGCTCAGTGCTCCCGGTCGAGGATCCCGGACCGCCCGATGAGGTAGCCGAGCTGGGCCCTGCTCCGGCTCCCCAGGGCCGCGGCGAGCTTGGCGATGTGGACCCGGGCGGTACGGACGTTCATCCCGAGCCGCTCGGCGATCACGGTGTCGGTGTGCCCCTCCACGAGCAGCGCGGCGATGGCGTGCTGCCGGGGGGTGACATCGCCGGGGGAGGGTTCGGGGGCGGCTTGCGGGTGCATGGGTGTCGCGAGTCGCCAGAAGCGGTCGAACGTGGTCGTGAAGTGGCTGATGAGGGCGGGGTGGCGGACTTCCAGGGCGAGGCCCGCGTCCTTGTCGGCGGGGATGAAGGCGACCGAGCCGTCGACGACGATGAGGCGGTCGGTGACCTCGTCCAGCGTGCGGGCCTCGACGTCCCCGTGCAGTCGCTCGTAGCGGGCCAGAGCGATGGGCACATGACGGATCGTGTGCGGGTAGAGCGTGCGGATGCGGCCGCCTCGGTCCAGCAGGGCCTGGTCGCGGGCGAGAGCGACGGGGTGGGTCGCCTGTCCGCGCTGGTCGCTGTAGTGCGTGTTGGGCTGGATGCAGAGCAGTTCCCTCGTCGCGTCGGCCATGGCCTCGGTGATGGCCCGGTTGATGCGCTCCGAGCCGCTGAGGAGGGTCAGCGAAGGAGTCTCCCCCGTACCGGCGGAGGCGGTGCCGATCCGCATCAGCGGCTGGAACAGCTCGGCGAGCCTCTCCTCGCGCAGGCGCTCCCGGGCGATCCGGTGCTCGGAGACCCGCAGCAGGCGGTGCAGCGCGACAGCCGGCGCAGCGGGATCCAGCCGGCCCGGATCGTCGGCCGCCGGGTGCAGCAGACCGAAGTCGATCAGACACGGAGCCGTGAGGGCTTCTCCGGCGGGAACGCACCCCTCCCGCAGAGCGCGTGCGTACAACTCCGTTCCCGCCGGGCACAACTCGTCGTCGTCATGCGCCCGGTGCACCGAGGAGCTCAACCGCCGAGGCCTTCCTCGTCCTGGTTCAGGATGCCCGACTGGGCGATCAGGTAGCCGAGTTGGGCTCGGCTGCCGCTGCCGAGGGCGGACGCCAGCTTGGCGATGTGGGCCCGGCAGGTGCGCACGTTCATGCCGAGCCGTCGTGCGATGGCCTCGTCGACGTGTCCTTCGACGAGGAGCTTGGCGATGGAGTACTGGATCTCCGTGATGCCGTCGCGGGAGGTCCCGTACGGTGTGCCGGTGCTGAGCGGTACCGATCGGTCCCACAAGTACTCGAAGAGCTTGATGAGGTAGCGGACCAGACCGGGGTGGCGCAGTTCCAGGGCGACCTGCTGGTCGTCGCGGGCGGGGATGAAGGCGACGGACTCGTCACAGATGATCAGCCGCTCGACGAGTTCGTCGATGGTCCGGTACTCCGCCTTGCCGTTGGAGAGCTGTGCGGCGTAGGCCAGTTGCTCGGGGTTGTAGCGGGCGGTGTGCTGGTACAGGGTGCGGATGCGCACACCACGTTCGATCAGCGGCCGGTCGCGCTCCAGTCCGAGCAGGAGGCTGCGCTCCGACATCCGGTCGGTGGGCTGGACGGTCAGCATCTCCGTCTGGCACTGCAAAGTGGCCATGTTGAGCGCTGCGTTGATTCGCTCGCCGCCTTCCAGGACAGTGATGGAGTCACTGGTGGCGGTCAGCTGGGTACCCAGGGCCATGAACGGCTCGAAGGTCTCGGTCAGGCCGGTCGCCAGCCGCCGGCGGTCGGCTATCTCCTGCTCCAGCGGGTTGAGCTGCCGTGACAGGGCGACCGCGGGTGGGACCGGCCGCAGCCAGCCCGGGTCGTCCGGGTCGGGGTGGAGCAGGGCGAACTCGATCAGGCACGGAGCCGGTGCCACGTCCTCGCGTGCGATGCGTCCGGCGCGCAGTGCGGTGGCATACAGACGGCCGCCCTCATCGCACCAGTGGGTCATCGCATGGGGATGTGTCTCCTTAGTCCGATTTGATGTCAAATCTCCACCCCCCAGGGTCCTGAACATGCAGGAACATGATGCATCGATTGTGTGGCCATGACGTGCCCGAATGAGCCATCGTCGTACTCGACGGGGGAAAAGGGGACCTTCAAGTGAGGACGAAGCCGACTATGCGTAACAGAATGCTTCGCTCGGTGCTTGTCGTTGCCTTCTCCGCCGTTGCAGCCCTCGGCGCGCTGAGTGGCTTCTCCGATGTGAAGGACGATGCCCGGGCCAACAGCAGCTGGCCGTCCGTCGCCGTGAACAGTGCTCACGGAGCGGAGAACAGCAGCTGGCCGAGTCCCGGGTCCGACGGGGCCGGGGGCTGATCGTGACCACTCCACCCGACGACCGCTCCTTCCGTCGTGAGATGGCCACCGCCTACCGCTCCGGCTGGCACTTCATCGACCTGGTCACCGCCATCCCCCACAGCGGTGACTCCCTGATGGTGACCGTGTTCGGAGAGCCGGTCGTCGTCACGCGGGACGAGGACGGAGACGTGCGGGCCTACCGGTGCCTGCGGCGGCCCCGGGGGGCGCCGCAGCCCGTCCGGTGCGCCGTACGGTACGGAATGATCTTTGTGAACCTGGACCAGCGGGACCACCAGCAGGTGGAGGCCGACTCCCCTGTCCCGCGGACCATCTCTGCCACCCCCCGCAGTGCCTGACGCGATTCCCCCGTCGTAACAGATCGCTCAGGTGCTTCCCCCCGCAGCGGCGTCACCGTGACCTGAACACGGTGACGCCGCTGCAGTTTTCCGGGACATGTCCGGGTATCGCCGCCGCCGTGACGCCTCGCGCGGTGGCCGGATCCGGCCGGTGTCCGCTGCGGGACGTCCCCGTGTCTCAACCCCGCCCCATCGCCCGCGTCAGCCGGATCTCGATGACCACCCGGGCCGGGTTGGGCGACGGCGTCCTGCCGTAGCGCTCCGCGTAACGCCGCTCCGCCTCCGCGACCCGCTCCGGTTCCCGGCGCACGACGGCCCGGCCCTCCAGCGTCGCCCAGCGGCGGCCCTCCAGCTGGCAGACCGCGACGGCGGCGCCCTCCTCGCCCGCGGCCAGCACGTTGCGCACCTTCGTGCTCGCCCCGTTGGCGATCACCCGAGCCAGACGGGCCTCGGGATCGTATGTGACCCCGACGGGTACTACGTGCGGTGTGCCGTCCGGGCGGGGAGTCGTCAGGGTGCACACGTGCCGTTCCCGCCAGAAGCCGAGGTACGACGGGTCGGGAGCGCCCGGATCGACGGAGTACTTGGTCGCCATGCACGGAACTTAGCGCTCCGACACTCCCGGGATCGGCCTTGAGTGGAATAGACTCAACTTTGTGGACGTTGGCTCAGTCAGTACGGACTGCCCGTGGAGACGTCGCACACCGCTGCACGCAAGGAGGAGAACGCGAACGTGGACGCCGAGCTGACCAACCGGAGCCGGGACGCGATCAACGCTGCCAGCAACCGGGCCGTGACCGAGGGACACCCCGACTTCACCCCCGCCCACCTGCTCCTCGCGCTGCTCCAGGGGCAGGACAACGAGAACATCACCGACCTGCTCTCCGCGGTCGACGCCGACCAGGCGGCCGTGCGCGCCGGGGCCGAACGCGTGCTCGCCGGACTGCCCAGCGTCACCGGGTCGACCGTGGCGCCGCCCCAGCCCAACCGCGAGATGCTCGCCGTCGTCGCCGACGCGCAGTCCCGCGCCAAGGAACTGGGCGACGAGTACCTGTCCACCGAGCACCTGCTGATCGGCATCGCCGCCAAGGGCGGCGCGGCCGGCGAGGTGCTCACCCGCCAGGGCGCCGACGCCAGGAAGCTGCAGGCCGCCTTCCAGAAGACACGAGGACAACGCCGCGTGACCACCGCCGACCCCGAGGGCCAGTACAAGGCCCTGGAGAAGTTCGGGACCGACTTCACCGCCGCCGCACGCGAGGGGAAGCTCGACCCGGTCATCGGCCGCGACCAGGAGATCCGCCGCGTGGTGCAGGTGCTGTCGCGGCGCACCAAGAACAACCCGGTGCTGATCGGTGAGCCCGGCGTCGGCAAGACCGCCGTCGTGGAGGGGCTCGCCCAGCGGATCGTCAAGGGCGACGTCCCCGAGTCGCTGAAGGACAAGCGGCTCGTCGCGCTCGACCTCGGCGCGATGGTCGCGGGCGCCAAGTACCGGGGCGAGTTCGAGGAGCGGCTGAAGACCGTGCTCGCGGAGATCAAGGACTCCGACGGGCAGATCATCACCTTCATCGACGAGCTGCACACCGTCGTGGGCGCCGGCGCCGGCGGCGACTCCGCCATGGACGCCGGGAACATGCTGAAGCCGATGCTCGCCCGCGGTGAGCTGCGCATGGTCGGCGCGACGACCCTCGACGAGTACCGCGAGCGGATCGAGAAGGACCCCGCCCTGGAGCGCCGGTTCCAGCAGGTGCTGGTCGCCGAGCCGACCGTCGAGGACTCCATCGCGATCCTGCGCGGACTGAAGGGCCGCTACGAGGCCCACCACAAGGTGCAGATCGCCGACAGCGCGCTGGTGGCCGCCGCCACCCTCTCCGACCGGTACATCACCTCCCGCTTCCTGCCCGACAAGGCCATCGACCTCGTCGACGAGGCGGCCTCGCGCCTGCGCATGGAGATCGACTCCTCGCCCGTCGAGATCGACGAGCTCCAGCGCGCCGTCGACCGGCTGAAGATGGAGGAGCTGGCGATCGGCAAGGAGACCGACGCCGCCTCCCGCGAACGGCTGGAGAAGCTGCGCCGCGACCTCGCCGACAAGGAGGAGGAGCTGCGCGGCCTGACCGCCCGGTGGGAGAAGGAGAAGCAGTCCCTCAACCGCGTCGGCGAGCTGAAGGAGAAGCTCGACGAACTGCGCGGCCAGGCCGAGCGCGCCCAGCGCGACGGCGACTTCGACACCGCCAGCAAGCTGCTGTACGGCGAGATCCCCACCCTGGAGCGGGACCTGGAGGCCGCCTCCGAGGCCGAGGAGGAGGTGGCCCGGGACACCATGGTCAAGGAGGAGGTCGGCGCCGACGACATTGCCGACGTCGTCGCCTCCTGGACCGGCATCCCCGCCGGGCGGCTGCTGGAGGGCGAGACGCAGAAGCTGCTGCGCATGGAGGACGAGCTGGGCAAGCGGCTCATCGGCCAGGCCGAGGCCGTGCGCGCGGTGTCCGACGCCGTACGCCGCTCCCGCGCCGGGATCGCCGACCCCGACCGCCCCACCGGTTCCTTCCTCTTCCTCGGCCCGACGGGCGTCGGCAAGACCGAACTGGCCAAGGCCCTCGCCGACTTCCTCTTCGACGACGAGCGCGCGATGGTCCGCATCGACATGTCGGAGTACAGCGAGAAGCACAGCGTCTCCCGGCTGGTCGGCGCCCCGCCCGGGTACGTCGGCTACGAGGAGGGCGGCCAGCTGACCGAGGCCGTGCGCAGGCGGCCGTACTCGGTGGTCCTGCTGGACGAGGTGGAGAAGGCCCACCCCGAGGTCTTCGACATCC
Source organism: Streptomyces sp. NPDC026246 (assembly GCF_055567995.1). NCBI lineage: Bacteria > Bacillati > Actinomycetota > Actinomycetes > Kitasatosporales > Streptomycetaceae > Streptomyces > Streptomyces sp. NPDC026246. Next base: position 253,813 of record NZ_JBVHPJ010000008.1, on the reverse strand, counting down.
TGCTCCAGGTGCTCGACGACGGGCGCCTCACCGACGGGCAGGGCCGCACGGTCGACTTCCGCAACACCATCCTGGTGCTGACCTCCAACCTCGGCAGCCAGTTCCTGGTCGACCCGCTGACCAGCGAGACGGAGAAGAAGGAGCAGGTGCTGGAGGTGGTCCGGGCCTCCTTCAAGCCGGAGTTCCTCAACCGGCTGGACGACCTGGTCGTGTTCTCGGCGCTGACCAAGCCCGAGCTGGAGCGCATCGCCAAGCTCCAGATCGACCGCCTGGCCAGGCGCCTGGCCGAGCGGCGCCTGAACCTCGACATCACGCCCGAGGCCCTGGCGTGGCTCGCCGAGGAGGGCCTGGACCCGGCGTACGGGGCCCGGCCGCTGCGGCGGCTCGTGCAGTCCGCCATCGGCGACCGGCTCGCCAAGGAGATCCTGTCCGGGGAGATCAAGGACGGCGACACCGTCCGGGTGGACCGCTTCGAGGACGGCCTCCTCGTGGGACCGGCCACCACCGGCAAGACGCTGTAGGAACGGGCCCGATGCCGGGCCTCACATCGTGAACGCCGAGAAGCGCACCAGCGCCGTCTCGGCGTTCTCGTTCTCCACGCGCACCTGCACGACGTGCGCCCCGGCCGTGCCGGGCAGCCCGTTCTCCCGGGTCACGTCCAGACAGAGGGCGCCGCACACGCCCCCGCCCGCGCGGGGCTGCGGCGCGTCCGGGTACGTCGCGCGCAGCCAGCCGCGCACGTCCGCGCGGGGCATGCGCAGCACCGCGCTGTAGGAGGTGTCGATGCCGCGCTGCACCGTGCAGTCGCGTACGGTCGCGCCCCGCGGGCGTTCGGCGGCCCCGAAGGCCAGGGCCTCGGCGCAGGGGACCCCGGCCGCGGCGCCCGTACGCCCACCGCCCTCGTCGCCGGAGGAGGCCCACAGGACGGCACCCGCGACGAGCGCCCCGAGGACGATCACCGGCACCGCAAGGATCGGCAGGAGCAGCTCCCACCTGGTACGGCCTCGCTCCGGTGCCGCCACGGCCACCGCCCCCTTCCTCCGCCACCCGGGAGGACGGTGCCGCGGGGGCGATGGTTGTCCGGTGCCCCGGCGGGTGACCGGATCGTGTCAGCCGAGGGCTGACAGGGCCTGTCGGGGCTTGCCACCCCCCTCCCCGCATGGGGGAGGATGGCGGGATCCGTACGAAGGGAAAATCACGGTGACCATCGACCCGTCCTCGATTCCGAACTTCGGGGGCCAGCCCGAGCCGCAGCCGCAAGGACCGGCGGGCCCCGTCGTCCCGGATCAGGACCTCGTGAAGCAGCTCCTCGACCAGATGGAGCTCAAGTACGTCGTCGACGACGAGGGAGACCTCGCGGCGCCGTGGGAGCAGTTCCGCACCTACTTCATGTTCCGTGGAGAGGGAGACCAGCAGGTCTTCTCCGTGCGGACCTTCTACGACCGGCCCCACGAGATCGAGGCCAAGCCGCAGATCCTGGAGTCCATCGACGACTGGAACCGCCGCACCCTGTGGCCCAAGGTCTACAGCCACACGCACGACGACGGCACGGTCCGCCTGATCGGCGAGGCCCAGATGCTGATCGGCATGGGCGTCAGCCTGGAGCACTTCGTCTCCTCGACGGTCAGCTGGGTCCGCGCCGCGATCGAGTTCGACAAGTGGCTCGTCGAGCAGCTCGGCCTGGAGCAGGAGATCGACGAGGCGGACAAGCCCGGGGACGACGAGCAGTAGTCCCGCAGGTGGCCTCTCACGGCGCGTCGGCACGCACGAACCGTGCGCGCCGCACGCGCCGTCCGCCTTTCCGCACCCCGTCCCGCAGAGCGGCGGTCAGTGGGCGAACGCCTTGCGGAGCCGTTGCGCCGCTTCCGTCAACACCTCGGGGCGTTTGCAGAAGGCGAAGCGGACGAACGGGGCGCCCTCCTCGCGGTGGTCGTAGAAGACCGCGTTCGGGATGGCGACGACGCCCGCGCGTTCCGGCAGGGCGCGGCAGAAGGCGAAGCCGTCGCTCTCGCCGAGGGGGCGGACGTCGGTGGTGACGAAGTAGGTGCCCGAGGGGCGGAAGACCCGGAAGCCGGCCTCCTCCAGTCCTGCCGCCAGCAGGTTCCGCTTGGCCAGCATGTCGGCGCGGAAGTCCGTGAAGTACGACTCGGGCAGCGACAGCGCCTCGGCGATCGCGTACTGCAGCGGCCCCGCCGAGACGTAGGTCAGGTACTGCTTGGCCGAGCGCACCGCCGTGACCAGGTCCGGGGCCGCCGTCACCCAGCCGACCTTCCAGCCGGTGAACGAGTAGGTCTTGCCGCTGCTGGAGATGGTCACCGTGCGCTCGCGCATCCCCGGGAACGTCGCCAGCGGCACGTGCTCGGCGTCGTCGAAGACCAGGTGCTCGTACACCTCGTCGGTCACCACCAGCAGATCCCGCTCGACCGCCAGCTCGGCGATCGCGGCCAGCTCCGCGCGGGTGAGGACCGTGCCGGTCGGGTTGTGCGGCGTGTTGACCAGCAGCAGCCGGGTGCGGTCGGTGACGGCGTCGCGCAGCTCGTCCAGGTCCAGGCGGAAACGGCCCTCCTCGAGGTCGGCGCGCAGGGTGACCGGCACCCGGCGCCCGCCCGCCATCGCGATGCACGCCGCGTAGGAGTCGTAGTACGGCTCCAGGGCGACCACCTCGTCGCCCGGTTCCACCAGGGCCAGCAGGGCGGCCGCGATGGCCTCGGTGGCGCCCGCGGTGACCAGGACCTCGGTGTCCGGGTCGAGGGACAGGCCGTAGCGGCGCTGCTGGTGGGCGGTGATCGCGGTGCGCAGCTCGGGAACGCCGGGACCGGGCGGGTACTGGTTGCCGCGGCCGTCGCGCAGGGCCCGCACGGCCGCCTCCCTGATCTCCTCGGGGCCGTCGGTGTCCGGGAAGCCCTGACCGAGGTTGATGGCCCCGGTGCTCAGGGCCAGGGCCGACATCTCGGCGAAGATCGTCGTCCCGAACTCGGCGAGCCGGCGGTTGAGGAGGGGGCGCGCGCTGGAGGTCATGCCGGCCATCCTGCGCCGAAGCTCTGGAGTTCCTCAACTCTGCTTTGGCGCGCGCGGGGGACGGGCATCTCCCGGTCACGCAAGAGCGAGGCGCCCACGGGGGGCCGCTTCGGGGGAAACGGAAGGAGGGGTGACGCCATGTTCGTCGGCATCATCCTGGCGGTGATCGCGATCCTGTTCGTGGGGGCGCTGGTGTCGCTCGCCCGCCGGGGCGGCTCCCGCCGCCCGGCGGCGGCGCGGACGGGCGGCAGATCGTCCCGCGACAGCGGCAGCACGAGCTGGTGGGCGGGCGGGGGAGACTCCGGCTCGTCCGGCGGTGGCGACAGCCACCACGGGGGAAGCTCCTGCGGCGGAGGCTCGTCCTGCGGAGGCGGGTCGTCCTGCGGCGGAGGCGGTGGCTGCGGCGGCGGCGGAGGCAGCTGACCGAGGCCGGCGGCACCCTCCGGGAGGGAGTATCCGGCCACGGCCACCGCACGCGGGGCCCGCACCTGGGGCGGGCCCCGCGTCGTCGCGTCCGGCCGTCGCCGCGGCGCGCACAGGCGGCGCACGCCTCCCGCCCGGCCGCTCCCCGTACGACGGATGCCTCGAACCTCTGACCTCGTGCGTCACATGCGAGCGCGCTGCCCCGTCCGTCCCCGGGACCGACCGGGCACGCGGGCACGGGCTCTTCGCCACCGCCTCGGCAACTACGGCTCCCGGCCGGTGACTTCGGCCGGTCGCCGGGACGCACGGGCGCCCGTCCCCACCCGCTGTGTGCCCGGAGGCGTCACGCACCGGCGCACGCCTCCCCGGCCCGGGCGCACGCCGTGGTTGAACAGGTGACCAGAGGAGCCCTCTGAGGGATGGAAACCCTCCGAACTTGGGTAAAAACGCTGTGACGGGGGCACGGTTCGTGATTCCCTCTGAATCAACCGACGCACCTCTCGGACGTTCTGCGGACACCTCCCAGTAACCGGCCGACCGCGCCGGCCGGGCCGACATCCTCCGGTGCGTCCGGGGCGCCACGGACCCAACTCCCCTCCTCGCTCTCCTTGTGTGCTTGCGGAGCCGATCGATGCTCACGACCCTGAACACCTCCTACACCGACACGCGCGCGGACGATCTCGCCTGGGCCCTGGGGCGCGAGCCGCTCCCGGCGCTGGCCACGCTCGACCTCGAACTGACGGGCATAAAACTGCAGTTGAGGCTGCTCGGCGCGTCGCACCAGGTCGTACTGGAGGAGCAGGGCGGCATCCGCTCGGAGACGGTGGCCTGCATCCCGGGCAGCAGCGCCCCGCTCCCGCTCGGCGTCGCCAAGCGGGTGGGCGACTGGGAGTACGAGTTCGCGGCCCGGGTGGAGGTCCTCTCGCCCGGCTCCTTCGCGGGCCGGGCCCAGGAACTGCTCGACCTGGTCTCCGACCACCCGCACGGTCTCGCCGGTGTCTTCCCGGGCAGCCCCCACGCCTTCACCGCACTGCTCGCTCAGCACCACGAGGGGCAGGTGCACTGGCGGACCTGGCACGCCTATCCGCAGGAGGGGCAACTGGTGGCGACCCGGACCCGGGTGGGGGTGCGCAACCGGGCGGCCGTCCCCGTCCTGTGACGCCCGCCGGCGGGAGGGGCGAGGAGTCACCGGTCGCGCCGAAACGGATCTCGTACCGTCGGGCGGCCGCCGTAAACCAGCACCACTCCTGTGGGTGACGATCCCCTGTCGGTGCGTGACGTAACGTCGCAGGGTGATCGAGCCGCCCGCGCCCGCCCCGCCCGCTTCCCGGCCGCCCCGGAGCGACTCGGGCGGCCCGGCGGGCGGCCCTCAGCACGTATCGGGCGGCCCGGCCGACCCGATGCCGCTGCCCGTGCGTCCCGGCACCGGACGGTTCCTGGTCCTCGCGGGCGTGTTCGTCTGTGCGGCCTGCGGACTCGTGTACGAGCTGGAACTGGTCGCCGTGGCCTCGTACTTGATGGGCGACTCCGTCACGCAGGCCTCCGTCGTGCTGTCCGTCATGGTCTTCGCCATGGGCCTCGGCTCCCTCGCCGCCAAACGGCTGCGCGGGCTGGCCGCGGCCGGGTTCGGCGCCGTCGAGGCCCTCCTGGCCCTGGTCGGCGGCTCCAGCGCCCTGGCGCTGTACGCGGTGTTCGCCTGGACCGGTGACGGGGGCGGCATGGAGGGCGAAGGCGCGACGACGCGCGGGCTCCTGGTCGCCTTCTCGCTCGCCACCGGGCTGCTCATCGGCGCCGAGATCCCGCTGCTGATGGAGCTGATCCAGCGCATCCGCCGCCAGGACCCGGGCGGCGCGGTCGCCGACCTGTTCGCCGCGGACTACGTCGGCGCCCTCGTCGGCGGACTGGCGTTCCCCTTCCTGCTGCTGCCCCGCCTCGGGCAGCTGACCGGCGCGCTCCTGACCGGTGCCGTCAACGCCGTGGTCGGCTGCGCCCTGGTGTGCGGCCTGTTCCGGCGGGACCTGAGCGGGCGCGCCCGCCGGCTGCTGCTGCTCGCCAACGTCCTCGTCCTCGCGCTCCTCGCCACCGCGGCCCTCCTCGCCGACGACTTCGAACGGGCAGCACGGCACGCGGTGTACGGCGCGGACGTACGGGTAGCCCTGCGCAGCGGCGTGCAGGAGATCGTCGTGGCCGGCGGCACCGGCGGGCGGCCCCTGCACCTGTTCCTCGACGGGCGGCTGCGGGCCGGCGGGCCCGACGGGCGGCGCCGGCACGAGGCCCTGGTCCATCCGGCCATGGCCGGGCCGCACGCGCGCGTGCTCGTCCTCGGCGGCGGGGACGGCCTGGCCGTCCGCGAGGTGCTGCGCCACCGGGGGGTGGAGCGGATCGACGTCGTCGAGGCCGACGCGGAGGTGGTCCGGCTCGCCCGCACCGACCCGGGCCTGTCCGCGCTGAACCGGCACGCCTTCGGCGACCGCCGCGTGCACGTGACGATCGACGACGCCTTCGGCCGGCTGCGCGCCCTGCCCCCGGAGGCGTACGACGTGATCGTCTGCGACCTGCCGGACCCGGAGCTCACGCCCGGCACGAAGCTGTACTCGCAGGAGTTCTACGGCCTGGCACGGCGCGCCCTGGCCCCCGGTGGCCGGCTGGTCGTGCACGCCGGGGGCGTCGCGGCCGGCCCGCGCGTCTTCTGGACCGTCGAGGCGTCCGTCCGCGCCGCCGGCCTGCGCACCGCCCCCTACGGCGTGAGCGCGCCCCGACCCGGCCGGGACGCACGCCCCGGCCGCTCCCGGCCCCCGGGCGACCACGGTTTCGTCCTGGCCGCCCGGGCACAGCCACGGCCGCGGATCGACCCGGCGGGGCCGCGGCCCGCCGCCCTGACACCGGCCGCGCTGCGGACGGGGACCCGACAGGTCCGCGCGACGCGGATCGGCGGCCTGCCGGCCTCCACCCTGCTGCATCCCCGGTACTGACGGGACGCGGGCGGCGGCCCGCGAAGGAGGGGCGCGAGCATACGCCCGGTGGGGGTGGATCGGGTGTGAATCCCTCAGCCGGGGGTGCGATCCGGGCCGTGCTGGGTAGAGTCCGTCGACATGGAGCACGAGGTGTTCGTTCCGGTCCCGGCCGAGCGGCTCAGGGGGGTGCTGGACGACCCCGCGCGGGTCGCCCGGGCCGTTCCCGGGCTCCAGCAGGACGCGGGCGCCGAGCCCGTCGCCGGCCGGCTGAAGGTCCGGGTCGGGAGCCACTCCGTCACCTACCGCGGTGCCGTCCGGCTGTCCCGGCGCGAGGACGGTTCGTACACCGCCGACGGGCAGGCCGAGGAGGCGCGCGGCAGCGGTTCCGTCACGCTCGCGCTGCGGATCGCCCTGCGGGAGTCGGAGGACGGCTGCACGGTCGTCTTCGACGGCACGGCGACCGCGGACGGCCGCATCAAGGACCTCCCGGCGGACGCGGTGGACAGTGCCGTCACCCGGCTGCTGAACCGTTTCGCGGAGCATCTGGCCGGGGCCGCCCCCGAGCCGGCGGCCGAGGCCGGGCCGACGACACCGCCCGCCACGCAGGACTTCGAACCCCGCGCCACGACCGACCACGAGACGACCCCCGACGCGGACGACCCGCCCCCGCCCCCCGCGGCGTCCGGGAAAACCCCCGCGACCCCGGAGGACACCGCGACCCCGGAGGACACCGGGGCCGGAAACGGCGACGGCGAGCCCGCCGGGCCCGGTCTCACCGAGGAACCCCGCCCCGCCTTCGGCGCCGGCCTCCCGCCCTCCGCCGCCGAACCGCCCGTGCAGGACGACGAGGACGACGAGGACGACGACGACGAGGACGGCATGGCCGAGGCGGCCCACGCCCGCCGGACCATGATCGGTCGCAGTGCCGAGGAGGTGGACCACGCCCCGCCGCGCGGCCGGTACGCCCCCGTGCCCGCCCCGCAGACCGTGTCGCCCCCGGCCCCGCTGCGCTGGGCGGCCCCGGCGGCGGCCCTCGCCCTGGCCTCGGCCGTCGTCGCGGTCCGGGCCCTGCGCCGCCGCCGCTGAACCCCGGCGGGCCGCGGACACCCGTCCACGGGCCGGGCCCTCTTGATCCACCCCAGTAGGGTCGTCCCGTGAGCGACGAAGAGATCACGCTGACCGCGGGTGACGCGGAGGCGACGGTGCAGCCGGGCAACGGCGGCCGGATCGGTGGGCTGCGCATCGGCGGTACGGAACTGCTGCGCCAGGGCGAGCGGTTCGGCTGCTTCCCGATGGTGCCGTGGTGCGGACGCACCCGCGACGGCCGCTTCCTCGACGGCGCCGAGGTGCGGCAGCTACCGCTCAACGCCCCGCCCCACGCCATCCACGGCACCGTCCGCGACACCGCCTGGCGCACCGCCCGCCGGACCGCGTCCGAGGCCGTCATCACCTGCGAACTCACCGACCCCTGGCCGCACCCGGGCCGCGTCACCCAGGTCGTCGCCCTCACCGCGGACTCCCTGACGCTGACGATCTCGGTGGAGACGTACGAGTCGTCCTTCCCGGCGCAGATCGGCTGGCACCCCTGGTTCAACCGCAACCTCGGCGGCGAGGACGTGACCCTCGACTTCGCCCCCGCCTGGCAGGAGGAGCGCGGCGACGACCACCTGCCCACCGGCAACCGCCTCGACCCGAAGCCCGGGCCCTGGGACGACTGCTTCGGCATGCCCGGTGGCGTCGAGGCCACCCTGACCTGGCCGGGGCAGCTGGAGCTGACCGTGTCCAGCCGGGCGGAGTGGGTCGTCGTCTACGACGAGCAGCGCGAGGCGGTGTGCGTCGAGCCGCAGACCGGTCCGCCCAACGGGCTCAACACCCTGCCGCGCCTGGTCACGCCCCTGGAGCCGCTGGAGGCCACCACGACCTGGAGCTGGCGCCGCCTCTAAGCTGGGCGGCATGACGGACACACGCGGCGCGCTGCTGCAGCAGATCAAGGACAAGGCCGTGGTGCACGGCAAGGTGACCCTGTCGTCGGGTCTCGAGGCCGACTACTACGTGGACCTGCGCCGCGTCACCCTCGACGGCGAGGCCGCCCCGCTGGTCGGGCAGGTGCTGCTGGACCTGACCGCGGAGCTGGACTTCGACGCCGTCGGCGGGCTGACCATGGGCGCGGACCCGGTCGCCGCCGCGATGCTGCACGCGGCCGCCGCCCGCGGGAAGCGCCTGGACGCCTTCGTCGTGCGCAAGGCCGCCAAGGCGCACGGTCTGCAGCGCCGCGTCGAGGGCCCGGACATCGCCGGCCGCCGCGTGCTGGTCGTCGAGGACACCTCCACCACCGGCGGCTCCCCGCTCACCGCCGTCGAGGCCGTGCGCGAGGCCGGGGCCGAGGTCGTCGCCGTCGCGACCATCGTCGACCGGGCGACCGGTGCCGCGGAGAAGATCCGGGAGGGCGCCGGTGTGCCGTACCTCTTCGCGTTCTCCAAGGACGAGCTGGGCCTGGACTGACCAGGGCGTGGACAGCGACCTGGACCTCCCGGCCGAGTCTGGAAAGATGGGGCCGACGATGACGTCGCACCCCAAGGTCTAGGTCAGGGCCGTTAGACACAGCAGTACGTCAACCCGCAGATACAAGGAGCGGACGCATGCCCATCGCAACTCCCGAGGTCTACAACGAGATGCTGGACCGGGCGAAGGCAGGAAAGTTCGCCTACCCGGCCATCAACGTGACCTCCACCCAGACCCTCCACGCGGCCCTGCGCGGGTTCGCCGAGGCGGAGAGCGACGGCATCGTCCAGATCTCCACGGGTGGCGCCGAGTTCCTTGGCGGCCAGTACAGCAAGGACATGGTCACCGGCGCCGTCGCCCTGGCCGAGTTCGCGCACATCGTCGCCGAGAAGTACCCGGTGAACATCGCGCTGCACACCGACCACTGCCCCAAGGACAAGCTCGACGGGTACGTACGCCCGCTGCTGGCGCTGTCCAAGAAGCGGGTCGACGCCGGCCTGGCCCCCCTGTTCCAGTCGCACATGTGGGACGGCTCCGCCGAGACCCTCGCCGACAACCTCTCCATCGCGCAGGAGCTGCTGGAGCAGGCCCGCGCCGCGAAGATCATCCTCGAGGTGGAGATCACCCCCACCGGTGGCGAGGAGGACGGCGTCACCCACGAGATCAACGACTCCCTCTACACCACGGTCGACGACGCGATCCGCACCGCCGAGGCCCTGGGCCTGGGCGAGAAGGGCCGCTACCTGCTCGCCGCGTCCTTCGGCAACGTGCACGGCGTGTACAAGCCGGGCAACGTCGTCCTGCGCCCCGAACTGCTCAAGGAGCTGAACGAGGGCGTCGCCGCCAAGTACGGCAAGGGCTCCCCGTTCGACTTCGTCTTCCACGGCGGCTCCGGCTCCACGGAGGAGGAGATCCGCACCGCGCTGGAGAACGGCGTCGTGAAGATGAACATCGACACGGACACCCAGTACGCGTTCACGCGCCCGGTCGCGGACCACATGTTCCGCAACTACGACGGTGTCCTGAAGGTCGACGGCGAGGTCGGCAACAAGAAGACCTACGACCCGCGCACCTGGGGCAAGCTGGCCGAGGCCTCCATGGCCGCCCGCGTGGTCGAGGCCTGCGGCCACCTGCGCTCGACCGGCACGAAGATCAAGTAGTTCCCGGTCCCGCTCGCGTCGAGCCCGGCACCTCCTGAGGTGCCGGGCTCTTCCGTATGCTCCTATGCTCCCTGCATGCCCGATGTCCGGCTGGCCTCACCGCAGGGCAAGTGGGTCCTGCTCACCACCGTGCTCGGCTCCGGCATGGCGATGCTGGACTCGACCGTCGTCAACGTCGCGCTGCCGCGCATCGGCCGCGACCTCGACGCGGACCTGGCCGTCCTGCAGTGGACGGTCAACGCGTACATGGTCACGCTCGCCGGGCTGATTCTGCTGGGCGGGGCGCTCGGGGACCGGTTCGGGCGGCGGAAGGTGTTCGTCGTCGGCGTGGTGTGGTTCGCGGCGGCGTCGCTGCTGTGCGGGATCGCGCCGAACGCGGGTGTGCTGATCGCCGCGCGGGCCCTGCAGGGGGTGGGCGGCGCGCTCCTGACGCCCGGGTCGCTGGCGCTGATCCAGGCGTCCTTCCACCCCGACGACCGGGGGCGGGCCGTGGGGCTGTGGTCCGGGTTCGGCGGGGTCGGCGCGGCCGTCGGGCCGTTCGTCGGGGGCTGGCTGGTGGACGGGCCGGGCTGGCGCTGGGTGTTCCTGCTGAACGTGCCGCTGGCGCTGGTGTGCGTGCCGGTGGCCCTGCGGCACGTCCCCGAGTCGGGCGGCGGCCCCGCCCGCCCGGAGGGCGCCGGGGGAGGGCGGGCACACGGGCGGTTCGACGTGGCGGGGGCGGTGCTCGGGGCGCTGGCGCTCGCGCTGGTGACGTACGCGCTGATCAAGGCCCCGGAGGGCGGCGCGGTGGTGGTGGTCTCCGGGGCGGCCGGGGTGGGCGCGGCCGTCGCGTTCGTCGTGACCGAGCGGCGCCGGCCGGATCCGATGCTGCCGCCGGACATCTTCGCGTCCCGGCAGTTCACGGCCGTCAACCTGGTGACGCTGTGCGTGTACGCGGCCCTCGGCGGCTTCTTCTTCCTCGCCGCGCTCCAGCTCCAGGTCGTCGTGGGCTACTCGGCCCTCGCCGCCGGTACGGCCCTGCTGCCGACGACCGTGCTGATGCTGCTGCTGTCCGCGCGCTCCGGGGAACTGGCCGACCGCATCGGGCCGCGGATCCCGCTGACGGTGGGGCCGCTGCTGTGCGCGGCCGGGATGCTGCTGATGCTGCGGGCCGGGCCGGGGGCGTCGTACGTCCGCGACGTGCTGCCCGCGCTGCTGGTGCTCGGGCTGGGGATGGTGACGCTGGTGGCACCGCTGACGGCGGCGGTCCTCGGGTCGGTGAGCGTGGCCCGGGCCGGGCTGGCGTCCGGCGTCAACAACGCGGCGGCCCGTGCGGCGGGGCTGGTCGCGGTGGCGGCGCTGCCGCTGCTCACGGGGATGGGCGAGGAGGCGTACCGGGAGCCGGAGGCCTTCGACGCGGCCTTCGGGCGGGCGATGGGGTGGTGCGCGGGTGCGCTCGTGGCGGGCGCGGTGGTGGCCGCCGCGGCGGTACGCAGGCCGCCGCCGGGGTGCCGGCGACCGGAGTGCCTGCGACACGGCGGAGTCACGGCACCGCCGCTGGAGGGCGAGCCGGTGAGGAAGCGGCTGGGGTAGGGCCGGGGGGCGACCTTCCCCGCGGGCCCGCTGCCCGCTGCCCGTCGCCCACGGCCCCCGGCACGTCGCACGGCGGCCTGCGACCTGCGGCACGTCGCACGGCCAGCGGCCCGGTCGCCCGCGGCTTGCGGCACGTTGCACGGCGGCCCGCGGCCCGGCCGCCCGCCACCCGCGGTGCGCGGCTTGCGGCGCGTCGTGCGGGCCGGACCGGCCAGCGGCCCGCCGTCGGTTGCCCCCGGCCTGCGGCCTGCGGCACGGCGCATTGCGGCCTGCGGCCCGGCCGGCCGCCCGCCACCCGCGGTGCGCGGCTTGCGGCGCGTCGTGCGGGCCGGACCGGCCAGCGGCCCGCCGTCGGTTGCCCCCGGCCTGCGGCCT